>JANQSN010000045.1 GCA_028284045.1 Alphaproteobacteria bacterium | reverse complement strand
GCCCTTCGTGGCAGACGAGATCCGGCAGGCGCCGCCGCGGTATTCCTTGGCGGGGCCTGCGGCGCCAACGCCTTACAGGTGTGTCAGGGGGGGGGAGGGGTCAATACCCGGGGGCGGGGGCGGGGCGGTGCGCCGGCGGCGGACGGTGCGGCGCCCGATCGGCCGCCGTGCTGCGGGGCCGCGGTGCGGGATCCGGCAGCCAGCCCAGGCGCTCCGCCAGCCGCAGGGTGGGGGCCGCCTTGTTCAGCGTGTAGATGTGCAGCGCCGCCACGCCTTCCTCGGCCAACCGGGCGCACAGGCCGGCGCTGACCTCCAGGCTGACGGCGGCCTGTCGCGCAGGATCCTCGCCCGCCGAGGCGAAGGCGTCGGCAACCGTGTGGGGAATACGGGCCTGGCAGTCCGCCGCCATCTTCCGCGTCCGCTCGAAGGACTGGATCGGCAGAATGCCCGGCACCAGCGGGACGGTGATCCCGTGGCGGCGGATGCGATCGCGAAAGCGCAAGAACCGCTCCGCATCGAAGAAGAACTGGGTGATCGCGGTGGTCGCCCCGGCGTCGACCTTGCGCTTCAGCGCGTCGATATCGGCATCGGCACTGGGGGCCTCGGGATGTGTCTCCGGATAGGCCGCCACGGCGATGTCGAAGCCGCCGCGCTGACTGAGCCAAGCCACCAGCTCGTTGGCGTAGCGGAACCGCGCGGGCCCCGGATCGGTGCCGGCGTCGCGTGGCCGGTCCCCGCGCAGGGCGACCAGCCGGCCGACGCCGATGGCGCGATAGCGATCGGCCAGCCAGGCGACGTCCTCTTCGCTGGCGGCGATCGCCGTCATATGGGCCGCCACGGGGACGCCGATCTCGTCCTGGATCCTCGCCACCATGTCGCAATTGGTGGTGCGCCGCGAGCCGCCGGCGCCGCAGGTCACCGAGACGAAGTCGGGATCCAGCGGCTTCAGCGCGCCAAGCGCCTCCATCAGCAGCTCGGTACCCCGCGGCGTCTTACCGGGGAACACTTCGAAGCTGAGTCGCGGGGCGGGGTGTCGGGGCAAGGGGCGGGGCCTCTTGACGGTGTCGCGGGTGTTTTGAGTCGCAGACTACCATGCTCACGCCGCGATCAGAACATAAATAAATGTTTATATCTAGATAGGACCTAGGGCGGCACCGTTGCCGATGCGCCGGCAAGAAAAAACCCGGAAGCCGAAGCCCCCGGGTCTCTCTTGGGTCTGTGCCGAAGCCGGCGTGTCATGCCGCGCCGCGCGAGGCCTCCCGCGCGTGCTCGTCGTCGTGCCGCGCCGACCGCAGCGTCGAGACGGCCTGGGCGACCCGGTCGCTCAGTGTGGACTCCGCCGCCGCGTCGCCATTGGCCAGGTCGTCGGTCGCCAGATGCGTCGTCCACTGGCCGTCCGACAGGATGAACCCGCCGGCAACGGGCCGTACCCGCACACCTTCCGGTACCAGGCGCTCCACGAATTGTACCGTTGTCATGATACTCACTCTCCTTGCAGTTCGTGCGCCCGCCGCAACGCAATGGGGGACGATCGTGCGCACTCTTCTTCTCCGCGGCCGGGCACCGGTCGCGGGTGGGCGAACCCGTCGATAACGTGTGACGTCCTGCCCTTCATCACCAAGTGCGACGAGCCGTCGCATTGAGCGGACGGCCCGTCATGATCCCCAAGGGATCGGCGGATCCGGAGATCCTTAGGCAACAAGGTATCGTACGCCCGGGCGCGTGCAAGCCGTCTTGTCGCAACCGTGCCGAGGCGCCCGTTTAGGGTCGGCGGATCAGTCGTCGCCGACGACCTCGATACGGTTCTTGCCGGCGCGTTTGGCGGCATACATGGCTTGATCGGCCCGCTGAACGATCGCCGCCGGATCGTCGCCGTCGTCAGGCCAGAGCGCGGCGCCGATACTGGCGCCGATCGGACAGCCGTCGTAGTCGAGGCGCTTGATCTGTTGCAACAGGCGGTCCGCCACGATGCCCACGGCTGCCTTGTCGCGAACCTCCGACAACAGCACGGCGAACTCGTCGCCGCCCAGTCGCGCTGCCGTGTCTACCGCCCGGCAGCCCCGGGCGAGGATGCCCGCCACGTCGCGCAGCACCTGATCGCCTGTCATATGTCCGTGCTGGTCGTTGACCGCCTTGAAGCCGTCGAGATCGATGTAGAGGACGGCGAACCGCCGATCGTGGCGTTTGGCGCGCCGGTATTCCTGGTGCAGATGGTCTTCGAAGGTGGTGCGGTTGGGCAGATGCGTCAGCGCATCGATGCGGGCCAGGGCCTCCAGCGCCAGACGATGCTGCTGGCGTTGCGCGACGGTGACGCCCACCGACCGGGTGCCCACCGCCAGCAGCAGGATCATCGGAAACCCGATCGCAAGCGACGTGGTCAGCGAGTGCTTGAAGATCCGATCCAGTTGTTGGTTCGGCACATGCGTCGTCAGGATCCATCGGTACTCGCCGTAGAACCGCATGCCGAGCTCCCCCTCCGACCGCCGTCCCGGGGCGGAGGCGTCGTGGCAGGTGCCGAACTGGGCCAGGGGGTAGTAGGAATCGAAGGTGAACAGGCCCTTGGGCGTCCTGATCTGCCCGGAACTGTTGGCGATCATATGCGCCCAGGCCTCTGGGTAGCGCGTCGACATGCGCTCGTCGAACTGGTCGGCGAACATGAACCCGAAGGCTTGCGACGGCGAGTCGCTGAGCAGCCAGTATCCCTGGGCGTTCAGCATGAAGGTGTTGCCGACGGAGGCGACGCTGGCGGAGTCCACCCGCTGCAGCATCGACTGTGCCATGTAGTTGATCACCACCAGGCCCCGCCGTTCGCCGTCCGCGCTGAACACCGGCGTCGTCGCCCGAACCACGGGATTGTGCGGTATCTGGATGTATCCGTGATCCAGGTTGAGATCCAGTGGGGATATGTAAATCTCATTCAACCTCAGGGAATCTGAGCCGCTGATGTAGTATCTGTCCGACTGATCCTGCAGATCGGACTCAGGAACGATATAAGGATTTCCTGTATTCGCATTGACGCGCAGAATTTCCATTCCGGTTCCGTCGATGTAACGGATCTGCCCATAGTGAGGTGCGTTCTGCGCGACAGCCAAGTATTCCTGGGCCATGGCGGCAATCCAGGCAGAATCGCCGGTCTCCAGATAGTTTCGCAGCTCGTTCTGGCGGGCGAAGGCACAGATATCCATCGCCATTTCGTTGAAATGCACATTGACGGCTTCTCTTTGAAGCGTGACGGCCGTGCTCTCTGCGGCGGCGATGTCGTCGATCTTCCGCTCGACCCACCAGGAGGTGTAGCCGGCAAGGGCAACCGCGGGCAGGAAGCACAGGGCCGGGAAAACGAACCAGAACGACGTCCATATCGTCCGGGCTTCGGGTTGCGGCTCGCGGGCCGGCCGATCCCCTCGCACCGCCCGGGCGGCGGCGGCAAGCCTCGCGCCGCGGTCGGTGCGGGACGTGGGGGGCGATTTTCG
Source organism: Alphaproteobacteria bacterium (assembly GCA_028284045.1). Taxonomy (GTDB): domain Bacteria; phylum Pseudomonadota; class Alphaproteobacteria; order DSM-16000; family Inquilinaceae; genus JANQSN01. The sequence goes on along the minus strand of JANQSN010000045.1, from coordinate 10,442 downwards.
CGGGAGAGCCTGCAGGCCTTCGGCGCGGCTTAGTGGCATGAAGCCGGCTCCAACACGGTTTGACGTCCGTATCTCGGGCACGGTAGGGGCCAAAATGCGGCCCTCCCCGAGCATCCCATCGGGTCGTTAAGGATGGGTTGCCGCCGGCGCGGCATCGGCGATTATCCGCCGTTTGTCGGTCGATCCCCTGGCCCCTCATCCTCCAGGGCGGCCTTGAGATGCGAGAGCATCGGGTAGAGCGCGGCCATTAAAGCCAAGAGGAAGCCGTAGCGGCCCTCCCGATAGCCCCTGCGTGCGACGAAGCATTTCCAGAAGCGCGCCGGCATTCGCAGGAGATGGCGGCGAAAGCTGCCGACCTCGCCGCGGGCCCGGAGATCGGCGGCGCGCTGGCTGGTGTAGCGGTCCAGGCGCGACAGCATGTCCGAGATATCGCGGTCGACATAGTGGGCCATCGGCTGCGTCAGCCGTCCCTTGGGTCCGCTGAGCGTCAGCGACGGGTGCACCCGCTCCGCACCCCAGCGTTTGCACCCGCGGGCGAACAGCCGGACCGTCTCGCGCACGCCCCAGGCGGCGCCCCAGCCGTGCCGGACCAATCGATCGCCGATGTAGTTGTCGAAGGGGATCAGGAAGTGGCCGGGCGGCGCCGATGCGATGACCGACCGGATCTCCCGGGCGAGCGCAGGCGAGACCCGCTCGTCGGCGTCGACTTCGAGGATCCAGTCGCCCGTACACGCGTCGATGCCGGTGTTGCGGCGCGCGCCTTCGATCTCCCAGGCGCCGGCGATGGTCTGGTCGGCGCAGGCCCGGGCGATCTCGGCCGAGCCGTCCTCGCTGCGGTCGAGGACGACGACGATCTCGTCGGCGAAGCGCAGCGTCGCCAGACAGTCGGCCAGCATCGCCTCCTCATTGCGGGCCACCACCAGGGCCGACAGCCGTGGTTCGACCGACCCGGGGGACGATGGCTCTAGGGTCGGGGGCGTCGATGGCGTCGCGGACATGGCGGAGAAAGGGGGGCAGTGAAGGGGCGCAGAGAAGCGGCAGCGGATGGCGCAGCTCTGCTCTACACCAAGCCGCCGGCGACCGCATGCGTCGATCGCGCGAGCCCGGCCGCCGGCGCGCGGCCGAGAGGGACTGCGTAAAGTCCTAGCTGCGCCTTGACCATGGCGAACGGCAACCGCCAATATTCATGTCCGCTCGGATGGGTGCGGTGACCGTCGCCCTGCGGCCCGCCGGCGAGGCCCTTTCACGACCGGTCAGGATCGTCAGGATGGGACCCGACTCGATGTCCCATCGGACCCGACGACCCTGTCGGTTCGATGCTCGTTACGTGTGTATCGGCCTGGTCGACACACGCATGGCGATCTGCGGATGACGATCCACCGACCACGCCCACCGATCCTGCCATGACACCGGACGACTTGATGCGGATTGTCAGCGCCCATGAGGCCTGGCTGGACCGCAAGCCCAGCGGGGCCTGTGCCAATCTGGCCCGTCAGGATCTGACCGGCGTGTCGTTGCCCGGGGTCAATCTGCGCCAGGCCAAGCTGTCCGGCGTCAATTTCCAGTACGCGGACCTCTGTCAGGCGGACCTGAGGAAAGCCGACCTGTTCGCCGCCAATCTTCATCAGGCGTTGTTGTCGGGTGCGCGCTTGTCGGGGGCCGATCTGCGCGGCGTGCGCATGCGCGATGCCGATCTGACGGGTGCCGACCTGGAAGGGGCCGATCTGCGCGAAGGCACGCTGATGAGCGGCGATGACGCCGGCGTCAGCGTCATCCCCAGCGATCTCGGCCGGGTCTCGTTGGACAACGCCACCTTGCGCGACGCCAATCTCAGCCGGGTCAATCTCGGCCGGGCGACCATGCGCGGCGCCGATTGCGCCCGGGCGCGGCTCTACCAGGCCAACCTGGAAGGGGCGGACCTGGAAGGGGCGAAGCTGCAGGAGGTCGACCTTTCCGGGGCCTGCTTGGTCGGCGCCCGCTTGTCCGGTGCGCAGCTCGGCGGGGCGAGCCTGGCCGGCGCCAAGCTGGACGGCGCGGATCTCAGCGGCGCGGACCTGAAGGACGTCGATCTGTCGGATGCCGACCTCGACGACGTCAATCTCGACGGAGCGGCCATTGATGCGGCGCCCAGCCATCTCGATCGCGACCTTCGCCTGGTGGTCGCCAAGCACGCCCGGTGGATGGAGACCAATGGGCGGGAAGGCGAACGGGCGACCCTGGACGGCGCGGATCTGTGCCATCTGGACCTGGCCAACATCAATCTCTCCGCCGCATCGCTGCGCAATGTGAAGCTGTCGGGCTGCCGGCTGACCGGGGCGTCGCTGGTGATGGCCGATCTCAGCAATGCGGAGCTGATCAAGGCCGATCTGCGCGGCGCCATCCTGGACGGGGCGACGCTGTGCGGCGCCGATTTCAGCCGGGCGAACATGACGCGGGCCAAGCTGAAGCCGATGCCGATCATCGACCGCACGGGGCGGCGCACCGGCCGGCTGTGGCCGGTCAACCTGTCGAATGGCCGGCTGGTCGGCACCAATTTGAGCGGCGCCGACATGCGCCGGGCCAACCTGATCGGTGCGGACTTCACCGCGACCGACCTGACCGGTGCCAATCTGACCGGGTGCCGGGCCAACGGCGTCGCCTTCGACCGAGCCCGCACCGACGACGTGATCTGGAACGACGGCCCGGCGGCCGGCGCCGCGCGGTAAGGCCGCCCGCGCCGCTATCGCAACGCCGGCGCGTCGGCGATGCACGCCGCCAGCAGGTCCGACAGCCGGGCGCTGTAGTGCACCGCATCGACATAGAGCGGCGCCGTCTCCGCCGCCGCGATCTCCGCGCACCAGACCATGTCGTCCGGCAGGCCGTCGGCCGCGCGCCGCTCTGCAAGGCGGCGATAGCCGTAGGCTGAGCGATTGTGGTCCCCGAAGATCGGCGCCGTGCCGTCGCTGCGGCCCTGGCGGACGAAGGGGTGCCGGTCCAGGTCGTAGGCATAGGTCGGCACCGGCTGCCAGACGAAGACCGGCCGGACGTCGAACGCCGCCGCCGCGGCGCGGATCAGCCGCTGCTGATGGAAGTAGCGGTCGATCACGGTGTCGAGCACGGCCGCGTCGTCGTAGACGGACGGATCGAAGGCCGCGACCGGCGCTGTCGCCTCGGCCGGCGGCGCGTCCTCCATCCAGCCGGCGACGTCGCGCGCCAGGCGCAGCATCGGCACCAGATGCACGAGCCGGTGCCAATCGACCGTCAACAGGCCGGTTGCCGGGCGGCCGTCGCTGACCCGGCCGACGGCGGACCAATCCGGGCCGGGATAGAGGCCGGCGGGATTGGCGAAATCGTTGAGCCCGTCGATGAACACCGCGATGTCCGGCACATGGCCATGGCCGAGCAGGCCGGTGAACAGTCGCTGCTCCAGCTTGGAGAAGAAGTAGCCTCGCCCGAAATTGTAGATCTGGGCCGCCTCGAACCCCGGCAACGCGCGCAGCCGGCGGCTGAGCGCCGACACCACCGTGTCCGCATCCGGCAGGCCGTAGCCGAAGGTGGTCGACCCGCCGAAGACGAAGACGGTCGGCGCGCCTTCGTCGGGCGGCCACGGCGACTGACCGTCCGAATGGCGGAACCCCGCAGCGTCGACCGTGACGTAGACGCCCGCCAGCGGCCCTTCGCGGAAAACAGCGTCGGCGTCGAAGGTCAGGCCGCGCGACCAGGTCTCGTCCAGCATCGCATCGATCTCGCCCGGCGCCAGATCGGGGTAGATCGCGTCCAGGTCGACCTGGTGGCGCTCGACCACCACATTGTCCGTCCCCGGGGTGTCGTCGCGGGTCCAGGTTTCGATCCACACCTCGATGCGGTAGCCGAGGAAGATCACCGCGTTCGCGATCGCCAGCGCGATGACGGTGGCGAGCAGGAGCCCGCCGCCCTGCCGCGCCAGGCGCCGCAGACGGGAGGTCGGTTCGCCCGTGGGTCGAGGACTGTGATCGGGTATGGCCATGCTCGGGACGGGGTCCGCAAGATCGTCTCGGGGCGGTTTTGCCCGAACGACCGGCCCGGCGGCAAGCCCGCCGCCGGGCTCGCTTGACAGCCTCCGGTGGCGTGCTCATGAATGCGGTTACAAAGTCGCTCGGCCGGCGTGTCGGACGGCAACAACAACGCACCCTTTCCCGGGAGGATTGGACCCTATGAGCGCCACGCGCCGCACCGTTCTGCGCACCGCAACCCTGACCACCGCGCTGCTCGCCACCACCGCCGCGTTTTCGACGGCCCAGGCGGAAGAGCTGGTGTTCGCCCATGTCTACGAGGCGCAGTCGCCCTACCATCAGTGGGCGGTGTGGGCGGCCGAGCAGCTTGCCGAGCGCACCGACGGCCGGCTGACCATGGAGGTCTTCCCGGCGTCCTCGCTGGGCAACGAGGTCGACATCAACGAAGGGTTGGCGCTCGGCACCGTCGACGTCATCTACACCGGCGCGCTGTTCGCCGGCCGGTCCTTCGGGCCGATCGCCATCTCCGGCGCGCCCTACATGTTCCGCGACTTCGATCACTGGGCGACGTACACCCAGTCCGACCTGTTCACCGAGCTGGGCGACGGCTACGAGGCGGAGACCGGCCACCACGTCGTTACCATGACCTATTACGGCGAGCGGCACGTCACCTCAAACACCGAGATCCAGGATCCGGCCGACATGGACGGCCTGAAGATCCGCGTGCCGAACGCGCCGCTCTATCAGATGTTCCCGCTGGCGGTGAACGCCAACCCGACCCCGATCGCCTTCGCGGAGGTCTACCTGGCGCTGCAGCAGGGGGTCGTGGACGCTCAGGAAAACCCGCTGCCGACCATCCAGTTCAAGAAGTTCTACGAGGTCCAGGACCACATCGTCCTGACCGGCCACATCACCGACGCGCTGCTGACCATCGTCGGCGAGAGCCGCTGGAATGGCCTGGACGACGCCGACCGAGAGGTCTTGGTGGCCGTGCTTGAAGAGGCGGCCGCCGGCGCGACGGACGAGATCCGCCAGATGGAGGCCGATCTGGTCGACTGGTTCACCGGCGAGGGCGTCAACGTCGTCGAGGTCGACCGGGCGAGCTTCCGCGACGCCGTCGTGCCGCTGCACAACGGCGACATGGCGACCTGGCCGCAGGAGATCTACGACCGCCTGCAGGGTCTCTGATCCGCCGCCCCGGCGGCGGCGCGACCCCGCCGATGCCCCAGTCGTTGGATCCCCAGTCGTTGGATAAGGAGCCCCCCGCCGACCCCTCATCGGTCGGCGGGGACCGCAGCGACCAGCCCGAGCGTCTGTTCGAGGATCAGGAGATGTCGCTCTCCGACCTGTCGGCGGAGGGCGTGGTGGCGTTCGTCCTGTTCTGGGCGCTGTCGATCATCGTGTTCGTTCAGTTCTTCTCGCGCTACGTCCTGAACGATTCGATCGGCTGGACGGAGGAGATCGCGCGTTATCTGCTGATCCTCGTCGCCTTCGTCGGCGCCGCGGTGGCGGTGCAGCGCAACAGCCACATCTTCGTGGAGTTCTTCTATCGCTACCTGCCGCCGGCGCTGGGGCTCTGGCTGTCGCGCCTGGTCGACGTCCTGCGCATCGGCTTTCTGGCCGTCGCCAGCGTGATCACCTTCCAACTGGCGCAGGACACCAACCAGTACATGACGTCGATCGAGCTGCCGAAATCGATCATCTACTACGTCGTGTTCGCCGGGTTCGTGGCGATGACGTGGCGCGCCGTCCAGGTCGCCGTCCGGCATTGGCGGGATCGGGAGAGCCCCCTGACGCATCCCGAATTCGGCCTCAACAGCGACTGAGAGCGCTTTCGAGCTTGACCGGAACCCCCACCATGGCCGGCCGCTTCGGGCGCTCGCTCGCCGTCAGCGCCATCGCCATCACCGCGATTGCGGCCGTCTCCCTGGCGGTCGTCGGCAATCTGCTGGCCTTCCTGTTCGTCGGCATCCTGTTTCTGCTGCTGATCGGGATGCCGGTATCGATCGCGCTGGCGCTGTCGTCGCTGATCTATGTCGTGCTGGCCGGGCGGCCGCCGGAAGTCGTGGTCATCCACCGCATGGTCGGCGGCGTGAACAGTTTCCCGCTGCTCGCCATCCCGTTCTTCATCCTGGCCGGCGCGTTGATGAACACCGCCGGCATCACCGAGCGCATCTTCGAGTTCGCCAAGGCGATGTTCGGCTGGCTGCGCGGCGGCCTGGGCCACGTCAATGTCGGGGCCAGCGTCATCTTCGCCGGCATGTCCGGCGCGGCGGTGGCCGATGCCGGCGGGCTGGGCACCATCGAGATCAAGGCGATGCGCGATGCCGGCTACGATCCCGGCTTCGCGGTCGGCGTCACTGCCGCCTCGTCGACCATCGGGCCGATCATCCCGCCCAGCCTGCCCATGGTGATCTATGCCGTAATGGCGCCCAACACCTCGGTGGGGGCCTTGTTCGTCGCCGGGTTTCTGCCGGGGCTGCTGATGGCCGTGTCGCTGATGGCGATGATCGGCTGGTACGCGCGGCGCCGGAACTATCCGCGCGACCAGGCGTTCTCCATGCGCCGGCTGGTTGGCAGCCTGGGCCGGGCGACCTTGTCGCTGGGCACGCCGGTGATCATCGTCGGCGGCATCCTGTCCGGCGCCTTTACGCCCACGGAAGCCGCCATCGCCGCGGTGTTCTACGCCCTCATTCTCGGCACCGTGGTCTATCGGACCTTGAGCTTCGGGCGGCTGTTGAAGGTGTCCATGGACACCATCGAGACCACGGCGATCATCCTCTTGATCGTCGCCGGCGCCTCGATCTTCGCCTGGATCCTGACGAGCAACCGGGTGCCGGAGCACTTCGCCGCCTGGATCCTTCAGCTCACCGACAACCCGATCCTGATCCTGCTGCTGATCAACCTGATCCTGCTGGTGGTCGGGTTCTTCATGGAGACCATCGCCGCCATCACCATCCTGGTGCCGGTGCTGCTGCCCATCGTCACCCGCCCGGAGATCGGCATGGATCCGGTGCATTTCGGCGTGATGATGGTGCTGAACCTGATGATCGGCCTGCTGACGCCGCCGGTCGGGATGGTGCTCTACGTGCTGTCGCGGGTCGCCCGCATCCCGTTCGAGCGCTGCGCGGCCGCGACGGCGCCCTTCCTGGTGCCGCTGGTCACCGTGCTGATGCTGGTGACCTTCGTCCCCGGCCTGTCGATGTGGCTGGTCGGCATCGTCTACGGCGCCGACTAAGGATCGGCGCCGCGACGACTGCTCGGGTCAGAGCTGCGCCAGCAGCGATTCGGCCGACGACACGCTGACCACCGTCGGATTCTCCTCCACCGCCATCCACTGAACGACGCCGTCCTTCACCAGCAAGGCCGCGCGGTGCGAGCGCGTGCCGAGGCCGAAGCCGCTGGCGTCCAGCTCGACGCCCAGCGCCTTGGCCAGCGCCCCATTGCCGTCGCTGAGAATCTCCACGCCGTCCAGGCTGGGCTGCGACTTGCCCCAGGCTGCCAGCACGAAGGGATCGTTGACCGCGACACAGACGATCCGGTCGACCCCCTTGGCCTTCAGCGCGCTGGCCTCTGCGACATAGCCCGGCAGATGGTTGTCGGAGCACACGGGCGTGAACGCCCCCGGCACAAGGAACAGCGCGACCGTCCCGCTGTTCAGGACATCGGCCGACGCCACGGCCTGGGGCCCGCGATCGCCGAGGGTGTAGAGCGAGACGGCGGGCAGGGTATCGCCGACGGCGATGGTCATGGTGAGGAAGCCTCCGGTTGGGATCTGCGTTTGGGTCGGATGTGCCGCCCCGCCCGACCGCCTGATGGCGGCGGGTGCGGCACCGCCTGCCGGAATATGTGGATGCGCTCGGCGCGCTGCCAGAGAATTGTAACCGGTGGCAGCTACACTCCCCCATCTCCTCGCGCCTCGGGCGCGGGAGGCTGCCCCGGGGCCGACCGCGCGACAAGGAGCGTCCGCATGCGCCATCACCGCTACACCAAGATCCTCGCCACCCTCGGCCCGGCGACCGCCAATCCGACGGCGATCGCCGAACTGGCCGAGGCGGGCGCAGATCTCTTCCGGATCAATTTCAGCCATGGCAGCCACGAAACCCATGCCGCGACCATCGACGCGATCCGGACCGTGGAGCGCGACCTCGGCCGGCCGCTCGGCGTTCTCGGCGATCTGCAGGGTCCGAAGCTGCGGGTCGGCCGGCTGGCCGCGGGATCGGCGAGCCTGACGCCGGGCGCGGACTTCCGCCTGGAACTGGGCGACGAGGCGGGGGACGAGTCGCGGGCCCCGCTGGCGCATCCGGAGATTTTTGCTGCCCTTCAGCCGGGCGTCGACCTCCTGCTGGATGACGGCCGGATCCACCTGACCGTCACGGAATGCGGCCCGGACTACGCGCAGACCCGCGTGGTCATCGGCGGCACCCTGTCCGACCGCAAGGGGGTGAACTTGCCCGGCGCGGCGCTGCCCATCTCCGCCCTGACGGAGAAGGACCGCGCGGACCTCGCCTTCGCCCTGGAGATGGGCGTGGACTGGCTGGCGCTGTCCTTCGTGCAGCGCCCGGAGGATCTGATGGAGGCCCGCGCGTTGACCGACCGGCGGGTCGGGCTGATGGCCAAGCTGGAGAAGCCGTCGGCGCTGGACCAGCTTGAAGCGGTGATCGCCCAGGCCGACGCGGTGATGGTGGCGCGCGGCGATCTCGGCGTGGAGATCCCGCCGGAAGACGTGCCTGTGGTGCAGAGCGGCATCATCGATCTCTGCCGCGGCGCCGGCAAACCGGTGGTGGTGGCCACCCAGATGCTCGACAGCATGGTCCGCGCCCCGCGGCCGACCCGTGCCGAAGCCTCCGATGTCGCCACGGCGGTCTATCAGGGCGCCGATGCGGTGATGCTGTCGGCGGAAACCGCCGTCGGCGACTACCCGGTGGCGGCCGTGCAGATGATGGACCGCATCATTGAGCGCGTACAGCGCGACCCGCGCTACCGGCTGGTGCTGGACGCGTACACCCCGCCGCCGCGCCGGACCGATGCCGACGTCATCACCACGGCGGCGCGCCAGATGGCCGAGACGCTGGATGCCTCGGCGATCGTCACCTATACCTACAGCGGCTCGACCGCCTTCCGCGCCGCCCGGCGCCGGCCGCCGGCGCCGATCCTGGCCCTGACGCCGACCTTGGAGATCGCCCGCCGGCTGATGCTGGTCTGGGGCGTGACGGCGAAGGTGGTGCTGCACCGCGACCGCTTCGAGGAGATGGTGCGCATCGCCATCGAGGTCGCCAAGACCGACGGTTTCGTCGCTCCCGGCGGTTGCCTGGTAATGACGGTCGGCCTGCCGCTCGGCTCCCCCGGCACCACAAACGGGGTGCGCATCGTGCATGTGCCGTAGGGGCACAGCGACATGAGGGGGCCGTCGGGGTCTCATGGGCAGTTGGATCGATCGGTTCGAAGGGCTGCAAGCGCTGGAGCCGGCACCACGCGACCACCTCGCCGCGGCGGCGCGGGAGGTCGTCTTGCCGGCCGGCCATGTGCTGTTCGCTCCGGGCAAGACGCCGGATGCCATGCTGTTCGTGCTGGGCGGCACCGTACGCGTCCAGCAGGTCGGCGAGACCGGCCGGGAAATCGTGCTCTACCGGATCGAGCCCGGGCAGAGCTGCGTGCTGACCACCGCCTGTCTCCTGGCCGATGAGGATTATCCGGCGGAAGGGCTTGCGGAGACCGAGATCCAAGGTGTGGCCGTTCCGCGCGGCGCCTTCGACGCGATGATCGCCGAGTCGGCGGTGTTCCGGCGCTTCGTGTTCACCGCCTATGCCCGGCGCATCACCGACCTGCTGACGGTGATCCAGGAGGTCGCCTTCGCCCGGGTCGACATCCGCCTGGCGCAGCGGCTGTGCCAGCTTGCCGACCCGGATGGGGTCGTGCGCCTGACCCATCATCAGCTCGCCACCGAGCTGGGGACCGCGCGCGAGGTGGTCAGCCGGCAGCTTCACGAGTTTCAGCGCCGCGGCTGGGTCGCCGCCGCCCGCGGCGCCGTGGCGCTCGCCGACCGCCCGGCGCTGGCGGCCTTCGCCGAGGGCCGGTGACTAGGTTACAGACGGCCCCCGCGCCGCCGCGCGAAACAGGATCCGACCCCGAAGGGGCATAGCCTCGCAAGAAGGAGATCGGATCGATGACCGTGAATGTCGGAACCCTCGACCGCCTGCTGCGGTTTGCGCTTGGCCTGGTGCTGATCAGCCTGGTCTTCGTCGGCCCGCAGACGGTTTGGGGCTGGATCGGCCTAGTGCCGCTGCTGACCGCCGTGGTGCGCTTCTGCCCGCTCTACCGCCTGATCGGCGTGCGCACCTGCCGCACGGCCTAGGTCCGCATCACCCGGACCCGCGCAGCTCGCGCGGCGAGCGGCCGGCCTGCCGGCGCATCGCCCGCGCTAGAGACGAGGCGGAGGAGAAGCCGCAGGCGATGGCCACGTCACCGACG
>JANQSN010000030.1 GCA_028284045.1 Alphaproteobacteria bacterium | reverse complement strand
GCCCGTCGCGAGCTGCTCGAACAGCGGCGCCCAGTTCGAGCCCTCCTTGCCGATGATCTCGTAGCTCGCGCTCTTGCGGCGGATGTCGTCGTCGGCCGGGATCGCGGACAGGACCGGGATGCCGACGGCGTCGGCGAAGGCCTGCGCCTCGCCCGTGCCGTCGTCCTTGTTGACCACCAGGCCCGCGACGCCGACGTTGCCGCCGAGCTTGCGGAAGTACTGCACGGCCGAACACACCTTGTTGGCCACATAGAGTGACTGCAAGTCGTTCGAGCCGACGACGATCACCTTCTGGCACATGTCGCGGGCGATCGGCAGGCCGAAGCCGCCACAGACCACGTCGCCGAGGAAGTCGAGCAGGACGTAGTCAAAATTCCAGTCGTGGAAGCCGAGTTTTTCCAGGGTCTCAAAACCGTGGATGATGCCGCGTCCACCGCAGCCGCGGCCGACTTCCGGACCGCCCAGCTCCATGGCGAAGACGCCGTCGCGCTTGAAGCAGACATCGCCGACGGCGACCGCGTCGCCGGCCAGCTTCTTCTTCGTCGAGGTGTCGATGATGGTCGGGCAGGCCCGCCCGCCGAACAGCAGCGAGGTGGTGTCGCTCTTCGGATCGCAGCCGATCAGCAGCACCTTCTTGCCGAGCTGGGCCATCATGTAGCTGAGATTGGCCAGCGTGAAGCTCTTGCCGATCCCGCCCTTGCCGTAGATGGCGATGATCTGGGTGGCCTTGGTGGCCGGGGTGATCGGCACGGGGTCGGGATCGTGTCGGGCCTCGGCTCTCAGACGCGCGGTCATCGCGTCGGCGGCCGTCGCCCGCGGGGGGGCTTGAACGACGGTCATTGGCAACCTCTCCAGTCCAGGATCATCTTCAGGCAGGCGGCGTCGGAGAACGCCGTCTGGTAGGCCTCCGCGGCTTCCGCGGCGGGCCGGCAATGGGTGATCAGCCCAGCCAGCGACAGCCGTCCGTCGGCGATCCGTTCGGCGACGGCGGCAAGATCGGCCTCGCGCCACTCCGCTGCGCAGCGCAGGCGGGCCTCGCGCAGGAAGGCGGGCGGGAAGGCGAAGCTCAGCGGCTCGGCATAGAAGCCGGCCAGCACCACCTCGCCGCCCGGGGCGAGGCGGGCGATCAGCGTGTCCAGCAAGCTGCCGGCCCCGCTGACGTCGTAGATCGCGCGATAGTCGGCGCGCGGATCGGCCGCCGGATCGACCACGGCATAGCCGTCCGCGCCGTCGCGCCGGGTGGCATCGGTCTCCCACACCGTCGGCGGCGGGTGGCCTTCCGCCACGGTCAGCCGGGCGAGCAGCCGGCCCAGCACGCCATGGCCGACGATCAGCTCCGGCGGGTGCGCCTGCGGGGCGGCCAGCGCATGGCGCGCGGTCGCCGCCAGCGCCAGCAGCACGCCGTCGGCGCCCAGGCCGTCCGGCAGCGGCACGACGCGGTCGGCCGGCACCACCAGCCGCGCGGCGGCACCGCCGAACAGGCCACGGATCTCGCCGAAGCAGCGCGCGCCGGGAACGAAGACGAATTGCCCGCGTCGATCCGCCGGGCCATCGACGACATGGCCGACGCTCTCATAGCCCGGGACCAGCGGGTAGCCCATGCCGGGGAAGTCGGGCATGCGCCCCGACCATAAAAGCCGCTCGGTGCCCGTGCTGATGCCGCTCCAGGCGATGTCCACGACGACATCCCCGGCCGCCATCGGCGACAGGTCGAGGTCGCTGAGCGCGAGTCGCTGCGGTGCCTGCAGCACCACGGCCTTGGTGTGCAACGCGCCGCGCAAAGTGTCGTGGATCGGGTCGAGCAAGGGCCTCCCTCCAATTGTCAGTCTACCGTGACGGGGACAAGCGTCAAGTCAGACTTACACATGGCGCGTCCCCGTCGCACCCTCAGGGCCGGCCTCCCGGGGCCCGGGCCTGCAGCAGTTCGGTCATCAGGGGTCGCCGGGTGCGCACCGGCCGGATGTCGCGGAAGCCGGCCTCGGTCAGCAGCGTCGTCAGCTCGTCCGGCGTGCGTGCGCGCCCGCTGCCCATCGCCAGCAGATAGAAGCCGAAATAGGCGTCGCCGATCGGCTCCGCCCCGCGGGTTCCGGCCATCGGCTCGGCCACCAGCAACACGCCGCCTTCCGGCAGGGCGCGGGCGGCGCCGGCCAGGATGCGGCGGACCGCGTCGTCGTCATGGTCGTGCAGCACCCGCACCAGCGTCGCGATGTCCGCACCCGTGGGCAGGGCGTCGTGGAAGAAGCTGCCGCCGACCGTCGCCGTCCGCTCCGCCATGCCGGCCGCGTCGAAGCGGGCGCGGGCGCGGGCCGCCACCGGGGGCAGGTCGAACAGGGTGAGATGCAGATGCGGGGCGCGCGCGCCGACCGCGCTCAAGAAAGTGCCGTCGCCGCCGCCGATGTCCAGCAGGCGGCGGTGGCGGGCCAGCGGATAAGCGTCCAGCACCTCCCCGGCGATCAGATGCTGGGAGGCGGACATCAGCCGGGTATAGGCCGCCACCCGCTCGTCGGCGACGCCGGCCGGCCGCTCGGCGCGGGCATAGGCCCAGAAGTCGCCGAGCCGCGTGCCCTGCCCGCGCGCCCGCAACAGCGCCAGCGGATCGGCCAGATCGGCATAGAGCAGGTCGTGATGCTCGACCATCGCGGTGACCGCCGGATTGCCGAGCAGCGCCGCCCCATGCGGCCCCAGGGCAAAGCGGTCGCGGGGCAGCGCCTCCAACAGGCCGAGCGATGCCGCCGCCCGCAGCAGCCGGCGCGCCTCGTCGACCGGCAGGTCGCTTTCCGCCGCCAGCGTGGTCAGGCTCTGTGCCCCGTCGGCCAGCCGGTCGAACAGGGCGAGGCGCACGCAGGCATAGAGCACCTGCGTGTAGACGAAGCCCGCCGTCAGGTCGAACAGCGCGCGGGCGCGCGTCCGGGCGATCCGGCGGGTCGGCCAGAAGCCGGCCGCCCATCGCTGGAAGCGCGGGTCGGCAAGCCGGCGGTTGCGCCAGACGATCCAGCGCTCGCGCCAGCTCGGCGGATCCTGCGGCGCAGCCTTGGTGGCGGTCATGGGCGAATACCGGGGCAAATGCCGGCCGGCCTCTCGGCCGGCCGTCCTTGGGACGCGCGCGGGCGCCCGCCCGCCGTCAGGCCGTGACCAAGTCGATCTTCGCCGGCCGCAGGCGCTTGGCCTCCGCCATCACCAGGGCGCGCAACGCCCCGGCATGGGGGCCGTCGGGGATCGACTCCGCCGCCTCGCGGACCAGCGCGTCCAGCCGCGCCACCGCGCCATGGATGCCGAGCCGGTGTGCCGCATTGGGCCGGCCATGGGCCATGTCCTGGCCGGTCGGCTTGCCGATCTCGGTGGCGTCGGCGACCGCGTCGCGCAGGTCGTCGGCGACTTGGTAGGCCTCGCCGATGCAGTCGCCCAGCGTCTGCCACGGGGTCGGGGCGGCGCCGGCGGCCAGCGCCCCGGCGATGGTGGCGGCGACGAACAGCGAGCCGGTCTTGGAGCGCTGATAGTCCGACAGGACGACATCCGTCTCGCATTCCCAGGCCTGTCCGGCGACGATGCCGCCGGGCACGCCGACGGAGCGGCTGACGGTCAGCAACAGCCTCGACAACCGGTCCGGCGCATCCGCGGTCGCCCGGGCCAGCGTCTCGAAGGCCAGCACGATCAGCGCGTCGCCCGCCAGCACGGCGATCGGCTCGCCGAAGGCGACATGCACCGACGGCTTGCCGCGGCGCAGCGCGGCATCGTCGAAGCAGGGCAGGTCGTCATGGACCAGCGAGGCGCAGTGCAGCAGCTCGATGGCCGCCGCGGCGGCATCGGTGATGTCCGGTCGGTCGTCGCCGCAGGCGGTGGCCACCGCCAGGCAGAGCCGTGGGCGCACCCGCGCCCCGGATGGGAACACCGCATGGTGCAGCGCCGCGCGCAGCAGCGGGGGGCAGGTCGCGGCATCGGCCTGGCCGACCGCGGTCAAGAGCGCCTCCTCAATGCGAGCGATCGCGTCCATGAAGGCACCTCCTGGCTGATGGGGCCGTTCGCCGCGGTGGCGAAGCGAGATGTAAATCTTGCTTGGCAGCCCTCAATGTCAGAAAATCTTGACACGTGCCGCCCGGCCGTTCAATCGCTTTGTTGGGCGATCTGTGAGGCTCGGAGGTGGTGCGGCCTGCATCCCCCCTTGCCGGTCCCCGTCCCGCCTTGACCGCCCAGCCCCCCTCCCCCGCGCCCCCGTCGGCTGCCGCCGACCGGGTGGTCGTCATCGGCGCCGGCATGGGCGGGCTGGCCGCCGCGATCGAGTTGGCGGCGGCCGGGCTGGCCGTGACGCTGGTGGAGCAGGCGGCCGCACCCGGCGGCAAGATGCGCGAGGTGACGGTCGGCGGCCGGCCGCTCGACGCCGGACCGACGGTGTTCACCTTGCGCGGCGTGTTCGACGAGATCTTCGCCGCCGCCGGCACGACGCTGGAAGACCATGTGCGGCTCGGCGAGGCGTCCGTCCTGGCGCGCCACGCCTGGGACAGCCCCGACCGTCTCGACCTCCACGCCGACCGCGCCCGCGCCGCCGACGCCATCGCCGCCTTCGCCGGGCCGGCGGAAGGCCGGCGCTACCTCGACTTCTGCGCGCGCGCCCGGGGCATCCACGACACGCTGGACCGCAGCTTCATGCGCGCACCGCGGCCCGGCCCGATCGGCCTGACCCGCCGGGTCGGCTTGCACCGGCCGGCTGCCTTGTGGCGCATCACGCCGTTTCAGACGATGTGGCGGGCGCTCGGCCGGCATTTCCACGACCCGCGGCTGCGCCAGCTCTTCGCCCGCTATGCCACCTATTGCGGGTCCTCGCCCTTCCTGGCGCCGGCGACCTTGATGCTGGTCGCCCATGTCGAGCAGGAGGGTGTGTGGCTGGTGGAGGGCGGCATGCATCGCTTGGCCGTCGCGATGGCCCGGGTCGCCCAGAGCCAAGGGGCGCGCTTGCGCTTCGGCGCGCGGGCCGCGGCGATCGAGCGCGGGCGCGACGGCCGGGTCTCGGGCGTCGTCCTGGCCGACGGGGAGCGGCTGGCGGCCGACCATGTGGTGGTCAACGGCGATGTGGCGGCGCTGGGCCGCGGACTGTTCGGCCCGGCGGTGGCGCGCGCCGCGCCCCGGGTGCCGCGGCGCGCCCGCTCCCTCTCCGCGGTGACCTGGCTGATGCAGGCCGACACGCACGGCTTCCCGCTGGCGCGCCACACGGTGTTCTTCGGCGACGCCTATGCCGGCGAGTTCGAGGAGATCTTCGCCCAGGGGCGCCTGCCGTCCCAGCCCACGGTCTATGTCTGTGCGCAGGACCGCGGCGATGCCGGGCCGGCCGACACGCCGCCGGGCGACGGGGAGCGGCTGCTGATGCTGGTCAACGCGCCGGCCGTCGGCGACGCGCGCCGCTTCGACGAGGAGGAGATCTGCCAATGCCAGGACCGGATGTTCGAGCGGTTCGCCCGGTGCGGGCTGACCGTCCGGCCGCGGCCGGGGGCGTCGACCGTGGCGACGCCGGCGGATTTCGACCGGCTGTTCCCGGCGACCGGCGGGGCGCTCTACGGCCGCGCCTCGCACGGTTGGATGGCGTCGTTCCAACGGCCGGGATCGGCGACGCGGGTGGCGGGCCTCTACCTGGCGGGGGGCAGCGCCCATCCGGGGCCGGGAGTGCCGATGGCGGCCCTGTCGGGGCGGCTGGCGGCGGCCCGCCTGTTGGCGGACCGGGCTTCGATGCGCCGGTCGTCCCGGGTGGCTATGTCTGGTGGTATGTCGACGCGCTGAGCGACGATGGCAGCCAGGCGATCACCGTGATCGCCCTGTTGGGCAGCGTCTTTTCGCCCTACTACGCCTGGTCGGGGCGGCACGACCCGCTGAACCACGCAGCCCTCAACGTCGTGCTCTACGGCCGGCGCGGCGCCCGCTGGGCGATGACGGAGCGGCACCGCACGGCCGTCGACCGGTCGGCCGACCGGCTGGCGATCGGCCCCAGCGCGCTGGATTGGGACGGCACGGCGCTGACCATCCGCATCGACGAGGTGGCGGTGCCGCTGCCGCGCCGCATCCGCGGCACCGTGCGGGTGTTCCCCTCGGCGCTGACCGACCGTCGCTTCGCGCTGGATCGCCTGGGCCGGGCGCCGCAGGACGCGGGCGGCCAGGCGGACCCTGGCCGGCACCGCTGGTGGCCGATCTGCCCGACCGCGCGGGTCGAGGTCGCGCTGGAGCGCCCGGCGCTCGCCTGGCACGGGGCCGGCTATCTCGACATGAATGCCGGCGACGAGCCGCTGGAGGCGGGCTTCCAGCGCTGGGACTGGTCGCGCGCCGATCTCTCCCGGCCCGGCCAAGTGCCCGCGGCCGGCATTCTCTACGATGTGTGGCGGCGCGACGGCACCACCGGATCCCTGGCGGTCGCGGTGGCGGCGGATGGGTCGACTGAAGCGCTGGACCCACCGCCGCGGGCGCGGCTGCCGCGGACCGGCTGGCGCATTGACCGGCGCACCCGCAGCGACGCCGACCACCCGGCCACCGTGGTGGAGACGCTGGAGGACACGCCCTTCTACGCCCGCTCGGTCGTCGCCGCCGGGCTGACCGGCCGGCGCGTCACGGCGATGCATGAGAGCCTCGACCTCGACCGCTTCGCGCGAACCTGGGTGCGGGTGCTGCTGCCATTTCGCATGCCACGGACGCTGAGGTAGTGGAAAAACCAGTTTTGCGAGAGAGGATCGTAGAACAGCGCCTCTTTTTCCGCAGTTCCGTCGATCTATCCTCGCTCTGTGCGGGCTTCGCGCCCAAATGGTCTGCATCGTTCGATGAAATCCTTGCATGATCGGCGTCAATTCCCGGAGATTGATCGAGATCGCCAACATTGCCTGGCAAGAAAGTGCAATTTCAGAGAAATATAAGTTCAAGTTGCCCCTACCCGCTCACCCAAGCGGTCCCCCGCCCCCGAGAGCCGGGATGATGTGATGGCAGGCAGCGAAGGACAGCCGGTGTCCACCATCCCCGCGGAGGCTGCGCCGGCGGTCAGGCTGGTGGTCGGCATCGGCGCATCGGCCGGCGGGCTGGAGGCGTTGCGGGCGCTGTTCGAGGGCATGCCCGGCGGCCTCGGCTGCTGCTTCCTGGTTGCCCAGCATCTCGATCCCAATCGGCCGAGCCTGATGGCCGATTTGATCGGCCGTGAAGCCGTCCTACCGGTCGCCGAGGCCGTCGACGGGCAGGTCCTGAAGCCCGATACGGTCGCCGTCCTGCCGCCGGACCGCCTGATGACGGTAGAGGGCGACCATATCCGTCTCGGGCCGCTGGAGGGCGACCGGATTCCGTCGGTCACCATCGACCGTCTGTTCCATTCCCTCGCCGAGAGCTGCGGGGAGCGGGCGGTCGGAATCGTCCTGTCCGGCAGCGGCAGCGACGGCACCAGCGGCCTGCGCGCGATCATCGAGCAGGGCGGCCTGGCGGTGGCACAGGATCCGCAGACGGCCGAGCATGGCAATATGCCGGGCAGCGCCATTGCGGCGAAAGCCGTGGACCTAGTCCTGCCGGTGCGCGACATGCCGGGAATGCTGTCGCGCTATCTCGCCGCCGGGCATCGCCCGACGGTGGCGGAGCTTGTCGACCAGGACGCTTCCGCAGTGGATCGGATCGAGGAAGCGATCGATCTGATCAACCGGCACAGCCAGAACGACTTCCGCCAGTACAAGCGCCTCACGGTCTTGCGCCGGCTCGATCGGCGCATGAGCCTGCGCCATATCGCCCGGCTCGACGACTATGTCGATCTCCTAAAGAGCGACGAGGACGAGTTGGCGGCGATGGCGCACGATCTGCTGATCAGCGTCACCGCGTTCTTCCGCAACCGGCTGATGTTCGAGGTTCTGGCGCGGGAGGTCGCACCCGCGCTGATCCGCCAGCGCGGACCCGACGAGCCGGTGCGGATCTGGGTGTGCGGCTGCGCCACGGGCGAGGAGGCCTATACCTTCGCCATGGTGTTCCTGGAGGCGCTGGAGGCGTTGCGCAGTCCGCGCCGCCTGCAGATCTTCGCCTCCGACATCGACACTCAGGCTCTGATCGTGGCGCGGGAGGGCCGGTATCCGGCCAGCATCGCCGCGGCCGTCGGTCCGGCGCGCCTCGCCCGCTTCTTCGTGCAAAGCGACCAGTTCTTCCGGGTCGCCAAATCGGTCCGCGATTGCATCATTTTCGGCGAGCACAACCTGTTGAGCGATCCGCCGTTCTCGCAGATGGACCTGATCAGTTGCCAGAACGTGCTGATCTACATCGACTCGCCGGTGCAAGACCGGATCATGCCGCTGTTCCACTACGCCTTGCGGCCGGGCGGGTTCCTGGCACTGGGTCCGGCGGAGACGGCCACCGGCGCCCATGAGCTGTTCCGCGAGCACGCCAATGGCGAGCATCTCTACCGCCGGATCGACGACGCCCGGGTGTCGGCGACACAGATGACCGTGCCGTTCCCCCGGCAATTCCCGTGGCGGACGCATAGCGGGCGGACGCCGCCGGCACCGGAACCGGCGGCGGGGCCGTCGCCGGTTGCGCTGATCGCCAACGCCATCCCGGCGGCGGTGCTGATCAACGAGACCTACGACATCCAGTATTTCCACGGCGATACCGGCCGCTATCTCAGCCCAGCACCGGGATCGCCGAGCGCCAATCTCCTGAGCATGGCGCGCCCCGGCCTGCGCCTGCAGGTGCGCGGCCTGGTCTACGAGGCGCGCGAGACCGGCCAGGTCGCCCGGCGCCATGTGCTGATGGATCGGGAGACCGGCCCGGCGCTGACGATCCTGCTGACCGCCCACTGGGTGCCGGAGGATCCGCCGCTGTGCGTCGTGACCTTCGAGGAGATGCCGGACCTCGCCGTCGACGGTGGGGCGCCCCAGGAGGGAATGCCGGCCCTGCAGGTGCTGGAGCGCGAGCTGGAGGCGACGCGTCACGACCTGAAGTCGACGATCGCGGAGTTGGAGCGGTCTAACGAGAACCTCCGCGCCTCCCATGTCGAGGTGCTCGCGGTCAACGAGGAGTTGCAGTCCTCAAATGAAGAACTTGAGACATCGAAAGAGGAGCTACAAGCTCTAAATGAGGAATTGAGCACTGTAAATTCCGAGTTAGAAAATAAGATAACTGAAATGAAACAGCTTACAGGCGATCTGGAAAATCTGATAGCTGCGACCGATATGCCGATTTTGTTCTTAGACAGAGATGCGAATATACGTCGATACACGCCGGCAACGCAACGATTGCTGAATCTGCGGCTCGGTGACATCGGTCGGCCGATTGCCGATTTCGCCTTGCCGGCCGATAGCGGCGATGTCGACCGGATGACCGGCGAGGTGCTGCGAACCCGGGCCGCCCAGGAGACGGTGTTGCGGCTGCGCGATGGCCGGCACCTGAAGCAGCGGATCACGCCCTACCGCACCGCCGACGGGTTGATCGAAGGCGTCGTTGCGGTCTTCACCGACGTCACCGACCTGGTTGCGTCGCGCGAGGAGGAAGCCAACCAACGCAGCCTTCTAACCGCCGTGCTCGATCAGGCAGCCGACGCGATCGTCGTCTGCGATCCGGTCGGCAACGTCCTCCTGGTCAATCAGGCGGCGATCGCGATGTCGGAGCACGCCGACACCCAGCCGCCGACCGATCTGTCCTTGCAGTTGGCGGAGCTCTACTGGGGCCGCGTGTTCGATGCCGATGGCCGCCCGATGCCGCTGGGCGACCTGATCGGCGCGCGTGAACGGCACGGCGAGACGGTTCACGACTTGCGGTGCCGGCTGATGCAGTCCCATCGTACGCTGGACATCTTGGTGTCCGGTTCGCCGGTCTACGATGCCGAGCAGCGCCTGATCGCCACCATCGCCAGCTTCCGCGACATCACCCGGGAGGTTGCCGACCAGCATCAGCTCGCCGAGAGCGAGGCCCGCTACCGGTCGCTGCTCGACTGTATTCCCCATGGCATCTTCCTGAAGCCGGAAGCAGGGCGCTACGCGATGATGAACCGCGCCGCCGCCGACCTGTTCGGCACGGCTTGGCCCTTTGAGGAGGCGCTGCACGACCGCGACGTCTTTCCCGCACCGCTGGCCCGCCTGCAGGAAGACAGCGACCGCCGGGTGATGAACACGGGCAAGCCGATCGACCGTGACTTCGCGCTGCCGGGCGGCCGCACCTTGCATCTGGTCAAGGGACCCTATCGCGATGCCGCCAACCAGGTGCGCGGCGTGTTCGGCGTCGCCTGGGACGTCACGCGCGAGCGCCAGCGCGAGCACGACCTTCGCACCGCCCGCCAGGCGGCAGAGAATGCCAGCGCCGCCAAGAGCAGCTTCCTGCGCGGTATGAGCCACGACCTGCGCAGCCCGCTCAACGCGGTGATCGGCTTCGCGGAGGCGCTGCTGGCCGGCATCTACGGCCCCATCGATTCCGACCGCCAGCACGAGCCGCTGGAGTCGATCCTGCAGTCCGGCGGCTATCTCCTGGGCATCATCAACCAGGTGCTCGACATCGCCCGCATGGAGTCCGGCGCCGTGGTGCTGGAACGCGAGCCGGTGGACGCCGCGGCCGCCATCAACAAGGCTGCGAAGATCGCGCCGGCCGGCCTGAAGCGGCCGCTGGCGGCGATCCGGCTCGACCTGCCGGCCGACCCGGTGAAGGTCACCGCGGACGAGGTGCGGTTCACCGAGGTCATCGTGAACCTGCTGTCCAACGCGCTGAAATGGACGCCGCCCGAGGGCGAGGTGCGGATCGCTTTCGCCGAACCCGTCGCCGACGGCCAGGTGCGCCTGGCCGTCGCCGACACCGGCTCGGGCATGACCGGCCGCCAGATCGCCGAGGCGTTCGAGCCGTTCCGCACCGGCGAGCGCGACATCATGATCACCGCCGAAGAGCGCGACGGCAGCAGCTTCGGCCTCGGCCTGGTGGTGGTGAAGCAGATCGTCGACCTGCACGGCGCGACGATCACCATCGACAGTCAGCCGGGCGAGGGCACGACCGTGACGCTGGACTGGCCGGCCGCCGCGGACTGAGCCGCGGGGCCGACCCGCCGCCGTGGAACCCGCCGGGTGACTGCTCCAGTTGACGGATCGCCATCGGTTGCTCCTGGTCTCGTCGAGAGACGCGATCGTGCCAATCAGGCACAGAAACGGCGATCTCAATTCAAATTTGATGTCTAATGGTTGATTTTTTTATGTGGGAAATTCAACGATTCGTGTGGTTGAGGCATTCAAGTGTGTCTATAGTGCGTTGGTGGTTCTTCTGACACGGGTGCACTCAACATGGGGATACGGCAAGGACAGATCTCCCTACATATAGTATCTCTTTCTCTTCTCGCGGCAATCTCTTCTGGTTGTATTCAGGGAGGCGCGATCGGGGGAGCGGGTGGCGCCGCGGTCGGTGCGGGCATCGGACATGCCGTCGGCGGTCGGGATGGCGCGCTTGCGGGGGCGTTGATCGGGCTTGGCGTGGGGATGTTCGCGGGCGCGGCCCTGGAACAGTATCTGGCACCCACCGAAAGGCAGTTCGCGGCTGAGATGGCGGCCGACGTGGCGAACCGGCCGCCCGGTACCGTCGTCGAACGCACCCATCCGCAGACGGGTGCCAAGTTCGCCATGCGGTCGCCGCCTCGCCGAAGCCAGATCGATCCTTGCGTCTCGGTGCCCACCGTCGCGTTGAACCCGTACTACGCCCGTGGACAGACGGTCGAGGGTACGTTTCAGGCCTGCGACGATGGTACGGGCCAGTACGGGCCGGCTTAGTCAGTGTATTGACGGGGGTTCAGCGATGATCATCAAGCGTCGTACCGTTATTGCGGCTGCCGTTGTCTCGCCGGTCGCATTGTCGACAGTGCCCGCCAACGCAATATGGGTCGCTCCTGTCGTCAGGTTCGTGACTCGTTTCCTTTTCAACGTTGGCGCTGGTGTGGTGGCCAATAGTATTTATGAAGCGATTCGCGATCCCGAGATTCCGGCAGATCAGCGGCAAGCCTTGGGTGACGCATCGGATATAATGCGGCCTGCGTTTCCCGACACATCGGATTCGGAAGTCTACCAAACCGATGAGTCGACGATGTTCACCCAACAGAATCCTGAGAACGATTCGTGCATGGCAATCATCAATAACGAGGATGCCGACATCGCGGGCTTTACGGAAGGTCCAACAAACGTAATATTAGGAAACGTATCTCAAGATTTCCGGAATAATCGTGTTTCGACTGCCGAGACACGTCAGCAACTGCTGCCGAGGAAGTTCGATCAGCTTGCGGATGGCGGTTTCCAAACCGGCTATCGACAGCCGGAGATCTTCGAGACGGAAAGGAATTTCGGAGTTGCCGACTTTTTTTGGTCAGGTGGCCGTGCGATCGCACAGCTTTCCTTGACAGATCGGCAGACCGGCCAAGTGCAACAGTATCAGAATGATCTGACCAATTTCTATAACTGGGGATGATCGTCGAGGGTGCGGGGCGCTGGAGTCACATTGGATCCATAGGCGGTTCGCCATCATCTGTCAGGCGCCCCGGGTCCGGGCGAGCAGGCGGAGGCGCAGCGCGTTCAGCTTGATGAAGCCCTGGGCGTCGCGCTGGTCGTAGACCGCATCCTCCTCGAAGGTCACATGCTCCGTCGAATAGAGGCTGTGCGGGCTCCGGCGCCCGGCCACCTGGACCGCGCCCTTGTAGAGCTTCAGCCGGACGCGGCCGGTGACCGCCCGCTGGGTGCGGTCGATCAGCGCCTGCAGCGCCTCGCGCTCCGGATCGAACCAGAAGCCGTTGTAGACCAGCTCCGCATAGCGCGGCATCAGGCTGTCCTTCAGATGGCCGGCGTTGCGGTCCAGCGTGATCTGCTCGATCGCCCGGTGCGCCACGTGCAGGACGGTGCCGCCCGGCGTCTCGTAGACGCCGCGGCTCTTCATGCCGACGAAGCGGTTCTCCACGATGTCGGCGCGGCCGATGCCGTTGGCGCCGGCCAGGTCGTTCAGCCGGGCCAGCAGGGCGGCCGGCGACAGCGCCTCGTCGTCGACCGCGACCGGGTCGCCGTCGACGAAGTCGATCTCCACATAGGTCGGCTGGTCCGGCGCCTCCTCCGGCGCGACGGAGCGGGTGAACATGTCCGCATCCGGCTCGACCCAGGGGTCTTCCAGCGCCTTGCCCTCGTACGAGATGTGCAAGAGGTTGGCGTCGGTGGAATAGGGCGGCTCGCCGCGCTTGTCGCGGGCGATCGGGATCTGCCGCTCCTCGGCATAGGCGATCAGGCGGGTACGGCTGGTCAGGTCCCATTCCCGCCACGGCGCGATGATGCGGATGTCGGGGTTGAGGGCGTAGGCGGCCAGCTCGAAGCGCACCTGGTCGTTGCCCTTGCCGGTGGCGCCGTGGGAGACGGCGTCGGCCCCCACTTGGGCGGCGATCTCGATCAGGCGCTGGGCGATCAGCGGCCGAGCGATCGAGGTGCCCAGCAGATAGGTACCTTCATAGATCGTGTTGGCGCGCATCATCGGGAAGACGAAGTCGCGGACGAACGCCTCGCGCAGGTCCTCGATGAAGATGTGCTCCGGCTTGACGCCCAACAGCTCGGCCTTGGTGCGGGCCGGTTCCAGCTCCTCGCCCTGGCCGAGATCGGCGGTGAAGGTGACCACCTCCGCGCCGTAGACCTCCTGCAGCCAGCGCAGGATCACCGAGGTGTCCAACCCGCCCGAATAGGCCAGCACCACCCGCTTCACGCCACCGCTCATCGACATGCCCTTGTACCCGCTCCGCTCCGGTTGCCCGCGTTGCGGCCGGACAATAGCCGCGGCGCCAGTTCCGCACCAGGGATGCCGGGCCGCCGACCGCCGGTCAGGTCGCGGATCGTCGGGCGGGCTCGCGGACCGTCAGCAGGACCAGCGCGCCGGCGACCCAGAGGACGAGAATGCTGGCCATGCCGGCGCGCTGGCTGTCGAAGGCATCGGTCAGCACGGCGAAGATCAAGGGGCCGGTCACCGCCGCCGCCTTGCCGGTGAGCTGGTAGAGGCCGAAATACTCGCTCTCCCGCCCGTCCGGGCACAGCCGCACCATGAAGGACCGGCTGGCCGACTGCGCCGGGCCGACGAACAGGCCGAGCACCAGGGCGAGGCCCAGGAACCAGGCGATCTCGCCGATCAGCAGCAAGGGCAGCCCGGCCGCCGACAGGCCGGCCAGCGCGATCAGGATGGTGCGCTTCGGCCCCAGCCGGTCGTCGATCCAGGCGAACCCCGCCGCGCCCAGCCCGGCGGTGACGTTCAGGCCGATGGCGAACAGCAGGATCTCCGACATCTCCATGGCGAAGGTGCCGGCGGCATAGAGCCCGCCCACGGCGAACAGGGTGGTCAGCCCGTCGCGGTAGAGCGCGCTGGCGATCAGGAAGCGCAGAAGCGGCGGGTTGCCGGGCAGCCGGCGGAGCGTGGCCACCAGGGCGGCGAGGCCCTCGCGCACCGCGCCGGCCTGCCGGGGCGTCGTCGTCGGCGCCCGATCGGCCGTCAGCACGAACAGCGGCAGCGAGAACAGCGCGAACCAGGCGGCGACCAGCAGCACGGTGGCGCGCACCGGTTCGCCGCTGTCGGCGTCCAGCGCGATCCAGGGGTCCGGGTTGAGGAACAGGAAAAGCGACAGCGCCAGCGCCGCCAACCCCCCGGCATAGCCGAGGCCCCAGCCCCAGCCGGACACCCGCCCGATCATCGCCGGGGGGGCCGCCACCGGCAGCAGCGCGTTGTAGAACAGCCCGGCCAGCTCGAAGGCGATGGTGGCGATGGCGACCAGCACCAGCGCCAGCACGATGAACGCAGGGTCCGGTCGCGCCCACCACAGCGCCGCGGTGGCCGCCACCGTCACCGCCACCAGCACGGCGAGCCATGGCTTGATCCGCCCGCCGCGGTCGGCGACGGCGCCGACCACCGGGCTTGCCAGCGCGACGGCGAGCCCGATCCCCGCCATGGCATAGCCCCACAGCGCGCTGCCGGCCGTGCTGTCGCCGACGATGCCGGCGGCGAAATAGACGCTGAAGACGAAGGTGCCGATGATCGTGTTGAAGGCCGAGTTGGCCCAGTCGTAGACGCACCAACCGACGATGGCGCGCCGTCGGGTCGCACCGACCGGCGGGCTGGCGGGCGGCCCGGTCATCCGGCGAGGGGTCCGTTGGCGGCGGGTCGGGCGCGGTCGATCAGCGGTCCGGACAGCGATAGGCGGTCATGCCCGCACTCTCACCGGCGGACACGAAGGTCGCGCGGAACTGGTCGTCGCGCAGGTCCTCCACCCGCATGTCCAGCATGATGTTGCGGCGGTCGCCGGTGTCGGCCGCGCTGGCGGAGATCAGCGCCAGATGCACGATGTTGCCGTCGATCTGCCAGGAGCCTTCGAACTCGTCGTAGAGGCTGGCGGTGCCTTCCGGGAAGAAGGCGATGAAGTCGCCGCCGTCGCAGGCCTGGGTGGGGTCTTCGAACCCCCAGGTGCCGATCAGGTAGTCGGCGGTCAGCGGGGCGGCGCCGGCCGCGGCCGGCAGCGTCTCCGCCGGGGCGGGCGGCGGCACCGGGGCAGACGCGACCTCCGTCGGGGTGTCGGTTGCGGCGTCGGCGGGCGCCGGTTCTGCGTCCGCCGTCTCGCCGTCTGCCGGCGTGGCGTCGGCTTGCGTCTCGGCCGGGTCGAGCGTTGCGGCATCCGTCATCTCGACCGCGGTGTCCGCGTCGGCGGCGCCGTCGGTCGCCGGGTCGCTCCCGCCGGCGTCGGCCGCCGCGGCCTCCGCCGGATCGTCGGGCCTTGCGGGGGGTGCGGGGGCGGCGATCGGGGCTTCCGGCGCTTCGGCCGGGGCGGCGACCGGACTGTCGGCCGGTTCCGCCGGGTCGGCCTCGACCGGTTCGGGCGTCGCCGGATCGGGCTCGGCCGCTGGCGGCTGGGCGGCGGAGAGGTCGGCCGGTGCCGCGTCGGCGACGGCCACCGGGGCCGGTGCGGCGGCTGCCCCGGCCAGGGTGGTCGGACGGTCATCGGCGCCGATGGTGATGACGTCGCAGTACTCCCCGGCGGCCGTCACCGCCTGGCAGGCGGCCGCCGCACCGCCGCCGCCGATCGCCGACAGCCGCACGAACCGGCCCTGCTGGGGATGCTGAAACTCCGTCAATACCGGGGTCATGGCCCCGAGTGCGGGGAAACGCTGGCTCAGCAGGCGCCAGCCTTCCATGGCATTGGCCGGCTGGCGGTAGGAGGCGAGATGGGCCGCCGATTGCGGCCAATCGCCCGCCGGCCCAGCGTCGGCCGGTGTAGCGTCGGCCGGTGTGGCGTCGGTCGTCGCCTCGGCCACCGTCAGGGTCGCCGGGGTCGCCCTGGCGCGCGGTGCTGCCGGTGCGGCGGTCGGGGCCAGGGGCCGCAGCGCCGCGGCGTCGACGGGCGCCGCCGATTCTGCGGACGCCGCCGGGTCGACGGGCTCGAACGCGGGCATCGACGAGAGATCCGGGACCGCCGGCCCACCGGTACCGTCCGTCGGCGCGGTCTCTGCTGCCGGCTCCGGCGCGGCCGACAGGGCCACCGCGTCGGCGACCAGCGGCTCCGGCGCCGCTCGCTCGCTGTCGCGCGGCAGGCCGCGGTCGCGGGTGTCCGCCGTCGCCTGATCGGCCGGCTCGGTGAAGGCGGGTACGGCACCGACGATCATCGGTCCGGGCATCGATCCGGGCATCGATCCGGGCATCGATCCGCGCGGCACCAGGGCCGATGGCGGGATGTCGCCGGCCGGTGCGGCGTCGGAGCGCGCCAGGCGGTAGAGCGCGGCGTCGGTCGCCGTCAAGAGGGTGTCGGCATCGACCAGATAGAGGCTGTCGAAGGCGAAGCCGGCGCAGGCGATGGCGATCTCGGTCGCCTGGTCGGTGGCGAGGTCGAGATCCGCCGGCGCAACCCCGCCCGGGCCGATGGCGGCGACCGGCACGACCCCGGCATTGCGGAAGCTGGGATCGTCGCAGCGATTGCCGACCAGGCCGATGACGTAGCCTTGCGTGACCTCGACATTCAGCCCTTCGAAGGCGGCGACCACGGCGGGATCGGCGCCGCTTGAGGGCGGTGCCGCACCGATCTCGGAGCGCCAGACGCCCAACAGGCCGTCCAGCAGCGCCTGATCGGCCGCCGGTGCCTCCGGCGCTGCCAGCCGACCGCCGGTCTCCGTGCAGCCGGCGACCAGCAGCAGGCCGGCGGCCGCGCCCGCGCATCTCTTCCAAGCGGTCATGCCCATCCCCGAAAGGCGCTGATCAGGCGGGCGCGGCCAGGCCGCCGGCACCCGCGGCGCGCCAGTCTACCCCAGGCCCGCCCGCCCGGCCAGCACCGCGCCTGGGGCGGGTAATCCCGCCGCAAGCGCCGTCAGCCGCGGCCCATGACGGGGATGTTTGCGCCGGTCACCGCCCGGCTGCCGGGGCCGGCCAGGAAGACGATGACGTCGGCGATCGCCGCGGGCGTTACCCAGCCGGACGGGTCGGCCTTGGGCATGGCGGCGCGGTTGGGCGGGGTGTCGATGATCCCCGGCAGGACGCAATTGGCGGTCAGGCCGTCGGCCTTGCCCTCGTTCGCCACCGCCTCGGTCAGCCGCATCAGCGCCGCCTTGGCTGCGGCATAGGGGCCGAAGCCGGCCGCGGCCGCGAGCCCGGCGCCGGCCGCCACGGTGACGATGCGGCCATGGCCGCGCCGGCGCATGCCCGGCAGGACCGCCCGGCAGACATGCAGCGCCGTCTCCAGATTCACCGACCACATCGCCGACCAGTCGGCCAGCGGCCCGTCCTCCAGCCGTGGGCCGCAGGTGAAGCCGCCGACGGTGTGCACGGCCACATCGATGCGGCCCAGCCGTGCTTCCGCCGCGGCGGCGAAGGCCGCGACCGCGTCGGCGTCGGCGAGGTCGATGCCGCCGGCCAGCCAATGGTCGCCGTCTTCGGCGAGGTCTGGGAACAGCCGGGCCAGCCGGTCCGGTGCCCGGTCCGCCAATACCAGCCGTCCGCCGGCCGCCCGCACCGCGGCGACCACCGCGCGTCCGAGATGGCCGGCCGAACCGGTGACCAGGACGACCTGTCCGGCGAGGCTGCCGGCGGCGGCCGATGTCGTCATCTCAACGCCAGTCCTTCCCGACGGATCACAGTCACCGCGTGGCCTCGATCGCCCGTTCCCACGACCAGGCGATGACGACGCCGACCACGATGTGGCCGAGGCCGGAGGCCCAGGTGATGTCGCCCCAGCCCAGCATGAAGCCGAAGCCGGCCAGCGGTGCCATGACGCCCAGCGCCACGAACCACAGCACGATACCCCAGATCGCCCCCTGGGCCAGGGCCGGCAGCGGCAGCCAGGGCCGAACCGCGACGACATAGCCCAGCGGGAAGGCGACCACGCCGATCAGGTAGTGCAAGGCCTCGGCCAGCCACCGGTCCTCGATGCCCAGCAGGGCCTGCAGCAGGCCGAAGGGCTGCGGGCTCTGGGCCAGCAGCACGCGGGTCACCACGTCGGTGGTGACCTCCCAGGCGAAGGTCGCCAGGGCGCCGGCGATCAAGAGCCGGCCGACATGGCCGGTGACGGTGCCGATCAAGCCGTTGGCCCCCGACGGGTTCGTGATATCGCTCATGCATCTCATCCTTGTTCGGTCGATGATCTCGTGCAGCCGCTGCGCGAGCGGCCGGTTCGCGCTCTTCGACGCACCGAGCGCGCGAGATGTTTCATCGCCGGGGATGACGTCCGCGTGAGCGGCCCGGCCGGCCGCTCAGTGTTCGTTTGAGATTGCCATGGCCGGCCCTCTCCCCCGCCCGGCCCCCCAACGACAGTATCCTGGAATGGGGGGCCGGGCTGGGGAGAGGGCCGGCGTCGGCCGTGAGAATGGGACTTTGCCCCATTCTCAAACGGACACTCACGCCCAACCGATGCCGTTGCGGGTCAGGGCGTCCAGTCGAAGGGTTCCGCAACCCACCGCCACACCGCCCCGTCGGCGGCGACATGGCCGATGCCGGGGAAGGGGAAGTGGTAGGCCAGCGCCGGGATCCGGTCGGCCGCCAGCAGGTCGAGCAATCGGCGGCGGCTGGCGGCCGCGGCCGCGCCGTCCATGTCGAAGGCGAACGACCAGTCGGGATGGGTCAGCGAGATGATCGGATGGACCGCGGCGTCGCCCACCACGACCAACTGCGCGTCGCCGTCGGCGATGCGGTAGGAGACATGGCCCGGCGTGTGGCCGCCGGTGTCGATGGCAGTCAGGCCGGGAACCACCTCATCGCCCGGTGCGAAGAAGCGGGTGCGCTCGGCGACCGCCTGCAGCGTGGCGGCGATGCCTTGGACCATGCCCTGTATCTCTGCCGGCGCAGTCGCCAGGGTCTCTTCCGCCGTCCAGAAGTCGTGCTCGGCCGCTGCCAGGGCGTAGTCGGCGTTGGGGAAGCGCAGGCCCGTAACCGCATCGTCGAGAATGCCGAAACTGTGGTCGGGATGGGCATGGGTCAGGACGATGGTATCGACGCTTGCCGCCTCGATGCCGGCCAGCGCCAGGGTATCGGCGAGGCGGCCCAGGGCCTCGAAACCGCTATTGACGCCGCCACCGGCATCGATCAGCACGCTGCGGCCGCCGATCTGGACATGGGTGACGTTGATGTAGCCGACGGCCCGGTCGGTCGGTAGGAAGTTCGCGTCCAACAGCGCGACGAGTTCGTCCTCCGGGGCGTTGGTGCCGAGCAGCGAAATCGGCTGCAGGTCGAGCCAGCCGTCGGACGCGACGGTGACGATAGCGTCGCCGACGCGCCGGCGGTACCAGCCGGCGACTTGATCGGTGGCCGTGGTGGCGGCGTGGGCCGGCCGGCCGCCGGGAGCGGCGGCGAGACCGGTCGCCGCCGTGAGGCCGGTGGCCGCCGCGGCGGTCATCAGGCGGCGACGGGGTATGAGCAAGGGCGTCATCGGCAAGACCTCCTGATTGGAACCTGATTGAAGATCGGACGGGGAACAGCGTCTCTTGGCAGGCTACGCCCGCAATGCGACACCTGGAGGCGCGGGTGTCATCAATTGCCCGTGATCATGGCGGCGATCAGGCAGGAGACCCCCGGCGATGGCCAAGCCCGATCCGTCTTCCGCCCGCCCGGCGGCGGCGCCGGCGGCGACCGACGCGGAGAGTGGGACCGACGCGATCGATGTCACCGCGGATCTGCGCGCGCTGGAGACGATGCGCCAGCGCGGCCTGATCGATCCGGCGACCTATGAGCGCCGGCGCCAGGCGTTGTTGCAGCGCCAAGGCGACCGCTGACCCTGCTGCCGGGCTGTCCTGATCGCCGGCTCGGGCGGCGCGTCCGCGGCGGCGCCGCGATTGGCCGCAGGCCGACTTAGCAACAATTTAACGGTTTTGTGCGCCAATCAAATGGGCCTGCCAATCCTCCAGGATCAGACCTTCGATGGCGTATTGTCGGTGGGTTGACTTCATCCCGGCATCAATACTGGCGACGGCGACATTCGTGGGCGTCGCCATGTTCACGCTGGCGCCGATGGCTGAAGCGGCACTCGATGGGTCGGAACAAGTGGCGGTCATCTTTCCGCCTTGGGTCGACCTGACCGAGGGTGTCGCCCGGGTTGCGACGGCCGGCGGCCGTCCGGTGCGCGCAGGCCGTCTGGACAGCGTGATCATCGTGCAGCCCGACGACCGGCAATTCATCGATCAAGTCCACGACCAGGGTGCGTGGTTCGTCGTCGATCCACAGTTCCTCGGTGGGTGCTTTGCCCTCGGTTTCAACGGGCCCCGTGGCTAGCGCCCTTTCATACGAAAAATAGCCCAAGGGAAAAACCATGATCGAGCAGGTGTCTGCCGGAAGAGCAGCCGATCAACCGCCGAACCTGAAGAAGATTCGCGAGTTCGCGACGAATTTCTTTACGCTGCAGCTCTGGGCCTACGTGCCCGTCTTGGGCCTGGTCGCCGGTCTGGCGGGAAACAGCGTCGCCTTCGTCGTGCTGTCGGGCACGCTGATCGCCGTCGTCGGCACGGCGATGCGTTTCGCCAACAGGACCGCGCCGTCGACCCGGTTCACCATCGGCGCCGGCATGGTCGGCCAATGGATGCTCTTGATCTATGCCGCCAGCGGTACGCCCGACGGCTTCATCCTCGACGCGCACATGGTGTATTTCGTCATGAGCGCGCAGATCATGGCCTATTTCTGCTGGCGTACGGTGGCGATCGTCACGATCATTCCGGCCGTGCATCATCTTTTCTTCACGTTCATGTATCCTTTGCTGGTTTGGCCGAGCATCGATTACACGTTGATCCATCTCGGCAATCACGTGGTGTTCGTGCTGTTGATTTCGTCTGCCTGCCTCTGGCTGTCGTGGCGGATCGAAGCGCTGTTCGTGGAGGGTCACCGGTCGATGACCGGCATGATCGCGGCGCGCGAGGAAGCGGAGCGGGCGGCCGAGCAGAAGGTGGAGACCGAGCGCGCGGCCCAGGAAGAGCGCTCGCGGGTGGTCAATGGCCTCGCCGACCGGTTCGACCATCGGGTCAAGCAGGCGGTCGACCAGGTCGCAACGAACGCCGAGAGCGCGCGGCAGGCTGCGACCGACATGGCGCAACTGGCGGATGCCTCTTTGGACCTGTCGACCACGGCGGCCGGGTCGGCCGAGGCGGCATCGGTCAATGTGCAGACGGTCGCGTCGGCGGCGGAGGAGCTGGGCAGCGCGATCGAGGAGGTCAGCCGCGGCGTGGAGCATCAGGTGACCATCACCACCGAGGCGGCGGAGATGGCCGAGAAGACCGATACCGAGGTCCGCACCCTCAGCGAGATGGCCCAGAAGGTGGGCGATGTCGTCGAGCTGATCAGCACCATCGCCGACCAGACCAACCTGCTGGCGCTGAACGCGACCATCGAGGCGGCACGGGCCGGCGAGGCGGGCAAGGGCTTCGCCGTCGTCGCCTCGGAGGTGAAGAGCCTGGCGAACCAGACGGCCAAGGCGACGGAGGACATCACCGCCCAGATCACGGCGATGCAGGATCAGACCGGCTCGACGGTCAAGGCGATCGAGGGGATCGGCACCATGATCCGCGATATGGCGGAGATCTGCGCGACCGTCGCGGCGGCGGTCCAGGAACAGAACGCCGCGACGGTGGAGATCTCCCGCAGCGCCCAGGAGGCGGCGTCGGCCACCGTCGAGGTGTCCCAAGCCGCGTCCGGCGCCACGGAGTCCGCCAAGAAGACCGGGGAGCGGATGGGCGAACTGCTGACCGCATCCGACGACGTCGTCGACCGCGCCGGCGCCCTGCACAAGCTGGCCGAAGAGTTCGTGTCGGAGATTCGGGCGGCCTGATCGCCGGGTTGAGACGCCCACGATCAGCCGTCGTCCCCGCGAAAGCGGGGACCTCCACGGCAAGGGCGTTGGGAGATGCCCGCTTTCGGATTCCTCTGCGAAAGGGGCTTTGAGGAGCGGCGCAATGATGATTCCCTTTGCTTGAGGTCAAGCACTGGGGGTCGGGATGTCGCGGCAGGTGAGC
>JANQSN010000015.1 GCA_028284045.1 Alphaproteobacteria bacterium | reverse complement strand
GATCATGATCGGCGCGCCGGACATGGCATTCCCGCGCATGAACAACATCTCCTTCTGGCTGCTGCCGCCGGCCTTGCTCCTGCTGGTGATTTCGATGTTCGTCGAGGGGCCTCCCGGCGGTGTTGGCGTAGGTGGCGGCTGGACGATCTATCCGCCGCTATCGACCACCGGGCAGCCTGGCCCGGCAATGGATTTCGCCATCCTGTCGCTGCATATCGCGGGGGCGTCATCGATCCTGGGTGCGATCAACTTCATCACCACCATCTTCAACATGCGTGCGCCGGGAATGACCCTGCACAAGATGCCGCTGTTTGTCTGGTCGGTGTTGGTGACCGCATTCCTACTGCTGCTGTCGCTGCCAGTTCTGGCCGGCGCCATCACGATGCTGCTCACTGACCGTAACTTCGGCACGACGTTCTTCGATCCTGCCGGTGGTGGCGACCCGATCCTGTTCCAGCATCTGTTCTGGTTCTTCGGTCACCCCGAGGTGTACATTCTGATCCTGCCCGGCTTCGGCATCATCAGCCACATCGTCTCGACCTTCTCGCGCAAGCCGGTCTTCGGCTATCTCGGCATGGCCTACGCGATGGTGGCGATCGGCGTGGTCGGCTTCATCGTCTGGGCGCACCACATGTACACGGTCGGCCTCGACGTCGACACGCGCGCCTATTTCACCGCGGCCACCTTGATCATCGCGGTGCCGACCGGCATCAAGATCTTCAGTTGGATCGCCACCATGTGGGGCGGCTCCATCGAGTTCAAGACGCCGATGCTGTGGGCCATCGGCTTCATCTTCATGTTCACCATCGGCGGCGTGACCGGCGTGGTGCTGGCCAATGCCGGCATGGATATCGCCTTGCACGACACCTACTATGTCGTCGCCCATTTCCACTACGTGCTGTCGCTGGGCGCGGTCTTCGCCATCTTCGCCGGGTGGTACTACTGGATCGGCAAGATGTCCGGCCGTACATACTCGGAGTTCTGGGGCAAGGTGCATTTCTGGACGACCTTCATCGGCGTCAACATGCTGTTCTTCCCCATGCATTTCCTCGGGCTGGACGGGATGCCGCGGCGCATCCCGGACTATCCGGACGCCTATCATGCGATGAACATGATCGCGTCGGTCGGGGCCTATGTCTCCTTCGCCTCGACGCTGCTGTTCGTCGTCATCGCGCTGCATACCCTGATGGCCGGCCGCCGGGTCTCGGCGAACTATTGGGGCGAGGGCGCGACGACGCTGGAATGGACGGTGTCCTCGCCGCCGCCCTTCCACCAGTTCGAACACCTGCCGCGCATCCGCTGACCGGCCACCAAGGAAGGGCACGGCCGATCATGACGGACCTGACCATCGAAACCGCCGGCAACGGCACCGCTGCCGTCGCGGCGCCGCTGGCAACCTGGCGCGACTATCTCGATCTGCTGAAGCCCCGGGTGATGACGCTCGTCGTCTTCACCGGGGCGGCCGGCCTGGTGCTGGCGCCGACGCCTGTCCATCCGGTGCTGGCACTCGCCGCGGTGCTTGCCATCGCGCTGGCCGCGGGCGCCGCCGGCGCGATCAACATGTGGTACGACCGCGACATCGACGCGGTGATGGAGCGCACCCGCGCCCGCCCCCTGGTGCGCGGCGTCGTGGCGCCACCCGACGCGCTGGCCTTCGGGCTGGTGCTGACCGGCATCGCCGTCATGCTGATGGGGCTGGCGCTGAACTGGACGGCGGCGGCGCTGTTGGCACTGGCCTCGGCCTTCTACGTCTTCGTCTACACCCTCTGGCTGAAGCGCCGCACGCCGCAGAACATCGTCATCGGCGGCGCCGCCGGCGCGTTCCCGCCGATGATCGGCTGGGCGGCGGCGACGGGCGAGGTGTCCGCCACGGCGATCGCGCTGTTCGCGCTGATCTTCCTGTGGACGCCGCCGCATTTCTGGGCGCTGGCGCTCTACCGGGCGGGCGACTACGCCAAGGCCGGCGTGCCGATGCTGCCGGTGGTCGCCGGCGCGCGGGCGACGCGCCGCCAGATCCTCGCCTACACCGTCGCCATGCTGCCGGTCAGCCTGCTGCCCACCGCCTTCGGCGTCACCGGCACGGCCTATGCCGCGGCTGCCGTGGTGCTCGGCCTGCTGTTCATCGCCTCGGCCGTACGGGTGTGCCGCGAGGACGGGCCGGCCACCGGCTGGCGGTCGGCGAAGCTGATGTTCGGCTACTCGATCTTCCATCTGTTCGCCCTGTTCGGGGCGATGGTGGCCGACCACGCGGGAGCGATCTGACGGTCATGGGACAGGCAGCCACGCCGGACCGCCCGCCCACCGGGCGCGACCGCAGCCCGCCGGGCGCCGAGCATGAGGGCTGGGCCCGGGCCCGTCGGGCGCGCGGGCGCAACCTGGCGCTGCTGGCCGCGCTCTTGGCCTTCATCGTGCTGATCTATCTCGTCACCCTGGTCAGGCTGGGAGGCTTGGATTGACGTTCGTTCACGATCCGGCGCTGGCGCGCCGCAATAGCCGGCTGCTGGCGGCCAGCCTCCTGGTCGTCGCCGGCATGGTCGGTATGAGCTTCGCGGCCGTGCCGCTCTACGACCTGTTCTGCCGGGTCACCGGCTTCGGCGGCACGACGCAGGTGGCCGGCACCGCGCCCGCGCCGGGCGGCGAGGCGGTGCTGGATCAGACGGTGGATATCCGCTTCCTCGCCGACACCGCGCGCGGCCTGACCTGGGACTTCCAGGCCGACGCGCTGGCCGAGACGGTGCGCATCGGCGAGCCGTCGATGGCCTACTACTCCGCCACCAACACCGGCGACCAGCCGGTCGCCGGCACCGCCGTCTACAATGTGACGCCGCCGCGCGCCGGGCTCTACTTCTACAAGATGCAGTGCTTCTGCTTCGAGGAGCAGGTGATCGCGCCCGGCGAGACCGTGCAGTTCCCGGTCTGGTATTACGTCGACCCGGCAGTCGTCGAAGACCCGCAGCTCGACGGCCTGGCGCAGATCTCGCTGTCCTACACCTTTTACCCCAGCGAAGGCGCCGGGCTCGACCAGGCGATCGCGGATTTCCAGGACACCCAGCGGGCCGCCGCCGCCGGCGAGTGACCACGAAGAGGGCCCACGGCCCGCAGGAACAGGCGATGAGCGAGACGATACAGGCGACCCAATCGGCAGCCACGGCCGCAGCCGGCGACCCGACGGCCTATCCGCCGCCGCACTACGAGACCGGCCCGCCGCAACCCTATCACCTGGTGCGGCCCAGCCCGTGGCCGCTGCTCGGCGCCCTCGCCGGCGGCCTGCTGGCGGTGGGCGTCATCGTCCTGATGCACTACGACAGCCCGTGGCTGGCGCTGGCCGGCTTCGCCGCGGTGATCGCCGTGATGGTCGGCTGGTGGCGCGACGTCATCCACGAGAGCGTCGTGGAGAAGGCGCATGGCGCGATCGTCAAGATCGGCCTGCGCTACGGCATGCTGTTGTTCATCTGCTCCGAAGTGATGTTCTTCGTGGCGTTCTTCTGGGCCTATTTCGACGCCAGCCTATTCCCGAAGGAGGCGACGGGCTTCGTCTGGCCGCCGGAAGGCGTGCAGACCTTCGACCCCTTCCATCTGCCGTTCCTGATGACGCTGGTGCTGCTGCTCAGCGGCTGCACGGTCACCTGGGCGCACCATGCGCTGCGCGAGGGCCACAATCACGAGGCCGCCCGGGCGCTGGGCATCACGGTGATGCTGGGCGTCTTCTTCTCCTGCCTGCAGGTCTACGAATACACCCACGCCACCTTCGGCTTCTCGGAGGGCATCTATCCCTCCACCTTCTACATGGCCACCGGGTTCCACGGCTTCCACGTGGTCATCGGCACCATCTTCCTGGCGGTGTGCTGGTGGCGGACCGTCAAGGGCCACTTCACCGCCGACAGCCATTTCGGCTTCGAGGCGGCGGCCTGGTACTGGCACTTCGTCGACGTCGTGTGGCTGTTCCTGTTCACCGCCGTCTACTGGTGGGGCGCTGGCGACGGTGTCGCGCACCACTGAACCGGACGGCCGGGCGATGACCGCGGGCGTTTCCGTCTGGCGGGCCGGCCTCACCTGCCGCTGCCCGCGCTGCGGCGAGGGATCGCTGTTCGACGGCTTCCTCAAGGTCCGCGAGGCCTGCGCGCACTGCGGGCTCAGCCTCGGCGAGCAGGACACCGGGGACGGCCCGGCGGTGTTCCTGATCTTCATCATCGGCGGCCTCGCCGTGCCGATCGGCATCGCCATCGAGATCGGCTTCTCCGTGCCGGTTTGGGTTCCGGCGGTGGTCTCTGGCGCCTTCGCCATCGCGGCGACGCTGGTGCTGCTGCGCCCGGCCAAGGCCTTGGTGATGGCCTTGCAGTACCGGTACCGCCGGTAGGGAGCGGGACGTGACCGCGCCTTCGCGACGGCGGTTCCGGCCCAACCGCTGGGCCACCCTGACGGTCGCCTTGTGCCTGCCGGCGCTGATCGCGCTGGGCGTCTGGCAGGTCCAGCGCCTCGGCTGGAAGAGCGAGCTGATCGCGCAGGTGGAACAGCGGATGGCCGAGCCGCCGACCAGCTTGCAATTCACCATCCACGTGCCGGACGCCTTCGACTATGTGCCGGCCCGGTTGGAGGGCCAGTACCGGCCGGGCCGCCAGCTCGTCCTGACCAGCCGCTTCCACGACCGCCAGCCCGGCGCGCGGCTGCTGGCCGGCTTCGAGACGACCATGGGGCAGTCGGTGATCGTCGATCGCGGCTGGGTCCCGTCGTTGGAGCCCGACGCCACGCTCTGGCCGGTGCCGGGGGATCGGCGGCGCCTCGACGGCGTGCTGCGGCTGGGCGGCCGGCCGGGCTGGTTCCCGCCGGAGAACGATGGCGCGGACGGGTTGTGGTACTGGCGCGACCTGCCGGCGATGGCCGAGGCGCTGGGTCTCGCCGACCCGCTGCCGCTGATGCTGGTGCTGGACAGCGACGCGCCCGCCGAGACCGGCGGCACCACGGCCACCCTGGCCGTGGGCGGACGGGCGGCCCCGGCGGCCGGCGCGGCGGCGGCGCTGCCGACCGCGACCGGGGTCACCGTCGACTTGCGCAACCAGCATTTCGGCTATGCCGCCACCTGGTTCGCCCTGGCCGTCGGATTGCTGATCATCTACATCGCGCACGGTCGCGCCCGCGATCGTTGACGTCCGCCGGAAGGCTGCCGCCATGACCGCACAGGACGCCGCCCCCTTGCCGCCCGCCTATGGTGCATTGGAGGCGCTGTTCACCCGCCTCAACGCGCTCGACAACGCGCTGGGCATCCTGCACTGGGACCAGGAAACCACGATGCCGGAGGGGGCGACCGACGGCCGCGCCGGCGCGCTGGCGGGGCTGGAGGTGCTGCGCCACGAGCTGTTGTGCGACCCGGCCACCGCCGACCACCTCGCCGCGGCGGACGCCGAGGCCGCCGCGCTCACCCCCTGGCAGCAGGCCAATCTTAAGGAGATGCACCGGCTGCACGCCCATGCCGCCGCCGTCCCGGCGGACCTGGTGGGCCGCGCCGCCCATGCCCAGACGGTGACCGAGGTCGCCTGGCGCGCCGCGCGGCGCGACAACGACTTCGCCGGCCTGCTGCCGCGTCTGACGGAGGTCTTCGAGATCGCCGCGGAGACGGCGCGCATCAAGGGCGAGGCGCTGGGACTCGCCCCCTACGATGCCTGGCTGGACACCTTCGAGGCCGGCCTCGCAAGCGCCGATATCGACCCGGTTTTCGACGCGCTGGCAGCCTTCCTGCCCGACTTCACCCAAGCCGTGGTGGCAGCCCAGGCGGCCGAAACGCCGCCGCTGCGGCCGGAAGGCCCCTTCCCTATCGATCGCCAGCGCGCGCTGGGCCAGGCCTGCATGACGGCGGCCGGCTTCGATTTCACGCGCGGCCGCCTCGACGTCAGCACGCACCCGTTCTGCGGCGGCGCCGACGACGATGTGCGCATCACCACACGCTATGACGAGGCCGACTTCACCTCCGCCCTGATGGGCGTGCTGCACGAGACCGGCCATGCCCTCTACGAGCAGGGCCGGCCGCGCGACTGGCAGACCCAGCCGGTCGGCGCGTCGCGCGGGATGGCGGTGCATGAGAGCCAGTCGCTGATCCTGGAGATGCAGGCCTGCCGGTCGCCGGAGTTTCTCACTTTCGCGTCGGGCGAGATGCGCCGCAGCTTCGCCGCGGCCACCGACACGACCACCGCGGCCTGGACGCCGGACAATCTCCACCGCCTTTACACACGCGTCGCGCCCGGGCTGATCCGCGTCGATGCCGACGAGGTCACCTATCCGGCCCATATCATCCTGCGCTACCGGCTGGAGCGGGCATTGCTGGCCGGCGATCTGAAGATGGCCGACCTGCCGGGGGCGTGGACCGACGGCATGCGGGAGTTGTTGGGCGTCGTGCCGCCGGACGACACCACCGGCTGCCTGCAGGACATCCATTGGCCGGGCGGCGCCTGGGGCTATTTCCCGACCTACACGCTGGGCGCGATGATCGCCGCCCAGCTCTTCGCCGCGGCGACGGCGGCGGAGCCGGACATCCGCCCGGGCCTCGCACGCGGCGACTTCACGCCCCTGGTCGACTGGCTACGCCGCCGGGTGCACGGCCGCGGCTGCCTCTTGTCCTGGCGCGACCTCCTGGTGGAGGCGACCGGCCGGCCCCTCGACCCTGCCGTGTTCATGGCGCATCTTAGGACAAGGTACCTGGAGCGGTCGGACTGACTGAGGTCCGCCCCACCGCTGCATCATCTTCCTTTGACGCAGGTCCCGAGCCGCTGGGCGACGGCGCCCAGCCTGAAAACGCTCCGGATCGCTAGCGGGGTGCCATGGCCCACGCCCCGAATGACCCACCGGACAATGACCCGCCTCGCGACGATCCCGCCTTTGTCGACATGCGGGTCGACTTCGCGGTGGAGGATCTGGCCGAGGAGTCTTTCCGCTGGCTCTACCGCTACTGGCTCGACGGCCGCGGCAGCGCCCGGTTCCCGCCCACGCGGCTGATCGACCCGACGCGGATCCGCCCCGACATCCTGCCTCATCTCACGCTGGTGGGACCGGAGCCGGAGAGTGGCCGGCTCAAGGTCAGGCTCTCCGGTTCCGGCCTGCGCGAGGCGACGGACCGCGACTACACCGGCTGGTACACCGACGAGGTTCCCGGCGCCAAGCCACTTCATCGGCGCTTCGAATGGTGTCGGCGCACCGGGCGGCCCTATGTCTATAGCGGCCACGTCACCTGGTCGCCGCTGACCTTCAAGCGCTACAGCGTCTTGGCCCTGCCCTTCGGCCAACCCGACGGCACCGTCGAGCGTATCCTCCTGCTGGCCTCCATCGCGTGAGGAGACCCGGATCCGCGACGCGCGGTTCCTCAAGATGGCCCAAACTGGCCTCCATCGCGTGAGGAGACCCGGATCCGCGACGCGCGGTTCCTCAAGATGGCCCAAAACAGCTATATTGGCCGTAATGACCCTTCCGGGAGATCAGGCCATGCGCAGCATTCCGGCCTTGGAGGCCAAGACGCGGTTCGGCGCGCTGCTGGACGCGGCCCAGCGGGAACCGGTGACCATCGAGAAGCACGGGCGGCCCGTCGCCGTGATGATGTCCGCCGAGGACTATGGCGCGTTGGAGGATCTGAAGCGCGCGCACCTGCGGACAGAAATCCGTAAAGGCCTCGACGACATCGATGCCGGGCGGGTCGTCGACGCTGCCGCCGTCTTCCGTCGCCTGCGGGACAGCCTGGAGTAGTGGCGCGGATCGACCTCTCGACCGCGGCCTATGCCGACGTCGACGAGATCGTCCGCTATACGCTCGACCGGTGGGGCACAGCCCAGGCGCGCCGCTATCTCGACGCGCTGGAAGACAGGCTGGCGGCGTTGGCACGCCGGCCGTTGTTGGGGCGCCAACGGGATGACTTGGCCGACGGCCTGATGTCGGCGTCCTTCCAGAGCCACATCATCTACTACCGGTCGATGCAACAAGGCATCGCCGTCGCCCGGATCCTGCATGGCCGCCAGGATCCCGTGCGGCATCTATGAGCACGGCCGCGGCGCTCGCCGGCCCTTGGGGAATCGATCCCGATGGCCGTAAGATCCTTTCTGACCGGTCGCCAAAAAGAAGAACCGGCACGACAGGACAGGAGGCACAATGACGACGTTGCGCGCGGGCCTCATTCAAATGGGCCTGAAGGGCGACACCGCGATGACGCCGGGCGAGATCCGCGAGCGGATGATCGCCGCGCATCTCCCCCTGATCGACGAGGCCGGCGCCCGGGGCGTCCAGGTGCTCTGCTTTCAGGAGGTCTTCACCCAGCCCTATTTCTGCCCGAGCCAGGACGCCAAATGGTACGGCGCGGTCGAAAAAATCCCCGACGGGCCGACCACCCGCCTGATGCAGGACTATGCCAAGAAGTACGGCATGGTCATCGTCGTGCCGATCTATGAGGAGGAGATCACCGGCGTCTACTACAACGCCGCCGCGGTGATCGATGCCGACGGCACCTATCTCGGCAAGTACCAGAAGACGCATATTCCGCAAGTCGCCGGGTTCTGGGAGAAATTCTTCTTCAAGCCCGGCAATACCGGCTGGCCGGTGTTCGAGACGGCGCATTGCCGCCTCGGCGTCTATATCTGCTACGACCGGCATTTCCCGGAAGGCTGGCGGGCGCTGGCGCTGAACGGCGCGGAATACGTGGTCAACCCGTCGGCCACGGTGGCCGGGCTCAGCCAGTATCTCTGGCAGCTCGAACAGCCCGCCTCCGCCGCCGCCAACGGCTACTATGTCGGTGCGATAAACCGGGTCGGCACCGAGGCGCCGTGGAACATCGGGCGCTTCTACGGCAGCTCCTACGTCGTCAATCCGCGCGGGCAGATCGTCGCCCAGGCCAGCGAGGACAAGGACGAGCTGCTGGTCGCCGATCTCGACATGGACATGGTCCGCGAGGTCCGAAACACTTGGCAGTTCTTCCGCGACCGCCGGCCGGAAACCTACGATACGCTGGCGGAACCGCGATGAACGACGCACCCCCTCCCGGCGGCCCCGCCGCCGACCGGCCGGACATCCAGGCGGGCCGGCTGGACGCCGAGGCGCTGGGCCGCAACTTCGCCGACGCCCATCCGCCGCTCGACCGGTCGACCGCGGTGATCGAATCGAACCGCTGCTATTTCTGCTACGACGCGCCGTGTGTGGAGGCGTGTCCCACCGGCATCGACATCCCCGCCTTCATCCGCTCCATCGCCACCGGCAACGTGACCGGGGCGGCCACAACGATCCTCGACGCCAACATCTTCGGCGGCATGTGCGCGCGCGTCTGCCCGGTGGAGGAGCTGTGCGAAGAGGCCTGCGTGCGCAACACGCATGAGGACAAGCCGGTGGTGATCGGCGCCTTGCAACGCCACGCCACCGACCACCTGTTCGCCGCCGGGCACCAGCCCTTCGCTCGCGCGCCGGCGAGCGGGCGCCGGGTGGCCGTCGTCGGCGGCGGGCCGGCGGGCCTCGCCTGCGCGCATCGGCTGGCCGTACTGGGCCATGCCGTCACCGTCTTCGAGGCGCGGGAGAAGGCCGGCGGCCTCAACGAATACGGCATCGCCGCCTACAAGGCGGTCGACGGTTTCGCCCAGCGGGAGCTGGCCTTCATCCTCGCCGTCGGCGGCATCGAACTGCGGACCGGCCAGGCGCTGGGGCGCGACCTGCAACTCTCCGACCTGCGCCGCGACTTCGACGCGGTGTTCTTGGCGATCGGCCAGGCCGGCGTGCGGGCGCTCGGGGTGGAGGGGGAGGATATGGCCGGCGTCCTCAACGCCGTCGACACCATCGCCGCCTTGCGCCAGTCCGCCGACCTCGCTGCCCTGCCGGTCGGCCGCCGCGTCGTGGTGATCGGCGGCGGCAACACCGCCATCGACATCGCCACCCAGACCAAGCTGCTGGGCGCGGAGGACGTCACCATCGTCTACCGCCGCGGCCCCGACCAGATGTCGGCGACCGACAAGGAACAGGCCTGGGCGCAGACCCATGGCGTGCGCATCAAGTTCTGGGCCCAGCCGCGCCGGCTGATCGGCTGGCCGACCGGTGGCGGCGGCGGCTTCGCGGTAAAGGAGGTGGTGTTCGAATACACCCGTTTGGACGAGGACGGCCGGCTGGTCGCCACCGGCGACACCGTCTCGCTGCTCGCCGACCAGGTGTTCAAGGCGGTCGGTCAGGTCTTCGTGCCGGACGGCCTGGGCACCGGGGCCGGCGATGTCCTGGAACTGGCCGGCGAGCGCATCGCCGTGAATGCCGACCGCCAGACCAGCGTGGCCGACGTCTTCGCCGGCGGCGACTGCATCGCCGGCGCGGACCTGACCGTCCAGGCGGTCGAGGACGGCAAGCAAGCCGCCAACGCCATCCACCGGCGGCTGTCTGGGTGAGACTGGAGAGGCAGGGTCTCGGTGGCCGCGCAAGGACGGCCGACCTTCCTTTCAGACGTCATTCCCGCGAAAGCGGGAACCTTTCTGTTCCCATCGGTTGGAGATCTCCGCCGTCGCGGAGATGACGTTTCAACAGCGATCGTCGCCAAGCTGCAGATCGGGAGAGGCTGAGACATGGCGGACCTGACCAACGACTTCATCGGGATCCGATCCCCGAACCCCTTCTGGCTGGCCTCCGCGCCGCCGACCGACAAGGCCTACAATGTCGAGCGCGCCTTCCGCGCCGGCTGGGGCGGCGTGGTGTGGAAGACGCTGGGCGAGGACCCGCCGATCGTCAACACCACCAGCCGATACGGCGCGGTCGCCTATAACGGCACCCGGGTTGCCGGCTTCAACAATATCGAGCTGATCTCCGACCGGCCGCTCGCGGTCAATCTGCAGGAGATCAAACAGGTCAAGCGCGACTGGCCGGACCGCGCCATCGTCGTCTCGCTGATGGTGCCGTGCCAGGAGGAGAACTGGCGCGCCATCTTGGGCCTGGTTGAGGACACCGGCGCCGACGGCATCGAGCTGAACTTCGGCTGCCCCCACGGTATGTCGGAACGCGGCATGGGCTCCGCCGTCGGTCAGGTGCCCGACTATGTCGAGATGGTCGCCCGTTGGTGCAAGCAGGCGACCCGCATGCCGGTGATCGTCAAGCTGACGCCGAACATCACCGACATCCTGCAGCCCGCCCGCGCCGCCAAGCGCGGCGGGGCCGACGCGGTCTCGCTGATCAACACCATCCAGTCCGTCGTCTCCATCGACCTCGACCAAATGTGCCCGGAACCGGTGGTCGACGGCCAGGGCACCCATGGCGGCTATTGCGGCCCGGCGGTGAAGCCGATCGCGCTGCGCATGGTGGGCGAGATCGCCCGCGATCCCGACTGCGCCGGCATGGCCATCTCCGGCATCGGCGGGGTGTCGACCTGGCGGGAGGCGGCGGAGTTCATCGCGCTCGGCGCCGGCAACGTGCAGGTCTGCACCGCGGCGATGACCCATGGCT
Organism: Alphaproteobacteria bacterium; assembly: GCA_028284045.1. Taxonomy (GTDB): domain Bacteria; phylum Pseudomonadota; class Alphaproteobacteria; order DSM-16000; family Inquilinaceae; genus JANQSN01. The sequence continues at coordinate 51,495 of JANQSN010000015.1, read as the reverse complement.
TCAAGATCGTCGAGGACATGATCGGTGGCCTCGGCAACTGGATGGACGCCAAGGGCTATCCGGCGACGGAGGCCTTCCACCGCGCCGCCGTGCCGCGCTTCGTCCATTGGGAAGACCTCAACATCAACCACAAGACGGTGGCGCGGATCGACCAGGCAAGCTGCATCCAATGCGGCAAATGCTACATCGCCTGCGAGGACACCAGCCACCAGTCGATCGCCGCCTTGCGCGACGACAGCGGCCAGCGCCGCTACGAGATCAAGGAAGAGGAGTGCGTCGGCTGCAATCTCTGCCAGCATGTCTGTCCGGTGGACGACTGCATCGAGATGGTCGCCGTCGAGACCGACCTCGGCTACGCCAATTGGCAGACCCACCCCAACAACCCGATGCGCAAGGAAGCGGCAGAGTGAGGCGCCCCTTTGCCCAAGGCCTGAGCAGAACGGTCCGGTCGATCGCCCGTCGAGCGCGGGCCGCGGCCCTTGGCCCGAAGCTTGCTGCGCGTCTCGAACCGCTCGGAACCTGATGGACGCGTTGCGCAGCACCGATCCCCGGCGCACCGAACCGCCGGCCCCAAGTCACCATGGGCTGACCGATGAGGACGTGCCGCATCCGGCGGTGGCGGCGCACGACCTGTCGCTGGTGTTCCAGGCCGGCGACGGACCGGTCACCGCGCTTGCCGACATCGATCTGTCGATCGCGCGGCACGACTTCGTCTCGCTGATCGGCCCGTCGGGCTGCGGCAAGACCACGCTGTTGCGGGTCATCGCCGACCTCGCCCAGCCGACCGCCGGGACCCTGCTGGTCGACGGCGGCACGCCGGAGCAGGCGCGCCGCGACCGCGCCTATGGCTATGTCTTCCAGTCGCCGGCGCTCTATCCCTGGCGCAATGTCCGCCGCAATGTCGAGCTGCCGCTGGAGATCATGGGCCTGCCCAAATCCGACCGCCAGCGGCGCGCGGCCGACGCGCTGAAGACCGTCGGCCTGGACGGCTTCGAGCGCAAGTTCCCCTGGCAGCTCTCCGGCGGTATGCAGCAGCGGGTGTCGATCGCCCGCGCCATGGGCTTCGAGCCCGACCTCCTGCTGATGGACGAGCCGTTCGGCGCGCTGGACGAGATCACCCGCGACAACCTCAACCTGCACCTGCACGGGCTGTGGCAGCAGTCGCGACTGACGGTGATCTTCGTCACCCATTCGATTCCCGAAGCGGTGTTCCTCTCCACCCATATCGTCGTCATGTCGCCGCGGCCCGGGCGCATCGTCGAAGTGATCGACTGCGACCTGCCGCGCGAGCGCACGCTGGCGATCCGCGAGACGCCGGAATTCCTCGCCATCGCCCAGCGGGTGCGGGAGGGCCTGCATGCCGGCCGGTCCTACGAGGGACCCGAAGCGGCGTGATGGCGCAGATCGCCGTCGCCACCCCGCGCCCGCCGCTCTGGGCGACCAGCCGCCGCCTCGGCGGGCAGTTTCGTCGGGGCAGCACCCTGCCGATCCTGGCGATCCTCGCCGCCCTGGTCGTCGTCTGGTTCGCCGGTGCGGTCTGGCTGAACGCACCGCGCACCATCGAAGGCTTCGAGCGCGCCGAGCTGGACTGGACCGCCCGCGACCTGGTCGCCGCCACCTGGTCGATGGACCGCCCCGTACTGCCGACCCCGGCCCAGGTCTTCGCCGATCTGTGGGAAAACACGGTGGAGCGCAGCGTCACCAGCCGGCGCAGCCTGGTGTTCCACGCCTGGGTCACCTTCTCCTCCACCGTGCTGGGGTTCCTCTTGGGCTCCGCGCTCGGCGTCTTGATCGCCAGCGGCATGGTGCATGTCCGCACGCTCGACCGGTCGCTTATGCCCTGGGTGATCGCCTCCCAGGCGGTGCCGATCCTGGCGATCGCACCGATGATCGTCGTCGTGCTGGGCAATCTCGGGCTGACCGGGGTCGTGCCCAAGGCGATCATCTCCGCCTATCTCAGCTTCTTTCCCGTGACCATCGGCATGGTGAAGGGGCTGCGCTCGCCCGACCCTCTCCAGCTCGACCTGATGCGCACCTATAGCGCGGACCGGCGGCAAACCTTCCGGATGCTGCGCTGGCCGGCCTCGGTCGACTTCCTGTTTCCCAGCTTGAAGGTGGCGATCGCGCTCGCCCTGGTCGGCGCCATCGTCGGGGAGCTGCCGACCGGCGCCCAGGCCGGGTTGGGGGCGCGGCTGCTCACCGGCTCCTATTTCGGGCAGACGGTGCAGCTCTGGTCGGCGCTGGTGATGTGCGCGCTCTTGGCGATGGTCTGCATCCTGCTGGTCAGCCTGGCCGAGCGGCTGGTGCATGCTGCGCGGGGCGGGCGACCATGACCCGCGGCGCTACCGTGTCGCTGACCGTCGCGGTCGGCTTCATCGCCATCCTGGCGCTGTTCCCGGCCGGCCGGATCGACGAGCGGACGGTGCGCCTAGCCGCCGCCGACGCCACCGCGCTGTTGTCGGTCGGTGCATTCCTGCTGCTCGGCCTCGGGCTGGTGGGCGACCGCGTCACCGCCGGCTGGCCGGTGCGGATGCGGCTGGTGGTGGAGGCGGTGGCCAGCGGTGGTGCGGGGATCCTCGCCGGGGTCGTGCTGCTCCGCCGGCTCGACGATGGGCTGGTCTATGCCGCCGACAGCCTGGCCGTCTGGCTGCTGCTGCCGGCGATCGCGCTTCTGTTGTGGCGCGCCATGGACCGGCTGTCGGCCCTACCTGGCCGGCTGACCGGGCTGCTCGTGCCGCTGCTGTTCGGCGGCTTGCTCGTCTATGGCTGGGAGGTGCTGGCCCGCGGGTTCCAGGTGCCGGCGATCCTGCTGCCGGCCCCCAGCGTCATCTTCGCGACCTTCATGGCGGACATCGCCACCTTGTGGGTGGATTTCGAGCAGACCTATATTCGCTCCGCCATCCCGGGGTTCCTGATCGGCTCGACCGCTGGGTTCCTGACCGCCGTCGCCATCGACCGCTCGCCCTTCCTGCAGCGCGGGCTGTTGCCGCTGGGCAGCCTGGTCAGCGCCATGCCGATCGTCGGCATCGCGCCGATCATGGTGATGTGGTTCGGCTTCGACTGGCAGTCCAAGGCCGCCGTCGTGGTCGTCATGACCTTCTTCCCGATGCTGGTCAACGCCACCGCCGGGCTGCAGGCGACCGACGCGATGCAGCGCGACCTGATGCGCTCCTACGCCGCCGGCTACTGGCAAACGCTGGTGAAGCTGCGGCTGCCGGGCGCCTTGCCCTTCGTCTACAACGCGCTGAAGCTGAACGCGACGCTGGCGCTGATCGGGGCGATCGTGGCGGAGTTCTTCGGCACGCCGATCTACGGCATGGGCTTCCGCATCTCCACCGAAGTTGCGCGCCTCAACGTCGACAAGGTGTGGGCGACCATCGCCGTGGCGGCGCTGGCCGGCTCGGCATCCTACGGGATCCTGGTCGTGTTGGAGCGGCTGACCACCTTCTGGCATCCCTCCCAACGCCGGAGCGATCGATAACCGCTATCCTCAACAAGAACCAACCAGACAGGAGAGGCTGAGATGATCACCCAGACACGCCTGACGGCCGCGGCCGGCATCGCGACCCTGCTCGCCGCCGGCCCGGCGGCCGCCAACGACCCCTTCACGCTGCAGCTCAAATGGGTCACCCAGGCGCAGTTCGCCGGCTACTACGTCGCCCTGGAGAAGGGCTTCTACGAAGACGCCGGCCTCGACGTCACCATCCAGCCGGGCGGCCCCGACATCGCGCCGCCGCAGGTGATCGCCGCCGGCGGTGCGGACGTCATCATCGAATGGATGCCGGCCGCCCTGGCGGCGCGCGAACGCGGCGTGCCGCTGGTCAATGTCGCGCAGTTCTTCAACCGGTCGGGCATGATGCTGACCTGCCGCGCCGACAGCGGCATCACCGCGCCGGAGGACTTCGCCGGCCACACGCTGGGCGTCTGGTTCGCCGGCAACGAATATCCCTTCCTGTCGTGGATGAGCCGGCTCGACCTGTCCACCAGCGGCCCCGACGCGGATGTCGAGGTGCTGCGCCAGGGCTTCAACGTCGATCCGCTGCTGCAGAACCAGGCATCCTGCATCTCCACCATGATCTACAACGAGTACTGGCAGGTGGTGGATGCCGGCATCCCGGAAGACGAGCTGGTCACCTTCTTCTACGAGGACCAGGGCGTCGCCACGCTGGAGGACGGCCTCTACGCCGTGGAGGAGAGCCTGGACGACCCCGACTATGTCGACCGGCTGGCCCGCTTCATCGCCGCCTCCGCGCAGGGCTGGGCCTACGCGATCGAGAATGTCGACGAGGCGGCGGAGATCATCGTGGAGTACGACATGGCTGGTGCCGCGACCTTCGAGGTGCAGCAGCGCCAGATGGAGAATATCGCCACCCTGATCACCGCCCCGACGGAAGAGCTGGGCTGGCTCGACCCCGCCGCCTTCACCCGGACGGTCGAGGTGCTGCTGTCCGGCGAGAGCGATCCGGTGATCTCCGAAGATCCGGGTGAGGCCGCCTGGACGCATAGCGTTTGGGATCAGAGCATGTCGCAATAGGTCCCCGTGGACATCTGGGAGTCCCTCCCCCTTGATGGGGGAGGGTTCGGGTGGGGGTGATGGCGCCGTCGATCGGATGTCCGTTCATCCGCCTCGATCCTCGGCTCGGATCACCCCCTCCCTTCCCTCCCCCATCGAGGGGGAGGGCTGCAAAGGGACTGCGATAGAGCGTTTTCAAGCCGGGTGAAGCCACCCGGCGACTCGGAAAATGCGTTAGAACAAGATGATAGAGCGGTCGGGCTGATCTTGGTCAGCCCGACCGCTCTAGCCGGCCCTGCCGCCCGGCACCACCTGGGAACCCTGCCAAGGAGAGGCGTCATGGCAACGACCGTGATCAAAGACGGCACCATCGTCACCGCCGACCGCAGCTATGCGGCCGATGTGCTGATCGAGGGCGGCCGGATCACCCGCATCGCCCCCGGTCTCGCCGGCGATACGGTGCTGGACGCCACCGGCTGCTATGTGATGCCGGGCGGCATCGACCCGCATACCCATCTGGAAATGCCCTTCATGGGCACCTACTCCGCCGACGATTTCGAGAGCGGCACGGCCGCCGCCCTGTCCGGCGGCACGACCATGCTGGTCGATTTCTGCCTGCCCTCGCCGGGCCAGTCGCTGCTGCAGGCCCTGCAGATGTGGGACAACAAGTCGACCAAGGCGGCCTGCGACTATTCCTTCCACATGGCGATCACCTGGTGGGCGGAGCAGGTGTTCGACGAGATGGCCCAGGTGGTCGATACCGGCATCAACACCTTCAAGCACTTCATGGCCTACAAGGGCGCGCTCATGGTGGACGACGACGAGCTGTTCGCGTCCTTCCAGCGCTGCGCGGCCTTGGGCGCCATGCCGCTGGTGCATGCGGAGAACGGCGACGTCGTCGCCGCCTTGCAGGCCAAGCTGATGGGGGAGGGCAACACGGGACCCGAGGCGCACGCCTATTCCCGCCCGCCGGAGGTGGAGGGCGAGGCCGCCAACCGGGCGATCATGATCGCCGACACCTGCGGCGTGCCGCTCTACATCGTGCATGTCTCCTGCGAGCAGGCGCATGAGGCGATCCGCCGGGCCCGCCAGAAGGGCATGCGGGTGTTCGGCGAGCCCCTGATCCAGCACCTCGTGCTGGACGAGGGCGAGTACAGCCATGAGAGCTGGGACTATGCCGCGCGGCGGGTGATGTCGCCGCCCTTCCGCTCCCAGGACCACCAGGACAGCCTGTGGGCGGGCCTGGCGGCGGGCAGCCTGCAAGTGGTGGCGACCGACCACTGTGCCTTCACCACCGAGCAGAAGCGCGTCGGCCTCGGCGACTTCACCAAGATCCCCAACGGCACCGGCGGGCTGGAGGACCGGATGCCGGTCTTGTGGACGCGCGGGGTGCGCACCGGCCGGCTGACGCCGAACGAGTTCGTCGCCGTCACCTCCACCAACATCGCCAAGATCCTCAACGTCTATCCGCGCAAGGGGGCGATCCTGGAAGGAGCGGATGCCGACATCGTGGTGTGGGACCCCGCCCGGTCGAAGACCATCGCGGCGGACGCCCAGGCCTCGGTCATCGACTACAACGTCTTCGAGGGCATCGAGGTCACCGGCCTGCCGCGCTTCACGCTGACCCGAGGCCGGGTCTCGGTGACGGAAGGCGAGATCGACGCCCGGATCGGCCATGGCGAATTCGTGCGCCGCGAGCCCTTCCCGGCGGTCAACCGAGCGCTATCCACCTGGAAGGAGATCACCGCCCCCCGCGCCGTGATCCGCGACCCGGCCAACATGCCGCACGGGGTGTGATGGGCGTCGGGCTTTGCAGCAGACCCCTGAGGAAGCACCAGGTCCAACCTTGAACGTCATTCCCGCGCAGGCGGGAATCTTTTCGGCTCAATCGGTTGGAGGTTCCCGCCTGCGCGGGAACGACGTTGGGAAGGTGTTTTTCGGCAACCGGCTACGCCATCACGTTGAAGCCGGAATCGACGTAGACGATGCTGCCGGTGATGCTGGCCGCCGCGTCGTAGGCGAGCGCGGCGGTCGCCGTGCCGACCTCCTCGATGGTCACCGGGCGGGTCACCGGGGCGCGCTGCAAGACATCCTTCATCAGGTGGTCGAACTGGGCGATGCCGGAGGCCGCGCGGGTCTGGATCGGCCCCGGCGAGACGGCGTGCACGCGGATGCCCTGATGGCCCAGCTCCGCCGCCAGATAGCGCACGACGCTTTCCAGCGCCGCCTTCACCGGCCCCATCATGTTGTAGTTCGGTACGACCCGCTGGCTGCCGATATAGGTCATGGTGGTCAGGCAGCCGCCGTTCTTCATCAGGGGCTCGGCCAGCCGCGCCATGCGGATGAAGGAATGGCAGGAGACGTCCATGGCGAGCTGGAACCCCGCCAGCGAGCAGTCCGCGACCCGGCCATGCAGGTCGTCGCCCGGCGCAAAGGCGATCGAGTGCAACAGGAAGTCGAGCCGGCCCCAGGTCTGCTCGATGCGCTCGAACACCGCCTCCATCTGGCCGGGCTGGCGGACGTCGAGCGGCATGAGGATCGGCGCCTCCACCGCCTCAGCCAGCGGGCGGACGAAGCGCTCGGACTTCTCGTTCAGATAGGTGATGGCGAGTTCGGCGCCGCGCTCGCGATAGGCCTGGGCGCATCCCCAGGCGACGCTGCTGTCGTTGGCGATGCCGACGACCAGACCCTTGCGGTCGGCCAGGGGGTGCTGCGGGTGCATCGGGGCTTCCTCGGGATGCGTGCCGGGAGCGGGCGCGCCCCGGGACCGCCGGGGCGCCTTGCCCGCGGAAGGTACACGCGCAACCCCACCCCTTGCCAGCGCGGCGAGACCGCAGGCGCCGCGCGCCCTAGAGAGCAGGATCGTCTTGGCTGGAATCGCCCACGGGCGATACCAGCCAAGACGTGAATCCTGCTCTCATCCATCATCAGAGCGCGATTCACGGGTTAGGTAGAAACAGGTCTGTTTCCACCTAACCCGACCGCGCTCTAGGTCCGCTGCCCGACGCCGTCCGCCGGGATCAGCCGCGCCGACGGTCCGCCGATCGTGTCCGGGTCGGGCAGGCGTAGGGGCAGGCGGATGGTGACCGTCGTTCCCTCGCCGAGCGTGCTGTCGAGCTGCAGGGAGCCGCCCTGCGCCTCCGTCAGAAGACGCGCGATCGGCAGGCCGAGCCCGCTGCCCTCCATGGAGCGGGTGAACTTGTCCTCGCCCCGCGTGAACGGCTCCAACAGTCCGGCGATCTTGGCCTTCGGGATACCGACGCCGGTGTCGGCGACGGTGATCAACAGCTTGCCGTCCTGGCGCCGCGCGGTCAGCACGACCTCGCCGCCACGCGGCGTATACTTCACCGCGTTGGAGACGATGTTCAGCAGGATCTGCCGCGTCGCCCGCTCGTCGAGGGTGACGAAGGACAGGATCGGGTCGATCTCCGCCTTGAGGGCGACGCCCCGCGCCTCGGCTGCCCGGGTCTGCATGTCGACCACGAAGTCGATGGCGACGGGCAGTTCCACCGCATCGTCGTCGAGCTTGAAATGCCCGGTCTCGATGCGCTGCAGGTCCAACAGGTCGTTGACCAGCTGCAACAGATGGCTGCCGCTGCGGTGGATGTCGTTGGCGTACTCCAGATAGCGGGCATTGCCCAGCGGGCCGGCGATCTGCTGCGACAGGAACTCCGAGAAGCCGAGAATGGCGTTCAGCGGCGTGCGCAGCTCGTGACTGACATTGCCGAGGAACTCGGACTTCACCGCATTGGCGAACTCCGCGCGCTCCTTGGCTTGGCGCAGCTCGCGCGTGCGCCCGGCCACCGCGCGGCGCAGGGTGGCGACCCATAGGAGCGAAATCACCGCGAACACCGACATGCCGACCAGGATGGCGGTCAAGACGGTGGCGATCTGGCGCACTTGGGCGACCTGGTATTCGCTGGGGTCGAAGATCATCGACGCCACGTCCAGCTCGCCCGCCACCATCCCGAGATTCTCCAGATGCTCGTAGCTGGTCGCCCAGCGTCCGGGATTGATGTGGCCGACGCGCACCAGCGGGTAATAGGTGGCGTTGGCCACCATGTCCGCCTGGAACAGGTTGAAATCCCGGAGATCGCCGGCGATCGGCGCGCGGCGCTCCAGCTCCGCCGCGATCCGCGTCGCCATCTCTTCGGGATGTTCCAGCGCGTGCACCCAGCCGCGGATGGACGCGCGGGTGAAGCGGTCCACCAGCTCCGGATCACGGTCGATGACGTCCTGGCTGGTGAACAGGCTGTCGCCGTAGAAATCGACACCATAGGCCGAGGGCCGGATCTCGGCGAACCTCACGCCGTATTGCCGGGCCGCCCATTGTGAGGTCCAGGCGTAGGAGACGGCGAGGTCGACCTCCCCGGTCAGGACATTGGCGAAGCTGGAATCGCTCGGATACTCTTCGACCAGGTCGGGGTCGATGCCCTCCGCCAGCAGCATCGCCTGGAGTTCCAGATCCGTCATGTCGTTGCGGATCCGCGCCACCCGCATTGCGGTGACGTCCGACAGGCCCTCGATGCGCCGGTCCTCGCGGCTCACCAGGGCAACCCCGCTCTGCTGGAAGATGGAGGCGAGGATGCGGAGATCGCGGCCGCGATCGGCGGCCATCAGGATATCCGTGCTGCCGATCCCGAAATCGGCCCGGCCTGCCGCAACCTCCGCCGTGGTGCTGAGGATCCGGCCGTCATGGGTCAACGCGGACCGAATCTCGACGGTCAGGCCGGCCTCTTCATAGTAGCCCTCCCATAAAGCGGCGTAATACCCAGCAAATTGAAATTGATGATCCCATCTCAATTGCAGAAGAACGTCATCGGCCTGGGCCCGACCAACGGTGGTAATGCCCAGCGTCGAAAGCAGTATGAAAAGGCCTATCGCCCCTTGTCGAAGCTGCAGCCTCGTGAGCATTGATCGGATCATGCGTAGTGATCTCCGATCCTCAATTCTAGAACATGCGCCGGTGGAATTACAGTGGGGGCTCTGTTCTTCCTCTGTCCCTTGCCGCACTTGCTAACCAATTAAAATTGCACAAGAACGGTGTAGGTAATATACTGATTAATACAACAGACCCTTGTCAACGCGATGCCGCGCCCGCGCGCTGATGCCGCAGCCTGCCGGCGGGCGAAGCGACCAGGGAAATCGTCAGAACGCCTGGCCGATGCTGACGTAGAACTGGAAGTCATCGTCCTCGTCGCCGCGGATCACCGGCACACCGACATCGACCCGCAAGGGGCCGAAATCGGTGTAGTAGCGCAGGCCCAGTCCGGCACCGACCTGGAAGTCCTCTGAGAAATCCGGAAACGCGCTGTCATAGACGGCACCGCCCTCGACGAAGGGCACGATGCCGATCTCGTCGGTGATCTTGATGCGCGCCTCGAACCCCGCCTCCAGCAGGCTGGCACCACCCAGCGGATCGCCGTCGCCGGCGCGCGGCCCGATCCCCTGGAAGGAGAAGCCGCGCACCGACCCGCCGCCGCCGGCGAAGAAGCGCCGATTCTCCGGCACGTCGTCGCGATCGGCCCCGGTGATCGAGCCGACGGCGGCCCGCGCCGCCAACACCAGATCGCCGTCGCCCAAGAGGTCGACATAGCTCGACGCCGCAAGCCGGGTGCGCAGGAAGGTGGCATCCCCGGTGAACGGCTCCAGCGTCAGGCGCGCCCGCACGCCCTCGGTCGGGTCGAGCAGGTCGTCGGTGGTGTCGTAGATCAGCGCCGCCGGCACGCTGACCAGCACCACCTGATCGGCGTCCGCCTCCCCGTCGGCATCCTCCAGCTCGCTCAGTTCGGCGCGCAGGCCGACCGACAGCCGGAGATCCGCCGTCAACGGCCGCTCGATCCCGATCTCGCCCTCGATCGCCTGGCGGCGGAACGCGTCGGGGTTCTCCCGCCCCACCTCGATGCGGGCGGTGAGCGTCTGATCGCGGCTCAGGAAATCCGGCTTCTCGAAGGTCAGGTTGAGGCCGAAATCGACATCCGCCAGGTCGTTCTCCGCGATGCGGCCGACCTCGCCTTCGATGCGCAGGCGCTCCGCCTCGCCGAACAGATTGCGATGGCCCCAGAAGACGCGCGCGCCGAACCCCTCCGACGTCGCGAAGTCCGCGCCGAACCCGATGAACCGACGCGGCCGCTCGACCACCGTCACCGTCACCGGCAAGCGGCCGTCCGGCGTCAGCGCTTCGGCCTCGTCGACCCGGACGGAGGTGAACACGCCGAGCGCGACGAAGTCATCGCGCAACCGGCTCAGCGGCGCCGGCCGATACGGCTCGCCCGGCTCGATGCCCACCCGGCCCCGCAGGAACGGCTCCTCCACCTGCTCCAACCCCTCGATGGTCACCGGGCCGAACACCGCCGGCGGGCCGGCCGTCACCTGGTAGGTCACCGCCATCTCGCGCGAAGCGTGGTCGACCACCGCACGCCGGCCGGACACCGCAGCGAAGGGATAGCCGGCGCGGCGCAGGCCGCGGACGATGGCGCGCTCGCCGTCCAGGACCGCGGCGGCCAGCGCCGGCGCGCCCGCCACCGCCGCGATCTCCGCGTCCAACGCGGCCGGCGGCAGGGCCGCGCCCTCCACCGCCGACACCCGCTCCACCGAGCCGAAGGTGTAGAGCGGCCCGGTCTCCACCGTCAGCGCCACCGCCACCGCATCCTCGCCGCCGACCAGCGGTTCCAGATCGGCGATCAGGCCGTCGTCGTCGGCCGGGCGGCCGTCGATCGTCGCGTCGACGGTGCCGGCGTAGTAGCCATAGGCCCTGAGCGCACGGGTAAGCCGCGCGATATCCTCCTGCGCGCGGCGGACCAGGCCGGCCGCGCCGGGCCGCGCCTCGTCATCCTGCAGCCGTTTCAGATTGCTGCTGCCGTCCAACGCCGCGGCCAGGGCGGGGTCGTCGACCGCCGTGATCTCGGTGAGATAGGCGATGCCGGGCGGCGGCGGCGCATCGTCGTCCTCGCCGTTCTCGCCGTCGCCCGATTCGCCCGGCGGGTCGCCGGCATCGGTCGGCGGCGCGTCCGCCGCGGGATCCTCAGCCAGGGCGGGCGGCGGTCCGGCGATGGCAACCAGGGCCAGCAGCAGGGCGGTTGCCATCCGCCACGCACTGCGCGCGCCCGTCTTCTGCCTGGCTGCTGGCACGCGCCTCAGTCGCTCCCGCTCCGCTCCGCCCGTCTTACGGGTATCTCGCGCCCTCGACCATAGGCATGGAGGACCGAGACCGAAAGGCTCTGGCCGTGCCGCCCGCCGCCCCGCCTTCTAGTCGCCGCCGGTGTCGGGTATACGAAGCGCGCGCCCGCCGCCCCCCACCGCCAAACCGGACCCGTCGCGCCATGCAGATCAGAAACCTGGCGATCATCGCCCATGTCGATCACGGCAAGACCACGCTGATCGACGTGCTGCTGCGCCAGTCCGGCAGCTTCCGCGCCGGCCAGCAGGTCGCCGAGCGGGCGATGGACAGCAACGAGCTGGAGCGCGAGCGCGGCATCACCATCCTCGCCAAATGCACCTCCGTGCCCTGGGGCGATGTCCGCCTCAACATCGTCGACACGCCCGGTCACGCCGATTTCGGCGGCGAGGTCGAGCGGATTCTCGGCATGGTCGACGGCGTGGTCGTGCTGGTCGATGCGGCGGAAGGTCCGATGCCGCAGACCAAGTTCGTGGTCGGCAAGGCCTTGAAGATCGGTCTCGACCCGATCGTTCTGATCAACAAGGTCGACAAGCCCGACCAGCGGGCGCACGCGGTGCATGACGAGGTGTTCGACCTGTTCGCTGCGCTCGGCGCCAGCGACCGGCAGCTCGACTTTCCGACCCTCTTCTCCTCGGCCAAGCAGGGCTGGGCGAGCGACGATCCGGCCGCGCCGGGCGGCGACATGGCGCCGCTGTTCGACCTGATCGTGCGCCATGTGCCGCCGCCGCACGGCATCGACGCCGATGGCCCGTTCCGCATGCTGGCGACCACGGTGGAGGCCGATCCCTATCTCGGCCGGGTGCTGACCGGCCGGATCGAGGGCGGCACCGCGCGCACCAACATGACCATCAAGGCCCTGTCGCGCGACGGCGACCTGATCGAGCAGGGCCGCATCAGCCGCCTCCTGGCCTTCCGCGGCCTGAAGCGGGAGCCGGTCGACCACGCCGACGCCGGCGACATCGTCGCCATCGCCGGCCTCAGCCGCGCCACGGTCGCCGATACGCTGGCCGAGCCCGCGGTCGACACCGCCTTGCCGGCGCAGCCGATCGACCCGCCGACGCTGTCGATGCGCTTCTCGGTCAATGACGGGCCGATCGCCGGCACCGAGGGCGACAAGGTGACCAGCCGGGTGATCCGCGACCGGCTGATGCGCGAGGCGGAAGGCAATGTCGCGCTCAGGATCCTGGAGACGGAGAGCAAGGACAGCTTCGAGGTGGCCGGCCGGGGCGAGCTGCAGCTCGCCATCCTGATCGAGACGATGCGGCGCGAGGGCTTCGAGCTGGCGATCAGCCGGCCGCGCGTCGTGATGCAGACGGACGAAGAGACCGGCGAGCGGCTGGAACCGATCGAAGAGGTCACCGTCGATGTCGACGAGGAATATGCCGGCGCGGTGGTCCAGAAACTGTCCGAGCGGCGCGCCGAACTGGCGGAGATGCGCCCGTCCGGCGGCGGCAAGCAGCGCCTGGTCTTGCAGGTGCCGACCCGCGGCCTGATCGGCTACCACAACGAGTTCATGACCGATACCCGCGGCACCGGCGTGCTGAACCGGGTGTTCCACGGTTATGCCCCGCATCGCGGCTCGATCCCACGCCGGCGCAACGGCGTCTTGATCTCCAACGGCCAGGGCGACGCCGTGGCCTATGCCCTGTTCGGGCTGGAGGACCGCGGCGTGATGATGGTGGAGCCGGGGGCGCGGGTCTATGAAGGCATGATCGTCGGCGAGCACAACCGGCCGATGGATCTTGAGGTCAACATCCTGAAGACCAAGAAGCTGACCAACATCCGCGCCGCCGGCAAGGACGACAACATCCTGCTGACCCCGCCGATGCGCATGACGCTTGAAAAGGCGCTGTCCTATATCGGCGACGACGAGCTGGTCGAAGTCACCCCGAAGTCGATCCGGCTGCGCAAGCGCCTGCTCGACCCGCACGAACGCAAGCGTGACAGCCGACGCGTCGAGGCGTGAGTATCCGTTTGAGACCGTCGGGGCGAGGGCGAGGGCCGATACTGCTTCGAAAATGGGTCTACCGGACCGGTTTTCGAACAGACGGCAAAACCGTTAGGCGTAAAACAGGCCAAGGCGCTCGAGTATCAGCGTAGAGGCTTGCGGCCGCGGCGGGATTCTTGGTTTCGAGCCGACACTATCGGCATTTTACCCTTGCAAAACCAGGCCCCTGTGGCAGAAGAACAATGACGACTCTACGCAGTCACCATTGCGCTAACGACTGTTAAAGGACCGTTACCTGTGCAACCGTTTAAGACCTTGACCGCCATCGCGGCACCCTTGCCGATGGTCAATGTCGACACCGACATGATCATTCCGAAACAATATTTGAAGACGATCAAGAGAACCGGGCTCAGCGCTGGATTGTTCTATGAACTGCGTTTCGACGAGAATGGCGAACCAAGGGATTTCGTTCTCGATCGACCGGCCTACCAAGACGCGCAAATCCTGGTGGCGGGCGCAAACTTCGGGTGCGGCTCCAGCCGCGAGCATGCCCCGTGGGCGCTGCTCGATTTCGGCATCCGCTGCGTGATCGCCCCCAGTTTCGCCGATATCTTCCGCAACAACTGCATCAAGAACGGAATCCTGCCGATCGCCCTGCCGCAGGCGGCGATCGACCTGCTGATGGACGATGCCGAACGCGGAGCCAATGCGCGCGTCACCGTCGATCTGGCGGCGCAAGAGATCCGCGGACCGGACGGCGGCGTCGTGCCGTTCGACATCGATCCGTTCGAGAAGCACTGCCTGCTGAACGGTCTGGACGAGATCGGGCAGACGATGCGCGAAGCCGCCACCATCGACCGCTTCGAATCCGGCCAACGGTCGGCCGAACCCTGGCTCTGGCCATAGCCGGACTACCCGCTGGCGAAGGGTCGTGCTGGGGGCACGCCGCCTCGGCCGCACCCCGCCGGCAACGCCCCCAGCACAGCCGCGGATTTGCCCTGATCCGCCGTCTTCCTCCCCCAAACGTAACGGTCGGATACCATGCCCCAATCTCGTACCCTTCTTCTGCTGGCCGGTGACGGCATCGGCCCGGAAGTCACGCGCCAGGTGCGCCGCGTCGTCGACTGGATGAACCGGGCGCGCGGCGCCGGCTTCGACGTCGTGGAGGAGCTGGTCGGCGGTGCCGCGATCGACCGGCACGGCGTGCCGCTGACCGACGAGACGATGGCGATCGCCCACCAGGTCGATGCCGTGCTGCTGGGCGCCGTGGGCGGCCCGCGATGGGACGATATCGAGTTCGCGCGGCGCCCGGAGGCGGGCCTCCTGCGCCTGCGCAAGGAGCTGGGGCTGTTCGCCAATCTGCGCCCGGCGAAGGTGTTCTCGCCGCTGATCGACACCTCTCCGCTGAAGCCGGACGTGGTGGAGGGCCTCGACCTCCTGATCGTGCGGGAGCTGACCGGCGGCGTCTATTTCGGGGAACCGCGCGGCATCACCGAGCTGCCCGACGGCGGGCGGCGCGGCGTCAACACCCAGGTCTACACCTCCCACGAGATCCGGCGCGTCGCCGAGACGGCCTTCGACATCGCCCGGCGCCGCGGGCGGCGGGTGTGCTCGGTGGAGAAGGCGAATGTGATGGAGAGCGGCCGGCTGTGGCGCGAAGAGGTCACGGCGCTGGCGGCGGAGTCCCATACCGATATCGAGCTCAGCCACATGTATGCCGACAACTGCGCCATGCAGCTCGTGCGCAACCCGCGTCAATTCGACGTCATCCTGACCGACAACCTGTTCGGCGACCTGTTGTCGGACGAGGCGTCCATGCTGACCGGCTCTCTGGGCATGCTGCCCTCGGCCTCGCTGGGGCCGGCCGATCCGGCGACCGGGCGCCGTCCGGCGATGTACGAGCCGGTGCACGGCTCCGCCCCGGACATCGCCGGGCGCGACATGGCCAATCCCATCGCCACGCTGTTGAGCTTCGCGATGATGCTGCGCTTCAGCTTCGACCTGGGCGCGGAGGCCGACATGATCGAAGCGGCGGTGGAGAAGGTGCTGTCCGGCGGCATCCGCACCCAGGACATCATGACCGACGGCATGGCGCGGGTGTCCACCAGCGTGATGGGCGACAGCATCCTGCGCGCCCTGGAACGCATGCCGGGGTGATATCGGGTTTTTTGTTCCTCAGGCGATCCCGCTCTACGATCAATCGATATCAAGGACTTCCCTCCCCCTTGATGGGGGAGGGCTCAGACGGGCGACGGCGATCAGTTTCGGTTCAACCTACGGTGTGCCGATCGCCGTCAGGTGGTTGTCCCAATGGGCGATCGGGGTGCGAACGGCTGTCAGCCGCTCCAGACCGCGCCTCGCCAGATCGTAGCGCCATAGCCCGCCGAGGCCGTCCGACAGGACGAAGCGCCCCGCCCCGCCGGCGGCGGCGATGCCGCAGCCGTCCAGCACCGGGACATGGTCCAACAGGACGCCGTCGGCCGACCAGAAGGTGAACAGGCCGCCCCGCGGGCTGGACACCCCGAAGACCGCACCGGCCACATCGAAGGCCACGCTGCCGCAATAGTTGGCCATGGCGATCTGCACCGGCTCCGGCGCCGTGAGGAACCGCAGCCGTCCCGGCGCCTCGATCAGCGCGATCAGCGGCGGCCGATCGGTCTCCGGCCCCTCATACTGCATGACCACGGCGATCCGGCCGTCGCTGCCGATCGCCAGATGGCGCGTGCTCAGTTGGCTGAGGGCGGCGGGCAAGGCGATCCGTTCCAGCAGGCGGCCGTCCGACGCATCCAACAGCACCACGCACGGGTCCATCGCGTCGAGGTTCAGCTTCTCGCGGCCGGTGTCGGGATGGGTGAGGATGCCGCCATTGGCGACCACCAGCGTGCGGCCGTCGGGCATCAGCCGCAGCTCATGTGGCCCCACGCCATGGCTCGACCATTCGCCGCGGCGGCGGAACCCGTCCGCGGCATCGTAGATCCCGATGCGGCCCTCGCCGAGGGCATAGGCGTTCTCCGTCGCGTAGAGGCGCGACCCGTCTGCCGCGAAGACGGCGTGGCCGTAGAAGTGGCGCCCTGGCGCCGCCGGTATCTCGCCGGCGATCGCGCCTGCCGCGAGATCGACCACGGTGGCGAAGCGTCCCGGGCGGCGGGCACAGATGACCGCGGTCCAGCCATCCGGGCTGACCGCGACGGCATGCCCGCGGGCCGGCAAGGTCCCGGCGAAGGCGAGACCGCCGTCCTCATCCAGGCCGGCGACATGGTGTTGTCCGCCGCCCAGGCTGGCCCCGCCGCTGAGATAGCGCGCGCGCGCCTGACCCCACGCCTCGCCGGGCCGGCCCGCCAGCCCGGCCGCGGCCAGCGCGCCCAGGACGGCGCGGCGCCCGACCGCCAAGGTCAGTCGCCGTCCAGGCGGTTGAAGCCGATGGTCAGGCCGAGCGCGGCGCCGACGTCCCGCGCCCAGATCTCGCGGGCGACGGCGACCGCCTCGACCAGATTGGCCAACGCGTCATAGGACGCCGTCTCGGCGACCAGATCGGCCATCGGCCGGCCTTGGAGGTCTTGCGCGATCGACAGCGCCGTCTCCAGCGCGTCCACCAGCTTCGTGGTCGCGGCCGCCTGGTCGGCGACCTCCTGGTCCGGCCGGTCGCGCAGCAGATCGGCGAAGCCCAAGCCCTCGCCGTTCTCCACCACGCCGAGGACAGCCGTCAGGTTCGCCGCGATATTCGCCATCGCCCGCGCGCTGCGCCAGTTCTCCGCCAGCCGGGGCCGTGCGTCGGCCGGGGCGTCGCCCAAGACCGGCATCAGCTTGCGCTCGCCGATCAGCACCAGATGCTCGTAGACCGACTGATAGAGGCTGGCGGTCAGCATCGCGCCCTCGGGCAAGGCCTGCAGGCGCCGGCCGGGATCGGCCCAGGCACCGGCGATGTCCGTGGCCATGGACTGGACGTTGCCGGCGATCGCGACGGCGAGGTCGCAAGCATACCCCACCTCGGCCACCGGCGGCGGGTCCGCGAACAGCATGCGTTCTAGGACCGGCAGGCCCTGCAGCGCGACGCTGGCATCGCCCAGCACCGCGGGGTCCAGAAGATCCTCCCGCGGCGTGTCGAGCAGGCGGGCAAGCTGGCGGGTCAGCGTGTTGCTGCCGTCCGGCCAGAAATGCACCCGCATCGACCGCATGAGCTGGACCTGCGGGCCGAAGCCGATCCAGGCAACCGCCATCCAACGGTCGTAGACCGCATGGAAGGCGGCCCGGGCGCCCTCCAGCGACGCCGCGTCCGGCCCCGCGCAATGGGTCTCCAGCGCCGCCGCCAGTCCGCCCGCCGCCTCGGCGACTGCCTGGTTGCCGGGCAGGATGCGGTCTTGCATCACCGCCTGGTTCAGCGCCTCCAGGGCGTCCGGCGATGGTGGTTCCTCAGCCGGGCCGGGCGACGCCGCGGCGAAGACGGCCAGTCCGGCCAGCGCGGCCGTCGCGAGGGCCAGAGGGGATCGCGCCGCCATTGCAGCCTCGTCTGGCTAGAGCGAGTTGAGGAAGGCGATCAGCGCCTGGCGCTGATCGGGGCTCATCGCCGCGAAGGCGTCGCGCTGCGCTTGGGCCTCGCCGCCATGCCACAGGATCGCCTCGGTCAGGTTGCGCGCCCGCCCGTCGTGCAGGAAATAGGTATGACCGTTCACCGCCTCGGTCAGCCCGATGCCCCAGAGCGGGGCGGTGCGCCACTCCTGGCCGCTCGCCAAGCCGTCGGGCCGGTTGTCGGCCAGCCCCGGCCCCATGTCGTGCAGCAGCAGGTCGGTATAGGGCCAGATGAGCTGACGCGACAGCGCCGGCGTCGCCGCGTCGTCGGCCGTCAGATGGCGCGAAACGTGACAGTCGACGCAGCCGGTCTGGTAGAACAGCGCCCGACCGGCCAGGACCTGCGGATCCTCGACATCGCGCCGCGCCGGCACGGCCAGATGACGCACATAGAAGAGCAGCAGTTCCGTCAGGCTCCCCGGCACCTCGATGCCTGGGTCATCGGCCGGATCGCCGTGGATCGCCGCCCGGCACGCGGCCTGCGCCTCGGTGCAGTCGCCCCAGGGGGTCGGGAACAGCGGGGTCGACAGGCCGATATCGCCGGCAAAGGCGCCGGAATTCTGCTGGTCCAGCGTCGGCTGGTTGGCCTTCCAGCCGAACCGACCGAGACGCAGCGCGCCATCGGCGACGCTCCACACATAGTTCGGCCGGCCGGAGATGCCGTCGCCGTCGCCGTCGTCGGGATCCGCCAGCGACAGAATGCGCTCTTCCGGAATCGCTTCCAAGAGACCCAGGCCGATCATCTGGGGCGCGACGCGCACCGACATC
This sequence comes from Alphaproteobacteria bacterium, assembly GCA_028284045.1. GTDB lineage: Bacteria > Pseudomonadota > Alphaproteobacteria > DSM-16000 > Inquilinaceae > JANQSN01. The sequence continues at coordinate 32,520 of JANQSN010000015.1, read as the reverse complement.
ATCACGTCGTCGGACAGCGGCCCGTAGGCGAGATGGGTGATCGAATAGGTCGGCCGGCGCAGCGAGACGGTCTCGCCGCCCGCCAGCGTCACCGGAATTTCTTCCCATTCGGTGTGGATGCGACCTTCGCCGGGATGCCCGCCGATCCCGAGATCCTGGAGCTGGCCGCCATAGACCGGCTCGGCGACCGAGGCGATCAGACCGGCCTGCAGCAGTTCGAAATGCTCCGGCGTCGACGGCGGCACGCTGAGGCGCAGCAGCATCGATTCCGCCGTGTCATCGGGAAAGTTCGCCGCCGGCGGGTGCCCACGGCCGTCGAGCAGATGGCAGCTCTGGCAGGCCCGGGCGTTGAACAGCGGCCCCAGCCCGTCGGAGGTCCGGGTGGAGGATGGGGCGGTGACCCAAGGCCGACTGAAGATCGAGTCCCCGATGTTGAAATCGGCGCGGTCGGCAAAGCTGAGATTGGTCGCCGGCTGAGAGAACGCGGTGCGATTGATCGGGCCGCGATAGGTGCCCGCCCCGCCGGCGTTCAGCTCGTACCGCTCCGCCCGGTCATGGGGCGCGGCCGGTGTCAGAATCGCCGCGTCCGCGGTCTCGTCCGCCGACGCCGCACCGGCGACGGCCACGACCGACACGGTCAAGACCGATAGCGCGGCCAGCGCAACGCCGACCCGCCGGACGCAACGCCGGGGGCTGGATGCAGGCATCATTCGAGCGATCCTCTCCGGGCCATATCGACCGACGGGAGCCGGGGTGCGGGCGTCAGCACCCGACCCCGGCCCTGCCGGATGGCCCTCGCCAACAGCGATACGAGCGGCGGACTTACTCGAACACGGCTTCCGGGTCGTCGAGGCTGTCGGAGCCTTCGAAACCGCCGATCTCCAGGTTCAGCGCGACGACGGTCTGCTCGAACGTCTCCGTCTGGTCGACCAGCCGGTCGATGACGTCCTGCAGGATGGCGTTGCCGGCGTCGTTGCCCTCGCCCAGCATCTGGTCGTAGGCCATGTCCGCGGCGGCCGTCTCGACCATCACGTCCATCGCGGCATCGGTGGCGCCGAGCCGGGACAGGGTCTCCTCATGCAGGTCCGGCGCGGCGGCCGCCACCAGATCGCCGATGGACGGCCCCTCGACCAGGGTGCCGTCGGTCCGCTCATAGGACCCTGTGTAGACGGCGATCATGCCCTGCTGGTTGTAGTAGTGCGAATAGTGGGTGTTGTCGGCGAAGCAGTCGTGCTCCTCCTCCGGATCGTGCAGCAGCAGGCCAAGCTGCATGCGCTCGCCGGCCAACTCGCCATAGGACAGGCTGCCGAGACCGGTGATGATGGCCGACAGGCCGGCATTGGCCGGATCGTCGCTCAGCGCCGCGCGGGCCGCCCCGTCGGCCTGCCAGTTGGCGACCATCTCCTCCAGATCGCTGATCAGCAGGGTCGACGCCGCCAACAGGTACGCGCCACGCCGGTCGCAATGGCCGCCGGTGCAGTCGGCAACGTCGAAGTCGCTGGCCGGGCGGTCGCCGGCACCGGGACCCGTGCCGTTCAGGTCCTGACCCCACAGCAGGAACTCGATCGCGTGATACCCCGTCGTGACATTCGCTTCGATGTCGTCGATCCAGTGCAGCTCGTCGGCCAGCAGCGCCGGGGTGATGGCCGAGGCGTCGATGGTTGCCCCGCCATAGGTCAAGGTCTCGTTGGCGATGATGTTGGCGACGTAGAACCGGTTCTCGTCGCTGGCATCGCCGTACCAGCCGGTGTCGACATAGTCGATCAGCCCCTCGTCCAGAGGCCAGGCGTTCACCCGGACCTCCCAGTCGTCGACGATGACGTTGCCGAAGCGATAGACCTCGGTGTGCTGATAGGGCACGCGGGACGCCAGCCAGGCGTCGCGGGCCGCCGCCAATGTCGCCTCGCTCGGATCCGCGACCAGCGCCTGAAGGGCATCGTCGAGCGCGCGGGCGCCAGTCAGTGAATCCTCGTACATCGCCAGCGCGATATCGGCATAGGTGTCGATGACGGCGGCCGGATCGGCCTCCGCCAGCGCGGCCCCGGCCCAGCTCAGCGGCAAGGCCGCGAGCATCGCGGTCCGGACGGTACGTGAGATCATCGGCCGAAGTTCCTTGTTGTTCGTTGACGGCTTGCGAGGAGGCCAGAGCCTACCGACGATGCGAATGAGAGTGCAACTCATTTTCATTCGCATTGCTGACGATCGGGACGAACGCCGCCGGAATGGCAAAGGGCGGCCGGATCCCCGGCCGCCCCCGCCACAAGAAGGACCGCCCCGCCTATTGGGCGGACGCGGCCAGCAGCTCCGGCACATGCAGCAGGATGAACTCGTTCATGTCCGCCTCGCCGATCGTGCGGCCGGTTGAGAACGGCAGATTGTTGTCGTTGGCGACGATGATGTGCGCGTCATCCACCCGGTCGACATCCTCGATGGTGACGAAGGGGAAGGTGAAGACGCCGTCCACCGTGCCGTGCATCGCCACGCCGTCGGGATCGGCGATGTTCATCAGGTCGACATAGCCGACCTTCTCCACGAAGCCGCCGTCCGCGACGCCGGCGAAGTCGATCAGGTAGACCCGCTTGAAGGTCGCCGGATCGTTGAAGCAGTCCGAGGCCGGCGCACCCTCGCACGCCAGATGTGGCGCGCCTTCGCGGTTGTCCCGCTCGATGACCAGGCCGCGGGTCTCGTCGATCATGTTGAAGTCGCCGATATTGTGGCTCGGGTCCTCCAGCCGGTAGCGCCAGGAGGCGCCGGTGAACGCGCGGTCGGCCACGTCGTATTCGATGATGCGCAGATACGCGTTGCCATCCGCGTCGGTCTCGAAGGCGCCGGCCTCGTCGTCCCACAGCGGCCCTTCGAACATCGGGTAGAGCACCGCGCCGTCGACGCTGGCGGCCATGCCCTCGAAACCGCGCGAGCGGCGCACCGGGAAGCTGACATCGCCCGGCACCGACGGCATCCGCACGCCGTGATGGTCCGGCGAGCGCACGACCTCGCCGTCCACCTCGGTCTCGGCGAAGTGGATGACCTCGCCGTCGGCGTTGGTGGCGAACAGGTAGGGACCGAACTCGTCGCCGAACCAGATCTCCTCGCCGATCGGCTGCATACCTTCCAGGTCGAAATCCGCGCCGGTCAGATAGCGGGTGTCGGTCGACTCGGTGGTCAGGCGGAACGGCAGCACGCCGTCGGGATCGGACAGGAACAGGCTGTCCAGGATGGCGACGCGGCCGGTCTGCCAGTCGGGCTCCACCCGGTGGACCTGCAGCAGGGCGTCGACGGAGTTCACCTTGCTGCCGAACCCGTTGTCGACCAGCATCATGTACGTGCCGTCGCCGAGCGAGCGGACCCCGGAGAAGCCCTGCACCGGCTGGCCGACGAAGGGCAGGAAGAGGCCGGTCATGCGCGGCGCGCCGTCCGCGGCGAGCCAGGTGCCGCCCTCGACCTGGTAGAGGTCGTCGATGCGCGTGTTGCCCGGCCCGGCGAACTTGCCCGACGTGGTGAACAGCGCCGGGGCATCGGCCGGCGGCGGCAGGAACGTCAGCGCGGGCAGCGCCGCATGGCCGGCCAGCGTGGCCGGAAAGGCCTCTTCGGCGGCGGTGGGCACGGCCGTCAGCGCGGCCGCGCCAGCGGTCGCCGCGATGGCGGCCAGACGGGCAATCGACATCGATCCAATCTCCCTGATGGACAGCACTGTGGGGGCGGCCAGGCCGAACGGCCGGCCGGCGACAGTGCTACGACAGGGGGGTGACGGGCGCGTTGCGGCGCCGTGAAATGATCGTGACGGGGCGGAAGGTCGCGGGCGGCGCTGCGCCCGCAAGGCTCAGTCCAGCCCGACCGCGCGCCAGTAGCCGGGCCGGCCGACCGTCGCCACCAGATGATCGATGAACGCCCGTACCTTCGGCGAGAGATGGCGGCCCGCCGGATAGACGGCGTACACCTCGCTCTCGCGCACCTCATAGGCCGGCAGCAGGGTAACCAGGCGCCCGTCCGCCAAGGCGTCGACCATGACATAGGCGCTCATCCGGATGATGCCGACGCCGTCCAGCGCCGCCTGCAACAGAACCTCCGCGCTGTTACAGCGCAGGCTGCCGGTGACCGGCACGGTGATCCGCTCGTCGCCGCCGTTGAACACCCAGGCGAGCGCCCGCCCCGGCTCGGCATAGACCAGGCAGTTATGGGCCAGCAGATCGTTCGGCACGGCCGGCCGGCCGGCGCGCGCCAGATAGGACGGGGCGGCGGCGACGACCCGCCGGTTGGGCGCCAGCCGGCGCGCCATCAGCGTGCTGTCGTCCAACGCGCCGATGCGCACGGCGACGTCGATGCCGTCGTGCACCAGATCGACGAAACGGTCGGTGACGGAGATCTCCAGCCGGATCTCCGGATAGCGCGCGAGGAAGCCCGGCAGCACCGGCGCGACATGGATCTGCGCGAAGGTCGACGGCAGCGAGACGCGCAGCACGCCGCGCGGCGATTGCGCGAGGTCGGTGACCGTGTCCTCGGCCTCTTCCAGGGTGGCCAGAACCTGGCGTGCGCGCGGCAGGAAGGCCGCGCCCGCCTCGGTCAGCGCCAGCTTGCGGGTGGTGCGCTGGACCAGCCGCGCGCCCAGGCGATCTTCAAGCTGGGCGATCTGCTTGCTGACCGCCGACGGGGTCAGCCCGAGCTGCTTGGCCGCAGCGGAGAAGCTGAGGCTGTCCGCCACCTGGGCGAACACCGTCAGGGCCGTGAAGCGGTCCATGGGCCTGCCCAAGCTGCGGTAACCGGTCCGGCGGCACACGCCGGCTCAGGCGGCAACCATTCGGAAACCGGGAAATCGGAAGACGGGCAAGCGCCGGAAACGCGGCGGGGGGCGGGCGCGGCCGCCCCGCCTGCGGATCCCGTCTTCAGGCGGCGACCTTGGCCAGCACCTGCTCCAGCCGGTGGGTCGCGTTCTGCTCGTCGATGCGCTCGACCGCCGCCAACTCGCGCGAGAGCCGCTCCAGCGCGGCCTGGTAGATCTGCCGCTCGCTGTAGGACTGTTCGGGCTGATCGGCGTGGCGGTAGAGGTCGCGCACGACTTCCGCGATAGACACCGGGTCGCCGCTGTTGATCTTCGCCTCGTATTCCTGGGCGCGGCGGCTCCACATGGTGCGGCGCACCCGGCTCGGGCCCTTCAGGGTCTCCAGCGCCGACTTGATGCGCTCGCGCGAGGACAGCTTGCGCAGGCCCGACCGCCGGGCCTTGCCGACCGGCACCTTGAGCGTCATCCGCTCCTTGTCGAAGTTGATGGCATAGAGCTGAATCTTGTGCTCCCCGTGACTATGGAACTCGATCGAAGAAATGCGTCCGACGCCATGCGCCGGATAAACCACGTAGTCCCCAACGCTGTACTCGAGTGCGTGTGCCATCCGACTGCCGTTGCTTCGAGAACCCCGGGATCCGGCGCCGGTCCCCCCCATGACGGGATACGGCCTCCCCACCCGGCATCCTCTCAATGAGGGCCCAATCCTGTCCGCGGCGGATCGCCGTTGGTACGCCGGGTACAGCCACCCCGTTCTGCGGCCGGCCAGCGGTCGGCGGACAGCGTCGGGAGCAAACCCGAAAGGGGCCGTCGGCCAACCGGCCGCCGGGCGCAACGGACGCGGGCCGCGCGGATCAGGCGCGGGCGCGTGAGGGCGAACAGGGGTTTATCGGTCGCGAGCCGGCTATCCGCCCCGCTTCCAGTACATGACAATAATATAAAACGCTTTCAAAAGAAAGGCAGGAATGCTGCCCTTGCCCCACGACACCCTATCGCTGGGCCGCGCGACGGCGGACGAGGCCGCCTGTCAGGTGCCTTCGCCCGGATTCTCGCTGAAGTGCTGGTCGAACTTACCTGCCGAACTGGACCAGTTATCCGCATCCGGCAAAGGGTCTTTCTTCCGGGTTATGTTGGGCCATAGCTCGGAGTATTTCCGGTTAATGTCGAGCCACTTCTCGCTGTCTTCGGCATCCGTATCGGGCTTGATCGCCTCGACCGGGCACTCCGGCTCGCAGACCCCGCAATCGATGCACTCGTCCGGATGGATGACGAGCATGTTCTCACCCTCGTAGAAGCAATCCACGGGGCAGACCTCGACGCAATCGGTGTACTTGCACTTAACGCACGCATCCATCACCACATAGGGCATCTGGAAAACCTCCGGTGTGATCCGCGGCCGTCCTCGGCCCGCCGATCCTCGTCCGATGCTCGCGCTCGCCGGGTCAAGGCGACGCCGCACGGATGTCGTCGGACACCCGCCTCTCCCGTGCAAGCGGCGGGTGGCGTGCCCGCAGATCGGCCCGCCTCGACGCTTGCCTCAATCGCCGACACGAGGCGCGCGAGGGCGTCGATCGCCCCCGGGCCGCGCGAGCGCCTTTGGGGACGCATGCCAGCGAACCCATGAACCTCCCCATGGGCTCGGTGGTATTACACCCCCGGCGAAGTCATCTCAACCCTAGGATTTCTGCGGTTTTTCGAGTTCAGACCCGCGCCGTGTTCGCGCTTGTGGCGCGGCGGCGCGCTGGCGAACGCCCGGCGCCCCGGAAAACCCGTGCGCATCTGCCGCAGCGGCACCGGCCCGTCAGCAGGAAGGCGTCAAACCGAATCGACAGTCATCGCCGCCGCCCGTTTTAGCCCTCCCCCTCGATGGGGAAGGGGAACTCTGAATGTCGGTCGATCCTAGTGGTTCGAATTCACTGACAGATGCGTCCCGCATCTGTCAGTGAATTCGAACCACAAGACTATGACTCTAGTGGTGCTTCTGCCGAAGTGGATGGGAACCATCCGTTTCGGCCGCACCACTAGCGCCGCCCGCGGGTCGCCGCGACCTCGCCCAGGCAAGCGGCCGGGCTGGCGCTGCCCTGGCGGCGATGGCGCGCCTCGACATGCGTGGCCGACCGGGCGGCACCGGCACGCGGATAGAGGAAGACATCCACCACGCAGCGCGACGTACGGTACTGCCAGACCTCCGCCGGCGCTTCCTGGCGCTTCAGCTCCGGCGGGCCGAGCAGGCGGGCCACCTCGCTCTCGCTGGCGCCCACCACCTGCTGGGGATCGACCGGCGCGGCGCGGGCACCGGTGGCGGCCCCGCCGCCGGCCCGCGTGCTCTGGCACGCGGCCAGCGCCGCGGCGATCAGCAGGGCGGTGACGGCAACCGCCGGCCGGCCGGCCCGGCGGACAGGCCGGCGACCGTCGGCGACGGTCGGCGCAACGACGCCGGACCGGGGGACCCGGGGCAGGACAACTCGGGGCGCGGCGGGGCTCACGCGGCGGGGACGCCGCTGTCCGCTTCCACCGGCGGTGCGTCGCCGACCGCGGCAACGGGATGCGGCGCCACCGGGGCAGCGGCCGCGGCGGGCTGAGCGCCGCTCATGTCCAGCGGATCCATGGAGCCGACCAGCCGGCCGCCCACCTCGACCTCCAGCTCGCCATAGCGCACCGAGCCGGAGACGACGCCGCTGCCGCGCACGCGCAGCCGGTTGCGCACCACCAGGTCGCCCTCGAAGCGGCCGCCGATATCGGCGATGTCGACCTCGGCCGATCCCTTGAAGACGCCGCTGTCGGCGATCTCGATGATGTGGCAATCGCGCAGCTTGGCTTCGATCTGGCCTTCCACGACGAGGTGGTCGCAGGCGCCGATCTCGCCGGCCAGCGTGATTTCCCGCCCGACCTGCAGCTTGCGGGTGGTGTCGGCGGTGCGCGGCGGCGGAGGCGCATCCGCCGCCGCGGGGGCGGTGGGCGGCGGGCTGCCGGCCGGCACGGCGCCGCGGCGCGGCGCGCCGCCGGGCATGTCCACGACACGCCGCGGTTCGGGTTGGCGGAAGGCGGATCCGTGGGGCTTCTGCGACGTCATGGCGCTGTCCTGCGCTGGGCCGGCGGGCGCGGCGGCGGCAGGCGCCTCGGCCTCGGCGGTCGGGTCTGAAGGCTGCTGATACCGCGGCGAGGCGGGGCCGTCCTGCGGCCGGTCGTCCTGCCCGGAAGTGCGTCGACGGAACACGGGCTGATCCCCCCTCTTGACTGTGGGAGCGCTCGACGAATGCAGCGGCGCAATGTCGTTCGCACTCTATCGCGAAGCGCCGACAAACGCCAAGAGCGTTTCAAGCCCGAATTCAGTTCGATTTTGTAAGCCGCTGAAATCTATGCACCATGAAGGCGGTCGCCAGGACCGGCGCCAGCAGGTTCACCAACGGGACCGTAAAGAGAACGGCGATGACCATGCCGGCCACCAGCACGCGCCCCCAGGCGCGCGAGAAGGTCTCGCGCATCTCCGGGGTCCCGAGGCGGCGCGCCGCCACCAGCTCGTAGTACTCCCGGCCCAGCAGATAGCCGTTGACCAGCAGCCAGACCACCAGGTTCAGCCCCGGCATGAGGGCGGTCACCCCCAGCGCGAACAGGTTCGCCAGCAGGAACACGACGAAGAAGCGCAGACCCTGCAGCAGGGCGGCCAGCAGCCCCAGCGGCCGGGCCGGCCCCAGCGCAGGGTAGTGCCGCCGCTCCACCGCCTCGGCCACCTGGTCCAGCAACAAACCGGATACCGCCACCGCCGTCGCCGGGAACAGGAGGACCGCCAGCACCACCCCGCCCAGCGAGGCCAGGAGGTCGATCGCCCCGTCCAGCCACCCCCAGTCGGCCAACGTCAGCCGGTCGAACACCGCGCCGATCCCGGCGGCCAGCCCCACCAGCACCGCCAGCGCCACGGCCAGGCTGATCGCCAGGACCCGGCGAATCGCCGGATCGTCGAGCTGGCCGAACGCCCGGCCGAGGTCGGTGATCATGAACGGGGTTCCTCGTCTCACGGGCGGATGCCGCAAGCTCGGCGATTGTGTGTCGCGTCTATGCCATAAACCGGCGGCCGGTTCGCCTACATCTGGTGCGTGGGGCGTCGGCTCGCGATCCGCCGCCTCGATCGTCGCCACCGCCGAGGCCGGATCCGACAGCCATGCCCGCCACCGAAGATCCCAACACACCCCCACCCGCCGAGGGCGGCACCCTGATCCAGCCCACCGAGGTGCCGGACGAGGCGCTGTTGGAGGCCGAAGCCAGCTCGCGCGTCGGCCGGCGCCGGCCCAGCGGCGGCGGCCGCGATGCCAAGCGCGCCGCCCGCGCCCGCGCAATGATCACGTCGGAGCCGTTCATCACCCGCCGCCAGCACCCCTATGAGGTGCTGGACGAGGAAGGGCTGGAGCTGATCGAGCGCAACAGCGACTTCATCTTGAAGGAGATCGGCATCGAGTTCCGCGGCGACCCGGAGGTGCTGGACCTGTGGCGCGACGCCGGCGCGGATGTCCAGGGCGAGCGGGTGCGCTTCGAGACCGGCATGTGCCGCCAGCTCATCCACGCCACAGCGCCGAAAGAGTTCGTGCAGCACGCCCGCAACCCGGAGCGCTCCGTCACCATCGGCGGACCGAACACGGTCTTCGTGCCGGCCTATGGCCCGCCCTTTGTGCGCGACCTCGACCGCGGGCGGCGCTACGCCACGCTGGAGGATTTTCAGAACTTCGTGAAGCTCGCCTACGCGTCGCCCTGGCTTCACCATTCCGGCGGCACGGTGTGCGAGCCGGTGGACGTGCCGGTGCCCAAGCGCCATCTCGACATGGTGCTGGCCCATATGACGCTGACCGACAAGGCGTTCATGGGCTCCGTCACCGCGCCGTCGCGCGCCGAAGACACGCTGGCCATGGCGCGCCTGGCCTATGGCGACGCCTTCGTCGACAGCCAATGCGTGCTGATCTCGCTGATCAACGCGAACTCGCCGCTGGTCTTCGACGAAACCATGCTGGGCGCGCTGAAGGTCTATGCCCGCGCCGGCCAGGCCTGCGTCATCTCGCCCTTCATCCTGGCCGGCGCGATGAGCCCGGTGATGTCCGCCGGGACGCTGGCCCAGCTCTATGCCGAGGCGCAGGCCGGCATGGCGCTAACCCAGATCCTGCGGCCCGGCGCACCGGTGGTGTTCGGCACCTTCGCCAGCTCCATCTCCATGCAGTCCGGCGCGCCCACCTTCGGCACGCCGGAACCGGCTCTGGTCCTGTTCGGCGCGGCCCAGCTCGCCCGCCGGCTGGGCGTGCCCTTCCGCTCCGGCGGCGGGCTGTGCGGGTCGAAGATCCCCGACGCGCAGGCCGCCTACGAAGCCGCCAACACGCTGAACGCGACGCTGATGGCCGGCGTCAACTTCGCGCTGCACGCCGCCGGCTGGCTGGAAGGCGGGCTGGTGATGAGCTACGAGAAATTCGTCATGGATGCCGACCAACTCGGCATCCTGCAGACGCTCGCCCACGGCATCAACCTGTCGGCCGACGGCCAGGCGCTGTCGGCGATCCAAGAGGTCGGTCCGGGCGGCCATTTCCTCGGCTGCGCCCACACCCAGGCGCATTTCGAGACGGCCTTCTACCGCTCCCCCATCGCCGACAACAACAGCTTCGAGCAATGGGCGGCCGATGGCGAGAAGGACGCCGCCGCCCGCGCCAACACGCTGTGGAAGCGCACGCTGGCGGACTACCAGCCGCCGGCGCTGGACGAGGGCATCAACGAGGCGCTGGGCGAGTATGTGGCGCAGCGCAAGCGCGAGCTGCCCGACCACGATCATTGAGGCCGCCGACATCGGCGCCGCGTCGCCCGCGCAAGAGCGGTTCCGGCGTGGCGTTTCGGCCACGCGACGACCATTAGATTTCTATTTATCTTTTTGAGTCACGATGGTGAGGGAGATGGATTACGCACACCGTGCGACACAAGTCGGCACGGCTATGTGCAATTCTTGATTGTGCGAGCCAATTCGGACCAAACGCAGTACGATGAGGCGACATTGAGTGGGATTCGGGGTGAGAGCTCTCCTCATGATGGGCGCCACGCGCAGTGGTAGACGCGTGTGCCTCCCCGCAAGCCGCGGTCCCGCCGTCGCGCGCGCCGAGACGGGGCCGACAGGCCGACTCCCCCGCTAGCCCGATGATCCGGTCGTTCCGCCCGCAGTCTCGGATCCTGGCGATGGCCCGACCCTTGCGCCATCAGATCGTCATCGTCGTCCTGTTGCTGGCGACCGTCGCCGGCGGGCTATGGCAGTACATCGCCACCGAGGCGACCAGCCGATCGCTGCTGCCGTTGAGCACGGCCGTCGCCGAGATCGGCCACGACATCGCCGAGTTCCACATCTGGCTGGAGGAAGCGCTTCAGGGCGACGAGTTGCTGACGCGCGACGCGGTCATGGCGCGCATCGACGGAGTCGCGGCACGGGTCGACGCCCTGCTGGCGGGCGGGGCCATCGGCAATCTGGATCTGCCAACGGTCACCGATGACGCGATGAGGCGGGCGCTCGTCCGGCTGCGCGGCCGGGTCGACGAGTTGCAGGCCCTGGCGACCCAGCGGTTCGACATGGGCGATGCCGGCGTCGCGGGAACCGAGATCGATCAAGTCTTCGACGAGTACTACTATGTCACGACGCGCGCCTATCACCAGGTCTCGGCCAGCCTTGAGTCGCTGATCCAGAACAATCTGGCACGGGTTTCCAACATCAGCATCGCTTTGATCGCCATTTCGATCGGGCTCAAGCTGGCGATCGTGGCGATGATCGTTCTTCTTCATAAATCCTCTCGCCGTGAAATTCTCCAGCTCTCTAGAAAAGTAACAAAAAAAGACAAAGCGCTCAGAGATTATGAAAAATCCAAAGATGAGCAGATAAAATTATTGGGCATGATGGGGCATGAGCTTCGAACACCGCTGAACGCCATCATCGGTTTCTCCGAGATCATGAAATCGGAGAAACTGGGTGAGATGCCGCCCAGATACAAGGACTATGCGGGCCATATTCACGACAGCGCCGATCGGTTTCTCTGCGTCGCCAATGCCCTGATCGACTTGTCGAGGGCGGAGATCCAGGGCTCGCCCAAGTGGCGCGAGCCGATCGATCTGCGCCGGATCGCCGAGCAGACGGCCAACATCCTGCAGGGACGCGCGGCGGAAGGCGGGGTCACGGTGGTCGTCGACATCGACCTGAAGTGCAGCGCCATGGTCAGCGACAAGAAGCTGGTGGGCGACATCCTGATCAACCTGCTGCACAACGCCATCAAGTTCACCCCGCCGGGCGGCGAGGTCCGGCTCGACTGCGCGCGCCAGGGCGACCGGTCGGTGCTGTCGGTTCAGGATACCGGCATCGGCATGGCGCCGGAGGAGATCGACCGGGCGATGCAGCCCTTCACCCAGATCGGCGAACCCGTCGGGTCTGCCGAGGAAGGATCCGGCCTCGGCCTGACCGTCGCGCGGCTGGCGGCCGAGCGGCTGGGCGGGACCTTCCGGATCTCCAGCGAGAAGGACGTCGGCACCCGCGTCGAGGTAACGCTGCCCCGCCGACCCTGACGCCGGTTGCCGTCACACGGCGGTGCCCGCTCCCCCGCCACCGGGACGATCGGCGGGTGCCGTCCCTGCAGGGGACGCCGTGTCCTCGACCGCGGCGACCGCAAGGTCCGTCTCCGTCGCCGCGGTCACGCGAACCAGGGTGTCAGCCGGCAGGTCGGGACCGCTCACCGGCCACAGCGTGTCGCCGATGCGGATCTTGCCGCGACCGCCGACGATCGGCTCGGCCAGCGGCCCGGTGCGCCCCACCAACTGGGCGGTCTTCTGGTTCAGCAAGGGCTGATCCGTCCGCTCGGGACGGTTGGGAAAGATCTTCAGCCCAACCGTCACCGCGACCAGCGACAGGCCGGCGAACAGCACGAGCTGGATGGCCCAGCCCAGCCCCGGTGCCAGCCAGACGATCAGCCCGGTCGCGCCGGCGGCGATGCCCAACCAGATCAGCGCGAAGCCGGGCAGCACGATCTCCCCCGCGACCAGCAACCCGGCCGCCGCCAGCCAATACCAGAAAACTAGCGTCATGGCCGCGCCCACGGCCCGTCCGGCGGCTGCCCAACCGGCCCGCTGGGCCCGGCGTCCCCGCCCGGCGGGCCCGCGCCCTCGCCGCCGGCGAAGCTGGCGCGCGCCAGCTCCGCCACGCCGCCCAGCGCGCCGATCAGCGCGCTCGCCTCCATCGGCAGCAGCACCACCCGCTGGTTCGGTGCCGTCGCCAGCGCCTGGAACGCCTCCACATAGCGCTGGGCGACGAAGTAGTTGACCGCCTGGATGTCGCCGGCGGCGATCGCCTCGCTGACCATCTGGGTCGCCTTGGCCTCCGCCTCCGCCAGGCGCTCTCGCGCCTCGGCCTCGCGGAAGGCCGCCTCGCGCTCGCCTTCCGCCTTGAGGATCTGCGCCTGCTTCTCGCCTTCGGCGCGCTTGATCGCGGCCTCGCGGTCGCCGTCGGCCTCCAGGATGGTGGCGCGGCGGTCGCGCTCCGCCTTCATCTGGCGCGCCATGGCGTCCACCAGGTCGCGCGGCGGGGTGATGTCGCGGATCTCGATGCGGTTGACCTTCACGCCCCAGGGCTGGGTCGCCTCGTCCACCGCCTCCAGCAGCTTGGCGTTGATCACCTCGCGGTTGGACAAGAGCGCGTCCAACTCCATCGAGCCCATGACCGAGCGCAGATTGGTCATGGTGAGCTGCAGGATGGCGAGCTGAAGCTCGTTGACCTCATAGGCCGCCTGGGCCGGGTTCAGCACCTGGTAGAAGACCACGCCGTCGGCGGTGACCATGGCGTTGTCGGCGGTGATCACCTCCTGGCTCGGCACGTCCAGCACCGTCTCCATCATCGACAGCCGCGCGCCGACGCGGTCGAGGAAGGGGATGATCAGGTTGAGGCCGGGGTTGAGGGTGCGGATGTAGCGGCCGAACCGCTCCACCGTCCAACGGCTGCCCTGGGGCACCGGTTTGACGCCGGAGAAGACCACCAGCACCGCCAACAGCACGACCACGCCGACCAGCACGGCAACGGGTTCGATCGGCATGGCGTCCAGCCTCCTGGTGCGGATCTGCGGGCTCGGCTACCCTCGTCCGCCGGACGGGATGGCGCGGCCGAGGGGACGCTACCTTGGGCGGGCCGGCCGCCTCAACCCAAACCGCCAACCGGTGCAAGCGGAACCCCTGATACCATGTGGGACAGTGTGTGGATCAATGCGCGGCTGGCGACCTTCGACACGGGCGCCGGATCCGACGCCCCGGCATCGGCGGCCGGCGGGCGGCGCGGCGACGCCAAGGACCTGATCGGCGCGATCGAGCCGGGGGCCATCGCCGTCGCCGCCGGCCGCATCGCCTGGATCGGCCCGATGGCGGACCTGCCGGTCGGCTATCAGCGCAGCCAGGCATTGCACGACGCGGGCGGACGCTGGATCACCCCGGGCCTGATCGACTGCCACACCCATCTGGTGCATGGCGGCCACCGCGCGGCGGAGTTCGCGCTGCGCCTGGACGGCGCGAGCTATGAGGAGATCGCCAAGGCCGGCGGCGGCATCCTCGCCACCGTGACGGCGACGCGCGGCGCCGACGAAGACGCGCTGGTGGCCGGCGCCAGCGCGCGCCTCGCCCGGCTGATGGCCGAAGGCGTCACGACGGTGGAGGTCAAGTCGGGCTACGGCCTGGATACGGCGAGCGAGCTGAAGATGCTGCGCGCCGCGGGGCGACTGGCCGGGCCGGGGATCCGGGTGCGCCGCAGCTTCCTGGGCGCCCATGCGGTGCCGCCGGACTATGCCGACCGCCGCGACGACTATGTCGCGCTGGTGGTAGAGGAGATGATCCCCGCGGTCGCCGCCGGCCGCCTGGCCGACGCGGTCGACGCCTTCGGCGAGCGCATCGCCTTCACCCCGGCCCAGGTCGCCCGCGTCTTCGAGGCGGCGAAGACCCACGGGCTGGCGGTCAAGCTGCATGCCGACCAGCTCTCCGACCAGGGGGGCGCGGCGCTGGCCGCCCGGTTCGGCGCACTATCGGCCGATCACCTGGAGTACGCCGATCCCGACGGCCTCGCGGCGATGGCCGCCGCCGGCACGGTCGCGGTGCTGCTGCCCGGCGCCTACTACACGCTGCGCCAGAGCCGCCGGCCGGCGGTCGACGCGATGCGCCGGCACGGGGTCGCGATGGCGCTGGCCACGGACTGCAACCCAGGCTCGTCCCCGGCCACCTCGCTGCTCTTGATGCTCAACATGGGCTGTACGCTGTTCGGCCTGACCCCGGCGGAAGCGCTGGCCGGGGTGACGGTCAACGCCGCGCGTGCACTCGGGCTCGACGGTGAATGCGGCCGGCTGGTGGCGGGCCAGGCGGCCGATTTCGTGCTGTGGGACATCGACGACCCGGCGGAGCTGGCCTATCGCATCGGCTGGAACCCGGTGCATGCGGTGGTCAGCGACGGCGCGGTGCGCGAGGTGCTGGAACCCGGCGGCGCCGGACCGGCGGACGAGCCCTGGTGACGCGGCCCCGGCTGCCGTCGGTCCCTTGACCCCCGTCCTGATCAATGCCGCGTCGGGCGCGCTGAGGCAGCGCGGCGGCAACGGCCTCGCCGAGGCGGCGTGTGCCCGCCTCGCCGCGGCCCATCCGGACGCCGTCGTGGAAAGGCTGGCGCCGGGCGACCTGAAGGGCCGGCTGACGGCGCTGGCCGCCGAGGCGCCGGACCGGGTGGTGGTGGCCGGTGGCGACGGCACGGTCAACACCGCCATCGCCGCCTTCGCCGGCACCGACACGGCGCTGGGCATCCTGCCTTTGGGCCGGATGAACCTGACGGCGCGGGGTCTCGCCATCCCGCTCGATCCGCGCGACGCCGTCGATGCGCTGGCGTCGGCGGTACCGCGGCGCATCGACCTGGCGGCGGTCGAGGACCGCATCTTCGCCCATCATGCCGGTTTCGGCCTGCCCGCCCGAACGATCCACCAGCGCGGCGCAGCCGGCCGGTGGCCGGTTGCGGTTGCCGCTCAGGACCTGTGGCATCGGCCGCCGCATCTCGACCTGTCGATCGACGGGGGCCGCGAGCGGCGCGTCGCCCTGGTGGCCATCACCAACACTCTGCTGACGGGCGATTCGGACCATGCGCCCGGTCGCCAACGCCTCGATGCGGGCCGGCTCGGCCTTTACGTCGTCGATCGGGCGAGCCGCTGGGGCCTTCTGCGGTTGGCCGCCGAGACCGGGGTCGGGCACTGGCAGGACAGCCAGCGCCTCGTCGCGTCCACGGCCCGCACCGTGACGGTGGAGACGCGCGACTCGCGCCTGGTCGTCTCCCTCGACGGCGAGGTGGTGCGCCTGATCCCGCCGGTGCGCTGCCGCAGCCTGCCGGCCCATCTCACCGTGCTGGTGCCGCCGGGGTTCCGGCCTTAGGCGCCGCCAGATCTCCAAGAAGACGCCGCGGTTCCGCCCTCGGGGGCCCGCGTCCCGGCCGTGTTGGCGGACCAGGCTGAGGCCGTCGACACAACCCGGCCAAGGACCCGCCCATGACCGACACAGCTTTCCGATCCGCGCCGTCGCGCGGGCCGATCCTGAAACTCGTGCTGATCGCCGGCCTGACCGTCGCTCTCCTGCTGCCGCTCGGCCTGATGCTCGGCCTGATCGGCGAACGGCAGGCGCGCCAAGCCTCCGTCGAGCACGAGATCGGCGCGCTGTGGGGTCGCTCGCAGCAGCTTGGCGGACCGATTCTCGTCGTTCCCGCACGGCGCCTCGTGGTCGTCGACGAGCCCGGCGAGAACGGCCGCCGCCCCGTTCGCCGCGTGGTGGAGGAGCCCGTCGTCCTGCTGCCCGACGACTACCAAATCGATGCGACGGTTCAGCCGGAGACGCGCCGGCGCGGCCTGTTCGAGACCGTCGTCTACCGGCTGGAGGTCACCCTGTCCGGCCGCTTCGTCCTCGGCCCCGACACGGTGCCCCAGGCCGACGGCGTCACCATCGACTGGTCGGCGGCGACCCTGGCGCTCGGCCTCAGCGATCAGCGCAGCATTCGCGAGGCCCCCGTCGTCACCTGGGCCGGACGGTCGATCGCGTTGAGCCCGGGGCTGCCGACCTCGGCCGCCCGCCTCGCCGCGGGCGGCATGCAGGCGCCGGTCGTCGGGCTCGACCCGTCCGACGGCGAGCGTGCCTTCGACTTCGCCACGACGCTGTCGCTGAACGGCAGTGCCAGCGTCAGCTTCCTGCCGCTGGGCCGCACCACCACGGTGTCGCTGGCGTCCGACTGGCCGCATCCCAGCTTCTTCGGCCGTTTCCTGCCGGACCAGCGCGAGATCTCGGACACCGGCTTCACCGCGCGCTGGCAGACCTCCTATTTCGGGCGGCCGTTCCCGCAGGTCTGGGCACCCGGCGAGAACCTGGTCCAGCACTTCGCCGAGCTCGACCACGCCGCCTTCGGCGTGCGCTTCTACCAGCCGGTCGACGCCTATCAGCAGACCGAACGTACGGTGAAGTACGGCATCCTGTTCATCGTCTTCACCTTCACCGCGCTGTTCCTGTTCGAGATGCTGGCCGGGGTGCGCGTCCACATCTTCCACTATGCGCTGGTCGGGCTGGCGCTGACGCTGTTCTACATGCTGGTGCTGGCGCTGGCGGAGCAGATCGGCTTCACGGCGGCCTATGCGCTGGGCGCGCTGGCGGTGGTCGCGCAGATCGCCTTCTACACCGCCGCCGTGCTGGGCCGGGCCAGCCGCACGGCCGGCCTGGCGGGCCTGCTGGCGGCGCTCTATGCCGGGCTGTGGGTGCTGATGCAGCTTGAGGACTATGCGCTGCTGGTCGGCGCGCTGGCGCTGTTCGCCGGGCTGACCGCGGTCATGGCGGTGACCCGCCGGGTCGACTGGTACGCCGTGACGGCCACGCCGGACCGCCCGAAGGCACCGCGCGTGCCTGAACGGCCCTCAACCTGACCGGTGCGCCCTACCAGCGAGCCTATGAGGCACTCATCGGCTCGCTGGCCTGCGCCATTGAGGCGCCGCGCCCCGATGGGCGCGCGAGCCAAGCGCCCGCATGGGCGCGCCGGCGACTGAGGAACAAGAAGGACCGAGCCGGTTCACCGGCTCGGCGCCGTTATCCCGGGGACGAGGCCGCCTTGGCCTCGTCCGCCGGGCCGCCGGCCGCACCCGGCGCGGCGGCGGCCTGGTGGTCGAGCCAGGCCAGCAGGCGCTTGGCCGCCGCGTCCCAGCGCACATCGAGCATCATGGCATGCGCCATCCGCTCCACGATGACCGGGGCGACCTTGAAGGCCGCGGCCGTCGCCTCGACCTCGAAGCGCGGAACGAACGGGTCGTCCGATGCCCCCATCACCATGACCGGCAGGTCGAGCTGGGCCGGCCAGTCGACGAGGCCGAAGCCCATGCTCTGCCAGCCGACCAACAGGCTCTCGTCCTGGAACCGGGCGAGGTATCGGGCGATCCGCTGGGCCGGCATGTCCGGCGAGAACAGCGCCCGGGCGATGAGATCGCCATCCACCGCCGCCGGCCCGATGAACTGGGCCAGCATCAGCGCTTGGCTCAACAGCGGATGGCGCACGGCCATCGACAGGGCGGCGACGTACAGACCATGCGGCGGCGTCGACGCCATCAGGACGAGGCCGGCCAAAGGACGGCGGCCGCGGCGCGCCACCTCCTGGCAAACGTAGCCGCCCATGGAATGGCCGATCAGCACCGGCGGCGTCGGCATCTGGTCGATCGTCGCCTCGATGTCGGCGACATAGCCGGCCAGCGTCGCCCAGGCGACCGCCTCATGCCCATCGCTGGCACCATGGCCGCGCAGCGACACGGCATACGCATCGAACCCCTTGCCGGCGAACCAGGGCAGGAAGGTCTCGTCCCACACCCAGGCCGCGGAATAGGCACCATGCACGAACAACAGCGGCGGCCGGTCCGGCGATCCGCCGCGCCGATCCACCGGACCGGCCGCCGGCCAATGCAGCAATTCCAGGTTCGGACCGGCCATCCTGTGTCCCCTTGCCATCAGCTTCGCCATCTAATCTATTGATCTCGAAGCGAAAATCGGACAGGGACTCTAGCACAACCGGGCGGCCTCGGCGCAACAACCCACAAGATCGGCCAGGGCTGCTACCGCCCCAGGGGCTCCGGTCCGGTCCACTCGCCGACGATTTCCGCCAGATCGGGTCGCGGCCGGTCGATCGGCGCCCGTGAGCGGTTGCCGAGATAGAGGAAGCCGAGAATCCGATCAGTCGCCGGATCGTGGCCGAGATGGCGCACCACCGCGTCATGATAGGCCGGCCATTCGGTCAGCCACTGCGCGGCGTAGCCCAGCGCATGGGCGCCGATCAGGATCGAGGTGCAAACCGCCCCGCCGGACAGGAGCTGCTCGCGCTCCGGGATCTTCGCGCTCGGCCGCAATCGGGTGGTGACGACCAGCAGCAAGGGTGCGCGCGCCGGCCGCGCTGCCTCCGCGGCAAGGTGGCGTTCCTCCGCCTCCGGGTGTTCGCGGCGGTAGAGATCCGCCAGAAAGATACCGAGCGCCCGCTGCCCCTCGGCCCGCAACACCTGGATCCGCCACGGCGTCAGCTTGCCATGGTCCGGTACCCGGGTCGCGATGGTCAGCAGGGTCTTCAGGTCTTCGTCGCTTGGCCCGGGCCCGACCTGCTCGTCGGCCTTGGTGGAACGGCGGGTCAGCAGTGCCTCGACGGCATCCATCGGCGGCCCCTTTCAAGGTCGCGTGTGTCGATCCTGGCGATGGAATGGGGTCGCCGGTGAGGGAGGGCCAGCGCTCGCGCGCCGGCGGGCATCACGCCGCGGCGGCCGGATGGTCGCGCCAGATCTGCGCCAGCCCTTCCCGATAGGTGGGGTAGGTCAGCGTCACCGCCAACTCCCGCTTGATGCGGTCGTTGCGCACGCGCTTGTTCTCCGCATAGAAGCTGCGCGCCATGGCCGACAGGTCCGCCGTGTCGTAGGCGATCAACGGCGGCAGCGGCCGGCCGGTCAGGCGGCAGGCCTCCGCCACCACGTCCTGCGGCGGGGTCGCCAGATCGTCGGCGACGTTGTACGCCCGACCCGGCCGCGGCGCGGCCATGGAGGCCGTCAGGACCGCGGCGATATCGTCGACATGGACGCGGTTGAAGACTTGGCCGGGCTTGTCGATGCGCCGCGCCGTGCCGGCCAGCACCTGGTCGACCGCGCTGCGGCCGGGCCCATAGATGCCGACCAGGCGAAACAGATGGACCGGCAGACCGCTGTCGGCGGCGAGCGCCAGCCAGGCCTGCTCCGCCGCCAACCGGCGATGGCCGCGCTGGGTGGTCGGCGTCAGCGGGTCATCCTCGTCCACCCATCCGCCGCCGCGGTCGCCGTAGACGCCGGTGGTGGACAGATAGCCCAGCCAGGCGAGATCCCGGCCGCGGCGGGCGAGCGGCGCGGCAAAGGCACGCAGCATCGGATCGCCCGCCGGCCCCGGCGGGGCGGACACCAGGATATGGGTCGCCTGATCGATCAGCGCCGGTTCGAAGGCGGCACCGCCACCGTCCGCCGGCGGCCCCGCCCCGTCGAACACCCGCACCTCGACCCCCGCCGCCGACAGATCGGCCGCCGCGTCCGGCGTGCGGCAGGTGCCGACGACGCGCCAGCGGGCGGGGTCCAGCCGGGCCGCCAGACGGCGCGCGGTGAAGCCCAGGCCGAAGACCAGTAAGGTATTGACGGTCATAGGAAAGTAAGCGCTCCCTCTCGCGAGGGTCGGGCCCGCGAGGGGCGGTCGCCGATCCGTCGCTTGCGAACCAAGTCTTAACCGAACCCCGCTAGAACGGAAGAGTCCTGCCGAAGCCGGCAGGCTCGGGATCCATGATGGCTCCCGCTACACCACCCATCGTTGGCCACATGCTTGAGAACCTGCGCCTCAATCAAGAGATCCTGAACCGGGTGGCGGAGCTGCACCAGCGCCACCTGAAGGGACAGCGCAACGGCCAGCGCGCCGTCTTGGTGCGCTGCGACCTGTCGGGGCTCGATCTGCGGGGCCGCGATTTCAGCCATGGCGAGTTCATCGCCTGCAAGTTCGTCGCCACCAATCTGACCCAGAGCATCTTCCGCGCCGCCAATGTGTTCAGCGCCAGCTTCGACGAGGCGAACCTCACCGGCGCCAATTTCGAGCGGGCGGATCTGCGCGGTGCCACCTTCGACCGCGCCAACCTGTCCAACACAAGGCTGGGCGAAGCCGATCTGCGGGAAGGCTTGGTGCTCAGCGTGGCCCCGACCGAAGGCGACCAGGCACCGGGTTCGTCCTTCCGCGGCGCCATCTTGAACCAGACGCAGATGTCGCACAGCAAGCTGAAGAACGCCGATTTCGGCGGCGCCACGCTGGAAGGCTGCGATCTGTCGGGCGCCGATCTCCGGGCCGCTTCGTTCCAGGGCGCGGACATCAGCGGCACAGAGCTGCGGGGCGCGAAGATCACCGATGCGGACTTCACCGGTGCCGCGCTGTGCGAGGAGATGGCCAGTACCATCGACATCACCCGCGCCAAGGTGGCCAAGCGGGTCACGCTGACCACCGAACAGCTCGACGGGCTGATCGCCGGGCACGAGGCCTGGGTGCGCACCGGCGGCGCGGAGGGCAAGCGCCTGGACCTGTCGAATCAGGATTTGAGCGGCCTGTCGCTGGCCGGCCGGAACCTCGCCGCCGCCAAGCTGGAGCTGTCGGTGCTCAGCCGGATGGACCTCAGCGGGGCCAACCTGGCGGCCGCGGATCTGCGCCGGGCCAACCTGATCCGCGCCAATCTCGCCGATGTCGACCTGCGCGGTGCGGACCTGCGCGAGGCCAATCTGCGCAATGCCGACCTGTCCGGCGTGAAGACCGGCCCCTTGCCCGGCACCTCGCTGTCCACGCGCCTGGACGTTCCCTTGGAGTCACTTGGCGCGACCGGCTGACGGCCGGTTCACCGCACGCGGCAACCCCGGCCCACCGACCTCAACAAGGCCTAAAAATCCAGGTCCGCGTAGTGGCGCGGCGGCGGCAGGCCGGGGATCAGGTCGTCCAGCAGCGGGCGGAAGGACGGCCGCGACTTCAGCCGCTGGTACCAGGCCCGCGCCTCGCCATGGTCGTCCCACGGCACGTCGCCCAGATAGTCGACCACCGACAGATGCGCGCCCGCCGCGATGTCGGCCAGCGAGAATTCATCGCCGCCCAGCCAGTTCCGCGTCTCCGACAGATAGGCGATGTAGTCGAGGTGGTAGTGGATGTTGGCGAGCCCGGCGCGGATCGATTCGGAGTTCGGCTGGCCGATGCGCAAGAACCGCTTCATCACCTTCTCGCCGACCAGGTTGTCGGTGACCTCGCGAGCGAATTTGGTCTCGAACCAGGCGATCAGGCGCCGGCATTCCGCCCGCGACAGCGGATCGTCGCCGAGCAGCGAGCGCTCGGTGTGCACCTCCTCCAGGAACTCGGTGATGACCATCGGATGGGTCAGCGTGGTGCCGTCGGGCTCCACCAGCACCGGCACCTCGCCGGCCGGGTTCAGCGCCAGGAAGTCGGCGCGCCGTTCCCAGACCTTCTCGATCACCGGTTTGTAGTCGAGCCGCTTTTCGTGAAGCAGCAGGCGGACCAGCCGGCAGGGCGCCGACAGCCAGAAATGATACAGCAGTCGCATGGCGCCGGGACACTAGCCCGCATTTCGGACCAGCGCGAGGCCGCGATCGGGCCGAGGATTGTCGCCCGCCGGAAAGCTTTAGACTGGCCAGCGGTTCGGACGGCATGATAGGCCCGCCTCTGCCCCCCGACCCGCCTGGCAAGCGAGCCGTCCCCGAGCCTTAGTCGCGCATGGCGTCTCCCGATACCGTCCGATTCGCACGCCTCGGCCAGCCCCGGCGCCTCTGGGCGATGGGCGCCGTGCATTGCGAGGTCGCGCGGCTGTCGGCGCTGCACGACACCATCCTGGAACGGTTCCGCGTGCGCGACCGGATGGTCTTTTTGGGCAACCTGGTCGGGCGCGGCACGGCGATCCGCGAGACGGTGGACGAGGCGCTGCGCTTTCGCCGTGTCCTGATGTCGCTGCCCGGCGTGCTGGCGGACGACATCGTCTTCCTGCGCGGCCAGCAGGAGGAGATGTGGCAGAAGCTGCTGCAGCTCCAATTCGCGCCGGAACCGCTCAGCGTGCTGAACTGGATGGCCTCCCAGGGCGTGTCGGAGACCCTGGCGGCCTATGGCGGCCGGCTCGACGAAGGCCGGGCCGCGGCGCGCGACGGCGCGGTGCAGGTGACCCGCTGGACCAACTCGCTGCGCGAGGGGATGCGGCGGTTCGACGGCCATACCAGCTTCTTCGCCGCGCTGAAGCGCGCCGCCTTCACCGATCCGCCGGGCGTCGTCCTGGTCTCCGCCGGCCTCGATGCCACCCAGCCGCTGCAGGCCCAGGGCGACCGCTTCTGGTGGGGCGGCGGGGCCTTCGACGACGGTCTGGCCGGCTATGGCGGGCATCGCCGGATCGTCCGCGGCTTCGATCCGCAGGGCGGCGGCCTGCAGATCACCGAGGCCATCGCCACCCTCGACGGCAATGCCGGGCGCAGCGGAACGCTACTGGCCGGCCTGTTCGACCCGGCGGGCGAGGTGCTCGACGTCCTGGAGGCGTGAGGGTCGGCTGACCATCAACATCCCCTGCCAAGAGTCCCTCCCTCATTGAGGGGGAGGGCTCAATTGGGGACCGAGAATCGGTGATGCACTGAGATCGCTACCCGCGGCCGTAGAGCGGCATGCCGCTGGCCATGATGGTCATGAAGGCGACGTTCGCATCCAGCGGCAGGCCCGCCATATGCACCACCGCCTCGGCGACCCGCGCGACATCCATGCGCGGTTCCGGCCGGGTCGACCCATCGGCCTGCGGCACCCCCGCCGTCATTCGCGCCGTCATCTCCGTGGCGGCGTTGCCGATATCGATCTGACCGACGGCGATGTTGAAGCGGCGCCCGTCCAGGATGGCCGACTTGGTCAGGCCGGTGATGGCGTGCTTGCTGGCGGTATAGGGGGCGGAGCCCGGCCGGGGCGCATGGGCGGAGATCGACCCGTTGTTGATGATCCGCCCGCCTTGCGGGTCCTGCCGGCGCATCACGCGGAATGCCTCGCGCAGGCACCAGAAGGCGCCGGTCAGGTTGACGTCGATGACGCCGCGCCAATCGGCGTCGCTCAGCTCGTCCGGCGGCAGGGCCGGGGCATTGGCACCGGCATTGTTGAACAGCAGATCGACCCGCCCCCCCGTGGCCGTGACCTGGTCGAACAGGCCGCGCACCTGGTCGGGATCGGAGACGTCGGCGGCCAGCACACTGGCCCCATCGCCGATCAGGCCGGCCGTCTCCTCCAGCGCAGCCTGCCGGCGGCCGACCAGCACCGTCTGCCAACCGGCCCCGGCCAGGGCGACGGCGACGGCCCGGCCGATGCCGGAGCCGGCGCCGGTGACGATGGCGGTCTGGCGAGCGGATAGGGTCACCCTTCACCTCTTTCTTGTCTTTGGGGGGATCCCCCGAAACGGGGGGCGGAGTGTGGCCGCGATCACGCGCCCGATACAAGGGTCGGCCGGCGCACAAATGTGATGCCGCGGCGCTGGGGATCGTCGGCGGCGACCCGCTCGGCGACCGACGTCAGCGGATCGATTGTGACCGCCATGGCCGCCGCGTTGGCATGCACCACCCGCGCGTCGTCGACCATGATGGCGATATGGTCGGGGAAGAAGACGACATCGCCGCGCCGCAGCCCCGCCGACGGGTCGACCGGAGTGCCGGGACCGGCCGCCGCCTGCTGGTCGCTGTCGCGCGGCACGCGAAACCCGGCGGCCTGCAGCGCCACCTGCACCAGGCCGGAACAGTCCAGCCCGTCTGCGCTGCGCCCACCCCAAAGATAGGGTACGCCGAGGAAGCGTTCCGCCGTTGCCGCCCAGTCAACCACCACCCCATCGAGCGGTGCCAGCGCGACCCGGGCGACCCAGCGGTCCGGCCCGATCCGGGCGAAGCGCCCGGCGGTCTCCTGAACGGTCACCCGGGCGCCGAGACCGACCCGGCCGGACGGCCGGCGCTTCAGTTCGGGCGCGGGAAAGACCAGGGCGGCCGGCACGCCGACCCGGTGATCGGCCGGCGGCCCCGCCGGCGCCAAGGCCGCGGCCGGCACATAGCCGACATAGTCGTCGAGACCGCATTGCCCCCAGGCCCAGCCGCCGGCGATCTCATAGGCGGTGAACGGCTCGCCCAGCAGAAGCTGGCTGGTCATCGGCGCCGCCGGGTCGGGCTCGGCACTGACCGGCGCGGCCAGGGCCGTCACCTCATGGGCTGCGCCGGACGCGTAGCGCGCCGCGCTCAGCCGGCCTTCCAGATCGGCCGCCGCCAGATCGGGACGCCACGCCGTCGCCTTGGGATCGAGGCCGGCCGCGCGAACCGTGTCCGCAACCGCCGTCACCCGGCGGTTTCCGACAGGGTGGCCAATGCCTGCTCCGCCCCGCACACCAGATCGGCGAACTCGCTCAAGAACACCGATCCTTTGACGGTGCGTTGCACCAGGACGTTGCGCCGGTCGGTCTGGTCGATCTTCCGGCGCGCCAGGCCCAGCCGACCCAGCCGGTCCAGGGCCCGCGTCACCGCCGGCTTGGAGATGTTCAGATGCGCCGCCAGGCCGCGGACCGTGTGCGGCGGATCGGACAGATAGACGGTCAGCAAGATCGCCATCTGCCGCGCCGACAGATCCGGGCCTTCCTGGCGGACCGCGTCGGTCAACGCCCGCCGCCACAGGTCCAGCGCCTCGCGACTGTCCATGGTGCCGGTCGGCTCCCGATCCTGTCTTCGGTCCATCGGCGTCTCAAACCCCGTCCGCCGTCCGGCGGGGTGCCGGGGCGCACACTGTACAGTACAGTCTCGCCGGCCGGCCGACATCCTGCAAACCCATCGCCGGAGAAGGTTTGCGGAGGGTCAGGCGGCCGGGTAGTCCTGCGCCAGCACCTCGAAGACGGCGCGCAACCCCTGCGCCTCGCCGCCTTTCGGCCGGCCGGGGCGGTCGGCCAGCGTCCAGCCGGCATGATCGATATGCGCCCAGGCGATGCCGTCGCCGACGAAGCGCTCCATGAACAGGGCCGCGGTGATCGCGCCGGCATAGGCGCTCTCCGACACATTGGCGATGTCGGCCACCGTGCTCTGCAGCATGCGGCGGTAGGGCTGCCACAGCGGCAGCCGCCACAGCGGATCGCCGGTGCGCCGGCCGGCCGCCACCAGCCGCTCCGCCAGCCGGTCGTCATTGGCGAACAGCCCCGGCAGTTCGAAGCCGAGCGCCACGCGCTGCGCGCCGGTCAGCGTGGCGAAGTCGACGACCAGCCGCGGCCGATCCTCCGACGCGGCGGTCAGCGCATCGGCGAGGATCAGCCGGCCTTCGGCATCGGTATTGCCGATCTCCACCGTCAGGCCGCGCCGGCTGCGGATCACGTCCAGCGGCCGCATCGCGTTGCCGGCCACCGCGTTCTCCACCATCGGCACCAGCACGCGCAGGCGCACCTGGAGGCCGGCATCCATCACCATGGCCGCCAAGGCAAGCGCGGCGGCCGCGCCGCCCATATCCTTCTTCATGGTCAGCATGCCGCCGGCCGGCTTCAGGTCGAGCCCGCCGGTATCGAAGCACACCCCCTTGCCGAGGATGGCGACCGGCGGCGCCTCCGCCGGCCCCCAGCGGATGTCGACCAGGCGCGGCGCCTCGTCGCTCGCCCGGCCGACGGCGTGGATCAGCGGATAGTTGGCCGACAGCAGGTCGTCGCCGCGGGTCACCTCCGCCGTCGCGCCGTAGCGCGCGGCGAGCGCCAGGGCCGCCGCCTCCAGGGCCGTGGGCCCGAGATCCTCCGCCGGCGTGTTGATCAGATCGCGGCCCCACCAGACGGCCCGCGCGGTCCGCTCAACCTGCGCGCGGTCGACGCCGTCCGGCCAGACCAGCCGCGCCGCCTCGCGGTCCGATCCGCTCTTGTAGCGGCGGAAGCGATAGCCGCCGATCGCCCAGCCCAGCGCCAGGCGCGCCGCCATCGACGCCGGCAAGACCGGGTCCGCCGCCAGCCGATAGGGGCGCGGCGGCAGCGCGAAGGGCAGGAATGCGAAGTCCCAGGGATCGCCCTCCGCCCCCGGGGTCTCCGGTGCGGCGACCGCGACCACCAGGTCCCGCCCGGCAACCGCCGACGGCACCGGCAGGTGCTGGCCCGCCTCCGCCTTGAAGCCGGCGAAGTCCAGCCATTCCTCGACCGCCGGACCGGCCGCCGCGCGCCAGACCGGCACGCCGTCGGGCGTCAGGACCACCAGATCGACGGCGTCGGCCGCCGCGTCGAGCAGGGGAAGATTTATGTCGTCCATGGGCGGGACTGTCTCGTGTGGACAAGTAGGGGAATTGGTGTGGCCGCCCCTTGCCAGAGCGTATCGGGGGGGCGGATAACGATGAGGAAGCGTCTTCAGCGGATGCGTCGCGGCCCGGCCCGGACGATCCCGACGCCGTAGCCGGTCACCTCGCATGAACAAAGCCCGTCTGATCATCGGCAACAAGGCCTATTCGTCCTGGTCGCTGCGCGCCTGGTTGGGGGTGCGGCTGGTCGGCCTGGAGATCGAGGAGGTGGTGATCCCGCTCGACCGGCCGGAGACGCCCGCCTTGCTGGGCCGTGAATCGCCGACCCGCCATGTCCCCGTGCTCGACCTCGACGGCACCGTGGTGTTCGACAGCCTGGCGATCCTGGAGACCTTGGCCGATCGGTTCCCGGCCGCCGGGCTCTGGCCGGAGGACTGGCGCGCCCGGGCGGAGGCGCGAGCGCTGGCCGCGGCGATGCATTCCGGTTACACCGATCTGCGCCGGGACATGCCGATGGACCTGAAACGGGCGCGCCCCGGCTGCGGCCATACCCCGGGCGCGCTCGGCGACATCGCCGATCTGGCGGGGCTGTGGCGGCGCTGCCGCGCGCGCTGGGGTGGCAACGGCCCGTTCCTGTTCGGC
Source organism: Alphaproteobacteria bacterium (assembly GCA_028284045.1). Taxonomy (GTDB): domain Bacteria; phylum Pseudomonadota; class Alphaproteobacteria; order DSM-16000; family Inquilinaceae; genus JANQSN01. Next base: position 4,763 of record JANQSN010000015.1, on the reverse strand, counting down.
GGGCCGGGCGCGGTCGATGCCATGTTCGCGCCGGTGGTGACGCGGCTGGCCACCTACGGCGTCGCGCTGGACGACGACACAAGGGCCTACTGCACGGCGATCGAAAGCCTGCCGGCGATGCGCGACTGGCGCCGCGCGGCCCTGGCGGAGCCGTGGGTCATCGACAATCCGTGCCCGCCGGCAGCCTGGCCCTAAGGCACTTTCGAGCCGGGTGGCCGCACCCGGCAACGCGGCGAATGCGTCGAAACAAGATGAAAGGGCATGCTGGGCTGAATCGACAGTCGCCGCCGCCGCCCGTTGAAGCCCTCCCCTTGATGGGGGAGGGTTGGGTGGGGGTGATGCTCGTCGGTGGGAAAGCCGGATGAAGCAGCACCTTTCGGCGGTGCCATTCGATGGGCACGGAGGTTGCGGCGCGAGAGGGACGCATCACAGGCACTGACGGCGTGTGGCGACATCACCCCCACCCTAACCCTCCCCCATCGAGGGGGAGGGAAGTCCTGAATGTCGATTCAGCCTGGAGTGCCCTTTTCCTGCCACGACGGTCGGTGACGCTCAGGGACGATGTGCCAGCATCCTGCCCATAGGGCGCCCGGATCGCCGACCCCGCTCGCCCGGCGTCGGGTGATCGGCGGCCTGGCCGGTCTCGCCGGATCCGGCCTCCTGGCCGGCTGCATCGGCGCTGCCGGCGGCGGCGGCGTGGATATCGGCGAGGCGGCGGCCCCGGTTCTGGTGCCGCCGGCGATGGCCAACGATCTCGGGCGGCAGGCCTGGGCCGATCTGGTGGCGCGCACGCCGGCCAGCCGCGACGGCGCGAAGACCCGGCGGGTCCGCACCGTCGCCGACCGGCTGCTCAGAACCATCGGCCAGAACCCCGCGGCCTGGGACGTCCGGGTCTTCCAGGGCCGCGAGGCCAACGCCTTCGCCCTGCCGGGCGGCTATATCGGCTTCTATGACGGCATGCTGGACGTCACCGCCAACGACGCCCAGGTCGCCACGGTGATGGGCCACGAGATCGGCCACAATCTGGAGAACCATGCCGCGGAGCGGGTGGCGACCCAGCAGCTCGCCGGGCTGGCCATCGACCTCACCGGTTCTGCGCTCGGCGGGCGCGATCCGGCGACGCGCCAGATGGTCTATGGTGCCTTGGGCATGGGCGCGCAGTTCGGCGTCTTCCTGCCCTATTCGCGCAACCAGGAGCTGGAGGCCGACCGGCTGGGCCTGACCATCATGGCCGACGGCGGCTACGATCCGCGCGAGAGCCTGGCCTTCTGGCGGCGCATGCAGGCGGCCGACGGCCCGGCGGTGCCGGAATTCGCCAGCACGCATCCCGCCGCCGGCAACCGCCTGGCCCAGCTTGAAGGCCTGATGCCGGCGGCGCTGGCCCGCTACCGCGCAGGCTGAGCACCCTTCGCGTCAGGCGGCGACCCGGCCGCCGAGGCGGCCCGACATCGTCAGACCGTCGCGAATGTTCAGACCGATCAGAAGCATGTTGACCGCTCCGGCGGTCAGCTCGACCGCCTGCACGCCGTAATACCAGGCATCGAACAGGCCGGCCGTCGCCCGGTCGGCCAGGAACAGCGCCGACGGCACCAGCACCAACAGCCCGTTCAGCGCGATCACCGGCATGCGCCGCCGCTTGGCCATCGCCGGCGGATCTGCCCGGTACCGGCCCATCGCCATGCCTGATGCGCCGGCGATCGCCAGCGCCGGGATCAGCGCCAGCAGGCCCCAGGCGATGGCGGTCTTCACCGTCGCGACAGTGTCGGCGGCGCCGAACAGCGCGGAGAGTGCGGTGGCCGACCAGAAGACCAGGATGAGGACGAAGCCGGCGACGCCGGCCGCAGCATGGATGGGTCTGGGCATGGCGGGTGCCTTCAACGGTCGATGCAGGGCTCAACCAGGGCCGAGCAGTCCGCGATGCTGGCGAACCCCCAGCCCGCGCGGTTGTCGCTGTCGACGGCGGCGATCCGGCCATCGACGACCGTGATGTCGTAGACGCAGGCGTCGTCATGGGCGTCGTCGCCCGCATCGGGTTCGGCCAGGCGGCGGCCGTCCGCACCCTCGGCCTGCGCCGACGAATAGGTCCAGACCTCAACGCCCGCGTCGGATGCGACGCTGAGCGGCGCGCCGATGCAGGCGGTCAGCACGGCGGCGTCGCGGCCGGTCAGCGCCGATGTCGCCGTCTCCACCGTGTGGCGATGCGGGGCGCCGCAGGCCATGAGCACGAGCACCGGCACGCACAGGGCGGCAACCCCGGCCGGACGGACCCTCTTCAGCATGGGGGCGATCCTTCCTCATCGCTGCGATCGCATTAACATAGCATGCTATATAATAGCGATAGACAGCGTGCTATGCAAGAGGGTACGCAAAGCCCCCATGACCTTCCGGAAAGACCAGTCCGCCGGCTACCTGACCAACCACATGGCGCGGCTGTTCGCGCAGGCCCTGCACGCGCGTATCCGCCCCCTCGGTCTGGCGCCCGCGCAGTTCATGACGCTGCTGGAGCTGTGGCAGGAAGATGGGCTGACCCAGTCCGACCTGGTCGCCCGGCTGGACGTCGAGCAGGCGACCATGGCCAACACGCTGGCCCGGATGGAGCGGGACGGCTTGATCCGCCGCACGCCCCATCCCGACGATGCCCGGGCGCGTCAGACCTGGATGACGCCGCGGGCCAAGGCGCTGGAGGGGCCGGCGACGGCCGCGGCGGATGCGGTGAACGCGGCGGCGCTGGACGGCTTGAGCGCAGCGGACCGCGCAACCTTCCTCGATCTCATGCGGCGGACCATCGCCGGCCTGCGGCACGGCCGCGCCGGGTGATCGGCCCGGCGCCGCGGGCGATCCGGCTCTGGCAATCGCATAACGATATCTTTATATTCTCGTCGCAGACTGTCGGGCCGCGGCGGCGCCGACCGCCTTCCCCCCTTTCTCTATTCGATCGGAACCCATTAGATGACTGAAGACTTCAAGGTCGCCGATATCGGCTTGGCCGATTGGGGCCGGCGCGAGATCGCCATCGCCGAGACCGAGATGCCCGGCCTGATGGCGCTGCGCGAGGTGCATGGCCAGGAGAAGCCCTTGGCCGGCGCGCGCATCGCCGGCTGCCTGCACATGACCATCCAGACCGCTGTGCTGATCGAGACGCTGACCGCGCTGGGCGCGGAAGTGCGCTGGTCGTCCTGCAACATCTTCTCCACCCAGGACCAGGCCGCCGCCGCCATCGCCGCGACGGGCGTGCCGGTCTTCGCCTGGAAGGGCATGGACGAGGACGAATTCTGGTGGGCGATCGACCGGACCATCGAGGGGCCGGACGGCTGGCGGCCGAACATGCTGCTGGACGACGGCGGCGACCTCACCCAGGTGATGCACGCCAAACACGCCGACTACCTGTCGGCGGAAGTGCGCGGGCTGTCGGAGGAAACGACCACCGGCGTCCACCGCCTCTATGAGATGGAGCGCGACGGCCGCCTGCTGACCCCGGCGATCAACGTCAACGACAGCGTCACCAAGTCGAAATTCGACAACCTGTACGGCTGCCGCGAGAGCCTGGTGGACGGCATCAAGCGGGCGACCGACGTGATGATGGCCGGCAAGGTCGCGGTGGTGTGCGGCTATGGCGATGTCGGCAAGGGCTCCGCCGACAGCCTGCGCAGCCAGGGTGCCCGCGTCATGGTCACCGAGATCGACCCGATCTGCGCGCTGCAGGCGGCGATGGAGGGCTACCAGGTCGTCACCATGGACGACGCCGCCGCCGTCGGCGACATCTTCGTCACCGCTACCGGCAATGTCGACGTGATCACGCTGGACCATATGCGGGCGATGAAGGACCGCGCCATCGTCTGCAATATCGGCCATTTCGACAGCGAGATTCAGATCGCCGGCCTGCAGAACTACAAATGGGAAGAGGTCAAGCCGCAGGTCGACGAGGTGGTGTTCCCCGACGGCAAGCGCCTGATCGTCCTGGCCAAGGGCCGGCTGGTCAATCTCGGCTGCGCCACCGGCCATCCCAGCTTCGTGATGAGCGCGTCGTTCACCAACCAGGTGCTGGCGCAGATCGAGCTGTGGCGCAACGCCGCCAGCTACGAGCGCAAGGTCTATGTGCTGCCCAAGCATCTCGACGAGCGGGTGGCCGCCCTGCACCTGGAGAAGCTGGGCGTCAAGCTGACGACGCTGAGCGACAAGCAGGCCGACTATATCGGCGTGCCCCAAGCCGGCCCGTACAAGCCAGATTACTATAGATACTGATCTGTCCGCTCGCCCGGCGGCACATCGGATGACGCCCGCGCGGTGTCGTCGTGCAGCCAGACCATGCGGTCGAGGAACCACAGCTTGAAGCCGACGGCCGCGACAAGCCCGCCGATCGTCGCCCAAGGGTGGAACACCGCCAGGCCGTAGACCCACAGCCCGGCGCCGAGGCCGGACAGCAGCGTCAACACGCGGGCGGCCACGGCGTGGTGGCGGGGGATCGGGCGGTCGGCGCGGGCCAGCCAGATCCGTTCCCCCAACACCGCCCGGGTCATCCAGTGGTCCCAGCGTGCGGGCTCGGGAAAGGCGCGCGGGTTCGCCCAGATCCACGCCAGCACCAGCGCGATCGGGACCAGCGCCCACCACCCGATCCACGCCCGCGACCAGATCGCCAGCGTCAGCAAGGGGGCGATGGCGATCCGGGTCAGCCCGCTCCACGGGTTGGCGTGGCGCCGCCAGGCCCGGTCGCTCATGCCCATCAGCCGCTCGCTCGGGCTTCGGGTTTTCTTGGCGTACACCAT
>JANQSN010000012.1 GCA_028284045.1 Alphaproteobacteria bacterium | reverse complement strand
GCGGCGGAGCTGGTCGGGGGTGCGCAGCCGGTCGCCCGCGGGCCGCTCGCGTATGGCCTGAGGGGGCAGGCCGCCGTGGGCCGAATGTGGCCGCACCTGGTTGTAGTCGCGCCGCCAGCGCTCGATGACGGCCCGGGCCTCGGCGAGGCTGGCGAAGATCTCCTCGTTCAGGCATTCATCGCGGAACTTGCCTATGAAGCTCTCCACGAAGGCGTTCTGCATCGGCTTTCCGGGGGCGATGTAGTGCCACTCCACGGCTGTCCGGTTCGTCCAGTCGAGCACGGCGTGCGACGTCAACTCGGTGCCGTTGTCGCTGACGATCATCGCCGGCCGGCCGCGTTGCCGGGTCAGCGTGTCGAGCTCGCGGGTCACCCGCAGGCCGCCGATCGAGGTGTCGGCGACCAGCGCCAGCGCCTCGCGCGTGAAGTCGTCGACCACGGCCAGCACGCGGAAGCGGCGTCCCCAGGAGAGCACGTCGGCAACGAAGTCCAGCGACCAGCGCTGGTTCGGTCCCTGCGGGATCGTCATCGGCGCCCGCGTGCCGGTGGCACGCTTGCGGCCGCGCCGGCGGCGAACGCTCAGCCCTTCCTCGCTGTACAGCCGATAGAGCTTCTTGTGGTTCATCGTCATGCCCTCCCGCGCCAGCAGGATGCCGAGCCGCCGGTATCCGAACCGGCGCCGCTCACCCGCCAGTTCCCGCAGCCGACGGCGGATCTCCGGCGCATCCACTGTCGCCGGTCGCCGCACGGTCTTCGGGTCGACATCGATCAGCCTGCAGGCGCGGCGCTGCGAGAAGCCATGGTCCGCCATCAGGCGAACGGCCGCCGTCCGTCGCGCCGCAGGCGATCTCAGTTTTTTGCCAGCAGATCCTTCAGCGCCGCGACGTCCAGCATTGACTCCGCCAGCAGCTTCTTCAGCCGCCGGTTCTCGTCCTCCAGTCCCTTCAGCCGCTGCGCGTCCGACGGCCCCATGCCGCCGAACTTCGCCTTCCAGCGATAGAACGTCTGCTCGCTGATCCCGTGCCGGCGGCACACCTGCGCCGTCGTCGACCCGGCCTCCTGCTCACGCAGCACGCCGATAATCTGTTCCTCGGTGAACCGGCTCTTCTTCATCGTCCGTCTCCTGTCGACGGACTCTCATATCAACTGAGGGATCTTCCGGGGAGCACGTCAGCATCAACACAGCGATCTACAGCCCCTCGGGCAGCAGTGCGGGCATCGGCTTCGCCGTGCCGGTGGATTCGGTCAACCGCGTGGTGCCGCAACTGATCGCCCGCGGCCGCTATGCGCCGCCGACACTGGGCATCCGGATCGACCCCCGCGTCGACGCCATCGCCCGCCGCCAGGGCATCGGCGGCGTGCTGGTGCTGGGGGTGCTTCCCGGCTCCGCCGCCGAACGGGCGGGCCTGCGTGCAGCCCAGGTGACGCCCGAGGGACGCCTGATCCCGGGCGATGCCATCATCGGCCTCGGCACCACCGAGATCGGCACCGCCGAAGACCTGCGCGCGGCTTTAGATGGCCATCAGGCCGGCGACACGGTAACGCTGGAGATCCTGCGCGACGGCGACAGCGTAACCGTCGACATCACGCTCGATCCGGGGACGTGACTCAGAAAGTGGCGTGGCCGCAACCAATCACGCGTCGTCCGCCTCAAGCAGTTTCGACCGGAAAAGCACACCTGCCAAAGCCGCGCCGATCAACGGGGCGACGATGAACAGCCAGAGCTGTTGAAGTGCTGCACTTCCGACGAACACCGCGGGCCCAAGACTACGCGCGGGGTTGACCGACACGCCGGTGATCTGGATGCCGACGATGTGGATCACCGCCAGCGTCAAGCCGATGGCGAGCCCGGCCATAGTGCCCGGCGCGCTCTTCTGCGTCGCGCCCAGGATGACCACCAGGAACAGGAATGTCGCCACCACCTCGAACAGGAAGGCCGCGCCCAGCGCATATTCGCCGAGATAGCCAGGTCCCCATCCGTTGGCGCCGAGGCCGTTAGCTTCGATCGAATACTCGGCACGGCCCGTGGCGATCAAATACAGCACACCCGCACCGGCAAGCGCCCCGATGATCTGCGCAACCCAGTACCGAACCATCTCCGCCGGGGTCATGCGCCCCGCAACGAAGGCGCCGAACGAGACCGCCGGATTGACGTGGCAGCCGGAGACCGGGCCGATCCCATAGGCCATGGCGACGATCGCCAGGCCGAACGCCAGCGACACGCCCAACTGACCGACCGGAGAAAGCCCCACGGTCCCCGCGCCCGCCAGAACCGCCGCGCCGCATCCGAAGAACACGAGCGCGAACGTGCCGACAACTTCGGCGATCAGCTTCTTCATGCATGGTCTCCCGAGCCCTCGAACACTACGGTTCCGAGGCTCTGCCTGCGGCACGTCAGTTCATATCGACGATGCCCGGAGCTTGCGTTTCTGCCGCAATCCGGCAAACGCATGGAGCCGGGATGCTCTCAGCCGGGATTGTCCAAGCGACGATCCTCGGCGAGGTGGATTTTCGCGCGGTTGCTTTCCAGATGCAACCGGAGAGCACTGGATTGGAGAAAATGACCCAAAAAAGGCTGAGCGCCCAGGGCGCAGACGGACGTATACGAGCTCATACCGTTGAATAGCGAACTATAGTGAAGAAGTTGGCGCACTCGGCCAAGCGCGCTCTCACAGCCACCGCTTCCTGCGCTTGAAGCTCTTGATGTTCTTGAAGCTCTTGCGCTGGTCGCCGCCGCCGCCGAGGTAGAATTCCTTGACGTCTTCGTTGTTGCGCAGCTCTTCGCCGGTGCCGTCCAGCACCACCTTGCCGCTTTCCATGATGTAGCCGTAGCTGGCCACCTCCAGCGCCATCCGGGCGTTCTGTTCGACCAGTAGGATGGTGATGCCCAGCTCCTCGTTCAGCTTGCGGATGATGCCGAAGACCTCACGCACCAGCAGCGGCGACAGGCCCATGGAAGGCTCGTCCATCAGCACCAGCTTGGGCTTGGCCATCAGCGCGCGGCCGATGGCGAGCATCTGCTGTTCGCCGCCGGAGAGATAGCCGGCCAAGCCCGTACGCTCCTTCAGGCGCGGGAAATAGCTGTAGACCATCTCGATATCGCGGGCGACTTCGGAGTTGTTGGGGCGGGTATGGGCGCCCAGGCGCAG
>JANQSN010000057.1 GCA_028284045.1 Alphaproteobacteria bacterium | reverse complement strand
CTACACGCTGGACATCGGCGCTTACGACTACAACTACATCATCGACACCGCCGACGAGGTTGCGGCCATCGCGGCGGCCTTGGCCGCGGGCGATCTGAGTCTCGATTCCGTGGATGTCTTCGGTACCGGCCGTGCGACGCTTGAGACATTCGGCGCGATCATCGACTTCGACACCTTCAATGCCGACGGCACGCGAAACGTCGACAATACCTCCTTCATCCGGGTCGACGAGGCCATCGACTACGGCTCGGCCCACGGCCTGTCATTGTTCGCCACCGGCGACGTGATCTTCAATGCCGGCGTGCAGAACGGCTTCGACGCGGCGGCCGGTGAGGGCGGCGCGGTCAATGTCGTGGCGGGCTGGGACAGGGTGACGACGGACATCACGACGATCCTCGACACCCCGACGACCTACGGCATCAGCGGCGGCGCAATCTTCATCGGTGACGGCAGGCAAGACACCGGCATCGCCATCGGCGCTCGCTTCGGCGCCACCAGCTTCGCCGGCGCAGCGATGACGCTGTTGGGCAGCGACACCACGGCAGACGCCTTTGCCCAGGCCGGCTTCCGGACCGATTCGAGCCAACGGGACTTCAACATCGATGGCACCATCACCATTGCCCTCAGCGACGGTGACGGCACCGCCGGTGACCTCGTCGCCCAGGCCGGCGGTGAAGAAGGCAGCTATGTCCAGGTCGGCCATGGCGGCCGCGACTTCGACAACAGCGTGGGCGAGCCGGACGGCGACTACGCCGGCGACATCGCGATCCTGCTGGCTAGCGATCTGCGGTTCACCGCGGGCGGCGGTCTCTATGCCAGCGCCCAGCTCGGCCATGGCGGCGACCAAGCCGACGGCAATCACACCGGCGACATCACCATCACCCGGGCCCGCCATCTCATTTTCACGGGCAACAGCGGCAGGGAAAGCTACGCCCGTCTCGGCCACGGCGGCGACTCCGCCACCGGCACTCACAGCGGCGCGATCACCGTCGACGCCACCGGCGACCTGATCTTCACAGCCGGTAGCGGTCGGGAAGCCTTCGTTCATCTGGGTCACGGGGGGGATGTTGCCGAAGGCGACCACAGCGGCGCCATCACCATCACCCGGGCCCGCGACCTGATCTTCACCGGCAGCACCGGAGAGGACGCCTACGCCATGCTCGGCCACGGCGGTGACAACGCCGATGGCAACCACAACGGCGCGATCACCATCATCCAGGCCCGCGATCTTAGGTTTTCCGGTGGCACCGGCGTGGAGAGCTACGCCCAGCTAGGCCACGGCGGCGGGCATTCCGACGGCAGCTTCAGCGGCGTCATCACCATCGTCCAGGCCCGCGATCTTCGGTTTTCCGGCGGCACCGGCGAAGAGAGCTACGCCCAGCTCGGCCATGGCGGGTCGGACACGGACGCTGACGGCGACCACAGCGGCGACATCATCGTGACGCAGGCGGCCAGCCTCGCGCTGACCGGACGCGGCAACGGTGCCTACGCCCAGGTGGGTCACGGCGGCGAAATCGGTAGCGGCAGCGCCGCGCCCCGTGCGGTGCTGGGCCTGACCGCCGACATCGACATCACCCTCACCGGCGGCGTCACGCTGACCGCCGACGCGTTGGAGAGCACCGCCCAGATCGGCCACGGTGGGCGCGATTTCATCGCCACCGGCGATGGATTGGACGGATCGATCACCGTGGTTGCCGGTGGCGGCGTCAGCAGCACGGCCGGTGGCGTAGACAGCGTCGCGCAAATCGGCCATGGCGGGTTCGACGCGAGCGGGTCGAGCGGCGCCGTCACCGTCAGCGGTCTGTTCATCGAACTGCTGGCGACCGGCGCGGGCAGCACCGCGCAGTTTGGCCACGGCGGCCCGCTTTCGGACGGCGACCGCTTCGGCGACATCACCGTCACCGCCACCGGCACAAGCGCCGGCGAAGGCTTCGTGCGGCTGTTGGCGAGCGGTGGGGCTGGGGCGTTCGTCGAGGCAACGGCGCAGATCGGCCACGGCGGTTTCTCAGCGAAGGGCAGCGCGCTGGGGGATATCACGGTCACCGCAAACGGCCCCGACGATACGGTCTTCGCCGTCGACCTCTCCACCCTGGGCAACCGCAACCTCGCCCAGATCGGCCACGGCGGTGTGATCTACAACTACAACGCGCCGCAGCCATTGGGCGCACTCGGCGGCGCGATTGCCGTCAACGCGACGGCCGGCAGCCTCAACGCAGCGGCCGGCCGGTCCCACAGCGCTGTGCAGGTCGGCCATGGCGGCGGCCCCAGCGGCAATTTCGGACCTCTCATCTCCGGCCGCTTCGGCTCGGCCTCCGGCGACATCACCGTCGACGTGGTCGGCGACGTATCGTTCACCGGCAGCAACGGGCTTTTCGCCTATGCGCAGCTCGGCCATGGCGGGCCGTACTCCTTCGCCACCGGCGCGATCACCGGTGCGATCACCATCTTGCGGGCCACCGACCTGACCTTCGCGGGCGGCTCGGGCGTGAACGCGTCCGCCCAGCTTGGCCATGGCGGGTTCAGTTCCGGCGCCTCAGGCGGGACCGCCGGCGCGATCAGCATCCTGCGTGCCACCGACCTGACCTTCGAGGTCGGTTCCGGCACGTTTGCATACACCCAGCTTGGCCATGGCGGCCGCTTCGCGAGGGGCAGCTTCGGCGGTGCCATCGACGTCGCGGCGTTGCAAACCCTGACCTTGACCGGCCAGAACACGTCCATCCGATACGCGCTGATCGGCCATGGCGGCAGTGACGCCGACTCGGTGAATGGCGATGTCATCATCCGCGTCGGCGGCGATGCGACGCTGGAGGACGCCTTCATCGGGCACCTGACCGATTTCGGGGGCGACTATGCCGGCGGCGATACCCTCATAGGCGTCAACGGTGTGCTGACGACCGACGACGACAGTGAATTCAACAGCGCGCCGCAGGGGACCGGCGAGCTTCGGATCTACCTGACCGCCGTCGCCGACGACCTGGTGGACCCCGAGGCGCTGCTGAACGGCGAACGGCATGGCGACGACCAGGGTCCGAACAATCAAGGCGTGTTCGACTTCGGTCTCGGCACCTATGGGCCGGGCACCGCGGTTGGCGGCGGGCCGGTGGTGAGCGGCAACTTTGCCTACTACGTCCTGGCGACGCCGCTGTTCGCGACGCCGGTCGACCCGGCCGATCTGCCGGGACTGCCGGGCTTCCCGACCGATGTGGAAAGCCTGATGGGCGACATCCCGGGCGCGCAGAACCGCACCGGCGATCCCGGCGGGGCCGCCTTCTTCACCAACGAGCAGGGGGCGCCGACCCCGACCGACCTGTTCGCCGACCCCTTCGGCCTCGGGTCGATCGAGACGGGCGGTGGCGGGCCGCAGGGACCGGTCAACATCGAAGACATCGAACCTGCCGGCCCCGGCGGCGAGACCGATGACGCCTGCGTGGAGGCGTACCTGAGCGACGTCTGGACCGCCGACGAAGCCTGCCAATAGGCCGCCGCACGGCCGCCGCAAGCGGGGCTGGCGTTGCGACTTGGGAGTACGGATCCGTCTGAAAGCGCTGTCTGAACGACGCCGTCGGCCCCTCATCGATCGGGGCAGATTTCCCAGAGATCCCGCATTGCGTAGGATCGGACGATGGTCTCACCCTCCATCGTCCATTGAACCAGGCCACCATGCGGCACGCCGTCGGTTTCGACATCGGGACATCCGGCCTGAAGGCCATCGTGGTCGACGAGAACGGGTGGACCGTTGCGACCGCCGCCGAACCCTGGCCCCTCAGCGCGCCGCGACTGGGATGGTTCGAACAGGATCCGGAGACTTGGTGGACCACGGTTGTCGGCGTCACGCGGCGACTCCTGAGCATGGCACCAGCGCCGGACGTCATCGGCCTGGCGGGCCAGATGCATGGGCCGGTCTTCCTTGATGGGGAGGGAACGGTCGTTGCCCCCGCCATTCTCTGGAACGACCAGCGGACCGAGGCCGAGTGCGCCGAGATCGAAACCCTGACGGACGGGCGGATCGTCGAGTGGACGCTGAACCCGCCGCGCACCGCTTTCACATCCACCAAGATCCTCTGGGTCCGGCGGCATAGACCCGACATCTTCCGCCGCATATCGGCGGTGCTGCTGGCGAAGGACTTCGTCCGGTTCCGACTGTCCGGCCTGCGGGCGACCGAGGTCAGCGACGCCTCGGGCACCGGTCTGTTCGACGTTCGGGCGAGGACTTGGTCGTCATCGGCCCTGGCCGCGCTGGACCTTCACCGGGAATGGCTGCCGCGCGTCTATCCGTCGGACGAGATCGCCGGGCATGTCGATCGACGCGGCGCCGACGCAACCGGCCTTGGGTTCGGCACGCCGATCGTCGCCGGCGCGTCCGATCAAACTGCCGCCGCTCTCGGCATCGGCATCGTCTCGCCGGGCCGGCTCGCCATCAATATCGGCACCTCCGGCGTGGTAACGGCGCAGATCGAGACTCCCGTCACCGATCCGCAAGGCATCTTCCATACCTTCTGTCATGCGATACCGGACACCTGGCAGCTCCTGGCCGGCGTTCAGTCGGCCGGCGGATCGTTCCAATGGTATTGCGACGTCGTCGGGACGCCCGAGACGTCGGCCGCGCGCGAAGCCGGTGTCGACCGCTTCGAGGCCGTCTGCCGCGCCGCGGAGGGTGCGCCGCCCGGCGCGGAGGGGCTTGTATTCCTGCCCTATCTCACCGGCGAGCGATCGCCGCACAACGACCCCCGAGCGCGCGGCTGCTGGCTGGGCCTCAGCCGCCGCCACGAGCGCCGTCACCTGGCACGCGCCGTGGTGGAGGGCGTGTGCTTCGCGCTGCGCGATCTGGTCGATGTCGCGGTCGGTCTCGGTTGTGCGGCAGAGGAGATCCGGGTGGCCGGCGGGGGCGCGCGAAGCGCCTTCTGGCTCAGGGTGCTGGCCGATGTTCTCGGCCGGCCCGTGCGCACGGTCTCTCGCACGGATGCGTCGGCGCGCGGTGCGGCGATCCTGGCGATGCACGCGGTCACCGGTGAGAGCCTTACCGGCATCGCGAGCGCCTGGGCGGAGCGTGGGGCGGAAATCCGGCCCGATCCGTCGACCGTCGCCCTCTATGACGCCCGCTACCGCATCTTCCGCGACCTCTATCCGGCGACACGGTCCTTGATGCACCGGTTGGCGGCCGAGGCGTGAGCGGTGAGGGTGGGGCTGCGCCCTAATACGACGCCAGGGTTCTTCGGGCGCCGTTGTCGTAGAGGCTCTCCAAGGCCTCTCGGACCTTCCGGGCGAGCCGGTCCGACTCCGACAAGTCCTCGCCGAAGACCTCTGTGACGGCGAGGAAGCCGGCCGGGTCCCGAGGCGACGCGCTGGCCCGCGCCGACAGCAACGCGGCCAGGGGGTCGGGGACCGCGATCGCGCACCCCCGGTCGTCGGTCCCGGCCATGGCGCGGCACCAGCTCGCGATCGCCAGGCTGGCCCGCCCTATGGGGCCGCCGCGGCGAAGCTGCTCGCGAACCGTCGGCAGCAGGAATTTCGGGATCTTCGCAGACCCATCCATGCAGACGCGCAACACCTGGTCCTTGATCGCGGGGTTGGAGAACCGCTCCATCAGCGTCCGCTTGTAGGCGGCGAGGTCGATCCCCGGCACCTCGGGGAGGATCGGCGTCACCTCTTCATCCATGAAGGCGATGACGTGCCGGCGGAACAGGTCGTCGGCCATGACCTCGTCGATGTGACCAAACCCGGCCAGCAGCCCCAGATAGGCCATCGCCGAATGGCTCGCGTTCAGCAGGCGGATCTTCATCAGCTCGTAGGGCTGGACGTCCGACGTCATCTGGACGCCGACGCGCTCCCACAAGGGCCGACCGTCGGAGAAGGCGTCCTCCACGACCCATTGGCGGAACGGCTCGGTGACGACCGGCCAGGCGTCGTCGATGCCGTACCGGTCGCGAACCATCGCCCGATCCGCATCGGTCGTTGCCGGGGTGATGCGGTCGACCATGCTGTTGGGGAACGCGCCCGTCTCGGCGATCCAGTCTGCCAGCGACGGATCTCGCCGCGCGGCGAAGGCCAGCAACAGGCGCCGCGCGACGTCGCCATTGCCCTGCACATTGTCGCACGACATCACCGTGAACGGCTTGAGCCCGCGCCGGCGGCGGCGATCCAGCGCTTCGGCGAGATAGCCGAAGGCGGCGACCGGCTGGGCGGGATGCTGCAGGTCATGGCGAATGTCGGGGTGCTCCAGGTCGAACTCGCCCGTCTTCGGATCGAGGTAGTAGCCTCCCTCGGTGATCGTCAGCGAGACGATGCGGGTGTCGGGCGACGCCATCCGGTCGAGAACCTGCTCTGTCTCTGCCGGGGCGAACAGAAACCCGGTCATCGCACCGACGATGCGCGCCTGCCCTTCGGCGCCGGGTCCGCGTTCGACCACCGTGTACAGGCCGTCCTGCGGGACCAGGGCGTCGCGCATGCGGCTGTCCGGCGCCAGCAGGCCGACGCCGCAGATCGCCCAGTCGCGAGCGCCCGTCGCCGCGAGCGCGTCGTCGACATAGACGGCCTGATGGGCGCGATGGAAGCCGCCAACCCCGATATGCAGGATGCCTTGCGCGAGGCCCCGGCGGTCGTAGGCGGGGCCCCTGACGCCGGCGGGCAGGCGCGCCAGCAAGCCGTCGTCCAGCTTGGCCGGCGGGCTTGAGGATGTGTTGCGGTCCATTGTGCCTGCCCCCTCTGACATCAGGACGTCAGCGGGCCGCCGGCACCGACGGCCGGTCCGGCTGCCGCGCCAGGAAGCCCAGCACGCGCGCGGTATCGGGCAGGGCGGGGATGGCGCCGCGCTCCGTGGTCGCCAGCGCGCCGGCGGCGTTCGCGAAGCGGCAGAGAGCCTCCAGCCGCGCGGCGTCCGCCACGACATCCGGATCGCGCAGAAGGCCGGCGAGCAGCCCCGCCACAAAGGCATCCCCCGCCCCGGTGGCGTCCACGGCCTCGACCGGGAAGCCGGCGACCGCGCCCTCCCGTTCCGGCGTCAGGTAGAGGCAGCCGTCGCGGCCGCGGGTGACGACCAGGAGACGAAGCCGCTCATGCCAGAGGCGTCGTCCGGCGCGCACGGGATCGGCCTCGCCGGTCAGGAATTCCAGCTCCTCCGCGCTGACCTTGATGACATCGGCGTTCGGCCAGCCATGCAGGATCCCGGCCTTGGCCGCCTTCGCATCCGGCCACAGCGCCAACCGCAGATTGGGATCGTAGGAGATCAGCAGGCCGGCCTGGCGCGCCGCTTGGACCGCCCGCAGGGTGGCGCTGCGGCACGGCTCCTCGATCAGGCTGATGGAACCGAAATGCAGCAGCTTGGCACCGGCGATCAGCGCGACATCGACGTCTTCGGGGGCGAACAGCATGTCGGCGCTGGGGTGGCGGTAGAACATGAACTCGCGCTCGCCATCCGCCCGCAACGACACGAAGGCCAGGGCGGTCCGGGCCTCGTCCGTGAACCGCAGCGGCGCCACGCTGACGCCCGCCGCGATGAGCGTGTCGGCGAGAAAATGCCCGAAGGCATCATCGCCGACCTTGCCCATGAACGCGGCCGACACGCCGAGCCGCGAGAGGCCGACCGCCACATTCGCCGGCGCTCCGCCGGGCGCCTTCTTGAAGGCCGGCGCGTCGACCAGGCTCGTGCCCGTGACGGTCGGCACGAAGTCGATCAGCAGCTCGCCAAGGCAGACGGCATCGGGCATGTCGGTTACGTCGCGCTTGCGGAGCCAGGCCGGCGCATCTCCGCGGCCGGGCGGGTTCGCAGAGCGGGCGGCGGCGCCATCGCGCCGGCTGCGACCCGCCGCGCGCCGATCGGCTCGCCGTCGACCAGCCCACCGTCGCGGTTGAACAGCCCGAAATGGAGTTGCGACGCCATGCCTGCCTCGCTGCGGCCCGCCTCACCCGCGATCCGCGTCAGCTCATCCAATTGCCGCCATCGACGTTCAACGTCTGGGCGACGACACAGTCGCTGTCGGACGATGCCAGGAAGACGGCCGCGCCCGTGTGGTCCTCCGGCAGCCCCATGCGCCCGTAGGGGACGGCCTCTCCCACCAGACGCTTCTTTTCGCCGAGCGGGCGCTTCTCGTACCGCGCGAACAGGGCGTCCACCTCGTCCCACATCGGCGTGTCGACGACGCCGGGGGCGATGCCGTTGACGTTGATCCCATGCGCGATCAGCCCCAGGCCGGCCGATTGGGTCAGGCTGATCACCGCCGCCTCGCCCAGCGCGTCCGCCGCTGTTTCCGCCGCGTCCCCATCGATGTCGGCGATGGCGCGGCCGATCCCGCGCGCAGCGCCGGTGACGATGGCCGTCTTGCCTGCCAGTCGCATCTCTCCAGCTTGTCCCTAGTGCTTCTGCAGTTCCGACATCCGCAGGCCTTGGCCGTCGAAGCGGTGCAGCTTGGCCATATCGGGGGCGAGCCGCACCGTATCGCCGTGATGGATGGCCATCTCGCCGCTGGCGCGCACGGTGATCGTCTCCGCCAGGCCCGTTTCGTGAATGTGCAGGAAGGTGTCGGATCCCAGGTGTTCCGACACGCCGACCTTGCCCGTCCACAGGCCCTCGCCCTCGCCCTCGCCGACGGCGATATGCTCGGGCCGGATGCCGATGGTGGCGGCGCCATGCTTGGCGGCCTCGGCCCCGGCGATCAGGTTCATCTTGGGGCTGCCGATGAACCCGGCGACGAAGAGGTTGCGGGGCCGGTTGTACAGCTCCAAGGGCGAGCCCACCTGCTCGATCCGGCCGGCCTGAAGCACGACGATCTTGTCGGCCATCGTCATCGCCTCGACCTGGTCGTGGGTCACGTAGATCATGGTGGTCTTCAGCCGCTTGTGCAGCTCGGAGATCTCCATGCGCATGCCGACGCGCAAGGCTGCATCGAGGTTCGACAGCGGTTCGTCGAACAGGAAGGCCGCCGGCTCGCGCACGATGGCGCGCCCGAAGGCGACCCGCTGGCGCTGGCCGCCGGAGAGCTGCCCGGGCCGCCGGTCAAGATAGTCGCTGAGGTTCAGCACCTTGGCGGCCGCCTCGACCCTGCGGGTCTGTTCCGCGGCGTCGATGCCCGCCATGCGCATCGGGAAGGCGATGTTCTTGCGCACCGACATATGCGGGTAGAGCGCGTAGGACTGAAAGACCATGGCCAGGCCGCGCTTGGCCGGGGGCAGGCGGGTGGTGTCCTTGCCGTCGATCTGGATCTGGCCGCTGGAGATGTGCTCCAGCCCGGCGATCAGCCGCAGCAATGTCGACTTCCCGCAGCCCGACGGTCCGACGAAGACCACGAATTCTCCGTCGTCGATCTCCAGGTCCAGCGGCGGGATGACCTCGGTCGGGCCGAAGGCCTTGCGGACTTGTTCCAGCGTGATGCGTCCCATCGTCTCCTCGCTCACTTGACGGCGCCGAAGGTCAAACCGCGCACCAGTTGTTTCTGGCTGAACCAGCCCAGGATGAGGATGGGCGCGATGGCCATGGTCGAGGCCGCGCTCAGCTTGGCGTAGAACAGGCCCTCGGGGCTGGAATAGCTGGCGATGAAGGCGGTCAGTGGTGCTGCGTCCACCGTCGTCAGCGTCAGCGTCCAGAACGCCTCGTTCCAGGCCAGGATGACGTTCAACAGGGCGGTGGAGGCGATGCCGGGCAGCGCCATCGGCGTCAGCACGTAGAGGATCTCTGACCGCAAGCTGGCGCCGTCCATCCGCGCCGCTTCGAGGATCTCGCGGGGGATTTCCTTGAAGTAGGTGTAGAGCATCCAGATGATGATCGGCAGGTTGATCATCATCAGGATGAAGATCAGGGCGCCCCGCGTGTCGAGCAGGCCGGTTTCGATCAAGATCAGCCGGATGGGGTAGAGCACGCCGACCGCGGGCAGCATCTTGGTCGACAGCATCCACAGCAGGACGTCTTTGGTCCGCTTGGTGGGCACGAAGGCCATCGACCAGGCCGCGGGCACGGCGATCATCAATCCCAGAACGGTCGAGCCGATCGACAGGAAGACCGAGTTCCACAGGTAGCGCATATAGTCGGAGCGCTCCTGCACCACCGCGTAATTCTCCAGCGTCCAGTCGAAACTGAAGAAGATCGGTGGGTCGGCGATCGCCTGCGCTTCCGGCTTGAAGCTCGTCAGGATCGTCCACAGGATCGGGAAGAAGATGAGCAGACCGATCGTCCAGGCGACGGCGGTCAGCGTCACCTTGCGTCGGGTGGAGACTGCGCGGGCCATGGTCGTCTCCTCCCTTACTTGTCCAGGTTCTTGCCGACGATGCGCATCAGGCCGATGGCGATGATGTTCGCCAGGATCACCGCCAGGATCCCGCCCGCCGAGCCGAGCCCGATGTTCTGGCTTTCGATCACCCGCTGGTAGACGAGATAGGTCAGCGTCCGGGTATCGAAGGCACCGCCGGTGGTCACGAAGATCTCGGCGAAGATCGACAAGAGAAAGATCGTCTGAATCAGGATGACGACGGTGATGGCACGCGCCAGATGCGGCAGGATGATATAGCCGAAGCGGTTGACGGCGCCGGCACCATCCATCTCCGCGGCTTCGAGCTGCTCCGAATTCAGCGACTGCATGGCGGTCAACAAAATAAGCGTGGCGAACGGCAACCATTGCCACGACACGATCATGATGATCGAGAACAGCGGGAGCTGCGTCAGCCATTCCACCGGCTGCAGCCCGAAGAACTGCCAAAGATGGGCGAACAGCCCATTGACCGGGTTCATGAACATGTTCTTCCAGACCAGTGCGGACACGGTCGGCATCACGAAGAACGGGGCGATGACCAGGATGCGGACGATATCGCGCCCCCAGATCGCCTGATCCAGGAGGAGGGCGAGCAGGATGCCGCCGCCGACGGTGATGACGAGGATTCCGCCCACCATCATGATCGTGGTGAGCACGCTGTCCTGAAAGGCGCCTGACGAGACGAACCGGATATAGTTATCCAACCCCTCGCAGCACTCGAATGTTCCCCGCAACGGCCGATAGTCGTGGACGGAGAAGTACAGCGTCATGCACAGGGGTATCAGCATCCAGACCAGCAGCAGGAAGACCGCTGGGGCGATCATGGCGCGGGCCGCGGACCGAGCATGCTGTGTGGCCATGGCTGGACTCCCCGCTATGCGACAGCCTTCGCCGGAGACGCCGCCTGCTCGGCTGCAAGCGGCGGACGCCTGCAGCACGGGGGAACGGCGCAAGGGCTGGGGGTGGGTGACGGAGGCGGAATAGGGGACGGGAGGGATCGGGGGCGGCGAAGGGACCGACGATCGCGACCCCTTCGCCCCCCAAATCAGGCCGTCACCGAATCACAGGTATCCCGCGGCTTCCATCTCTTCCACGGCGAGGTCTTGGGCCTGCTCAAGCGCCTCTTCGGCACTGATCTGTCCGGCCAGCGCGGCGGAGAAGATCTGCCCGACCTCGGTGCCCAGACCCTGGAACTCCGGGATCGCCACGAACTGGATGCCCATATAGGGCACGGGATCCACGGTCGGGTTCTGCGGATCGGCAACGTCCATGGAGCGCAGGGTCATCTCCGCGAACGGCGCGGCCTCAAGATAGGCCGGGTTCTCGTAGAGCGAGGTCCGGGTGCCCGGCGGGACATTCGCCCAGCCTTCCGTCTCCGCCACCAGCGCCAGATAGGCGGGGCCGGTCGCCCAGGAGATGAAGGTGCGTGCCGCCTCGGGCGCGTCCGACGAGGACGGGATCGCCAGCGACCAGGCCCACAGCCAGTTGCTGCGCTTGCCGAGCCCGTTGTCCGGCGCCAGCGCGAAGCCGACGGAGTCGGCAACCTCGGAGTCGTCGGGGTTGGTCACGAAGCTGGCGGCGACGGTGGCGTCGATCCACATGCCGCAGCGGCCCGTCTGGAACAGTGCCAGGTTCTCGTTGAACCCGTTGTTCGCCGCCCCCGGCGGACCGAAATTGGTCAAGAGGTCGAGGTAGAACGCCAGGGTTTCCGACCAGGCCGCGCCGTCGAACTGCGGCTGCCAGTCTTCATCGAACCAGCGTGCGCCGAAGGAGTTCGACATGGCGGTGATGAACGCCATGTTCTCGCCCCAGCCGGCTTTGCCGCGCAGGCAGATGCCGTAGATGCCGTTCTCGGCATCCGTCATCGCCTCGGCGGCATCCCGGATGAACGCCCAGGTCGGCGCATCGGGCATCTCCAGTCCGGCCGCGTCCATCAGATCGGTGCGGTACATCACCATGGAGCTCTCGCCGTAGAACGGCGAGGCGTAGAGCGAGCCATCGACGCTCAGACCGCCGCGAATGGCCGGCAGCAGATCGTCGATATCGTAGTCGTCGCCCAGATCGTCGAGCGCCTGGAGCCAGCCGCGCTCCGCCCAGAACGGCACTTCGTACTGGCCGATGGTGATGACGTCGTACTGGCCGCCTTCCGTCGCGATGTCGGTGGTCACATTCTGGCGCAGAACGTTCTCTTCCAGGATCACCCAGTCGAGTTCGATACCCGGGTGAGCGTCGGCGAAGTGGTCGGAGAGCGCCTGCATCCGCACCATGTCGCCGTTGTTGACGGTGGCGATGGTGATCGTCTCGGCGTGCGCGAACGCCGTGCCCGCAAGCAGCGCGGACATGAAGAGTGCTGGGGAGCGCATACCCATGTCGATTCCTCCGTACGACAGCAGTTGATCATCTGCTCATTGTTTGAGCTAATGATCGGCGCCCATTCCGCCCTTGTCAACCCGTTGGGTTGCGGAGGCGCAGGCGGGAACGCCCGCGCCGCGATGCGGGCACGGGCGGGGCAGCCGGCAATGTCGGGTGGTCAGGAGGCGAGCACCGCCTGAGCGGTCGACTCGTCGGTGATCAGGCCGCTGATCAGCTTGCCGCGCAGCGCCGCCTGGATCGGCGCAACCTTGTCGGGTCCGACGCCGACGGCGACGACGAGGCGGCTGGCGGGTTGCTCCAGCGGCAGGCTGACGATCCGCTCGTTGACCGATCCATCAAGCAAGCAGCCGTCGGCATCGAAGGCCCAGCCGGTGATCTCGCCGACCGCCCCGCGCTCGCTGAGGTCGGCCAATTCGCCATCGGTGATGAAGCCGTCGCGGTGCATCGCCGTGTTCCAGCCGATGCCGGCGATCCCGACGAAGGTTGCCTTGGCTTGGGCCGACAGATCGCAGAGCACGCGGAACGACCGCTGGGCTTGGAGGAGGGCGCACTCCTCCTCCGTCTCCGCCACCACCGGCATCGGCATAGGGTAGCGCTGGGCGCCGACGCGGTCGGCCAGCCGCATCGCCACGTCGAAGGCGCTGGCCGACCCGTCCCGCGCCATGTTGCCGACCCGGGAGATGATCTTGTGCTGCGGCCGGTTGATGGCCGAGACCTCCGCCACCGCCGCCCGCAGCGTCCGGCCGGTGCCCATGGCCAGCACCAGGGGGGCCGATTGGGCGGTATACTGCTCGATCCACTGGGCGGCCGAAATCGCGACGCCGGCCTGTGCCGCCGGCTGCGCCGGATCCGCGGGCACGACATCGCAGAACGCCAGGCCGAACCGATCGAGCAGCGTCTGGGCGGTCTCCATGCACGCGGCGATGGGGTGATCCAGGCGGAACTTTATGAGTTTTTCGGATACGGCCAGGGCGACCAGACGCTGGGCCGCCGGGCGGGAAATGTTGAGCGTCGCCGCGATCTGATCTTGGGTTCTGCCGCCGATATAGTAGAGCCAGGCGGCGCGCGCGGCGAGATCGAGCTTCCCGTCCTGTAGGTCCGATCGGTTGGCCACGCGACGCGGTCTCCGGGAGTTCGGCCCGTTCGTATTCTGGGCCCTGCGCCTGGACTCGAGGCGAAGAGACGAAGCCGATCCGATGGGTTGGATCATGGGCCGATGCCGGCATGACCCCGCGTTCGGCATCGCTGCTCGAACCAGGCCATCATGAATACGTCTCGGATACCATGACGTGGGTATCTGAACAACGGCTGCGTATTTGTTCGATTTCTCGATGCTTCAGTTTCCGGCATATAAGTGCTGAAATACGGAACAGAAAATCTTGGGAAGCCGAGGATGTCGGGGTCCTCGACCAGTGACGCGGGCGGCTCGGTTCCAACGCAGGACGCCGCTGGGGGCAGCGGGAAGGGACGAAGCGGAGTGATGGACGGCAGCAAGCCCGAGCCCAAGGTCGACTCCACGCTGTCGAAGGGTTTGACGATCCTTGAGGCGCTGGCGGGGGCGCGTCGTGCGATGGGGGTCACCGAAATCGCCAAGCAACGCGGTCTGACGAAGTCGAACACATTCCGTCTGCTGCAGAGCCTGATGCGTCTTGGCTATGTGAAACAGGACCCCGGCGGTGCCTACGCAGCGACGCTGAGGATGTGGCAGATCGGGCGCGCGACGGTCGACAGCTTGAATCTGCGGGAGCTGGCGGCGCCGGAGATGGCCTATCTCGCGCAAGAGACGGGCGAGACCATCTATCTCGCCGTGCCCGAACAACTGTCGATCGTCTATATCGACAAGATCGGCAGCCGGAAGCCGATCCAGTCCTGGAGCCCGGTCGGCGGCGCGGCCCCGATCCACTGCGTCGCGACCGGCAAGGCCATCCTGGCGCAGAACTACGCGACCCTGCGCGAGAAGCTCAGCGAGCCGCTGGCCCGGCACACCGATCGGACGCTGACGACATTGGCCGCGCTCGATGCCGACATGAAGGCGACGCAGGTGCGGGGATACGCCTTCGACACCGGCGAGTTCCGCGACCGGATCTTGAGCTTCGGCGCGGCCATCTGCCTGCCCGACGGCGAGGCCGTGGCGGCGCTTGGCATCTCCGTGCCCGATGTGAACCTGCCGGATGGGGGGCAAGAGCGCTTCGGCGCGCTCGCCGTCCATGCCGCCGTGGCTGTGTCGCGCAAGCTCACGCGTGCTTAAGGCTTCGGCAGCCGTTCCACCGGGCCGCCATGCGCTTCCCAGGTCGAGAAACCGTCTTTGAGATGGGCGGCGGCGACGAAGCCCATGTCCTGCAGGGTGGCGACCGTCAAGGCGGACCGCCATCCGCTGGCGCAGTAGAAGACGAACGTCTTCTCTTCGCCGAAGATCTCCTTGAAGTAGGGGCTCTCCGGATCGACCCAGAACTCCACCATGCCGCGCGGTGCGTGGAAGCTGCCGGGGATGAAGCCCGTGCGCTGGCGTTCGCGCACATCGCGGATATCGACGACGAGGAGATCCGGGTCGCCGAGCCTGGCCACCAGGTCGGGGGTTTCGATCTCCTCGATGCGGGCGCGTGCCTCGGCAACGAGCTGAGCGGAGGTTTTTTTCAGGGGCGCCATCGTCGGTTCGCTTAAAGTCACTCTGTTTTCGATTGTGCTGATATATAGCACAAGAATTCCCGATATTGACACACTGGACTTGACCCTGCAATAACAGATAGGTGGGGCGGCAAGGGGTGCGGGCTCGGCAGGATGACACAGTCGCTTCCGATTTCGCTGTGGGATGCCTCCAGCGAAGAGCGTGAGCCCGAGGGCGCGGCGTCGCTGCCGCCCGAGATCGAGGTTGCCGTCATCGGCGGCGGATACACCGGTCTGGCGACCGCCCTGTTCGCGGCCGAGGCGGGCCTGTCGGTGCTGGTCATCGAAGCGCGGCATCTGGGATATGGCGGGTCCGGCCGGAATGTCGGGCTGGTCAACGCCGGGATCTGGCTGCCGCCGGCCAAGGTGCGCGCCAAGCTTGGACAGACCTACGGGCCGCGGTTCCTGGAACGGTTCGGCGACGGTCCGCGGCTGGTCTTCGACCTGATCGAGAAGCACCAGATCCGCTGCGAGGCCACGAGGACCGGGACGATCCATGCGGCCCACGCCCCGTCGGGCTTCCGAGATCTCCAAGCACGCTGGACGGAATGGACGGCCATGGGGGCGCCCGTCGACCTTCTGGATCGCGAGGCGGTTGCCGCAAAGGTCGGATCCACGGTCTTCCACGGCGGGTTGGTCGATCACCGGGCGGGCACGGTGAACCCCATGGGCTATTGCCGCGGGCTGGCGCGGGCCGCCATCGGCGCCGGGGCACAGATCGCAACCGGCACCACCGCCACCAAGCTGGAGCGCAGGCCGGTCGGCTGGCGGGTCCGGACCGATCGGGGGGCCGTCGACGCGCGGGCCGTCGTGCTCGGCGCCAACGCCTATACCGACGCCCTGTGGCCGGGCCTCAAGGACAGCTTCACGACCATCCATTTCTTCCAACTGGCCACGGATCCCTTGGGACCGGAGGCCAGCCACATCCTGCCGGAGCGCCAGGGCCTCTGGGACACCGGCACGATCATGTTCTCGCTGCGCCGGGACGCGCAGGACCGGCTGATCATCGGGTCGATGGGCAAGGTCATCGGGACACAGGATCGGGGGCTCTCCAGCCGCTGGGCATCCCGCAAGCTGCGGCGGCTGTTCCCTGGCCTTGGGCGGGTCCGCTTTCAGGAGGCCTGGGATGGCCGGATCGCCATGACCCCGGACCACCTGCCGCGAATCCATGTCCTCGACGACGGGCTCTATACGCCGATCGGCTACAACGGGCGCGGCATCACCACCGGCACGATCTTCGGCCAAGCCGTTGCCGGGTTGCTCACCGGCATGGATCGGGCCGCGCTGCCGCTGCCGGTGACCGGCATGGCCCGGTCGGCCGCCGCACCGTTCATGTCGCGCTTCTACAGCGCCGCGTCCGCCGCTAATCAGCTCCTCAAGGGGCTGTGACGGTCGCTGCGGCGTATCCGTGTCGGTATGGTGGGGCCGCCCGCCGGACCATCATCGACCGGGTCCGCAACGACGACGGATTGGGGAAGGACGCCGAATGAGCCAGAGGATCGCCTTGGTCACCGGGGGCGCACAAGGGATCGGTCTTGCCTGCGCCGAGGCGCTGGCCGAGGACGGCTGTCAGATCGTGCTCGCGGACATCAAGCCCAGCGTCCACGCGGCGGCCGAGACGCTGGGGGGCATCGGGCACGAGGTCGATATGGGCGACCCCGACGCCATCGATCGCCTGTTCGATCGGGTAGAGGACGCGGTGGGGCCGGTCGCGGTGCTGGTCAACAATGCCGGCATCGCCAATCCCGGCGACTTCCTCAGCTACTCGCTGGCGCAGTTTCGCCGGGTCCTCGACGTCAATCTCATCGGCGTCTTCCACGCCACGCAGCGCGCGGCGCGGACCATGGTCGCGCAATCCATCAAGGGTGCGGTGGTCAACATGTCGTCGATCAATGCCCAGGTGGCGATCCCGGCGATCCCGGCCTATTGCGCCTCAAAAGGCGGCATCATGCAGCTCACCAAGGCCGCCGCGCTGGCCCTGGCGCCACACGGCATTCGCGTGAACGCCGTCGGTCCCGGATCCATCGACACGGAGATGATGGCGGGCGTCAACGCCAACCCGGAAGCCTTGAAGATGGCCCTGTCGCGAACGCCGCTGCAGCGCATCGGCACGGCGCGCGAGGTCGGCGACACGGTTGCCTTCTTGGCCTCCGACAAGGCCAGCTACATCACCGGCGAGACCATCTATGTCGATGGCGGGCGCCTCGGCCTCAACTACGTGGTCTGAGGGGCGGACCGAGGCGGCGCGCTCTCGTGGCGGCCAGGGCGTCTATTCCAGCGCCAGCGTTCTGCGGACGATCATGTAGAAGCTGACCAGGAGGATGACGGGCAGTACGATCAGCTTCAGCACATAGGCGATCGCGATGTTCACGAAGGCCAGGAACAGCTCGTCGGCGCGCGTCAGGTAGAGTTCGACGTTTCGCGCGACCTGGCCGGAGAAACGCTGGAGGCTGATGGCGGCTTCGCCGATCCCATCGACCAGTCCGGTCACCGACTCGACGGCCGATGCGGCTGTGTCGTCCAACCAGTCCAGCGTGCGGTCCAGGGCGTTCGACTCTGGGGCGTCGTCCGCTTGGCCGTCCGGCGCCGGGGCAGGGGGCACCTCCAGATCCTCGACGATCGCGAAGGTCTCTTCGGCGCCGGCCGTGGCCTCTGAGAGGACCGCGTCCACCTCCGCCCAGGCCCGCGCCGTCAAGTCCTGGCCGATGATGCCGGAAAGGCAGTAGACACCGGGGATGCCGACGCCAAGCATGATGCCCACGACGATCAGGGCCCGGGACGCCCTGGCGCTCATGCCGGGCGGTTTGCGGCCGATTTCCGCCGCGAACGCGTTGGCGGACACCAGCAGGAGCCCGCCGCCGAGCAGCAGGAAGCCGAGATATCCGGCCGTCGGCATCAACGCGGCCAGCAAGCCTGAGACGATCGCCAGCGCAAACACGATATGCGCCATCCGCTCAATCGTGTCGTCCACCGGTTCCAGCACCTTGCCCGGGCTGATCGTTCCTTCGGCGACGACCAGTCCGGCGGTGATATCGAGGTCCTGGGTCGTGGAAAGGGCAGCGTTGACGATACGCAGGCTTCCGTAGATCGCCACGGAGGAGACGAACACCTCCTGATTGTAGTTCCGGGCGATCTCGGCCGTGGGAACCTCTTCTTGATGAGGGGCGAGCGCAAGAAAGATCACGGCGGCGAGCAGTGTCAGGGCGGACATCGCGAAGCGGAACCGTCTCATCGCCGTCGATCTCCTGAGTGCGCGCCGGGCCGCGAGATCCGCGGTTCGGCAGGGCCTAAGCTTGGCAATCCGGGTCCGGAAAACGCCTAAAGATTGATCGAGTGGCGCTTGCGATCAACTGCGAAGTCGGGCAGCCGGGGTCTTGCGCCCGGGATGTGCTGTGTCCGACCGGACCAATGCACCACCGATCCCAGGACTCCGCCGGATACCGGAGGATGCCGAGGGGCCGATACCAATCGGTTTGCGCTCCGCGGCGGCAGACGACCCTGGCGCATCTGCGTCGGACGTATAATTGTCCGGATCGCCATCACCCGGTTAGCTGCCATCCAGTCTCCAGCAAACTTAATAAAGCATGAATTTACAATGGGAAAATCGACTTTCTTTCGAACTTCGAAGAGTGTTGGTCAGTCGAAGGCGACGGGGGTTCTGGGCCTCGCCACTCATGCGTCAGAGGAGCGGCAGCACGGGCCCGCCTCGGATCCCGACGACGAACCACGGCGCCGCCGAACAGCGCCCGCCGGGATCGACGACCTGGATGCGTTGCTGGCCGGGGTGTCCGCAAGGACGCAAGACCGTCCGACACCGTCCGGCTGGACCTACGGTTTCTGTTCGCTGGACAGCGACCCGCAGTGGTTCGGGCCGTTCGGCGATCTCGTCCGGATCTGGCAGCTGCGGCGCGCCGAGGCGGGCGGTCTGCCGGCCCGCACCGCGTTCGCGTTCGAGGACTTCGCCGGCTGGATGGGGCGGATCTTCATCGCCAAGATCGAAACGGATCCCTTCGACCTGCGGTTCACGCTTTGGGGCACGACGCTGAGCGACTGGTGGGGTGTGGACTACACCGGCCAGACGCTGGGGGCGCAGTCCCTCGATCCGGAGACCTGGGCTGTCGAGCGGCGCTATTTCGAGGCGATGGTGCGCACCCCCTTCATCGGTCTCGCGGGTGGCTCTCTCACCCAGCATGGCCGGGAGTTCGTCAAGGTCCTGGGCCTCGATCTCCCGCTATCGGACGGGCCGGGCCGGGGCTTGGGCCAGGTGCTGTCGGCGCATCTTCGCATCGCGTCGACCGAGGACTTCGACACCGTGCTTCCCGATTGTCCTCGGCAGGTCTTCGGCGACGGCGCTTAGAGGGGGGAGAGGAGGGCGCCCTTGCGCGCGTCGCGGGCCCGTGCGGGGTTTTTCGGTGCGTTGGGCCGGGCCGCGCGCGTTCTTCGACGGCGCGGCCCGGAGGCGTCCCCGCCTTTATCCGCCGTCGGCTGGTGCCAGCAACGCCGGCGCGATCTCTGCCTGAAACAGCGACAAGGCGGCTGCGACGGGATCGCTGGAACAGCCCCGCGTCGACAGCGTCCGGTTCATCGCCTGCTTCGCCTCGAAGATCATCTCCAGCGTTCGGCCCGCGCCGAAGCTCTCGCCGACGACTTCGCGAATGCGCCCGTTGATCGCGACTGCCTGGGTCTCATCGAAGCTCTCGCCCGTGCAGCGCTCATAGGCGACGACCGTGCCATGCAGCAGCATGAACCTTTCCTCCGCCGTCAGGTCGGCCATCGGGTCGACCATCGCCGGCGCGGCCGGCTCGGCGGCGTCTTCGGCAGGGGAAGCGGTCTGGGCACCGGCCAGCTGGGGCGCGATGAGGAAGGCGGCGGCGGCAATCCAATGCGCTCGGCGCATCGACGCGGACTCCTTTATGACAAGGGCGAGGGGGAAGCGGCGGGGGATCCAACCCGTCTCCTGGCAGGAAGCGAAGTCGGCGCTGCGAAGGTCTCTACCGGTGCCACGGTCGCCGCCTTCGGCGCAAGGGGCAAAGGGGGCGCTCGGCCGGCAGTCTTGCTTGGGGCGGGTATTGGTGCTACCCACACGCCTCCCGACGCCAATTCCGGCCGGCTTGCGCTGGCTGCCCGCATGGCCGACGGATGGGCGCGTAGCTCAGCGGGAGAGCACTACGTTGACATCGTAGGGGTCACTGGTTCAATCCCAGTCGCGCCCACCATTTTTCTTTGCGCTATCGCCCTTCGGGCTACTTGAGCGCATGGCTCCGGGTTCGAATTTTGTCCCGAACCCTCCGCCATTTTAAGTTGCGCTATCGCGCTTCGCGCTACTTGAGCGCTTGGCTCCGAGTTCGAACTTCGTCCCGAACCCTCCACCAAACCTTCCGGTTCGCGAAGCGAAATCGAGCGTCCGTGGACGGTCGATAGGAAGGTTTCCTGAGCGCGGTAGCGCGAGGGTGTCTCCAGAAGCACGGTCTCGGTTCGATCTTTCCTCGGAAAGCTCCGCCACTCTTGCCAGAAGTATCAGAGAGCTGCGGGGAGGTCGTCGAGGGCCTTGGCGGTCCTGGGAATGTCCTGTGGCCAGATGTTGCCGAACTCGGGCGTCGGCGTTCTGATTGCGTACCGTCCTTGTCAACTCCGGGCGGCATGTGTCCGCCGGCAGGGGCCTCCAGCCATGCAAGCGACCTTGGCGTGAGGGGTCATCGGTCGGCGCGAAATGGGTCTGCCGCGTGGACCCGCGCGAACCCCTGGACCATTCGGGACAGGGAGAATGCGTCGACGACGCGGGCGTGGGCGCGTTCGCCCAGGCGTCGTCGTGCTGCCGGGTCGTCGATCAGCGACCGCAGGGCGGCCGACAGCGCGGCGTTGTTGTCGGGGGCGATGATGATCCCGGCATCGCCGACGATCCGCCGGGAATCGCCGACATCCGTGGCCACCACGGGCAGGCCGGCCGCCATCGCCTCGACGATGGCGTTGGAGAATCCCTCGCCGAACAGCGAGCTGGAAACCAGGATGTCCGACGCCGCCAGGAGGCGCGCCACATCGGCCCGCCGGCCCAGACGGTGCAGCCGCGGCGCGTCGGGCAGGTTCTCCGTGCCGTGCCCGACGGCCAGACCATGGACGTCCGGCAGCGCGCCCAGCGCGGCGATGAAGTGATCGTAGCCCTTCATCGGATCGAGCCGGGCCACCGCCGTGATCACAGTGGCGTCGGCCGGCAGACCAAGCTCGACCCGGGTGTCGGCCCGGGTGCCGGGCGGTAGGCGGAACCGCTCCGGGTCGATGCCGTTGTCGACGATCTCGAACCGCTTCGGCCGGTAGCCGAGTTGGCGGTGCACCGTGCGCCCGGCCTCGGAGTTCGCCACGACGCCGTCCGGAAGGTGGGACAGGCGGGTGCACAGGCGCACCACCAGCCGCAGATTACGGTGGTAGTGGGTGAGGTTCATGTCCGAGCACCTGACGCCCCAGAACAGCCGGGTCGCCCGGCGCCGGCGCGACAGCATGAGCCCCAGGAGGGCGGCCAGATCGGCATGATACATCCAGGATTGGATGACCTCCGGCCGTTCCCGACGGATCAGGGCGGCAAGCTGGCCGATCGCGCGCAGGGCATCGGCGGGCCGGCGAACGCCCAGTTCCTGAACATCGATACCCGCGGCGCGCAGTTCTTCGACGAACCGCCCGCCGGCCTTCAAGCTGACCACGGTCGGCGGCGGCCAGCGCCCGGCCGGGTCGGCCCGGACCAGATTGGCCAACGACCGTTCCGCGCCCCCGACATTCAGGTCGGTGATCACGTGCAGCACCTTGCCCGCGACGATCGCACCCGGCCTCGGAAGACAGGCTTGGTACAATTTCTGCAGCATCCGCCTATAAAAAAGCCGATCCCTCCAAGGATAAACTAAGATCGATCTCAGAACGAGACTGAATGTCCTAAGAATGCGGCCATCTCTATAGTGCGATGCTGCCTTTTCCAAGACGATCGAAGATCGGAATCGGTAACGATGTTGTTTGTTGCTGAATGGTTTCTCATTCAGATAGAGGTGCTCAAGAGTCTCTATCGCCGAATAGACTTGTTTTGAATCGGGGTGCCCGAGCGAATAGATATACGCCAGCGATTCGTTGACGACGCCGATGCGATGGTGGGCGGCGAACCGCATCAGCCAGTCCCAGTCTTCCAGTCTGCGCAGGCTGGTGTTGAAGGGGCCGGTCTCCTCGAAGCTGCGCCGATCCACCAGCATGGTGGAACCGGGACTGAGGTCGCAGCCGAACACAAGGCGATCCAAAGCGGGTTCATCCGGCCGGTATGCCGGGCAGTGGTGGCGCGGCTTGGCGCCGTCGCGGGTAATGATGGCGAAGCCGCTGCAGCACAGCCGCGTGCCCGCCGGCGCGCTGTCCAGATAGGCGACCTGCTGCGCGAGTTTGGTCGGCAACCACTCGTCGTCAGAGTCGAGGAAGGCGATCAGCCGGCCTCTAGCGGCGGCAACCCCCGTATTCCGCGCGGCGGCGGCGCCTTGGTTGACGTCGTGGCGCAGGACGCGAATGTCCCGGTGACCGAAGGGTTTCAGCGTACCGGCCAAGTCGTCCGTCGAGCCGTCGTCGACGATGACGACCTCATAGTCCCGAAAGGTCTGGGCAAACACGCTTTCCAGCGCGCGCTGAAGGGTGTCGGCGCCGTTATAGACCGGAATGACGACGCTGACCGTTGGCGCCGTCCCGCCGGCATCGCCCTCGATACGGTCTGGTTCCGCCGACTCACCACACAAACGATCCGCCATCGGTTCCATTGCTCCGGCGCCGATCGCCGCCGCGCGGCAACCACAGGCGGTTCTCGTTTCCCGATCGCGCTATTTTAGAGCGGCTCGTCGCGTTGGACGAGTCGACGGACAAGCTCGAACCCCTCGGCCGCCTCCAGACCGACCGATCCGCCGAGCGACGCCGCCCGGCGCAGGACGTTCTCGATGCTGCGGGTGTGGGGCGGGGAGCGCATCTCCGCAGCATAGTACTCCAGGCATCGGCGCTTCGTCGCCAAGACGTCGGCGACGTCGATGAAGACATGCGGGCGAAAGGCCGGCCAGTCCGGGCCGACCCAATCGGTGCTGGACAGGATCTCGTAGGCCAGGACGCGGCGGACCGGATGCCCGGGCACGGGGCGCAGCGCCGTGATCGCCGCTTCATGGGTGCGCCGGTGATCGACATGCAGGGTGGCCGCCGACGGGATCAGCACCGTCGTGGGCCGGATCTCCTGAACGGCGGCCTCGATGGCCGAGACCAGCCGGTGCAGCGGAACCGTGTCGCCGCTTCCCTCGGCAAGGCCCGAAAAACGGGGCGGTCGCATCGTCAGCAGATCCGCCACCGCTGCCGCCGCGTGGCGACGCGCACCGTCGCGGCCTTCGCCATCGCCGAACAGGATCAAGGTCTGCGCCGGCCGGTCTCCCAGCCGGGCCAGCAGGCCGCCGCAGCCCAGAACCTCGTCGAGCGCGTGGGGGGCGAGCACCAGCAGGGTCATCGCAAGCCGGCAGGTCTCACGCGCCGTAGAACGCGTTCACGGCGTCGGCGACATGGCCGATCTGGTCGGCCGTCAGATACTGGTGGTGCGGCAGGGCCAACACCCGGTCGCACTGGGCCTCCGCCACCGGGAAGTCGCCGCGCTTGTAGCCGAGGCCGGCGGCCGCCTTGTGCAGGTGAAGCGGCGTCCCGTAGTAGACCAGGGTCTGGATGCCGGCCGCGGTCAGATGCGTTTGCAGGGCGTCGCGCCGTTCCGCCTGGACGATGAACATCACGTAGGAGTCTTCGTGGTGGGCCGGCTCCGCGGGAATGACGACCTCCGGCGCGCGGATCAGCCGCCGATAGAGGTCGGCGTTGGCGCGACGCTTGGCGATGACCTCGTCGAGGCGGGTCAGCCGGTACTTCAAGACCTCCGCATGCAGCACGTCGAGACGGCTGTTGATGCCGAACATCACCACGTCGTCGCGCGCCTGCAGGCCGTGATTGCGGTAAAGGCGGATCTTCTCGGCGACCGCATCGTCGTCGGTCAGCACCATGCCGCCGTCGCCGAGCGCGTTGAGGTTCTTCAGCGGATGGAAGGAGATCCCGCCGGCCAGGCCGAAGGTGCCGCCGTGGCGGCCGTTCTGCCGGGATCCCATGGATTGGGCGGAGTCTTCGATCACCGCCAGCCCGTGGCGGTCGGCGATCTCCAGGATTCGGAGCATGTCGCACATCCGGCCGGTCCAGTGAACCGGCATGATGGCCCGTGTCCGCGACGTGATCCTCTCTTCGATCCGGTCCGGGTCGATGTTCTGGTCGGGGCCGACATCGCAGAACACCGGTGTGGCGCCGACATGCACCGTCGCCCCGGTGGTGGCGACGAAGGAGACCGGCGGCTGAATGACCTCGTCGCCCTGGCCGATCCCGGCGGCCCACAGCCCCAGCAGGATCGCATCCGTGCCCGAATTGACCCCGATGGCATGCCGGGCGCCGGTATAGCGGCAGACCGCCTCCTCGAACTCGCCGACCTCCTGGGTCAGCACCAGGTGCCCGAGGCTCAACACCCGGTCGATGCGGGCGAGGATCTCATCCCGCTCCTCGGCATAGCGGGGCTGCAGATCGATGAAGGGAACCTTGAAGTCACTCACGGTTCGCGGTGCTCCCGCCTTTCAACGCGCGTAGAAATCGGTGACGACCTCGACCATCCTGTCGAGCTGATCGCGGCTGAGATGCTGGTCCACCGGCAGCGATACCACGCTGTCGGCGTGCCGGTCGGTGACCGGGAAGTCGCCGGCCCGGTAGCCGAGATGGCTGAGCGCCGGCTGACGGTAGATCGGAATCGGATAGTGGATCTTGGCCTCGACGCCGTGCGCCAGGCAGTGCTGGACCAGCGCGTCGCGCCGCTCGGCGAAGAAGATGTAGAACAGGTGGACATTGCGGGTGCGCGGATTGCGGCGCGGCAGGCGCAAGCCGGGCACCGACGACAGCCGCGCGTCGAGATAGGCGGCATTGTCGATCCGCCGCGCGACGATGTCGTGTACCTGGTCGAGCATCCAGTTGCCGACGACGGCCTGGACGCTGTCGAGGCGGCTGTTGTAGCCGAGCAGCGCCATCTCGTCCCGGTTGACCAAGCCGTGGTTGCGCAGCAGCCGGCACTGCCGGTCGACGGCGTTGTCGTTGGTCACGACGACGCCGGCATCGCCCCACACATTGATGATCTTCAGCGGGTGCATGGAGAAGGCCGCCGCGGCGCCGATGCTGCCGGCGCGGCGGCCGTCCACTTCGCCCAGCAGGCTCTGGCAGGCGTCTTCCACGACAGCGAGGCCATGCTGCTCGGCGACTGCCATGATCGCCGGCATGTCGGCGACGTCGCCGGTCAGGTGGACCGGGACGATCGCCCGGGTCCGCGGCGTGATCGCCCCGGCAATGCGGGCCGGATCGATGCAGAAGCTGTCGTCGCAATCGACGAATACGGAGCGGGCGCCCAGCTCCGCGATCGCCCCGCAGGTCGCCCAGAAGGTGTTGGCGCAGGTGATCACTTCGTCGCCATGGCCGACGCCGACGGCGCGCAGCGCGATCTTCACCGCATCGGTGCCCGACCCGACACCGATCGCGTGGCGGGTTCCGGCGACTTCGGCGAACCGCGCCTCGAACGTGCCGACGACGCGGCCGAGGGTGAAGTCGCCGGAGCGCACCAGCGCCCTCAGTGCGTCGAAGACCTCGTCGACATTCGCGAACTGATCGGCGAGCGGCGAGTACCGGACCGCACCCCCCGTAGGGCCGTCCGCCGGGCCGCCGTGATCCGCCGCCATCTAGAACGGTCCGCGGAAATACTGGTCGGGCACGTCGACCGGCAGGTCGCCCCGGGCGGCGATCAGCGCCTGGCGGGCGTTGGTCTCGACCTCGGCCGGAAGGTCCAGGAGCCCGGCCAACGCCTCCACGATCCTCAGCGCGTCGGGGTAGTAGTTGACGACCAGGCCGCGCGACGAGGGGGTCGGATGATCGGGCAGCCCGAGCCGTCGGGGGGCGGCCTTGAGGGCCGCGAAGCAATGCTCGGTGATGTCGGCGGCGATCTCTGCGCCGGCGCCGTAGAGCCGGAAGCCGGTGTCGACCGTCAGCAGCCGCCCGGTGCGCCGCACCGACTCGCGGATCGCCTCCAGCCGCAGCGGGCGCAGCAGGCGGAGGTCGAACAGATCGACGCTGACACCCTGCTGCTGCAGCGTGTCGGCCGCCCGCATCGCCTCCAGCGTCATGTAGCTGGTGGCCACCACGGTCGCCGCCTGGCCCTCGCGCAGCCGCCGCGGCCCGTCCAGCGCCTCCACATAGAGGCCCTCGGGCACATGGCCGTGCAGATAGTGCGCCCAGCGGCTCTCGATGGAGATCACCGGATTGTTGTCGCGCACGGCCGCGGCCATCATGCCTTTGGCATCGGCGGCGAACACCGGCATGACCACCTTCAGCCCCGGCACCGAGGCGAACATCGTCTCGAAGCTTTGGGAATGGGCCGGCCCTTGCCCCCAGCCGCGGCCGACCACCAGGCGCATGACCAGGGGCACGCGGTGCTGGCCGTTGGAGACGTAGTGCGCCTTGGCGGCGTTGTTGACCATCTGCTCCATGGCCAGCAAGGCGAACTCGACGCGGTGGAAGCTGATCACCGGGCGCTTGCCGGCCATGGCGGCGCCGATGGCGACGCCGCACAGGGCGTTCTCCGACAGCGGCATCTCGATCATCCGATGCGAGCCGATGCGCTGGCCGATGCCCTTTAAGGTCCCGTAGACGGCGTTGGGGTCTTCGACGCCCTCGGCCAGGAAGATGACATCCGGGTCGTCCGCTGCCGCCTCTTCCAGCCCCTCGCGGATCGCCTCGCCGGTGGAGATGACGCGTTCGTTCGTCAGGACCCGGTTCATGCCGGCTCATCCGCATAGACGTGGTCGGCGGCGGCACTGGGGCCGGGCAAGGGGGCGGCGCGCGCCCGCTCGAAACCCGCCGATATCTCGGCGGCCAGCCGCTGCTGCAGCGCGTCGAGCGCCGCCGCCGTCGCGTCGCCGCGCTCGATCAGCCGGGCCCTCTGGGCGGTCACCGGGTCGCGGCGATGCCAGGCGGCCAGCTCGCCGGGTTCGCGATAGCCGAGCGGATCGTCGTCATTGGGGCCGCAATGCTCGCGGAACCGGTAGGTGTCCAGAAGCATCACCGCGGGACCCTTGCCGGCGCGGATGCTGGCGACGGCGGCCGTCGCGGCGGTGTGCGTCGCCTCGACATCCATGCCGTCGGCCTGCCAGATCGGCAAGGCATGCGCCTGGGCGAAGCGGGCCAGCGCACCGTCGGGCTGGCGCAGGTGCAGCGGCGTGTAGACGGAATAGAGGTTGTTCTCGCACACGAACAACACCGGCAGCGCGCGCAGCCGGGCGAAGTTGGCGGCTTCGTGCCAGGCCCCTTCCTCCATCGCGCCATCGCCGAAGAACACCGCGGAGAGACTGTCCAGGCCGTCCATCTTCATCGCCAGCGCCGCGCCGACGGCTAACGGAATCACGCTGGAGACGATCGGGATGCTGGCGTGCATGCCGACGCGCGTGTCCATCAGATGCATCGAGCCGCCGCGCCCGCCGACGCAGCCGGTCTGCTTGCCGTAGATCTCCCCCAGCATCGGGTCCAGCAGGCCGCCCTTCGCCAGATAGTGGGCGTGGCAGCGATGCGTGCTGTAGGCGTGGTCCTGGTCCGTCAGGGCGGCACAGACACCGACCGCGGTCGCCTCCTGGCCGATCGACAGGTGGACCGGGCAGCGCATCTCCTGCGGTTGGCCGGGCGCGCCGTACCGGGCTGCGATTTCTTCCTCGACCAGCCGGATGTACAGCATGTGCTCGAAGAGGGGCAGGGACGTCTGGGTCATGGGCCGTTCCGGAAAAGGCGGCTGAGCGGCCGTTTCGGCGCGCGGTGGCCGAACGCCTGTTCAACTGGCAGGCATCCATCAGCGTGTCAACCGCGACGCCCAGGCGCGGCCGACCTGGCGCCAGGACATCGGCGTGAGGGGGCGGAGGTGGGTCCAGACCTCCTCCATCACGCAGCGCGCGACGAGGCGGCCGGACAGGAACCGGCGCGCCGACCGGCGCGCCGCCAGCCAGTGGAGAGTCCGCAACCGCAGCTCTGGAAAGACGCCGGCTTCGGCGACACGTTCGGCGATATCGGCGAAGTCGGGCTCTGCCAGGATGTCCAGGATGCGGTAGAGCAGGGACCGCTCGCCCTCCGCAGAGCGGGTCGTGCGGACCGAATAGGCATCGGCGTGGTCACGCGCCGCGGCGACATAGACGGGCGCATGGCAAGCGCCGCCGCGCAGCGCCACGGCGGTCTTGGCGAACCAGTCGGCGTGCCAGTGCAGATCCGGGCGGAATCCGCCGACGGCTTCCAGCGCCGATCGGCGGAACACCATGGTCTGCGAGGGGATGCTGAATGCCTTGATCGCCATGCGCCGGATCAGCGTCGGCGGATCCAGGAAAATCGGTTGGTCCGCCAGGCCTAGGCTGAGTCGCCGGGTCTCGGTGCCCGCTTCGTCGATGGTGGCGGGGTTGGCGAAGAACAGCCCCGCTTCCGGGTGCCGTTCCAGCAGGCCGATTGCCAACGAGAAGAAGTCCGGTTGCATCGGGTCGTTGGTCGAGCCGAGTCGGACATAGTCGCCGCGAGCGGCCGCCAGCCCGGTCATGATGGCGGCATTGACGCCTTGGTTGCGGTCGTGGGCAAGTACGCGAACCACCGCATGCCGCTGTTCCAGTCGGCGCAGCAAGGCCAAGCTTTCGTCGGTTGAGCCATCATCGACGAATATGGCTTCAAGAATCGGATGGGTTTGTGACAAATGGTGATCTAATGCAGATTCCAGATAGTCTTGATGGTTGTAATTGGGAATGACCGCGCTGATTGTCGGCATATTTGTTGATTTCCCTCATTTCCAAACGCATTGGGGCCGGTCATGGGCCGCCCGCGGCCGGTCGTGCGGCGAAGACACGGCGAAACGACTGCCGTGAGATCGGCGCCGACGGGGCCGCAGCGGCGTGCCGAGCCTCGGGTGCCTTGACTCCGGACATCAGATGCCATACCGAAAGCCCCGCGGTCAGAGAAAAAATCAATTCGTTTGGTCTCGATTTCTTTGAATCCAGCGGCTGTCTTCCAAAAATGCTCTTCAATCTTCTCGGCGCACAGCCAGCGATTCGCCGCGACGTCACCGCAAGGCTGATCAATAAGGATGCTAACCGAGCATTGGCGCTGAAGTTCGGCAAGGAGTACTTCGACGGCACGCGCGAGCAGGGGTATGGCGGCTATGTCTATGACGGCCGCTGGCGGCCGGTCGCCCAGCGCCTGGCCGATCGCTACCGGTTGGGTCCGGGGGCGCGCGTC
This sequence comes from Alphaproteobacteria bacterium, assembly GCA_028284045.1. Classification (GTDB taxonomy): domain Bacteria; phylum Pseudomonadota; class Alphaproteobacteria; order DSM-16000; family Inquilinaceae; genus JANQSN01. The sequence goes on along the minus strand of JANQSN010000057.1, from coordinate 142,257 downwards.
CTCGATGTCGGGTGCGGCAAGGGGTTCCTGATGAAGGATCTGCAGGACATGCTGCCCGGCGTCGAGGTGATCGGCCTCGATATCTCGGAATATGCGATTGCGCACTGCCATCCCGATGTTCAAGGCCGCATCGTCCGCGGCAGTTGCGAAAGATTACCCTTTGCGGATCGGAGTTTCGCTGCCGCGATATCGATCAATACCATTCACAATCTCGACAATTCAGGATGCCGCCAGGCATTGCGCGAACTCCAGCGCGTGGCGTTGCCTGGCAACACCTTTGTGCAGGTCGACGCCTATCGAGACGACGAAGAACTCGAACTTTTCGAAGCATGGATGTTGACCGCCAAGACTTATCATAAGCCGGATGCTTGGATGTCACTGTTCGAAGAGATCGACTATGTGGGCGATTATTTCTGGACGATATTGGAACCGGAAACAACAGTGTAGGGGTGGGGGAAGACGTGGGTTTCTCGGCGGCGTTCTTGGCGCAATCGCAGCAGATCTGCAGCCTGATCGATGCCAATGCGGTGGATGCGATCGCGGACGGGCTTGCCGCGGTGCGCGCCCGCGGCGGCCGGCTGTTCATCCTCGGTGTCGGCGGCAGCGCCGGCAATGCGGGGCATGCGGTGAACGACTTCCGCAAGCTCTGCGACGTGGAAGCCTATGCGCCGACCGACAATGTTCCCGAACTGACCGCCCGCACGAACGACGAGGGGTGGGACACCGTCTTCGCCGAATGGTTGAAGGGCAGCCGCGCCAGGCAAGAGGACGCGATCCTGGTATTTTCCGTCGGTGGCGGCAATGCCGAGGCGAATGTGTCGATGAACCTGGTGCGGGCGCTTGACGTCGCCAAGCAACGGGGTTTGAGCATCTACGGCATCGTCGGGCGCGACGGCGGCTATACCGGCCGGGTGGCCGATGTCGCGGTCATCGTGCCGACGGTCGATCCTGCCCTGGTCACCCCCCATGCGGAGGCGTTCCAGGCCGTGGTGTGGCACTGCCTGGTCTCGCATCCCGCCTTGAAGAAGAACGCCACGAAGTGGTGACGGGCGGCCGGTGTTCGGACCGCAAGTCGAACCACCGGATTTTACCTAGGGTCTAAGGAAAGATCGCGCATGCGCCATGTTGTCGTCACCGGCGGCGCCGGCTATATCGGCAGCTTGCTGTGCCCGCAGCTCTTGAAGAGCGGCTATCGGGTCACCGCCTTCGACGTGCCCTTCTTCGGGTCGGACTTCCTGCCGAACGATCCGGCCTTTGCCTTCGTTCCCGGCGATATCCGCGACACACCGGCGCTGGCGCGGGTGTTCGAGGGCGCGGACATCGTCGTCAACCTGGCCTGCATCTCCAACGATGCGAGCTTCGAGCTGGACGCGGCGCTGTCGACGACGATCAATCTCGACGCCTTCGAGCCGATGGTGGTCGCCGCCAAGCAGGCGGGCGTCGCCCGGTTCGTCTACGCGTCGTCGAGCTCGGTCTACGGCGTCTCGGACGATCCGGACGTCACCGAAGACCATCCGCTGGTGCCGCTGACCCTCTACAACCGGTACAAGGGGCTGTGCGAACCGCTGCTGACGCGGCACACCGACGACGGCTTCGTCGGCGTCATCTTCCGGCCGGCCACCGTCTGCGGCTATGCCCCGCGCCAGCGGCTCGACCTGTCGGTCAACATCCTGACCAACCATGCGGTGACCAATCGCCGGATCACGGTGTTCGGCGGCAACCAGATGCGCCCGAACCTGCACATCCAGGACTATTGCGATGCGGTGGAACTGCTGATGACCGCGCCGGCCGATCGGGTCCGGAATCAGATCTTCAATATCGGCTTTCAGAATATGAGCATCGCCGACCTGGCCGTTCTGGTGAAACAGGTCGTGGAGGAAGAGTTCCCCGACAAGGCGCCGATCGACATCGTCACAACGCCGAGCGACGACAACCGCTCCTACCATATCAATTCAGACAAGATCGCCAGTGTTCTTGGCTTTAAGCCGAAATACTCGATCGAGACGGCGATCCGCGATCTTTGCCGCGCCTTCCAGGACGGCAAGCTTCCCGACTCGATGGACGATATCAAGTACTACAACGTGAAGACCCTGAAGGCGCGGGGGGCGGCCTGACATGGCGGCGCGGCCGATCGCCCTGGTCACCGGTGGGGCCGGGTTCATCGGCAGCCACATGGTCGACCTGCTGCTGGCCCAGGGCTATGCGGTTCGCGTGCTCGACGATCTGTCGGGCGGCCGCGACACCAACCTGGCCCAGCATGTGGGAAACGCCGACCTGGCGGCGGACTGGCGGGACATCCGCAGCGTGGCGGCGGACGATGCGATCTTCCGGGACGCGCGCCTCGTCTTCCACTTCGCCGGGATCGGCGACATCGTGCCGTCGATCGAGCGGCCGACCGACTATCTGTCGGTGAACGTCCAAGGCACCGTGGCGATGCTGGAAGGGGCCCGGGCCTCGGGCGTCGACAAGTTCGTCTATGCTGCGTCGTCGTCCTGCTATGGCCTCGCCGACACGCCGACCCGCGAAGACCATCCGATCCGCCCGCAATACCCCTATGCCCTGTCGAAGTACCAGGGCGAGCAGGCGGCGCTGCATTGGCACCAGGTCTATCGCCTGCCGGTCAACAGCATCCGCATCTTCAACGCCTACGGCACCCGGTCCCGCACGTCCGGCGCCTATGGCGCGGTGTTCGGCGTCTTCTTGAAGCAGAAGCTGGCCGGCAAGCCGTTGACCATCGTCGGCGACGGCAGCCAGTCGCGGGACTTCCTCTACGCCACCGATGTCGCGCGCGCCTTCCTGAAGGCGGCCGAGACACCGTTGACCGGCACCGTCTGGAACCTGGGCGCCGGCAACCCGCAGAGCGTCAACCGCCTGGCGGATCTGCTGGGCGGGGAGCGCGTCCATATCCCCAAGCGGCCCGGCGAGCCGGCGGTGACCCACGCCGACATCACCAAGATCGGCCGCGACCTGGACTTCCGCCCGGAAGTCAGCTTCGAAGAGGGGGTCGGGCGCATCCTGGACACCATCGACTACTGGCGTGATGCGCCGCTTTGGGAACCCGACAGCATCGCCGCGGCGACCCGCTCCTGGTTCGAGATGCTGTCTCCAGCTCGGTAAGAGTCCCATGGTCGACGAGAAATACCGGAAGAAAATCAAAACAATCGACGGTTTGTTGGCCGAGATTGGCGCACATCCGCGTGACAAGAAAGTCATAATGTGTCACGGGACTTTCGATATTGTTCATCCCGGCCATATTCGCCATCTGATATATTCTGCAAGCAAAGCGGATCTGTTGGTCGCCAGCCTGACGGCCGACGCTCATATATCGAAGGCCAATCTCCGCCCCTATGTGCCGGAGGATCTGCGCGCGCTCAATCTCGCCGCGCTCGACATGGTCGATTTCGTGATCATCGACCCGAACGCAACGCCGCTGGAGCATCTGGCGAAGATACAGCCGGATTATTTTGCCAAAGGGTACGAATATATTTCCGAAGGCATGCCGCCTAAGACAAAAGCGGAAAAGGACGTGCTGGATTCCTACGGCGGCGAGTTCATCTTCACGCCGGGCGACGTCGTCTATTCGTCATCGCGCTTGATCGAGCTTGCCCCACCCAGCCTGTCGGCGGAGAAGCTGGCCGCCCTGCTGCAGGCCGAGGGGCTGAGCTTCGACGATCTGCGGCACACCCTCGACCGGTTCGACGGCAAGCGGGTGCATGTCGTCGGCGATACGATCATCGACTCCTATACCGAGACGACGATGATCGGCGGTCAGACCAAGACGCCGACGCTGTCGGTCCGCTACGAAGGGCGCACCGACTATGTCGGCGGCGCCGGCATCGTCGCCAAGCACCTGAAGTCGGCCGGCGGCGAAGTCGTGTTCTCCACCGTACTCGGCGACGATCGCGACGGTGAGCTCGCCATCCGCGATCTCACCGAGGCCGGGGTCGAGACGCGCGCGCTGATCGATCCGACACGCCCGACGACCAACAAGAACGCGATCGTGTGTGCGGGCCACCGCATGATCAAGGTCGATACGCTGGACAACCGGGCGATCTCCGAAGACATCCAGCGTCGGCTTCACCAGCAGATCCAGGCCGCCGAGGCCGACAGCGTCGTCTTCGCGGATTTCCGCCACGGCATCTTCAACCCGGAGACCATACCGGGGCTGATCGCGGCTATTCCTGACGGCACCTTCCGCGTCGCCGACAGCCAGGTCGCCAGCCGCTGGGGGAACATCTGCGAGTTCGAGCGCTTCGATCTGATCACCCCCAACGAGCGGGAGGCGCGCTTTGCGCTGGGGGATCAGGACAGCGTCGTGCGCCCGCTGGCGCTGAAGCTCTTCCAGCGCGCCCGCTGCCGCAACCTGATCTTGAAGCTGGGCGAGCGCGGTCTGATCGCCTATCGCCAACGCGCCGACGCCGACCAGATGCGCGCCTGGTTCACCATCGACAGCTTCGCCGACCATGTGGTCGACGCGGTCGGGGCCGGCGACGCCCTGTTGGCCTATGCGACGCTGGCCCATGTCGCCACGGGCAACCCGGTGACGGCCTCGGTTCTGGGTGCGATGGCCGCGGCGGTCGAGGTCGAGCATGACGGCAACGTCCCGGTCGGCCGCGACGACGTGCTGAAGAAGATCGACGCGGTGGAAAGCCGGGCGAATTACGAAAGCTAGCCTATGCGCGTGATCGTCGTCGGGCTGGGCGTCCAGGGCCACAAGCGTCGCGTCCATGCGGCAGAGGACTTCGTGGCCAGCGTCGACCCCGTCAATGCCGAGGCGGACTACCGCGACCTGTCCGAGGTCCCGGTCGACGCCTACGATGCCGCCTTGTTGTGCGTGCCCGATGCGCCGAAGGTGGCGTTGGCGACCCGGCTGATCGACGCCGGCAAGCATGTCCTGGTGGAAAAGCCGCTCTGGGCGGCCGACGACGGCGATCTGCAGACGCTGCAGGCGCTGGCGATCCGCCGGGGATGTCTGATCCAGACCGCCTATAACCACCGCTTCGAGCCGCACTATGTCGCCATGCGCGACCTGATCGCGTCGGGCCGGCTGGGCCGGCTCTATCACTGCCGGCTTTTCTACGGCAACGGCACCGCGCGGCTGGTCCGGCAATCCGAGTGGCGCGACCACGGCTCGGGCGTCCTGCACGACCTGGGCTCACATCTGCTCGATACCTGCCGGTTCTGGTTCGGCGAGACCGGCGACGACTTCGTCGTCCACACCGCCGCGGCGTTTGAGAACCGGGCGCCCGACCACGTCGTCTTCGGCTGCCGGTCCGGGCCGACGAGCCTGGAGCTGGAAGCGACGCTGTTGATGTGGCGCAACCACTTCACCTGCGATGTGTTCGCGGAGCATGGCAGCGCGCATATCCGCTCGCTGTGCAAATGGGGGCCGACGACCTTCACGGTGCGCCAACGGGTGCTGCCCGCCGGCCGGCCGCCGGAGGAGAGCCGGACCCTGGTCCAGGACGATCCGACCTGGGCGCTGGAATACGCGGACTTCAAGCGGCAGGTCGCCGCGCGGGCCGAGACCGATCTCGGCCGCGACCTGTGGCTGAACCGGGTGTTGCGCCGGCTCGGCGACGCGGCCGTCGCCCGGGCGGCGGCGTCATGATCGGACCGGTCATCGGGTTCGCCGGTATGACCCATCTCGGGCTCGTGTCCGCGGTGGGGGCGGCCGAATGGGGGTTCGACACGGTCGCCTTCGACGACGACGCCCGGCTCTGTGCGGCGATCGCACAAGGCCACATGCCGGTGTCGGAGCCGGATCTGGAAGCGGCCGCCCGGCGCAACGCCGCCCGCCTGATCTTTACGGCCGACCCGGCCGACCTCAGGCGATGCGACGTCGTCTATGTGGCGCCCGACGTGCCGGTGGCCGACGACGGGACCAGCGATCTGGGCGTACTGACCGGGTTGTTCGATCGGATCGCCGCGGCGATCCGCCCGGATGCGGCGCTGGTGGTGTTGAGCCAGGTGCCGCCCGGCTTCACGGCGAGCCGCGCGCGTCGGGGGCTGATCCTCCACTACCAGGTGGAGACGCTGATCTTCGGCCGGGCGCTGGAGCGGGCGCTGGCGCCGGAACGCTACATCATCGGCTGCGCCGATCCGGATCGGCCGCTGCCGCCGGCCTTGGCGGCGTTCCTGGCCCATCCCGGCTGTCCGGTCCTAACGATGCGCTACGAGAGTGCGGAGCTGGCGAAGATCGCCATCAATCTGTGCCTCGTGGCCTCGATCTCGACGGCCAATACCCTGGCGGAGATCTGCGAAACCACCGGCGCGGACTGGGCGGAGATCGCACCGGCGTTGCGCCTGGACCGGCGGATCGGCCCGCATGCCTATCTCGCCGCCGGCCTCGGCATCGGCGGCAGCAATTTGATCCGTGACATGGCGACGACGATCCGGCTGGGGGAGGCCGGCGGCACCGATGTCGGGGTGCTGCGCGCGCAACTGGCCAACAGCGACCGGCGCCGGGCCTGGGCGGGCAAGCGTCTGCACGATCTGTTTGGCGATCGGCTGGCCACGGCGCGCCTGGCGTTGTGGGGCCTGGCCTATAAGGAGGACACCGCGTCGACGAAGAATGCGCCGGCGCTGGCGACCCTCGACCGGCTGCCGGCGTCGACGCGCATCGCCGCCTTCGATCCCGTCGTGGCGGCCGACCCGGCCTTCCATCCCGGCCTGACGGCGGCGCCGTCGCCCATCGCCGCGCTCGGCGATGCCGAGGCGCTGCTGATCCTGACGCCTTGGCCGCTGTTTCGCACACTGCCGGCCGACGAGATCGCCGCCGCGCTGGCCGGGCGGATCGTGATCGATCCCTACGGCATCATCGACCGCGGCGCGGCTGCCGCGGCTGGCCTCGACCATCACATCCTGGGACGCGCCTGATCGGGGAACGCCATGCTGACGCATCTGAACGAAACGCCGGTATCGCCCAAGCGCGTGGTGGTGATCGGCGCCGGCGGCTTTGTCGGCGGTGCCATCGCCGCCCGATTGGCGGCCGCGTCGGTGGCGACCCTGGCCGTCGACCGCAAGACCGTCGATCTCTTGGATCCGGACGCGGATCGCGTGTTGAGGCGGCTGATCGAGCCCGGCGACGCGGTGGTCGCGGTCTCCGCCATCGCACCATGCCGGACCACCCGCATGCTGGCGGACAATCTGGCGCTGGTGGCGGCTCTGAGCAGGGCGCTGCAAGACGCGCCGCTTTCCCATCTGGTCAATATCTCCTCAGATGCCGTCTATGCCGACGGCCCGCTGCCGCTGAGCGAGCAGTCGCCGATGGCGCCGACCAGCCTGCATGGGGCGATGCATCTGGCGCGCGAGCTGGCCTTTGCCCAGGACCTCGCCGTGCCGATGGCGATGCTGCGGCCCACCCTGATCTACGGCGCCGACGATCCCCACAACGGCTACGGCCCCAACCGCTTTTGCCGCCAGGTCGCGGCCGGCCAGGACATCGCGCTGTTCGGCGAGGGCGAGGAACGGCGCGACCATGTCTGGGTCGACGACGTCGCGGAGATCGCCGCGCGCGTGCTGTTCCACCGCAGCACCGGCGCGTTGAACCTGGCTACCGGGACGGTCGTCAGCTTCCGCGAGATCGCCGAGCACGCCCGCGACCTCGTCGGCCACCCGGTCGCCATCACCGGCACGCCGCGATCGGGGCCGATGCCCCATGGCGGCTACCGGCCATTCGCCACCGACGCGGCGCGGGCCGCGTTTCCCGATTTCTCCTGGACCCCGTTGGCCGACGGTTTGCGGCGCGCCTTCGGGTCCCGGCCATGACGGCGGGCGATCCGCGATCCCACGCCGGCCGGCCGGCGGCCGGGCTGACGCCGGCGGATGCGACGGCGGCCATCATCGTCGACGAGCGGGGGCGCTATCTGCTGCAGCTTCGCGACGACAGCCCGACCATCTTCTTTCCCGGCACTTGGGGATGCTTCGGCGGCGCCCGCAACGCTGGCGAGAGCGATGAGCAGACGCTGACGCGGGAGCTGGACGAGGAGCTTGGGCTCGACCTCGCCCGCCATCCCCATCGGTATTTCTGCCGCTTCACCTTCGCCTTCGCCCGTGAGGGCGGCGGGGAGGGCAGCTTCTACCGCACCTTCTACGTGGTCGAGGCGCCGTCGGCGGTGCTGGCGGACCTGCGCCTGACGGAGGGCCAGGCGATGCGGTGCTTCCCGGGCGACGTTCTGTTTCGCGAGCGAATCACACCCTACGACCATTTCGCCCTGTGGATGCATCATCACCGGATCGCGGTGCCGTGATGGCGGCGCCGGGCCATCGAATCGGGCGGGCCATCGCAGGATCGCGGCGATGAACCCCATCCGCTTCCTGCCGTCGGGCACGGCGGGGCGGTGCGTCGTCCTGGGGGCCGGCAGCTTCGTCGGACGGGCGCTGGTTGCGGCGCTTCGGCGGGCGGGCCGGGCGACGGTCGGTCTCGGGTCGGCCGATATCGACCTGACGGCGCCGGCGGCGGGCGAGGCTCTGGTGGACCGTCTGCAGCCCGACGATACGCTCATCGTCCTGGCCGCCCTGACGCCGGATCGCGGCGGGCGCGAGCGCGCGGGGTTCCTGGCCAACATCGCCATGGCGGCGGCGATCTGTGAGGCGCTGTCGCGCCGGCCGGTGGCGCAGGTCGTCTATGTCAGCAGCGACGCGGTCTACCCGCTGTCCGCGACGCCGGAGGCGGTCACCGACGAGGGGTCGCCGGCGGCCCCGGCCGACCTCTACGGCGCCGCCCACCGGTCGCGGGAGCTGATGCTGGCCGACATCTGCGCCCCGCGCCTGCTGGTGCTGCGGGCGACGCTGATCTTCGGTGCCGCGGATACCCACAACGCCTATGGCGTGACCCGCTTCCTGCGCCAGGCGCGGACGGCGCGGCGGATCACCGTGTTCGGCGCGGGAGAGGAGACCCGCGAGCATGTCTGGGTGGCGGATCTGGCGCGGCTGATCGTTGCGCTCGTCGACCGCCGCGCCGTCGGACTGGTGAACGCCGTCGCCGGGCGGTCGGTCCGCTACGCGGATCTGGCGGACTTGGTCCGAGGCGTCGTCGGGCCCGACGTGGTCATCGACGCAGCACCCCGGCAGGCTCCGGCGACCTATCGGCGGTTCGAGGCGGCGCGCTTGGCCGATGCGCTGCCGGCCTTCGCCTGGACGCCGCTGGCCGATGCGGTGCGGTGCGTGTGCGATCAGATGGCCGCCGGTCTTGACGGCGGTGGTGGATTTCAATGAGGGTGCGGCACGCTGCGCCGCAGCACGAATGCCGCCATCGCCGCTCGGATCGCGCGTGCGATCGTGCGAGTGTGGTCCGCGCCTGGTTCCGCAGACACAAGGGTTGGATCATCGCGCGTCGCGTCGCCATGGGGCGCGTCCGAGGAAGCCCGTGATGTATCTGCAGCTCGACAATGTGCATGTGAGCTTTCCGGTCTTCGGCTCCAGCCCCCGGCGGTTGCTAAGCCGCGAGAGCCTCAAATCCGTCCTCGGCGGCGTTCTGGATCTGGAGGGACCCGCCAACGCCCCGGTTCTGCATGCGTTGCAGGGGATCGATCTGCATCTGAAGGCAGGCGATCGCCTCGCCTTGGTCGGGCCGAACGGCGCCGGCAAGAGCACGTTGCTGCGCGTTCTGGCGCGGGTTCTGGTGCCGACGATGGGCCGGGTCCGCAGCGCCGGCAAGGTCATCCCGCTGCTGTCGGGATCGCTCGGCATGGAGATGGATGCCACCGGCCACGAGAACATCGATATCGGCTGCCTCTATCTCGGCCTGAGCCGGGACGAGACCAGGAAGATGCGGGAGTCGATCGTCGCATTCACCGAGCTTGGCGAGTTCCTCGACATGCCGGTGCGCACCTATTCCGCCGGCATGATGTCCCGCCTGTCCTTTGCGATTGCGACCGCCGCGGATCCCGACATCCTCGTGGTGGATGAGGGTATCGGCGCGGGCGATGCCGCCTTTCAGGACAAGGCTGCGATCCGCTTGCAGCAGTTCATGGGGCGGTCGCAGATCCTGGTCGTCGCCTCACATGCCGACAACCTGCTGCGGCGGTTTTGCGACCGGGCGATCTGGTTGGAGAAGGGAAAGATTAAGTATTCGGGGGGAGTCGACGAGGTTATCGAGGCGTACCATGCTGAGACTCGCTGATATCGCCGCAACTCTCCGATCGGAGACAGCGCGCGACAATCTCGCAGATATCTGGCAGGGACTGCGGCTGACCCGTTTGTGGCTGACCGTCGCCTGGCTGGAAACGAAGCAGCGGTATCGCCGGTCGGTTCTCGGGAGCCTGTGGATCACCATCAGTCTCGGTGTGATGATCGGCGGCATGGGCTTTGTCTTCGCCACCCTGTTCGGCCAGAATCCGCGAGACTACTTGCCGTATCTCGGTGTCAGCTTGGTCGGGTGGAATCTTATCTCGACACTGATCAATGAAGGATCGGAATTGTTTATCAACTCGCGAACGATCATGCTGCAGTACAATATGCCGACTTCGGTTCATTTATTTAAATTTATTTCGAAAGTACTCATCAGCTTTGCTCACAACTCTATTATCATCATTGCATTGATGATCATATTCGATGTGACTTTTCAGTGGTCGACACTACTTGTCTTTCTGGCAATTCTGTTGATCCTGGTCAACGGTCTGTGGGTGGCGCTGGTTCTGGGGTTCATGTCTCTCAAATTCCGTGACTTGCCTTTTATCGTCAGCAGCATCGTGCAGGTCATGTTTTTCATGACACCGGTGATGTGGCGGGCGGAAGATCTGGGAGATCGGACATTTGTCTATGATTTCAATCCCTTCTATCATTTTCTTGAGATATTTCGTTCATCGATTCTGGGTGGTGCACCGGAAATGACATCCCTATGGGTGGTCATCACGATGTCGGGTCTGGGTAGCGCTCTCGGACTCTTTGTCTGGGCGTACCGGCGTCATCGGATCTACTACTATCTATGATGCGGGTCGCGCTGGTCCCGGGCGGCTCGGCGACCCCGGGCGGCTCGGCGACCCCGGGCGGCCCGGCACATGGCGCGGGGCCGCGGCGACATCTCGCTTGACGCCTTCTTGCCATCTCATATCTAACAAGGTGTTGTTGCCCGGCCGGCGCGCCAGGGCGCCGACCGACCGGGGCAGGGGAGCTGACGCCCGATGAAACGCCTCTTCTCGGCGCCGACGATGGTCAATCTGGAATTGACCGAGCTGTGCAACGTCAAATGCCGGCATTGCTACAACTTCTGGCGCGACGAGAGCATGGGCTCGGTATCGCTCGACGAGGCGCGGCTCGACCGGCTGATCGAGCGCTTCGTGGAGGCCGGGATCTTCCACGTCGTGGTGTCGGGCGGCGAGCCGATGGCGCGCTTCAACATCCTGATCTACGCGCTGGAGAAGCTGCGCGAGAACGGCATCTCGGTGAGCTGCAACAGCAACATGATGCTGGTCACCGAAGAGCGCATCCGCCGGCTGTTGGACGCGGGGCTGGACCATATCCTGACCAGCATTCCGTCCTGCGATCCGCTGACCAACGACCAGATCATGGGCAAGATCGGATCCTACGAGAAGATCGTCTCCGGCATCCGCATCGCCACCCGCAACGGCATGCGGGTCAGCGCCAATATGGTGGTGACCCGCAAGAACAAGCATCAGGTCTACGAGACGGGCAAGATGGTTGCGGAACTGGGTGTCCAGAAGCTGTTCGTCACCCGGTCCGTACCGCCGACTTATGCCGATACCAGCCAGGAAGACGACTACAGCATGACGCCCGACGAGGTGCGCCAGTCGCTGGACGACGCGCTGCGGGTCAAGCAGGACTTCGGGCTGATGATCGGGTCGCTGGTCAGCTACCCGCTCTGCTTCCTGGGTGATCTGGAGAAATACGCCGACTTCGTCGGCCGGGGTTGCCCGTCGCAGTCCGGTCACCGGATGAGCATCAATGCCGACGGCACGGTTCACGCCTGCGTGCATGAGGCGGAAGGCTACGGCAATGTCCTGGAGACGCCGATCAAGGAAATCTACCAGGGCGGCATGCGCAAGTGGCACAATGGCAGCTTCTACTACAAGGGCTGCGAAGGCTGCGAATACCGCGGGATGTGCGAGTCCGGGTGCAGCATGATGGCGCTGGGCCATTACGGCGCCCACGACCAGAAGGATCCGCTGTTCGTCGGCCCGGGCGGCGTCTATCGCCATTTCCGGCTGAGCGGCGATCCGGGCTTTCAGCAGGCCCTGGAAGACGGGCTGCGCCTGGTGGTGCCCAAGCGGCTGCGGTTCCGCAAGGAGGACGGCTTCCATCTGCTGAACATCCGCTGGGCCAACACCATCACCATCAGCGATGAGATGGCCGCGTTCCTGGTCGAGCGGCGCGACAGCGGCGAGCCGTTCACCCTGGCCGACATCGATGCCGACAAGCGCGACCTGGTGATCAGCCTGTTCTTCAAGGATGCCATCGAGGCGGCGGAACCGTCGGTCGTCTCCTACGAGGATCGCCGCGACCGCGCCGGGCTGAGCGTCAATATCGACGATCTGCCGCTGATCGCGTGACCGCCGCCGTCGGGTCGCGCGCGCGCGCCATGTCCTTTGAGATCGAGCGCAGCTCAGAATACGAGAACGGCTTCTATCTGACCGCGTCGATCGAGCGCGTCAGCAAGTTTGCGTGCCATCTCGACCTGTTCCGCCGCTCCTCTGGGATCGCCGGGGAGATCGTCGAATGCGGCGTGTTCAAGGGCGCGTCGCTGAGCCGCTTCGTGAAGCTGCGGGCGCTGTTGGAGAACCCGTCGAGCCGTCGCATCGTCGCCTTCGACACCTTCGACGCCATGCCGGAACCGGGGGAGGAGGATCGCGAAAAGCTGGCCGCATTCCAATCCGTCGCCGGACAGCGCGGCCTTGGGCGGGAGACGCTTTTGGACCTGCTGTCCCAGCACCGGCTGGAGACCAACCTGGAGCTGGTGGCGGGCGATATCCGCGAGACGGTGCCGGCCTATTGCCGGCGTCATCCGGAACTGCGCATCTCGCTGCTGAACGTCGATGTCGACCTCTACGAGCCGACGCTGGTGTGCCTGGAGCAGCTCTATCCGCGGGTGGCGCCGGGGGGCATCGTGCTGCTTGACGACTATGGTGCCTTCCCCGGCGCAAGCCGGGCCATCGATGCCTTCTTCGCCGACAGCGGCCTGAAGATCCAGAAGCTGCCTTACGCCTATTCCGTGGCCTTCGTGGAGAAGCCTTGAGCCGCCGCGCCGTCGCCCCATTCGGGCTGGCGTAGCCGCCGCATGACCGGCAATTCGGATGGGTAGACCCGTTTGATGCCATCGCCGAGGCTGCGCTCGATAACCCGGATGTCGCGCACCAGACGCAGGAGCCCGGTCGGCTCGATGGAGGCGTGCTGGTCGCTGCCCCACATGTGCCGGTCCAGCGTGACGTGGCGTTCGATCAGCGCAGCGCCGAGCGCCACCGCGGCAAAGCTCGTCTGCAGTCCAACCTCGTGCCCGGAATACCCCACGGGGCAGTCGAACATCGACTGCAGCGTCGAGATCATCCGCAGGTTCAACTCATCGGGGCTCGACGGATAGGTACTTGTCGCGTGGCAGAGGACCAGGCGGTCGGTATCCAGCGCCGACACCGCCCGGCGGATCTCCTCCATCGTCGACATGCCGGTCGACAGCACGACGGGACGGCCGGTCTCCCGCATTCGGCGCAGCAGATCGTGATGGGTCAGGCACGCCGATGGGACCTTGTGGAACGGCGGATTGAAGGTCTCCAGGAACGCCAGCGCCTCATGGTCCCAGCACGACGCGGTCCATTGAATGCCGCGGTCCCGGCAGTGACGGTCGATCTCGGTGTAGGCCGCGCGGTCGAACTCGACCCGCTCGCGGTAGTCCATGTAGGTCATGCGGCCCCACGGCGTATCGCGCAGCGCGTCGCGCTGATCGGGCGGGACGCACAATTCCGGCGTTCGTTTCTGGAACTTGACCGCGTCGCATCCGGCAACCGCCGCGACATCGATCAGCCGTTTGGCGAGATCCAGGTCGCCATTGTGGTTGATACCGATCTCGGCCACGACATAGACCGGGGATCGGCCGCCCACCGGCCGATCCCCGATGAGAACCTGCCGGGCCATCGACCCGGTGGCGGAGCCTTCCATGCAACGCGCCTCGCTGTGACGATCCGTGGCCGCGCCGGCCGTGCCGCCTCTTTATCCAATCGGCTATGACACCTCAAGCGCCGGTCTTCGACGACGGGCGGTGACGGGCGTGGAGCAGCGCCGTCGCGACGTTGAGGTCGTCCGCTTCGTCGATGTCGACGGCCCGCGCGCGCGGGATCTCGAAGAGCACGACGCGTCCGCAGAAACGGCTGTGCGCCTGGCGGAAGGCCGCCGTGCGGATCGCATAGAGCGCGCCGGTTTCGGCGAATTCCGGGTCGCGTGCCTGGCGCATCGGGCGATGGCCCGGGTCGTGGTTGACGGCGACCGCCCCGCCGGCCGCGTTCCGCCGCCACAGGAAGTAGTTGCCGGCCGTGACGCCGACGGCGCTGTCGGCGTTCTCAGCGGCGCGGAGCGCGACGATCCCGTCGATGTCCTCCGGCGCGGTCAGCGGCGAGGTGCATTGCATGAAGACGAAGACATCCGGCAGGTCCCCCGTCTCGCCCGTCATCTGCGCGAGCGCATGCAGCAGCACGTCTTCCGCCGCGGTATCGTCGCGGGCCAGGTCGGCCGGCCGGGCGATCACGTCCGCGCCGGCCGACCGCGCCACCGCCGCGATCTCATCATCTTCCGTCGAGACGAAGACCGCGGTAAGGCTGCGGGACGCCAGGGCGGCCTCGATGGCCCAGACGATCAGCGGCCTGCCGCCGACCGGGGCCAGGTTCTTTCGGGCGATACCCTTGGAGCCGCCGCGGGCGGGGATGATGCACGGAAGGGCGGTCGGGGGCATGGCGTCGAAGGAGGGGCGAGGGCCTGTTCGCGGGACGGAGACCCTACCTCAGGCCGAGGATGGATGCGCGAAGATATGACCAGAACCGTGGTGCGCGATCGGGCTTGGATCGAGCGGGAATACGATAGCGAGAAATGGCCGGCGCTGCTTCGCCACGTCGATGCGCTGATCGCCGCCGGCGAGACGTCGCTGTCGCGTGTCCTGACATTGGTGGAGTGGGAGCGCCAGCGGAAATGGACGCAGACCCTGGGGACGCAGACCCCGGGGACGCGAGGTCTGGCGGGCGCGGACGCCTTCGACCTGTCCGTCTATGGGCGGCGCGCGACGCTGCCCTTCGGCTGCGTGTTCGAGGGTCAGCAGGCGCTGATCGCCCGGGCGGTCGGCGAGGCCTGTACGCCGCAGACCGGCGCGATCGTCGAGCTGGGCAGCGGCATCGGCAAGAATCTCTGCTGGACGTGGCTGCTCGGCGGGCCGCGCGATGTTCCCTACTACGCGCTGGAGTACACCGCGGCCGGGCGGGCCTGTTCGCAGAGACTGGCGGATCTGGCGCCCGAGCTTGAGCTGATTGTGCAGCCGTTCGACTTCCATGCGGCGACGCTCGACGGCGTTCACGTGCGGGGCGACCATGCGGTCGTCTTCACCGCACAGAGCATCGAGCAGATTCCGGACATCACGGAAGCGGCGATGCGGCCGATCCTCGATCTCGCCCCCCGGGTGACCTGCCTGCATTTCGAGCCGGTGGGCTGGCAGATGGCCGGCCACGCGCCGATGCCGGGTGCCACGTCCAGCCGCGCCCATGCCGAGGCGCATGACTACAACCGCAATCTATGGGCCGTCCTGCAGGGCCTGGAACGGGACGGGGCACTGTCGATCACCCGGTCGATTCCCGATCTCTATGGGGTCGTTCCCGATAACAGCGTCGCGTTGGTAGAGTGGCAAAAGGGGTGACTATCCTCGCCCGCCGCGTCGGAATCGGTGAATCAACGACCTGAAACGCCCGATTGCCGTCCCGGACCCGGTATCGCGACGGGCGTCGTCGACGCGCTGCAGGGTATCGCCGCCATCCGTCGGCCCCGATGGGTCTGGCAGGCGGGGACGAGCGTCCAGCGGGCGGATGGGCCCGACACCTGCGCCGGGCTCGACATCGACAGGCTGACGACCGTTCCGACCGATGCCGGTCGACGACAGGTTACGATCGGTGCCTGATACGATGAGTGACGAGAGGTCTCCGACAACCCCGTCATAGGCCTCAAAGTCCCCCGATAGTACGCTCAACGCCTCTTGGTATTTTCCAAGATTGTTCGCCGAAATGATCTCTTTCATCGGCGCTGATTTGAGTTGCCCCCATATACCCGCCGGGCGCCAAGGAAACGGCTTGTATATGCCGTTCCAGTATAGATCCGCAAAGCGGAAGGCATTTTCTAAATTCGTCTGATCTACTTGAAATTCTGTGGGATCTCGGGTGAATTCGTCAAGAATGGAAAAATATTCTTCTTGCGTGCTGGGATCCAAGGTAATCTCTTTGCCATGAAATTTCGCCCTTCCCGCACAAATCACCGGCCGACCTCGCATGACCATCTCATAACCGGCATCGGTTAAGTAGGTGATCCCGATGTCGGCCATGCGCATCAGCCCGTAGGTATTGATGGGGGCGTCCGAAGACAAGACATGGATATTGTGAGGTAGGTCTGGCTCTATCTGCCGAACAGTGTCCTCCAGCCGGGCTCGGCTCTTGATCTCGCTCTCTTGCGGGTGAGGGCGTATCAATAGCTGTAACTGCTCATTTGCCCGAAAGTAGCGGAGCGTTTCGGCAATCCAGTCCCGCGAGCCGGAGAATATGGTGTTGGCCTCGTCAACGAGGGCCGTGGTATCCCACTCCACATGGCCCAGAAGTAGAACAATTGGGTGATCATCCTTCAGACCCAACATGGTTCGTAGCCGCGCTGTGTCCGATTCCGGCTTCGCAACTTGAAACCGGCCAACCCAGCCGCTGCGATAAGACTCGGGATCTTCGAGCTCGGCGGCACGGCGGGTAACGCTCTCCAGGTCCCGAGCGCTCAAGCTCTTGGCCTTATGGGCCGTCCAAGCCGCCTTGGTGTCGAATTCGGCAAACGGCCTATTGCGCGTGAGTATTGTATCGGTTTCGCGCCATCCGAACTCGATGTGGGCGACATCCTGGCTCTTTGCGCGAAGGATGGCCTGGAGCACGCCGAACTCGACCGCCGAGCCGTTGTGCGATACCCAGTTCGAGACGGTGGTTTCGTGCACGAGCCGCCACAGCCGTTGTGCACAATGCTTGTTCTGCGCGTAGCGGAATGAAAAATGGTTGTGAGTATCCGCATCTTGTAGATCGAAATTCGGCGTGCGCATGTGAATCTGCGTATCAATCTTGCTTTGTCGTTCTAGGTGTGAATCGATATACTCTGGGGTATTGATGGGTGATAAGTTGGCCAAGTTAGAGATTGTGACTCTGGAATCTTGAATTCTCCCAGTAAGATCCCGCATTTCGCTGAGGATCAGATCCGTTTCCCAAGGCTGGTTCGGGCGAGTGGGATCAGCGTGTGGCAACCAGTACATGCTGACCTTATGGCCGAGTCGTCGAATGACGACTGCTAGGGCAACAAAAAAGGAAATCCACCATGGGTAGACAGCAAACAAACAAATATGTCTTTCCTTGGATCTCAGTTCTACTGGTCCGAATTCGCGTGATTGAAGCAGATTAAACCAGTTCTCAGCTTCCGAGGCGAGGCACCAGCGGCCCAGAAATGTGTCATCCGTGTCAAAAAGCAACTTGCACATGTCTTTTGTTTTGCTTGGAGAGATCTGTGCTTTAGCCAACGCAATACCGTACTCCTCAAGTAAAGTCGGATTAACTGGATCGACAACGACCTTTTGACCCAA
The DNA here is from genome assembly GCA_028284045.1 of Alphaproteobacteria bacterium. Taxonomy (GTDB): domain Bacteria; phylum Pseudomonadota; class Alphaproteobacteria; order DSM-16000; family Inquilinaceae; genus JANQSN01. Next base: position 124,460 of record JANQSN010000057.1, on the reverse strand, counting down.
CTCTGCTATGGCGTCATTAACCTTGGAGTTGTAGACACGCGCCATTCTATATCTCACCTAGAGCAGATCGCGGCGCGGAATTGCCGCATCAATCTCGCCCTGGCAGAGCGAGCCCAAAGCCGACACAACTTCATGAGTGTTTCACTTCATCTCAGTTAGATGTTCATTCAGGGGCCAAGCGATTTGTTCCATAAGTGATTGGATATATGAATTTTCAATATTAATGGGAGTATTCATGTCAATGCATACAATACAATTAGCTGCGTTGTGGTAATAATACTTGGCCGGTGAGCGCATCGACTTTCGGATTCGGGTCAACTGGTTTCTCACGTTGGCCATACTGAAAGGCGCTGATTTCATCACAGCGGTCACTGCCATCATTTATTTTCACTTTAGTATTGAAGATTGCCGACTGATCCAACAGGGTGTTGTCGAGATCGATGTTTGTCGGCAAGTACTCCTTATGAATGCCTATCATCAATCCGTGATCTGCCACGTGTGGCGCCTTGGTTGCCGATGCGTAGCAGAATTTCAAGATGTCTCTTGAGTTTGCATTGGCTTCCCATGTTCCGCGGTGGAGTCCATTTGTATCAAATAAGATGCCGTCACCCTTGCGTCCTCTGAACTCGACAATTTCAAATTGATCTTCGACCTCGTTGGGCTGATACCGGGTGAGTTCACCCCACCAGCGGCCGTTGTGCGTCATTCTATGGGAGCCGACCGCATACTTCGTCGTTCGGTCTCCGGAATCAACATCGTGTAAGAACACAAAGAGCTTAAGGTGTCGGCCGATACAATCATGGTGCCACAATCCGGAGCTGCGCGACACCGAAGAGCATTGTGGAATACGAAACAGCATCGACCAACCGAAAAGAGCATCCTCTCCAAGATAGCCACGCACTGTATCATTTACTTCTCGATGCTCAAGAAATTTGTTAGTCGCGCTATCGACGAAAAAATGGTTTATTATGGAAAGAACATTCAAATCAGGATCGTCTTGCGGGATATTGGAGAATAGCAAGTTGGTTTTCTCTGACAAGGAATCGATGTTGATTCCTAGATTTCCAAGATGAGCATAGCCATTCTCCATCAGTGAATTGGTGTAGCCGGAGAGTTGGGGATTGTGTTTGACGTTAGATTTGAAATTATCGAAACGACGGATAGTTCTATTTACATTTTTGGACTTAACTCGATCTGGAGATTTGCTCTCTACAGAGCCGAACCGAAGGAGAAGGTTATCAATGTGGGTGCGTAGCATCTGAAATCTCCTTCAGCAGCAACGGAGATATTTGGTGGCTGGACCTGCAGGCGCACGACCCCAAGGCAGCGCCGCAGGACATATGCGACACCATCTCAGCTGCGAGTTCGGTTGACGCCCTTTCTGGTTCATTAGAAACACGGCGAGGGGCGGACGATCAATGCGGTGGTATGAAGCCGATCGCAGCGGATTGGATGGAGGCCAGGCTGATTGCGTCAACGCTGACCGTCGACCACTGAAGCGTCAGGTCTGGCCCAAGATGATCTCAACCGCTTCAGTCAGCGAGGAAACCACGGCGTCGGGTCGCTCCGGCCCCCGTTCCGCATAGCCGCGGTCGACGAAGACCGAGAAGCAGCCGACCGCCTGGCCGGCGTCGATGTCGCTCCAGCGGTCGCCCACCATGAAGCTGGTGGCGAGATCGATGTCGAGCGCGTGGGCGGCGCGCTCCAGCATGCCGGGCTTGGGCTTGCGGCAGGTGCAGCCGTCCTGCGGTCGGTGAAAGCAGACCTCGACCCGGTCGATCGGCAGCCGGTCGGTCAACACGGCGTGCATCGCCGTCACCGCGTCGCGGCTCATTCGGCCGAGCGCCGCATCCGGCTGATTGGTCGTGACGACCAGCCGAAACCCGGCGGCCCGCAGCCTGTCGAGTGCCGGCGCAGCTTCGGGATAGATGTGGAAATCCTCCAGGCGCCAGGGGGCGACCGGCTTGCCGTCGATGACGCGCGAATGGTTCAACACGCCATCGCGATCGAGGAACACGGCGCGGTGGTGAATGGGGATCTCTCCCGGCAAGGCGGCCTGCGAGACCCACGATGGCATGCGGGCATCGGGTGTCGCGGCCATCATGGCATGGCGGATCGACGGCCGCCATGCACGCCGGGGCTTCCGCCGCAGGGCGTTCGCTGCTAGTGACCGATCGCCGGAGGGGAAAGCCCATCGTGGACAGACCGCACGTTGCCGCACCTGAAGATGACCGAAGCCAGCACCACACTGAGCCGGGCGGCGCAGACGCCGCAGGCATGAAGTGCTTGGTGACCGTAGCGCTTTGGGGCGAGAGCTATGTCGACCGATTCCTGTCGCTTTCCCTGCCGAGCCAGCTCTCCGACGGGAATCTGGGGGTGTTCCGGGCCAAGACTGACTCCACCTATCTGATCGTCACGACCGAGAAAGATAGGCGGAAAATTGAATCTTCCCCCTGTTTTCTTGCCCTCAAAAAACTCATCAATACGACATTCTTGATCGTTAAAAGTCCGCCGAAATCGGATAAGTATCTTGGAGCGAGTTTCTGTCAATATTTCGCGATCCAACAATCTTCCGGATATGACGCAATAATTTTCGTTTATCCTGATTTCATATTCGCGGATGGTGCGATTCGCACGGCCTTGCGATGTTTGGCGGAGGGGAGCGACGCCGTGACCATGCCGGTTCCGCGCGTCTCGGAGCGGCAGTTCATCCCGCGATTCATCGAGCGGACGGGGGGACGGGCCGCGGCCGATGCGATCCGCAGCCTGCCGGCGCGCGAGCTGGTCGCCTTGGCCAACCAGACGCTCCATCCGACGATGCGGCAGTTCATCTGGGATAGCGACGACCTCGCCTCCTATCCGTCATCGCTGTTGTGGTCGGTCGGCGATGATGGCCTGCTGATGCGCTGTTTTCACACCCATCCGCTGGCGATCCGGGTCGACGAGCAGAACCCTGGCTACGCCAGTCCGTTTCGCGTCTCCTTGGACGAGGAGTACCTACCGAAAGCCATCGCCTCTTCGGACTTGGTGCATTGCATTGCCGATTCCGACGACGCGACGATTTGCAGTCTGTCGGACGACCAGTTTGCCTTTGCGCCGGTGTCCGCGGCCGCACGGCGGTCGGTCGTGCGGTTCGTCTCGCTGTGGGCGGAGGGGCACGCGGCGACACTTCATCGGGAGCTTGTGCGGCGCCCCTACCGATGGCACAGCACGGCGATCGATCCGGCCGCCTGGGCGGCGGTCGAACGCGAATCGGCGGCCTTCGTGGAGCGGGTCCTCGATCGGCTCAAGATTCCCGATTGTGTGCTGGAGTACGAAGACCGGCAGGCGCATGACGCCCGCCGCGCCCGAGCGCGGCGATGGCGGCGTTGGCGCCGCCAGACAGCGCTGTCGCTCGCCGCAGCGCAGAGCGACACGCTAACGCTCGCGAGAATCCTCTTCTTGCGAATCGTCGGGGCCTTGATTGGCGGGATTCGTTCCAATCGTTGGACCGGACCGCCCTTTGAGCTTGTCATCGGGCGCCTTCGCCGGCTACGCCGGTTCCAGACGGCCAAGAGCCACTATCGGGCGATGATGAGCGCCTTCGAGCAGGAGCCTATCCCGGTATTGGCGATTGCCTTGACCCGGCGTCTTGGACGTCTTGAAAGACCGTTGGTGGACAACGACGGCTAGCCCCAGCCGCCGACAGCCCGTTCCGCGCCCGTCGATGAAGTCGATCAGAAGAGGTTCGCGATTGTGAGCACATATGCACTGCTCGGTGGCGCGGGGGTCTTCGCCGTCCATCTGGCGAAATACCTGCTGGAGCGGCCCGAGACCGAGAAGGTTCTATCGATCGGCCGTAACATCCCTCGGGGAAGCCCTTACACGCTGAATGTTGGCGCGGGCGATTCGCGCTACCGCTACGAGCAGATCCACATCGTGTTCGAGCCGGACCGCCTGTTGGAGCGGCTCGATGCGCTGCGACCCGACTATATCGTGAACTTCGCGGCGATCGCCTATGCCACCTCCTGGCAAGGCGCCCACCGGTACTACGACGCCAATCTGATGGCGGTGGTGCGCCTCTGCGAGCCGCTGATGCAGCGCGACTATCTGAAGAAGTTCGTCCAGATCGGCACGTCTGAGCTTTACGGCTCGGTCGATACGCCCGCGGATGAAGACGCGCCCTTGTTGCCGACCAGCCCCTATGCGGTCTCCAAGATGGCGACCGATCTGCATCTTGAGACGCTGTCGCGGGCCAAGGGGTTCCCGATGAACATCCTGCGGCCGTCCAACGCCTACGGTCCCGGGCAGCAGGTCTGGCGCGTGCTGCCGCGCGCGGTGCTGTGTGGGCTGACCGGCGAAAAGCTGCCGTTGCAGGGCGGCGGGCAGGTCCGCAAATCCTACTTTCATGCGGCGGATCTCGCCCAGGCGATTCACCTGGTTGCGACCGCCGGCGAGCCGGGCCGGACCTACAATGTCGGACCCGACGAACCGGTGAGCATTCGCGATCTGGTGGTGCTGGTGGCGGAAGAGATGGGCCTGGCGCTGGACGATCTGTGCACCGTCACGCCGGGACGTGCCGGCGAGGACCAGCAGTACTGGCTCGACAGCCGGCGAATCCGCGACGAACTCGGCTGGCGCCAGACGATCGATCTGCGCGAGGGTGTGCGCGACATGATCGCCTGGGGCCGCACATATCGGGACCAGATCCGCGAGGACGAAACGGAGTTCGTCCTGCACGCGTGACGGTACGCTGGCTGTTGGGCCGCATCTCCCAAACCTCGCGCTGTCGTTCTCATCGACGCGCCGGTCGTTTGAACGAGGGTATACATGCAATCGCTTGATCATCTCGCCATCAAGCTCTTCGCCGATGGCGCCGAACTCGACAGTATAAGTAAGCTCGCGGCAAATCCGTTGATTCGCGGCTTCACGACCAACCCGACGCTGATGCGTAAGGCAGGTGTGACGGACTACGCGGCCTTCGCCAAAGAGATCTTGGCGTTGGTTCCGGGTCTCCCGGTTTCGTTTGAGGTCTTGGCGGATGATCTGCCGACCATGGAGGCGCAAGCGCTCAAGATCGCCTCTTGGGGACCGAATGTAAATGTCAAGATACCGGTGACAACCTCTGACGGCACATCGACCGCCGCATTGGTTCACAGCCTTTCGTCGCAAGGCGTCCAAGTGAACGTGACGGCCATATTCACCCGGGATCAAGTGCGTGAAGTCATCGAGGCGCTGTCAATCGACACACCGGCCATCATCTCCGTCTTTGCTGGGCGAGTCGCTGATTGCGGGATCGATCCAGTGCCGTTGATGAGTGACTGTGCTGCCATGATCAAATCAAAACCAAAGACTGAGCTGTTATGGGCAAGTCCTCGCGAACTATTTAATATCTTTCAGGCTGACAGCACGGGTTGTCACATCATCACCGTCGGCCATGACCTGTTGGCCAAATTAGCATTGATCGGTAAAGATCAGCTGGCGTTCTCGCGGGAAACGGTAGAGATGTTCGTCAAGGATGCCGCTGCAGCCGGCTTTACGATCGACATAGATCAGTCGGCAGCGGCCTGAGGTCTGTATTCGCCAAGAGGCGCCCAATACCAACGGCGACAATTACTGAACCGTCTGTGCCCCGTCCCGCCTGCCGATGGAGGTTGTCGTCTCGGATCGGGCGATGGGGCGGTTCCAGGCATCGCATCCGGTCGAAATCTACTGCTGACGCTCGACTTCGAGGAACTCGATCAACGAACGGCAAGCACCCAGAATATGATCGCGCGTCAGGGCCGCGGCCGCCGCGCTGTCGCGGTCGATCGCCGCTTGGAGAATGGCGACATGTTCGCGGCGCGCGATCTCGATGCCCGATGTCAGCACCAGTTGGGCGCGTAGATAGCGGTCGACATTGTCCAGCGCCTTCGAGATCACCTGCAAGTGATAGGGACGATTGCTGTCCCTGTAGAGCGTGTAGTGGAACTGCCGGTTCAGACGGCCCCATTGGCTGCTGTCGGTCTCGCGGGCGAACTGATCGGCGAACAGTCTGGCCTCCGTTAAGGTCTGGTCGCTGATCCGATCGACCGAACGCCGGACAACGTCGCTCTCCAACAGGGCGCGGAACTCGAACATCTCACTGATTTCGTCGAGCGACAGGGACGACACCACCGCACCCTTGTAGCGCTGGTTGGTGACGAGGCCCTGTTCCTCCAGCCGCGCTAGCGCCTCGCGGACCGGAATGCGGCTGACGTTGAACATGGCGGCGATCCGATCCTGACGCAGAAGATCGCCGTCCTTCAGCACGCCCTCCACGATCGCCTCGCGCAGTGAGTCGAAGATCACATCGGCGGATGAGGAGGCCGCGCCCAGGTCGACGGTTTTCAGCGCCAATGCCATGATCTTTCAATCTGTCTGCTCGCCCGCTCCGGCTCACGGGTGACCGGGAGGAGGTGGGATAGAAGCTCAGATCGTATATCGTAGATCGTATCCAATATGCTATCCAAGTCTGGCGGTCGCCGTAGAGGACGGTCCGCTGACAAGGAGATCCCCCATGTGGAGAGGTGTGATGCCTGCCGTCACCACCAAGTTCGACGCGGATGGCGCGCTTGACCTGGACGAGATGGCCCGCTGTTTCGCGCTGCAGATGGACGCCGGCTGCGACGGCCTGATCGTCGCCGGGTCGCTGGGCGAAGGCCCGATGCTCAGCCAGGACGAACGGATCGCGGTGCTGAAGGTGGCGCAGGACGCTGCCGCTGGCCGGCCGGTGCTGATGACGGTCTGCGAACCGTCCACATGGGCCGCCCGCGCCATGGCGGAAAAGGCAGCCCGGGCCGGCGCCTCGGGGCTGATGATCGTTCCCAGCCCGATCTATCACACGAACGACGCCGAAACCGAAGCCAGCTTGCGCGCCATTGCCGAGGCCGGCGATCTGCCGGTGATGATCTATTCCAACCGGGTCGCCTACCGGGTGGATGTGACGCCGCAGATCATGGAGAACCTCGCCGACGACGAGCGTTTCGTCGCGATCAAGGAAAGCTCCGACGACATCCGCCGCACGACCGAGATCTTCAATCGGCTCGGCGACCGCTATGACGTGTTCACCGGCGTCGACAATCTCGCCTATGAGGCGCTGGCCGTCGGCGCGGTCGGCTGGGTCGCCGGGCTGGTGGTGGCCTTCCCGCGCGAAACGGTGGCCGTCTATCGGCTGATGATGCAGGGCCGCCATGCGGAGGCGCTCGCCATCTATCGCTGGTTCCGCCCGCTGCTCGATCTGGATGTGTCGACCTATCTGGTGCAGAACATCAAATTGGCGGAGATGCTGGCGATCCAGTCGAACGACCGGGTACGCGCGCCCCGCCAACCCTTGAGCGGCGAGCGGCGGACAAGAGCGGAAGACATCATCAACCAGGCCATCGCCGAACGGCCGTCGCTGCCGGACCTCCAGGACCGGGCCGCCTGACCGGTCGACGGCGGCGGGTCTTCCCGGGCATCGGGGCGGCGCCCTTGGACAAGACCTTCGATCAGTGCGTCATCGGCGCGGGCATCATCGGGCTGGCGATCGCCTACAGCCTGACGCGGGCCGGTCAGGCGGTGCTGGTCATCGATGGTGAGGGCATGGCCGAAGGCGCCAGCGGCGGCAATGCGGGGGCGATCGCGTTCGCCGATGTTGAGCCGCTGGCGTCGATATCCACCCTTCTCAAATCGCCGCGCTGGCTGGCCGATCCGCTCGGACCCCTGTCGCTGCCGCTGTCGCACGCATCCCGGATGCTGCCGTGGATGGTCCGCTTCGCGCGCGCCTGCCTGCCCGACGCCCATGCCGCCAGCACCAAGGCGCAAGCGGCCCTGCTGATGCTGGCCAAGGCCGAGACCGAGGTGTTCTTCGACCAGGCGGGTCTGGCGCATCATCTCCGCCGCGAAGGGGCGCTCTACCTCTATGCCGGCCGGCGGGCCTTCGATGCGGCGGCGGGCCTCTGGCGGCTTCGCGCCGCGCATGGCGTGGCGTTCGAGCCGGTTACCGGCCCGCGGCTGGCCGAACTTCAGTCGGGCCTGGGATCGGCCTACACCCATGCCATGTATGTGCCGGACTGGCTGATGGTCTCCGACCCCTACGACATCACCAAGGCGCTGGGCGACCGGGCCGTGGCCGAGGGTGCAACCTTCCGCAAGGCGAGGGCGACCCGGCTGGTGCCGCAGGAGGCGGGCGTCACCATCGCCCTGGAAGACGGGACCAGCGTCGCCGCGCGGCAGGCGATTGTTGCGGCCGGGGCGTGGTCGGCGGCGCTGACCCGCCAGCTTGGCGATGCCATCCCCCTGGAGGGCGAGCGTGGCTACAACACCACGCTGCCGCCGGGCGCCTTCGATCTGCGGCGGCAGCTCGTGCTGGCGGCGGACGGGTATGTCATCACGCCGCTGGCCAGCGGCATCCGGGTCGGCGGCGCGGCGGAGTTCGCCGGGCTCACCCGCGCCGCCGATTTCCGGCGCTCGGCGGCGATGCTGAGAAAGTCGCGGCGGGTCCTGCCGGGCCTGGCGACCGAAGGCGGCAGGGCCTGGATGGGCATTCGCCCGTCGCTGCCCGATACGCTGCCGGTGATCGGCCGCGCCCCGGCAAGCTCGCGGGTCCTCTACGCCTTCGGGCACGGGCATCTTGGCCTCACCCAATCGGTCGCCACGGCCCAGATCGTGCGGGCGCTTACGCTCGGCCGGCAGCCGCCCATCGACATCCACCCCTATCGCGCGGATCGGTTCTAGGAGCCATGCACACCTTCTTCTGCATCGACGGGCACGCTTGCGGCAATCCGGTCCGGGTGGTTGCCGGCGGAGCCCCGCCGCTTCAGGGTGCGACGATGCTGGAGAAGCGGGCGCATTTTCTCAGCGACTACGACTGGATTCGCCGTGGGCTGATGTTCGAGCCGCGCGGGCACGATCAGATGTCCGGCGCGATCCTCTACCCGCCGACGCGCGCCGATTGCGATGTCGCGATCCTGTTCATCGAGACCTCCGGCTGCCTGCCGATGTGTGGGCACGGCACGATCGGCACGGTCACGACGATGATCGAGCGGGGGCTCGTGACGCCGAAGACGCCGGGGACGGTGCGGCTCGATACGCCGGCGGGGCTGGTGGTCGCCGACTACACCCAAGAGGGCGACTACGTCACCGAGGTGAAGCTGACGAACGTGCCCAGCTTCCTGCATTCGCAAGGGCTGACGGCCGAGGTGGCGGGCCTCGGCGAGATCACGGTCGACGTGGCCTATGGCGGGAACTTCTACGCCATCGTCGATCCCCAGCCGGTCTTTGCCGACATGGCGGATGTCGGCGCGAGCGACCTGCTCAGGTGGAGCCCGGTCTTGCGCGCCGCACTCAATGCCCAGCATCGCTTCGAGCATCCCGAACACCCGGATATTCGCGGGCTCAGCCACATTCTGTGGACCGGCAAGCCGACCCGGGCGCAAGCGACCGCGCGCAACGCGGTCTTCTACGGCGACAAGGCGCTCGACCGCTCACCCTGCGGCACCGGCACCTCGGCGCGCATGGCGCAATGGGCGGCCAAGGGCCTCCTGAAGCCGGGCGAACCCTTCGTCCACGAGAGCATCATCGGGTCGATGTTCACCGGCCGGATCGAGGCCCTGACGGCGGTCGGCGGCTACCCGGCCATCGTGCCGTCCATCGCCGGCTGGGCATGCATCACGGGGCTCAATACCATCTTCATCAGCGACCGCGACCCCTACGCGCACGGGTTCGAAGTCCGGTAGTCCCGGCCGCGGACGGACGGTACCCTCCGGCCGGAAGACAGGATCATACCGCATGCAGGATTTCGCCCGCCGCGGTATGAAATCATGAAGGGTCAACGGGTGTCCGATCCGGACGGAGACCGACTGCCGGCGCGATACGACACAGAAGCGGCTTGAATGGAAGAGACACCAAACGGCAACCGGCGCGGTCACGGCGCGGCGCGGGTCTATGCGCAATTGCGCGAGGACATTCTGCGCCTGACGCTGACGCCGGGCGAGGCGCTGGACGAGACGACCATCTCCAAGACCTTCGGGCTGTCGCGCTCGCCGGTCCGCGAGGCCATGGTGCGGCTGGCCAGCGAGGGGCTGGTCAAGACCCTGCCCAACAAGAACACCATCGTCTCGCCGCTCAACATCGCGGAATTCGCCTCCTATTCCGACGCCTTGGACCTGGTCCAGCGGATCACCACGCGGCTGGCGGCGCGCCTGAGGACGGCCGCGCAACTCGATGAGATCAAGACGCGCCAGCAGGCGTTTCGCCGGACGATGGAAAAGCGCGACGCGCTGGCCATGATCGCCAGCAACCGCGAATTCCACGTCGCGATCAGCGACGCCTCGCAAAACCGCTATCTCAGCGACTTCAATTCCCGCCTGCTGGACGAAGGCCGGCGCTTCCTACGCCTTTACTACCAGTCCTTCGACGATGTCCTGCCCGAAGAGTTCAGCCGGGAACATGACGAGATCATCGCCGCCATCGAGGACCGGGAAGAAGATCTGGCCGAATACCTGGCCCATCGGCATGCCGAGCAGATCAGGGCGCGGTTCCTGAACCATCTCCTGCGCACCCAGGTGGACGGCCTGTCGGTGCTGCCGCCCAAGCGGAACGGCGAGGACCGGCCTGGCGCCCGCTAGAACAGCAGCCGTGGCAGCCACAGCCCCAGCTCGGGGAACAGGACGAGCAGCGAAACCGCAATGAGCTGAAGGGCGATGAAGGGCAGGCTCGACCAATAGATGTCGGACAGGCGGATATGCGCCGGCGTCACGCTCTTCAGATAGAACAGCGCAACCCCGAAGGGCGGCGTGATGTAGGCCGCCTGCAAGAGCGTCATGAAGATGACCGCCCACCACAGCGGATCGAAGCCCATCTGCACCATGATCGGCGAGAGGATCGGCGCCGCCAGCATGATGATGGCCATGGTTTCCAGAAACATGCCCAGCACGAAGATGAAGGCGATCGACAGAAGGAGGGCGCCCCATTCCCCACCGGGCATGTTCAGCGCGATGTTGGCGATGACCTGATTGCCGCCGATGCCGGCGAATACCGAACTGAACGCCGCCGCGCCGCCGATCATCCAGGCGATCATGCTGGAGACCTTCAGGGTCCCGACCATGCTGTGCCGGAGAACGCCGACGGTGAACCGGCCCCGCAAGATGGAGAACAGCACCGCGCCGAACGCGCCGACCGCGGCCCCTTCGGTCGGCGTCGCGGCTCCCGACAGGATCGAGCCCACGGTGGCGACGACCAGGGCGCCGGGCAGGACCAACACCCGCAGCGACACGACCTTCTCGCGCCAGCCGACCCGCGTTTCTCCCGGCAGCGGCGGGCAGAAGTCCTTCTGAAGATAGGATCGCGTGAGGATGTAGATGCTGAACAGCACCACCAGCAAAAGGCCCACGCCGACCCCGGACGCGAAGAGCTGGCCGACGGAAACCGACGTCACCGCGCTGTAGACGATCATCACCAGCGCGGGCGGAATGATCTGGCCGAGCGTGCCGCCGGACAGGATCGACCCGAGATTGACCCCTTGATTGTAGCCGTACTTGGCCATCTGCGGCAGGGCGATGACGCCGAGCCCGATCACGCCGGCCGCCACCACGCCCGAAACGGAACCGATCAGCGCGCCGACGAAGATCGTCGCGATGGCCAGGCCGCCGCGCAAGGCGGCCGACCATTTGTAGAAGCAGTCATAGATGTCGGCGACGAGGTTCGATCTCTCCAGCACCATCGCCATGAAGATGAACAGGGGAATGGCGAGCAGGGGAAAGTTGTTCATCATCCCCCAGATCGACATCACCACGGTGCTCATGCCGCCCGCACCCCACAGGGCATAGGCAAAACCCAGCGCGATGGCATAGAGGCCGAAGGAGATGTGAAGCCCGGCGGCAAGCGTCAGGAACAGCGCCAGAAACATCAGCAGGGAAAGCGTATCGGTACCCATTCTCGGATGCGCCGTTCAGTGTTGGTCGCCGCTGGGGCGGAAGAGCTTCATCACCTCCGCCACGGCCTGAAGGCCGACGAGGGTGGCGGAGAATGGGATGATCCAGCGGTACCACCAGATCGGCGGATCGAAGGGGGTCTGCAGCGGCGAGCGTTCCAGCCGCAGCGTCGCGGACCAGGCGGCCTTGGTCCCCAGATAGACGATGACGGCGCAGACCAGGATGATGACGGCAAAGCTCAGCAGATCGAGATACCGGCCCCAGCGCGGCCCGATATAGCTGGCGATGATGTCGACACGCACATGCGCCTTGTATTTCAGCGCATAGCCGCCGCCGACCATCACCATGATGCCGTGCAGAAACAGGGATATCTCGAATGCCCAGTCGACGATGTCATTGAAAAAATATCTGACGATCACCGAATAAACGACGGTCAATATCAGTGGAATAATAAGATAGTAGGCGAACCTTCCAGTATACTCGGAGACGGTGTCGACGATCTGGATAAATCTGTTCATTCGGCGGTTTTCCACAGCCGGCGAAACACCTGATCGAGGCCGCGGCCGATCTCACCGGAAACATCGGCGTCCAGCAGTCGTTGGCGCATCATCACGTTCAGTCCGCCGGGCGTCGAAACGCCCCGGACGGCGGCCGCGAAGCCGCTGGCGAGAGCGCGGTCGACATCCTCGAACAGCGTTCTTGCGTAGGCTTGCGCCGCCGGCGCCTCGATCCCGGCGCTTTCGAGCCAGTCGGCAGCCACCTCGCCGGCCATGATGAGGGACGACAGCAGTGCCGTGACCGACCAATAGGCAACAAGCTGCTCTTCGGTCTCCGCCGCAAGCAGCCGGTTGCGCCCGCCGAACAGAGCCTCCGCCGCCGGACTCTCCGGGTAGACGGGCAGCGTCTGCCCGCCGACCGCAACCGACGGCAGCGCCAGCAGGCGGCAGCGGTGACCCGCGCCCGGCGTCAGCGAGTCCAGCTCCGACACCCCGATCTCGGCCATCAGGCTGACGACCTGGTGACGACTTTCGAACGCAAGCGCCGGGAGTACCTGGCGGGCATCCGCCGCGCCCAGGGCGATCACCACCATGTCGCACTGCTGCAGGATGACGTGCGGCTCAGCGACCCGGACGCGGGCATCCTGCGCGGCCAGCCCGGCGACGCGGCCGCTGCTGCGGGGCGTCAGATAGAGCGCCGTCAGCGCGGCGTCGGACAGCAACGCCGAAGCAATCGCTTCGCCGATACGCCCAACGCCCACAAGGCCGACGGCAGGCTTCGTCATGATCTTCCGTTTCGCTGAGGGCAGGGCAGGGCAGCTTCCGCGGAACTGGGGTCCCCGGAAGCTGCCTGCCTAGCCGAAGACCCGACGTTTACTCGGCACCCAGCGTTTCCGCGAGGTCGGTGTAGCCGAGTTCCTGAAGCGTCGCGGCGTAGAGGCGCACATATTCCGCGGCCTCGGGGCTGCGCTCGGCGAACGCCAGGATGACTTCGGCCGCGACCCTTCTGGCCTCGGCGACGTCTTCCGCGGGCAGCGTGATCACCTCGACGCCGCCGGCCACCCATTCCTGCTGGGCTCGCTCATTGGCGACGCCATAGGCGATGGACGACAGGTAGCGGGCCCGGTCGCGGCACGCCAGGACGACGGCCTGAAGATCTTCGGGAAGTTCGTTCCAGGCATCCGGGTTAACGATCAGCTCCTTGTCGTCGGTCGAGCCGGCATGCAGTGCCGGTTCGATGATGTAGTCGGTGACCTCGTGGAAGCCCATTTCCATGTTGACCAGCCAGTCGTTGAACTCGGCCATGTCGACCGTGCCCAACTGCAGCGCCTGGTAGATCTCAGTGCCGGTCAGCGTCATCGCCGAGGCGCCCAGCTCGCCGTAGAACGTGGCGCCCAGGCCGCCGGAGCGGATGGTCTTGCCCTGGAAGTCCTCCAGGCTTCTGACCTCGACGGAGGAGTTCAGGATTTCGGCCGAGGCGAAGTCGAAGGCGCCGAGGCTGATCACACCCTGCGCCTCATAGGCGGCGGCGACGACTTCGTGCAGGCGTTCCGCCCGGTAGAAATTCTCGCTGAACGAGGTGATCGGATCACCGGGGCGGCTGCCGGCGAGCGCAAACATCGGATTGACGCCGGCCCAGTACCCCGACCAGACCATGCCCATCTCGACGATGCCGTTGCGGATCGCGTCCAGGCTGTCGGAGACCGGGTGCAGCACGCCGCCGCCGAACGCCTGGATCTCCAGCCGGCCACCGGACGCATCGCTGACGCATTGGGTGAAGGGCGGCACGGTCCCGTCGTAGCGCGCCGTTCCGGGAAGCTGGTGCGTCACCGCACGCCAGGAGAATTCCTGCGCGGCGGCGGGACCGGCGATGCCCCCACCGATCAGCAGGGCGCCGGCGGCAAGGCTGGTCAGGCTCGTCTTCATCACGGTCTTCACGGAAACCTCCATTTGATTTTGCTGTGATTTCTGCCGCTGCGGCGGTGTTGGCGCAGCGCTTGTGCCGTTCCTAGTCCAGTCCGCTTTCCAGGTCGGAGTCGGAGACGTCGATCCAGATCGTCTTCAGTTCCGTGTACTGGTCGTGGGCGTGGATGGCGTTGTCACGCCCGCCGAACCCGGACTGCTTGAAGCCGCCGAACGGGGTGGTGATATCGCCCTCCCCGTAGCAGTTCACCGTCACGGTGCCGGCCCGCAGCGCCCGGGCGATGCGGTGGGCGCGCTTGACGTTGCTGGTGAACACCGAGGCGGCCAGCCCGTAGCAGGTGTCGTTGGCGACGCGGACGGCCTCGGCTTCGTTGGCGACGGCGATCACCGACAGGACGGGCCCGAAGATCTCCTCGCGCGCGATGGCCATGTCGGGGGTCACGTCGTCGAAGATGGTCGGCTCGACGAACCAGCCGCCGTCCGCGGCGATCGGATTGCCGCCCAGGATCGGTTTCGCGCCCTGCTGTTTGCCCAGCTCGATGTACCGGACGATGCTGTCGTACTGCTCCTTGGAGACGATGGCGCCCAGACGATTGGCCGGGTCGAGCGGATCACCGGTCCGCCAGTCGCGCACGCGATGCAGGATGCGCTGGAGCAGCGCGTCCTTGATGTCCCGGTGCACGATCAGCCGGGAGTTCGACGAGCAGTTCTCGCCCATGTTCCAGAAGACGGCCGTCGTGGCATGTTCGGCGACGACATCGAGATTGTCGGCGTCGTCCAGAACCACGCAGGGGTTCTTGCCGCCGCATTCCAGGACGACCTTCTTCAGATTGCTGCGCGCCGAATACTCCAGGAACTTGCGCCCGACCTCGGTGGAGCCGGTGAAGGACACCATGTCCACGTCATGGTGGAGGCCCAGCGGTGCGCCGGCGTCTTCGCCGAGACCGGTGACCACGTTGAGGACGCCTGCGGGCAGGCCGGCCTCATGGGCAAGCTCCGCCAGTCTCAGCGTCGCCATGCTGGTCTGCTCGGCCGGCTTGACGACCAGGCTGTTGCCGGCCGCCAGCGCGGGACCCGCCTTCCAGGCCAGCATCAGCATCGGAAAGTTCCACGGCAGCACGCAGGCCACCACGCCGATCGGCTCGCGCACGATCATGGCGACCGCATCGTCGCCGGTGGGCGCCACCTGATCGTAGATCTTGTCGGCGGTCTCGGCGTGCCATTCCAGGCAATGCAGCGTCTCGGGAAGATCGAGCGTCTCGATCTCCTGAATGGGCTTGCCGCTCTCGATGCTCTCCAGCACCGCGAGTTCATGCCGGTGGCGCCGGATCAGCTTGCACCACTTGATCAGGGTCTTCTTGCGCTCGGTCGGATGACGCTTCGACCAGCAACCGCTGTCGAACGCTTCCCGGCTCTTGAGGACCGCCAGGTCGACATCCGCCGCACCACAGGCGGCGATGGTGGTCAGCAGCTCACCCGTCGCGGGGTTGATCGTCTCGAATGTTTCAGCCGACGCGGCGGCGCGGGCCCGCCCATCGATGAAGGCGCCCGATGGCAGCGCGATGGACCGGGCGAGGGCGGTGTACTCGTCACGCGTTAAGACTGATGACATTGACGCCCTCCCGTCCGCTCTCGTTGGGGGTCTCGCCCGCCTCGATCCGCGCCATGGCGTGCTTCAAGGTGCGCAAGGTCATCTCAAGCTCGCGCTTCTCATCCTTGAACAGCGGTCGCAGCGGCTTGCGGACCGAACCCGCAGGCAACCCCTGCAGTTCGCAGGCATGTTTGACGATCTGGATCAGCTTGCCGCCCTGTTCGAGGATGCGCATGAATGGCATCAGCGCCGACATGATCCGGCGGCCCTTGACGATGTCGTTCTCGACCGCGACGGCCTGATAGAGCGCCAGATGCTCCGCCGGCAGGCAGTTGCCGCCGGCGCAGACCCAGCCCGTCGCGCCCCAGGCGAAGAACTCAAGCGCCTGGTCGTCCATGCCGCAGATCAGCTCGATATGCGGGAACTCGCGCGCCAGCATGTGAAGCTGGTTGATGTCGCCGGTGGATTCCTTGACGGCCGCGAAGTTCGGGCTGCGGCCGACGCGCTCGAAGAATTCGCGCTGCATCGTCGTGCCGGTGCGGCCGGGGTAGTTGTACAGCATGATCGGCAGATCGACGGCGCGGTCGACCGCGAGCGCATGGTTGATCAGCTCAAGCTGCGTCGGCACGGCGTAGTAGGGCGACGGCATCAAGATGCCGTCGGCGCCGTGCTCTCGCGCCGCCAGGCCGAAGTCGATGCAGTCCTCGGTACGGATCGCGCCGATGCCGACGATCATGGGAACGCGGCCGTTGATCACCTCGCGGGCGAACCGCATCAGCTCGACGCGTTCGGCGGTGGTCTGGGCGTAGTACTCGCCGGTCGTGCCGCCGACCACGAGCCCGTGAACCGACGCCCCGATCAGATGCTCGATCATCGCGGCGAAGCCGTCGTAGTCGACCGCCCCATCGTCTTTGAACGGCGTGATCACCGGCGGAACGATACCGCTGAACTTCACGTCATTTCCCCCCGAGTTCGATGCTCATTCATGACGTTGCGCTATCGTGCACACAATCTGTCGGCAAACGCAAACGCTTTGAAATCCGGTGTTAAGCCGCGATTTTCGACGCTCGCCTGCCCGTTTTTCGACGTATCGGGAGGGGCCGGGCGCTAGGCGTCCAGAACCAGATCGCCGGCCGGTACGGTGCTGCAGGTCAGGCACAGCGCCTTGCCGGCCGGGACGGCTTCGTGAAGCGGCTGGGTCTTGCCCTCGATGACCTTCACGGCGCAGCTCTCGCATTGGCCGGTGCGGCAGCCGCTGACCATCTCAAGCCCGGCCGTCTCGGCAAGGTCCAGCAGCGTTCCGGCCCCGCGTGTCCAGGTCAGGATCCGGTCGCTACGCCGGAACGCCACGCGGAACGGACCTTCGGGCAGCGTGACGGGTTGGGGACGGGCGGGCGCGCCGAAGGTCTCGCTGTGGATCAGGTCGGCGGGATGGCCCGCCTCTTCCAGCAGGGCCTCGACGGCGCGCATCATCGGGGGCGGGCCGCAATGGAAGACTTCCGGTGTCGTGCTCAAGTCGCCGGGCAGGATGTCGGCCAGCGCCACGCGACCGGCGCGGTCGAAATCGCGCCCCACGCGGTCGTCCTCGTCCGGGGTGTCGTAGAGCGAGACCCTGGTGAACCCGGGCAGGGTGCGGCCCAAGTCCGCCAGCCGGTCGCGATAGGCGTGGCTGCGCCCGCTGCGGTTGGCATAGACCAGATGCACCCGCGCCCGCGAGGCGATGCCGGCCAGCGTCTCCAGATAGCTCAGGAACGGCGTGATCCCGATGCCGCCCGCCACCATGACGACGGGGCGCTCGGGCGCGACCGGCAGGGTGAAGCGGCCTTTCGGGGCCTGCAGGGCCACCTTGCTGCCGGTTCGCAGATGGTCGTGCACCAGTGTCGAGGCCCGGCCCGGCGGCAGGTCGTCCCGCCCGGCCGGCGCGCCGACCCGGCGCACGGTGATGGTGTAGCGGTCCCGCTGCGGGTCGCGGGCCGAGCCGACGAGCGAATAGCACCGCGTCACCGTCGCATCTTCCCCGGGCGCACCGTCCCCCAGCGCGGTCATGCGCAGCACGAGATGCTGGCCCGGCGCGTAGTCGGGCAGGGTGTCGAGGCCCGCAACGGCGAAGCTGACGCGCACGCAGTCTTGCGCGACCGGCCGATACTCGACCACCTCGGCATCCCGGAAACCGCGCCACGCCCTGGCGTCTTCGCTCAGCGGATGCACCGCGCAGCGGGTCGACCGGTGCGGTAGAACCCCGCTGACCGGGTCGGCCTCGTCCAGCGCGATCAGCCGGTTGATATTGGCGCCGGCCGTCGAGAAGGGGTCGTATCCCGGCAGGTTCAGTTGCGGGTTGGCCTGCCAGAAGCCGTAGTCGGCGACCGCCGTCCCGGGGTCCAGCGTGTCGTCGCAGGCAAGCTGAAGGCGCACCTCGCCCGCCTCGGTGCACAGGCGCACGGTCTCGCCCTCTTGAAGATCCTGAAGGGCCGCCGCGTCGGGATGCAGCCGCACCTGGGGCTGCGGCGCGCGTCTGCGCAGCGATGGGATGGAGCGGTACTGGCTGTGGCAGTAATAGGGGCTCTTGGCCGTCGTCAGGATCAGCGGGAAGTCTCCGCTCGGGCTCGGGACGTCGTCGATCACGCGCGGCACCGGCGGTTGCCCGTGGCGATGCAGCAGTTCGGAATAGATCTCGACCAGTCCGGTCTTGGTCGCGAAACCCCGTCGTCCCGGCCCGGTCTTCTCGGCGTACTTGCGGTGCCGTTGGACCTGGGGCACCGTCACCCCTTCGGGGTTGGCGCGGAGCTTGGCCACGCTGAGACCGGAGGGGCCAAGCTGCCAGTCGCGGGCGGCGTCGATGTCGCCGCCGAAGAACAGGTCGTCCATGCCCAGCCGTCCCGCGAGATCGAAGACGATCTCGGCGTCGGAGCGGCTTTCGCCCGCTGAAGTGACGGCAACCTGCCGGAGCTGCACCAGGCTCTCGGCCTCCTGGCTGATCTCGAAACCGATGCGCAGCGCCTCGCGCTCCCAAGGGGTGTTCACCGGCAGGACGTAGTCCGCGAACGCGGCGGTGGGGGTCATGACCCGGTCGCAGTGCACATGAAACTCAAGCTGGCGCAGCGCGTCGGCGGCCAAGTCGCTGCCGGCCTGCGACACGGCGAAATTGGCGCCGAACGACATCAGTCCGCGAACCCTGTAGGGCTGAGCGTCGATGATCGCGCGGCAGACATCGGGCCCGCGCACCCAGCCCATGGCCGGCGGCCCGATCGGGCGCTCGGCGAAGCCGATGGCGCGGGCGGCGAAGTCCGGCGTGATCCACCCCAGACCGTTCACGGGATTGGTGGGCACCTTGGTGAAGGCGACATTGCCGCCGGGCGCGTCATGGCGGCCCTTGAGCGCCGCCAGAAGGGCGATGGCCCGGTCGGTCTGCGTGGCGTTGCGGTGCTGACCCACGCCGGTCCAGCAGTAATAGGCGACCGAACCGGTCTCGCTGAGCAGCGCCGCCGCGCGGTCCTGCGCGTCGGGCGCGACACCGGTCAGCGCGGCGACATGCTCCGGCGAATAGGGTTCCACCGCCGTGCACAGATGGTCGAAGGCCGGGCGGCAGGCGATGCCGCCCACCATCACGTCGCCGCGCAGCCTCAGCGCCACGCTGTCGGCGTAGAACTGCCGTTGCTGGGCGTCATAGATCACCGGCCCACCGTTCCAGGCGACATAGGCATCGTTGCGGGCCGCCTCGCCGATGTCGCCGGCCCTGAGGAATGCGCCGGTGTCTTCGCGCACCAGAAGGGCGGCATTGGTCCAGCGGCGAAGGAAGGCCGCGTCGTAGCCCCGCCGCGCGATCACCTGACGGATAAGGCCCATGGCCAGCGGCAGGTCGCTTCCCGGCCGCAGCTTCAGCCAGTGGTCCGCACCGCGCGCATAGCCTGCCGCGCGCGGATCGACCGCGACGATCTTGGCGCCGCGGGCCTTGGCCTTGGCGATCTGCGTTGCCTGATCCAGCCAGACGGCGCTGGGGTTGAACCCCCACAGCAGGATCGTTTCCGTGTTCTCGTAGTCGGGGTAGAGGATGCCGCTGCCCGTGGTGAAGGCGTGCGCGACATCCTTGTGCCAATTGCACAATTCCGTCGCGTAGATGGTGTTGGGGCTGCCGAAGCCGCGGATGAACCGCTCGATCCATTCGATGGAATCGCTGATCGGCGTGCCGCTGGGCGTCGTCACGGCGAACGCGACGGCCTCGGCGCCGGACTGGGCGCGGATCGCCCCGAGCTTCGCCGCGATATCGTCCAGCGCGGCGTCCCAGCTTACCGGCGCCCAGCCGGGATCGCTGCTGCCCTTGGGCGCGGTCCGCCGCAAGGGCGTCAGCAGACGATCTGGATCGGCCAGGATCTCCGGCGCGGCGTGGCCCTTGGTGCAGAGCGCCGATCCCGTGGGGTGGGACGGTTCGGGATGGGCCGCCACGAGCCGGCCGCCGACAATCTCGAACCGCGCGCCGCAGCGCGAGCGGCACAGGGCGCAGAACCCGGTCTTCGATATCGGGCCTTCGGAGCCGGCGGCGGCATGGGTCATGGCGGAAGGCTATGGGGCTCGCCGTGAAATAACTAGTTCAAATACCTTAACTCAGGTATTGATGGAATTTATGCTTCCGACGGTCCGCCAACTGCAATACTTCGTCGCCACCGCCCGCAGCGGGCAGATTTCCCGCGCGGCCAGCGACATGAATGTCACCCAGTCCTCGATCACGATTGCGATCCGCGATCTGGAAGACCGGCTGGGCTACAGGCTGTTCCATCGCAAGGCCAAAGGCGTCGACCTGACCGCCGCCGGGGCACTTTTCTTCCAGAACGCCGCCGGGGTGCTGGCCGGGCTGGAAGACCTGATGACGCTGGACATGGAGGATGAACAGCGCCTGTGGGGCGAGGTGCGGCTCGGCGTGACCGAAACGGTGTCCGGCTACTATCTGCCCCGCGTCTGGCATCAGGTCAGGCGCAAGGCGCCCGGCCTGAGGTTGCAGGTGACGGAGCTGCCAAGGCGCCAGGTCGAGAAAGGGCTTCTTGAGGGGCGGTTCGATCTGGGCATCATCCTGATTTCCAACATGAGCGATGGGGAGCGCTTTGAACGCGAGACGCTGCTTGTCTCGAAGAGGCAGCTTTGGATCGGCTCCGGCCATCGGCTCGCGGGACGGGATCAGGTCGCCTTCGCCGATCTGACGGATGAGCCTTACTTTCTACTTCAGACCGACGACCACGAACGCACCATGGCGGCCAACTGGCGACGGCACGGGTTTCAGCCCAAGGTGGCCTTTCGCAGCCATTCAGTCGAAGCGCTGCGCAGCCTCGTCGCCGCCGGGCATGGCATCACCATCTTGTCGGACATGATCTACCGCGCCTGGTCGCTGGAAGGTCAGCGCCTCTTGCGCAAACCGCTGGTGGATCGGATCGCGACCATGGATACCGGCGTGATCTGGCCCCGGTCGTACGACCTGCCCGAGGCGACCAGGCTGTTCCTGCGGGTGCTGACGGGAGAGAATGCGCCGCTCGGCGGGCGCGCAGCCGAGCATACCTCGTTGCCAACCGATGCGACGCGGGCAGGAGAGGTGAGATCATGAAGACGGTTCGGTGGCTGATCTCGGTGGTGTCCTGTTCACTCGTCCTGCTGTCTGTCCTTGGGCTTCCGGGGCGGGCAGGGGCCCAGACGCTGGCTGAGATCGAAGAGCGTGGCCTCTTGTCCTGCGGCGTTACGGTCGCAGGGGTGGGTATCGTCGAGGTCGATGCCGCGGGTCGGTGGGTCGGCTTCTTTCCGGACATGTGCCGGGCGCTGGCCGCCGCCATCCTGGGCGATGCGGAGGCCGTATCCTTTGTCCGGGTGGACGCCAACACCCGGTTCGACGCGCTGCGGAATGGCGCGTTCGACGTCCTCATGGGGGGCACGACATGGACGATGTCGCGCGACCTCGATCTGGACCTGACTTTCCCGGCCATCGTGCTCTACGACGGTCAGAGCTTCCTGGCGCACCGAAGCTTGGGCGTGAACCGGCTGGACGACCTCGACGGGCCCGCATCGATCTGCGTCAGCGCCAATACGACATCGCACGATAACCTGCTGGACTTGGTGGCCCGGGAGCGCCCGAACCTGGAGATTCACGCGCACCAGTCGCAGGAGGGCAGGCTTGACGCGCTGTTCGCGCGCAGTTGCGATATGTTGTCCACGGATCGGCTGTCGCTTGTCGGCGTGCGCGCGAGCCGGACGGCGAACCCGGAGGACTTCATGCTGCTTGAAGACGTCATCTCCCGCGAGCCCTTGGCCCCGGCCATTCGCGACGGAGACAACGAGTGGGCGGACGTCGTGCGTTGGGTCATGTTCGCGCTGATCCTGGCGGAGGAGCACGGGCTGACGGCCGACACCGTCGATGCGCCACAGGACGGCAGCGCGTCCGAGGTCCTCCGACTGCTTGGCCAGGAGGGGACGTTCGGCGCCATGCTGGGGCTGCCGCAGGATTGGGCCTACCAGACGATCCGCCAGGTCGGCAATTACGGGGAGATCTTCGAGCGCAATCTCGGGGCGGAGTCGCCGTTGGGCCTCGGGCGCGGCCTCAATGACTTGTGGACGCGCGGAGGTCTGATCTATGCGCCACCTCTTCGGTGACACACCGGGGCGCGGGTCCGCGGGCCACAGCCGGAGAGTCCGCTCGGCACGATCAAGCATCGCCTTTCGCCTGATCGCCGCGAGCGGTGTCCTCGGCCTCCTGGTCTGCGGCTCTCTGATCTACAGCGTTGCGACGTTTGACGCGGTCCAGCGGAGCTATGATCGACTGACCGGCAGGACGGTACCCCAGATCACCGATGCCGCCCGGATCGCCCAGGTCTCCCAAGCCATCATGTCGATTGCGCCGGGCCTGGCGCACGCGGAGTCGGACTACGATCGCCACCTCCACCTGAGCCGGCTCACGGACCATCTGAGCGAGCTTGATCGGCGTCTCCACGGAATGGTGGCTTGCCCGGATGCCGCGCGGCAGGACTGCCTTTCGGCACTCGCGCTGATCGACGACGAGCGGTCGATACTGGTGGCGAACCTGGAGGCGCTTGATCGGGCGGTCATGGATCTGATGGCGGCGCAATCCGCGGTCGACCACAGCGTCGATCGTATCGAGACCGCCATGCAGGCCGCGCTGACAGCAAGCCCGCCCTCGGCCGACCCGCTGGCGGATATGCGCATTCTCCAGGCCCTGTCGTCGATGTCGAAGCTGCACCATGTCGCCCTGGTCCATCGCTCGGCGCACGCGTTGCAACCCCTGATCCAAGATGTGCTCAGCCCCCCAACGCCGGCCGCCGGTCCGGATTCGGAGGCACCCGATCCGACGTCGGTCTCGGCGACGATCGCGGCGCTGGGACATTCGCAAACCGGACTGGCCAGCCAGGTACAGACGCTGATCGAGGCGGAGCAGAGTGTCGCCGGACTGCTCGGACAGAACCGACTGCTGGCCAACCGGTTCGTTGGCACCATCGCGGACTACACGGCGATCCTGCAGGGTCAGATCGTTGCCGAGCGCGAGGGATTTGCCTCCCTGGTCCGGCACGCTTTCATCGTGTTGAGTTTGGTCGCGGCCCTGACGTTGCTCTGGGTGCTGGGGTTGTCGGTGTTCATCCGGCGTGCCGTCGTGCGTCGGCTGAAACGCCTCCGGGACGCCATGCGGGATCGGGTCTTCGGGCAGACAGCGCCCATCCCGACCGCCGGGGCGGACGAGATCTCCGAGATCGGAGAGGCCGCGCAGTTCTTCGTCGGCGCCATCGAGGAGCGAGAGACCAATCTGCGTCACGCCAAGGACGCGGCCGAAACCCTCGCCGCCGAGGCGGACTCCGCCAACCGGGCGAAGTCCCGGTTTCTCGCCAATATGAGCCACGAACTGCGAACGCCGCTGAACTCCATCCTGGGTTTCTCGGAGCTCATCGCCAATGGCATTCTGCCGGACAATGCCAAGGCCTATTCCGCCATCATCCACCGCAGCGGATCGCATCTTCTGGCGCTGATCAGCGAGATCCTGGACCTTGCCCAGATCGAGTCCGGTCAGAAGAAGCTGTCGCTGACGGCGGTGTCCCCGCTTGAGCTGCTTCAAACGCTGGAACCGATCATCCGGCTTCAGTTCGAACAGCGCGGCATCGCGCTGGCCATCGACGTGGCGCCCGACATCACGGTCTCAGCCGACGAGCAGGCGTTTCGCCAGATTTTCCTCAACCTCCTCTCGAATGCGGAGAAGTACGCCCATCCCGAAACGACCGTGGAGATTTCCGGCCGCACGGATGCCGGCCGGTATCATCTGTCGGTGCAGGATCAGGGCGTCGGCATCGAGGCGGCCAACCTCCACCAGGTGCTGGAGCCGTTCCACCAAGAGGCGGACCCCACCCGTCAACAGGCCGACGGCGTGGGCCTGGGGCTGTCCATCGTGGATGCGCTGACCAAGATGCACGGCGGTGTCGTTCGCCTGGAGAGTGAGCCCGGTGTCGGCACCACCGTTACCGTCGACTTCCCGCTCGCGGCCGCCGAGACGGTCACCGCCGCGCCGCTGGCCGGACCGATGTCCAACGTTCGGCCGCTGAAGGCGGCGGTCGGCATGATCTGAGTGTCCGGTTGAGATTGCCATGGCCGGCCCTCTCCCCCGCCCGGCCCCCCAACGACAGTATCCTGGAATGGGGGGGCGGGCGGGGGAGAGAGCCGGCGTCGGCCGTGAGAATGGGGCTTTGCCCCATTCTCAAACGGACACTGAGGCATCAGCCGATCCGGTCCGGCAAGGCCGCCCGGCGCAGGCGATCGTTGATCGCCAGGCCGAGGCCGGCCATCGGGATCGGCGAGACGGCGATCGCCGCGTATCCCCCTTTGTCCAGCCGGCGCAGCAGGTGAAACAGGTTGGCCGCCGCTTCCACCAGATCGCCGTCCGCGCTTAGATTGGCGACCTCCGGACCCTGGCGCAGATCCGGCCCGAAGGTCACCAGCGCTTCGCCGGCCTTGTGATGGCGCGCCTCTAGCCTGAGGGGCGTGCGCGGCGCGTAGTGGCGCCCGGCAAGGCCGGGGGAGCGGGGGCGCATCGCATCGTCATCGGCGCGGACGGCGGCGGTCTCTACCGGGCCGATCGCCTCGACGATCTCCTCCAGCGGGCAGCCGCCGGGGCGCAACAGGTGCGGGCGATCACCGCAGAGATCCAGGACGGTCGACTCAACCCCGATCGGCGACCGCCCGGCCGCCAGGATGAGGGCCACGCGCTCGGCCAGCTCCTCATGAACCGCGCGCGGATCGGTCGGGCTGACCGCCCCGGACCGGTTGGCGCTGGGGGCAGCGAGGGGGACGCCTGCCGCCGCGATCACCGCGCGCGCCACCGGATGGGCCGGCAGGCGGACCGCGACGGTGTCGAGCCCGGCCGTTGCCAAGGGCGAGAGGGTCGACGGCGGGGATGGTTCGGCCGCGCCGGATGGCGGAGGCGGCCGGACCGGCACCACCAGCGTCAAGGGGCCCGGCCAGAAGCGCTGGGCCAGTTCCTGTACGCGATCGTCCATCACCGCAAAACGCGCCGCCTCGGCGGGCGAGCCGACATGCACGATCAGCGGGTTGAAGCGTGGCCGGCCCTTGGCTTCGAAGATGCGGGCGACGGCCCGGTCGTCGGTGGCGTTGGCGGCGAGCCCATAGACCGTCTCCGTCGGGATCGCCACCAGCTCGCCCCGGCGCAGCAGGCCGGCGGCCTGGTCGATGGCGTCCCGGTCGGCGGCGCGGATCTCGGTCATCGGGGGGGCTCGAACGGTCCGGGGCGCCGGTCCGCGCAATCCGGGGCTTGCGTTGCGGTCACGGGAAGACGAGCCTATAAGCTTGAGATAGGAATCTTACCGTCCCGGCATCGGCCGATCCGGCAATCGCCGACGATGCGCTCCCGCAACCGGAAGGTCCTGTTCGCCCCATGCTCTCGCGTGATCTCCTTCAACGGGCCTTCGCCCTCTGCCCAGCCGTCGCGTTGACGGCCGGAATTCTGGTTGCCGGACTGGTCATGGCGCCGGCGGGCGCCGGTGCGGAGGAAGAGGCCGTCGACGCCGCCTCGTTCGTCGACGAGTCGCAGTATGGCTTCTACGCGGCGTTCCGCGGGATGTTCATGCTGACCGATGTCGGCGACGCGACCATCTCTCCGCAGCCCGGCACCTTCGCGGAGACCGACTCGCGGCCGGAGATGCATGGCGGCGGCAGCGTGGTCCTGGGCTATCGGTGGAGCGAGACGCTGGATCTGCCGTTGCGCACGGAAGTCGAGCTGATCCATCGGTTCCGGCACGATTTCGACACGACCTCCACGACCCCGACGACGACCATCCGCTACAAGAACAACCTGTCGACCGACCAGTTGATGGTCAACCTGCTCTACGACTTCGAGCTGGACAGCCCCTGGCGACCCTATGTCGGCGGCGGGGTCGGCGTTGCCCGGCATTTCTCCGACGTGTTCCGCCAGGACCTGACGGCCGGCGGCGACGGCGTGCACAACGGCAATTTCGACTACAACTTCGCTTGGTCGCTGCAGAGCGGCGTCATGGTCCGCGTCGCGGAGGATTGGGCGGTGGAAGCCGGCTACCGCTTCAACATGCTGGGCGATGCCCGCAGCGGCGTGTTCCCGACGGGCGAGCAGGTGACCGCGGAGAACTACATGGCCCACGACTTCCTGCTGGGCATCGTCTACCTGTTCTGAGTGTCCGGCCCCGTCCGCGATCGCAGCCTTCAGCGAGACCCAGATCTACGAAACCCGGATCTACGGGGTGTCGTGATGGCGCCGATGGGGTGGCCGATAGGTCGTCGGCGGCAGGCGGATTGAATCGGCACCCGGGCCGCCGGTCTCACGACGCGGCGGCGGGCGGCGGTTCAGCCGGTCGCCGAGCACGGCGGTGACCAGGAAGGCGCCGAAGAGAACCAGCAGCGGCGGGCCGATCACCGTGCCCACCGAACCGAAGGCGGAAAGCAGCGCCTCTTCGCGCCGATTCTGCTCCCGCTCGCGCGCCATGCGTTCCAGTTGCCGGCAGCCGCGGGCGACCTCGGTGTCGATGACATGCCCGCATTGCTCGACGGTCAGGACCCGGTCGTCGGTCGCCATGAGCGCGGCCCAGAACTGATCGTCCTGCCAGCGCTGCGGAAACAGGACGAGCGCGGCGGTGATCCAGGCGGCCGAGGCGATCCCATAGGCCCACCACAGCCACGCGGTTCTTTGGCGCGGCCGTGCGGCCGGGGCCGGCAGTGGGCGTGCGCCGGTCGCCGGTACCGGCGTCGGTCGCCTCGGCATCAGACGGCTCCGGTCTCGGCGATCAGCGTGGCGTGTTTCGCCGGTTCCGCCGTCAGGGTCTGGCCGAGCTGCTGGGCGGCATTGGCCAAGGCCGACAGGCAGCTCTCCGCCCGGGCGGCGGGGATCGAGACGGCCAGGCGGATGCGGTACAGCTCGCCGCGCGGATGCTCGAAGCGCGTCGCATGCAGCGAGGCGACATTGGCGTCGTGGGTTACCAGCACCTCGGTCAATCGGGCCAGCAGGCCCGGCTGGTCGGCACCCAAGCAGGTAATCCGGTGGGTGATCAGGATGGCGTCCGGCCGCGGCTTGCCGGGCGTGACCGGCGTCGCCTCGATCGCCGCGCCGCGGAGCACGGCGAGTTGTTGGAGATCCGCGACCATCCTGTCGGGGCCGAGATCCGGCGGCAGCTCGATCAACGCGGTGAACTCGGCCGTCTCGGCGAAGGTGGCGAAGCTGGTGTCGCCCAGATTGACGCCGAGATCGAACAGACGGGCCGCAAGTGCCGAGACCAAGCCCTTGCGGTCGGCGCAGGCCACCTTCAGACGGACGATCATTCCTGCCCTCGCAAGGGGGCGTTCGCAAAGCGGGACGCCGGAAGCTCCGAGGTCGGGGCGAGCCCGGCGATGCCAGCCGCTGCGGCGCGGGCCGGCGATCCGTGCCCGAGCCTCGGAAACGTTAGTCGGCCGAGCATAAACAAGCTGTAAACCTAGGACCAGTGTCGGCCTTGTCAGGCCGCAACGCCGCCGGGCAAGATGCCATCTGTTGGCGAGGCCAACGATTGCGACGGATGACGAGGGGATCGGATGGCGGATGGCTAGTCGCGGTGGACGCGGTCGCGTCCTGACGGTGGCCCAGCAGAAGGGCGGGGCGGGCAAGACGACCCTGGTGGCGCATCTCGCGGTTGCGTTCCAGCAGCTCGGGTGCTCCGTGGCGACCGTCGATATCGATCCCCAACAGAGCCTGAGCCGTTGGCACGCGGTGCGGACTGATGGCGATGGGGGCGGCGAGGGGGCCGGTCCCGCCATCCACCACAGCCAGATCACCGGATGGCGCACGGAGGCGGAGGTCTCCAAGCTGGCGCGCAGCCACGATCTTGTGCTGATCGACAGCCCGCCCCATGCGGAGACGGAGGCGCGCATCGCCGTGCGCGCCGCCAGCCTGGTCCTGGTGCCGGTTCAGCCGAGCCCGATGGATGTCTGGGCGACCCAGCCGACCTTGGACCTGGCGGCGGCGGAGAAGCGGTCGGTCCTGGTCGTGCTGAACCGTGTGCCGCCGCGCGCCAAGCTGGCCGACGCGCTGATCGCGCGCATGTCTGAGATGGGGGCCGCCGTGGCCGATGCGCATATCGGCAACCGGATCGGCCTGGCGGCGGCGCTGATGGAAGGGCGCAGCGTGCTGGAGACCGACCGGCGCGGCCGCGCGGCGACGGAGATGCGCGCGCTCGCCAAGGAGATCCTGGATCGGCTTAGCTGACAGGGCTCAGTTGGCGGCCGCCGCTGTCGCCGTCGCCAGCCGCCGGCGCAGCACCGCCCGCCGGCTCGCCACCATATCGCGGTCGAGATAGGCTTGGCGCAAGTGCCGGCGCCCCGCGCCCCCGGCCTCGAAGGCGCGCCGGCCGTGCAGCACCCGGAAATTGTCGAACACTGCGATGTCGCCCGGTGCCAGCTTGAAGGTGACGGTCATCGCGTCGTCGTAGAGCAGACGGGCGAAACGCTGCCGAGCCGCATAGTAGCGCTGCAGCGCGGCCGGCGACGCGGGCGCCACGAACTCCGTGCGGTTCGACCAGGCGATGGACCGCAAGCGGCCATCGGGGCCGCGGTCGATCAGCGGGCGGACATTCTCCAGGACGGCATCGTCGTCCTGGTAGCGGAACAGGACCGGCTGTTCCGACAGCGCACGATGGGCGTCGGGGTCCTCACGGGCCAAGCGATCCGCCACCGCAAAGCCGTCGACGACGGTGCTGTCGCCGCCGGGGGCGCTGTTCTCCAGGCAGTGCAGCACGACATAGCCGATCGGTGCCAGCCGATAGGGATTGTCGACATGCGGTTCCAACGCCCGGTTGGTCAGGGTCAGGTCGAAGGCGTCGGCGGCATACTTCACGTCCTCCACACCGCCCCAATTGGTCAGGCGGATGCTGCCGATCAGGTCGGTGAAGGCGCGGATGCCGTTCTTCTCCGCCGGTGCGCCGGTGACCAGGCCATAACCCCAGACGGCCACGTCGTCCAACAGGGCGAGCAGGTCGGCGGGGTTCGCGGCAAGACGGTCGAGCGGCCGGCGCGGCGGGCCGTCCGGCGTGGCGGCATCCCATTGCCTTGGGGCGGGATCGCCCGCCGCGTCGTCGGCGGGGGCGAGGGCGCCGCGCAGCGTCCAGGCATCGAAGGCGGCAACATGACCGTCACTGAAGGCGATCTGAAGACGGTCGTCCCCCGACCGCTCCGCGTCGGTGACCGCAAGGTCGATGGGCAGGAATGCCGCCTCCAGCAACCGCTGGCCGGTTCGCGGGTCGAGGGTCTGACCGTCGGGTGCGCGCTCGCGCAGCCACAGCGGATGGAAGACGAAGTGCCGGCCGTCATCCCAGGCGACGGCAAGCCCCTCGGCCGTCGCCTCGGCGGCCACCAACGCCAGGGGGGGCAGAGTGTCGCCGCTCATCCTTGCCCTTAGGCTGCGATAGGGTCTTCGAAGCCTAAGATCCTAGGGCGACATCGCACCCCGACCGTTCCGATTGCGCCTGATTGGCGACCGAATGCGCAACGCTCTTCTGTCGGCTCAGGCGGCCTTGCCGGCCGTCCGGCCATGGATCAGCCGCCACACCACCTCCGGCGTCGCCGGCATGTCGACATGCTCCACGCCGAACTCGGCCAGCGCGTCGACCACGGCGTTGATCACCGCCGGGCAGGCGCCGATGGCGCCGGCCTCGCCGGCCCCCTTGATGCCCAGCGGATTGGTGGTGCACGGCACCTCGATGGTCGAGAAATCGATCCAGGGCATGCCGTCCGCGCGCGGCAAGGCATAGTCCATCAGCGAGCCGCTGGTGAGCTGTCCGCTGTCCGCCTCGAACACCGTGTGTTCCAGCAGCGCCTGGCCGACCCCCTGAACCACGCCGCCATGCACCTGGCCCGCGACCAGCAGGGGGTTCAGCACGCGCCCGAAATCGTCGACCACGGTGTAGCGCACGATGGCCGTGGCGCCCGTCTCCGGATCGATCTCCACCTCGCAGGCATGGGTGCCGTTGGGGAAGGTGAAGGTCGCCGGCTTGTAGGCGCCGTCCTCGGCGAAGGGGGTGTCGGTGCCGTCCGCCGCCGCGGCATGGCGGGTGATCTCGGCGAAGGTCGCGGTGCGGTCGGTGCCGACGATCCCGAAACGGCCGTCGGCGAAGACGATATCGGCGGCTGCGGCCTCCAGGAGATCGGCCGCGACCAGGCGTGCTTTCTCCTGCACCTTCAGGGCCGCCTCGGCCACCGCCGCGCCGCCGGTCGGCACGGAGCGCGAGCCGCCGGTGCCGCCGCCGGTGGCGATGCGGTCGCTGTCGCCCTGCACCAGGGTGATGTCCTCCGGCGCGACCCCGAGGTGCTCGGCGATGATCTGACCATAGGCGGTCTGATGGCCCTGGCCGTTGGTCTGCGTGCCGATCAGCAGCGTCAACCGGCCCTCGGCATCGACGGACAAGTGCGTGCGTTCCGGGCCGCCGCCGGCACAGGCCTCGACATAGCTGGCGATGCCGAAGCCGCGCAGGCGGCCCTGGGTGCGCGCCGTCGCACGACGCTCAAGAAACGTCTTATAGTCAGACCGTTCAAGCGCATCGTTCAGATGACGTTCGAACTCCCCGCTATCGTAGATCAGACCGGTCGCCGCCGCGTACGGCATCGCCGAAGGTGGGACGAAGTTGCGCCGGCGGAACTCGGCCGGGTCGAGGCCGAGCCGGCGGGCGGCGAGGTCGGCCAGGCGCTCCACGACATAGGCGGCTTCCGGCCGGCCCGCGCCGCGATAGGCGTCGACCGGCTGGGTGTTGGTAAAAGCGCCGCGGCAGCGGTAGTAGACGATCTCCGGCCGGTAGAGGCCACCATACATCTGGCTGCCGGCACCGGTGGGGATGAAGGCGGCGAAGTTGGAGAGATAGGCGCCGAGATTGGCGATGGTGTCGATGCGGATGGCGCGGATCCGGCCGTCGGCGTCCAACGCCATCTCCGCCCGGGTGCGGTGGTCGCGGCCGTGGTCGTCGCTGACGAACGCCTCCGTGCGATCCGATGTCCAGCCGACCGGCCGACCCAGCCGGCGCGCCGCCGACAGGCAGACGACATACTCCGGATAGCAAAAGATCTTCATCCCGAAGCCGCCGCCCACATCCGGGGTTCGAATGTGGAACTGCTCCGGGTCCACGTGGAAGATGCGCTGGGCGAGCTGCCGCTTCAGCATATGGACGCCCTGGCTGGGCAGGGTCAGGCCGAACCGCGCCGACGCCGGGTCATAGGTGGCCAGGCAGGCGCGCGTCTCCAGCGGCGTCGGCACCAGCCGGTTGTTGACCAGGTCGAGGGCGACGACATGGGCGGCCTGGGCGAACAGGCGATCCGCCGCCGCGGCATCGCCTTCGTCCCAGTCGAAGGCCTGGTTGGCCGGCGCCTCCGGCCAGAGTTGCGGGGCATTGGGAGCCAGAGCCGCGGCGGCGTCGGTCACCGCGTCCAGCGGGTCGTAGTCGACCATGACCAGTTCCGCCGCGTCGCGCGCCTGGTCCAGCGTTTCCGCCACCACCACCGCCACCGGCTCGCCGACATGGCGCACCCGGGTGGTCGACAGGGCCGGCCGCGGTGGTGTGGCCATCGGGCTGCCGTCGCGGTTGTCGACCTTGGCCAGCGACGGGATCGGGCCCAGGCCTTCGGCCGCCAGATCGGTCCCCGTCACGACGGCCAGCACGCCGGGCGCGGTGGCGGCGTCGCCCGTGTCGATCCCGGTGATCGCCGCATGCGCGAAGGGGGAGCGCACGAAGACGGCATGCGCCTGTCCGTCCAGGCGGATGTCGTCAGTGAAGCGCCCTTGGCCGGTCAGCAGCCGCGGATCCTCGCTGCGGCGGACACCCTGTCCGAACCCGAAGGTGGCCATGCTGGTCCTCTCGATCCTTGGAGACTTGCCTGAACGTCAATGTGGCAGGGCCGATCATCGCGCCGGCCGGGCGGATTCGTGGTAGCGTCCGGCGTCCGGTGGCGATGCCGTTGCAAGAGGGGCCCCGATGTGCGGGCGATATACCATTACGTCTTCCGAGGAGGCGATATCGGAAGCCTTTGCGGTGGAGGGCTGGCCGTGGCGCGGTATGCCGGCGCGCTACAACCTGGCGCCGACCCAGGGGGCGCCGGTGGTCCGGCTGGCCCGACGGGCGGGCGACCGGGAACTGGCGGTCCTGCGCTGGGGGCTTGTTCCACCCTGGGCGAAGGATATGGCCATCGGCATCCGGCTGATCAATGCGCGGTCGGAGACGGCGGCGGAGAAGCCGGCCTTTCGAGATGCCTTTCGCCACCGCCGCTGCATCGTCCCGGCCGACGGTTTCTTCGAATGGCAGACGCGCGGCGGCAAAGGATCGAAGCAACCCTTCCTGATCCAGCCGGCCCAAGGCGGCCTGTTCGGTTTCGCCGGCTTGTGGAGCGATTGGCGGGATCCGGCCGGGGTGGTCGTGGAGAGCTTCACCATCCTGACCTGCGCGGCCAACGATCGGCTGTCGTCGATCCATCACCGAATGCCGGTGATCCTGAGGTCGGACGATTACGGCGCTTGGCTGGCCGAGCAGGGTGACCCGGCCCGGCTGCTCCGCCCGGCGCCCGACGAAACGGTCGACGCAGTCGCCATCACGACCCGCGTCAACGCCGTCGCCAATGACGACCCCGGCGTGCTGGCGCCGGCGGCGAGCGGCGCGGGCCCGGCACCCGGCGGACAGATGTCGCTGTTCGCCCCTGTTTAGCGCCCTACAGCGTCGCGCCGATCAGCCAGGGATTGAACTCGTCGGCGCCGTAGCCGAGCGTCTCTGACCGCGTGCGGCGGCCCGAAGCGGTGTCGAGGATCAGGCGGAAGATCCGCTCGCCCATCTCGTCGACGCTGGCGGTGCCGTCGGCGATCTCCCCGCAATTGATGTCCATGTCGTCGGCCATGCGGGCATACATCGCGGAGTTGGTGGCGAGCTTCAGGCTCGGCACCGGCTTCGCCCCGAAGCAGGAGCCGCGGCCCGTCGTAAAGCACACGACATTGCAGCCGCCGGCGATCTGGCCGGTTACCGACACCGGGTCGTAGCCCGGCGTGTCCATGAAGGCGAAGCCCGGCCGGGTGATCGGCTCGGCATAGCGCAGCACGTCCACCAGATCGGTGGTGCCGCCCTTGGCGGCCGCACCCAGCGATTTCTCCAGGATGGTGGTCAGGCCGCCGGCCTTGTTGCCGGGGCTGGGGTTGTTGTCCATGGTCGTGGCGTTGCGCGCGGTGTAGTCGTGCCACCAGTCGATGCGCGCCAACAGCTTGTCCGCCACCTCGCGGCTGACGGCGCGGCGCAGCAGCATCGCCTCCGCCCCGTAGATCTCCGGCGTCTCGGCCAGCACGGCGCTGCCGCCATGGCGCGCCACCCGGTCCGCCGCCGCGCCCAGCGCCGGATTGGCGGTGATGCCGGAAAAGCCGTCCGAACCGCCGCATTGCAGCGCCACCTTCAGACGTGCGGCCGGCACCGGCTGGCGGGTTGCTCGGTTCGCCTCGACCAGCAGCGCACGCACGCGCGCCACCGCGGCCTCCACGGTGGCCATGGTGCCGCCGCTCTCCTGCATCACCAGGGTGTGCAGCCGGTCGCCGGCGCTGAGGCCCTGGCGCGCCATCAGCACCGGGATCTGGTTGGCCTCGCAGCCCAGCCCGATGATCAAGACGGCGGCGAAATTGGGATGGCGGGCATAGCCGGCCAGGGTGCGGCGAAGCTGGTCGATATCCTCCCCATCGTCGCCGCAGCCGCAGCCGCCCTGATGGGTCAGCGCCACGACGCCATCGACATTGGGTGTGTCGGCCAACGCCTCGGGCGCGCGGAAGCGCTCGGCGACCAGCCGTGCGACGGTGGCGGAGCAGTTCACCGAGGTCAGCACGCCGATATAGTTGCGCGTCCCCACCGATCCGTCGGCCCGGACGAAGCCGTCGAAGCTGGCCGGCGCGTCTGGCGGGGTCAGCGGCCGGCGGTCGGTGCCGATCTCGACCTCTCCGTCGGGGCGCCGGTAGGCGAGATTGTGGCTGTGCACATGCTCGCCGACCGCGATGGCGGCGGTCGCCTCGCCGATGAACTGGCCGAACTTCACCACCGGCTCCCCGGCGGCGATGGCCCGGACCGCCACTTTGTGGCCGCGGGGGATGGGGGCGGCCGCGCGGAAGGCGCCGTCGGCGTCCAGGACGGCGCCGGCGCCGAGATCGGTCAGCGCCACCAGGACGCTGTCGCGGTCGTGGAGGCGCAAGGCCGGCGGGCGGGGCGGGTTGAGGTCGAGCGGTGCCATGGAGGGTCCTGCAGCGGGCGTCGGGGGATGGGCAATTCGCCAAATTGGTCTGGCCACTTTGCCAATTGACCGGTCGGCGACGACGCGCGTAGCCTATCGCCCGCTCCTTCGCCCTGTCCAGGAACCCCATGCAGCGTCGCGCCCCATGCAGCTTCGCGCCATAGAGCCGCAGCGTCTCTACCAGCGGGTCGCCGACCAACTCGCCGCGATGATCCAGGCCGGCCATTGGCGGGCCGACGATCGCCTGCCGCCGGAACGGGACCTCGCCGCCACGCTGAACGTCAGCCGTCCGGTGGTGCGCGAGGCCATGGTGGCCCTGGAACTGGCCGGGCTGGTGGAGGTGCGCAGCGGGTCCGGCTGCTATGTCCGCCGCCCTCAGGCCGGCACCCAGATCGGCGCGGTTGCCGGGGCCGAGCCGGCGGGTCCCAGCCCGTTCGAGCTTCTAGAAGCGCGCCGGGTGATCGAGGGGGAGACGGCAGCCCTCGCCGCTGCCACCCCGACGCCCACCGTCCTCGACGCGCTGGATGCCGCGATCGCCCGCATGGCCGCCGATCTCGACAGCGGGGCGCGCGATATCGGTCGCGACGACGACGGGGATCTGACCTTCCATGTCGCGATCGCCCGGGCGAGCGGCAATGCGACGCTGGAGAATCTCGTCTCCCAACTCTGGCGCGGCATGCGTCGGCCACTGTTCAGCCTGCTCAGCGACCGCACGCGGCTGCCGGCCAATGCGCGCCGAGCGCTCGATCAGCACCGCCGCATCCGCGCCGCCATCGCGCTCGGCGATCCGGCCGCGGCGCGCACGGCGATGCACGACCATATCGACGACGTGGCGCGCATCCTGATGGACGACGATGCCGCCACCGGGGGCGGCGAGGGCCCATGACCACGATGCTCCATCCCGACCGCCTGTTCCCGCCCGACCCGACGGAGCGCGCGATCGCGCGGCGCCTCTATGGCGAGGTCGCGCACCTGCCGATCGTCAGCCCGCACGGCCATACCGACCCGCGCTGGTATGCCGAGGATCCAGCCTTCCCGGACCCGGCCGCGCTGTTCGTCGTGCCGGACCACTATGTCCTGCGCATGCTCTACAGCCAGGGCGTGCCGATGGAGGCGATGGGCGTGGCGACGGCCGACGGGTCGTCGGTCGAGCGCGATCCGCGGACGATCTGGCGGCGGCTGGCGGCGCATTGGCACCTGTTCCGCGGCACGCCGTCCCGGCTGTGGCTGGAGCATGTGCTGGCGGAGGTCTTCGGCGTCGCCGAGCGACTGTCGGCGGCAACCGCCGATCGGATCTACGACCAGGTCGCCGACCAGTTGTCGACCCCGGCGTTGCGCCCGCGCGCGCTCTATCACCGGTTCGCCATCGAGGCCATCGCGACCACCGACTCGCCGCTGGACGATCTGGCGGCCCACCGCGCCAGCGCTGAGGCCGACTGGGGCGGGCGGGTCGTGCCGACCTTCCGCCCGGATCCGGTGGTCGATCCGGCCTTCGACGGTTTCGCGGGCAATGTCCGGCGGCTCGGCGAGATCACCGGCGAGGATACCGAGACCTGGACCGGCTATCTGACCGCGCTCAGGGCGCGCCGGGCGGTGTTCGTCGCGCATGGGGCGACGGCGACCGATCACGGCCATCCCAGCGCGGCCACCGCCGATCTCGACCGGGCAACCTGCGAGCGGCTGTTGACCGGCGCCCTGGCGGGCTGCCTGACGCCGTCGGACGCGGAGGCCTTCCGCGCCCAGATGCTGACCGAGATGGCGGCCATGAGCGTCGACGATGGGCTGGTCATGCAGATCCATCCCGGCTCCTGGCGCAATCACAACCCGGGCCTGTTCGCCCGCTTCGGTCGGGACAAGGGCGCGGACATCCCGTCGCCCACCGACTATGTCGGCGCGCTGAAGCCGCTGCTCGACCGCTTCGGCAACGAACGCGATCTCAGCGTCATCCTGTTCACCCTGGACGAGACGGCCTATGGGCGGGAGCTGGCGCCGCTGGCGGGCCATTACCCGATCCTGAAGCTCGGGCCGCCCTGGTGGTTCTTCGACAGCCCCGACGGCATGCGCCGCTTCCGCGAGCTGACCACGGAGACCGCCGGCTTTCACAACACCGTCGGCTTCAACGACGACACCCGCGCCTTCCTGTCGATTCCGGCGCGCCACGACATGGCGCGGCGGATCGACTGCGCTTTCCTCGCCCGGCTGGTGGCCGACCACCGGCTCGATGAGGAAGAGGCCGTGGAGACGGCACACGACCTCGCTTATCGGCTGGTCCGGCGAGCCTACCGCCTGGACCGGCCCGCCGTCGCAGAACCGGTGCCAACCAACCCATAACGGAGGGATACGTTCATCATGGCGATACTGAAGAAACAGGGGCTCGACCGCGCGGCGCTCGCCGCCGTCGCCGCCCTCGGCCTCGCCGCCGCATCCGGTCCGGCGCTGGCGCAGGACCAGATCACGCTGCG
Source organism: Alphaproteobacteria bacterium (assembly GCA_028284045.1). Lineage (GTDB taxonomy): Bacteria > Pseudomonadota > Alphaproteobacteria > DSM-16000 > Inquilinaceae > JANQSN01. The sequence continues at coordinate 87,307 of JANQSN010000057.1, read as the reverse complement.
CTCAGCCGACACCCACGCGGAGGACTACCCGACCGTCCAGGCCGTCGCCTACATGGGCGAGCTGCTGGACGGCTGGACCAACGGGCGCATCACCATCGAGGTCTACCCCGGCCGCCAGCTCGGCGAGGAGCGGGACACCATCGAGCAGACGATCATCGGCGCGCTGGACATGAACCGGGTCAATCTGGCCCCGCTCAACAACATCGTGCCGGAGACGGCGATCCCGTCGCTGCCCTACATCTTCCGCTCGGTCGACCACATGCACCGCGCGATGGACGGCGAGATCGGCCAGCAGATCATGGCGGCGCTGGAGCCGCATGGCCTGGTCGGCCTTGCCTACTACGACAGCGGTGCGCGGTCCTTCTACAACACGGTCCGGCCGATCAACAGCCCGGCCGACATGGAGGGTCTGCGCATCCGCGTGCAGAACTCCGACCTGTTCGTCTCGATGGTCGAGGCGCTGGGCGCCAACGCCACGCCGATGGAATTCGGCCAGGTCTACGACGCGCTGCGCACCGGCGTGATCGACGGGGCGGAGAACAACTGGCCGTCCTATGAGAGCACCCGCCATTTCGAGGTGGCGCCGCACTACACGCTCGACCAGCACTCGCTGTCGCCGGAGATCCTGGTGATGTCGAAGATCGTCTGGGACGGCCTGAGCGCCGAGGACCAGGAGCTGGTCGCCAAGGCGGCGGCGTTGTCGGTGCCCCGGATGCGCGATCTTTGGAATGAGCGGGTGGCCGCCAGCCGCGAGGTCGTCGAGGCCAATGGCAACGAGGTCGTGGAGGAGGTCGACAAGCAGCCCTTCATCGACGCCATGGGCCCGGTCTACGAGCAGTTCGTGACGACGCCGGAGCTGCAGGACCTGGTCGATCGCATCCAGGCGATGCCGTGACGCCGGGGGATGGCGCGCCGCCGCCCCTGGCGGCGGCGGCGTGCCGCCTGGCCCCGGTGCTGGGCTGGATCAGCCGGATCGCGCTGTGGCTGTCCGCCGGGGGGCTGCTGTCGATGACGCTGATCGTCGGCTGGCACGTGTTCGCCCGGCGGGTGCTGAACGACACGCCGCATTGGTCGGAGACCGGATCGGTCCTGATCATGTTCTGGTACAGCCTGATCGGGGCGGCGATCGGCGTTCGCTACCGCCAGCATATCGGCCTGGTCGTCATCCGCGACGCGCTGCCGGCGGGGCTCGCCCGGGCGCTCGGCCTGTTCAGCCATGGCGTGGTCGCGGCCTTCGGCCTGGCGCTGCTGGTTTATGGCAGCCAGATGGTGGCGACGACCTGGAGCCAGACCATCCCCACCGTCGGGCTGCCCACGGGTCTGCGCTATCTGCCGTTCCCGCTGGCCGGCGCCCTGATGATCCTGTTCTCCGCGGAGCTGGCGGTGCGAGACCTCGCCCGTCCGGTGGGGCCGAGCGCGGGGAGGGACGGCGAATGGAGCTGACCGTTCTGTTCGGCAGCTTCGCCGTCTTGCTGCTGATGGGCGTGCCGGTGGCGATCTGCCTCGGCGTGGCGGCCTTCGCCTGCGCCTTCGTCATGGACCTGCCGCCGACGGTGGTGGTGCAGCGCATCGCCTCGGGCATGAACGTCTTCTCGCTGCTGGCCATCCCCTGCTTCATCTATGCAGGGGAGCTGATGCTGAAGGGCCGCATCGCCGACCGGCTGATCGATCTGGCCGTCGCGGCCATCGGCCATCTGCGCGGTGGCCTCGGGCTGGTGAATGTCGCCTCCAGCGTCATGTTCGGCGGCCTGTCCGGCTCCGCCGTCGCGGATGTTTCCGCGCTCGGCTCGGTGCTGATCCCGAAGATGCGCGAGCAGGGCTATCACCCCGACTACGCGGTCAACGTCACCGTCACGTCGGCCACCATCGGCCTGGTCATCCCGCCCAGCCACAACCTGATCCTGTTCTCAATCGCCGCCGGCGGCACGGTCTCCGTCGCGTCGCTGTTCCTGGCGGGGATCGTGCCGGGGCTACTGATCGGGGTCTGCCTGATGGCGGTCACCTGGGCAATCGCGGTGCGCCGACGCTATCCGCGCGGCACCTTTCCCGGCTGGATGGCGCTGCTGATCGCCTTCGTGCTGGCCATCCCCGGTCTGATCACCGCGGTGATCATCGTCGTCGGCGTGCGCTTCGGTTTCTTCACGGCGACGGAGGCGGCGGGCATCGCCGCCCTCTATGCGCTGGTGATCACCGCCGTGGTCTACCGGTCGCTGTCCTGGTCGGCCTTCCTGGAGGCCACGGTCTCCGCCGTCAAGACGACGGCCATGGTGCTGCTGATCATCGGTGCGGCGATGGCCTTCGGCTGGATGCTGGCGATGAACCAGGTGCCGGCGATGCTGTACGAGGCGCTGCAGGGGGTCAGCGACAATCCCTTCGTGCTGCTGCTGCTGATCAACCTGATCCTGCTGCTGCTCGGCACCTTTATGGACATGGCGCCGCTGATCGTCATCACCACGCCGATCTTCCTGCCGGTGGCGGCGGATCTCGGCATGGGGCCGGTGCAGTTCGGCATCATGCTGATCATGAATCTCGGCCTCGGCCTGGTGACGCCGCCGGTCGGCTCGGTGTTGTTCGTCGGCTGCGCCGTCGGCAAGGTCCGGATCGAGGAGCCGTTGAAGACCATCTGGCCGTTCTATGCCGCGCATGTCGTGGCCCTGATGCTGGTCACCTATGTGCCGGCGGTCTCGCTCACGCTGGTGGACTGGCTGGGATGAGCACGCGGCTCTCAGACGCGGCACTGGCGGGCCTGCCGGCGGGCATCGGGCGGCCGGGGTTCGACCGGCGGGCGCTGACCCCGGGCATCGTGCATCTCGGCCTCGGCGCCTTCGCGCGCGCGCATCTGCTGGCCTACACCCAGCGCGCCATGGAGGCGACCGGAGCGACCGATTGGGGCGTGCTGGGCGCCAGCCTGCAGAGCCCGGCCACCCGCGACGCGCTGGCGCCGCAGGGCTGGCTCTATGCCCAGGCGGTCCGCGCGCCCGGCGACGATGGCGTGACGGTGAACGGCACCCTGTGCGGGATCCTGGTCGCGCCGGAAGACCCGGCCGCGCTGCTGGCGGCGATGACCCGGCCCGAGACGCGCATCGTCAGCCTGACGGTGACGGAGAAGGGGTATTGCCACGACCCGGCGACCGGCCGGCTCGACCGCGGCCACCCGGGCATCGTCCGGGACCTGGCGACGCCGGATCGGCCGGTGACGGCGCCGGGGTTTCTGGTCGAGGCGCTGGCGCGCCGCCGGGCCGCCGGCATCGCGCCGTTCACGCCGCTCGCCTGCGACAATCTTCCGGACAACGGCCGGCTGCTGGGCCGGCTGGTGCAGGACCTCGCCGCGGCGCGCGATCCGGCGCTGGCGGAGTGGATCGGCGCGCAGGTGCCCTTCCCGGCCACCATGGTCGACCGCATCGTGCCCGCGACCACCGACGACGACCGCACGCGGGTCGCCGACCGGCTGGGGGTGGCCGACGCCGGACCGGTGGTCGCCGAGCCGTTCTCCATGTGGGTGGTGGAGGACCGGTTCGCCGCCGGCCGCCCGGCCTGGGAGCGGACCGGCGTCGACCTGGTGGACGATGTCGGCCCGTGGGAGCGGGCGAAGCTGCGCCTGCTCAACGCCAGCCACTCCGCGCTCGCCTATCTCGGCTATCTCGCCGGCTTCGAGACCATCGCGGAAACGGTGGCCCAACCCGCCTTTCGCCGCTTCGTCGAGGGGCTGATGGAGGAGGAGGCGTCGCCGCTGCTCGACCTCGACCGGGTGGCGGGCATCGCCGCCTACCGCGGGGCGATCATCGAGCGCTTCGCCAACCCCGCGCTGCACCACCGCACCTGGCAGATTGCCATGGACGGGTCGCAGAAGCTGCCGCAGCGCCTGCTGGGCACCATTCGTGACAATCTCGCGGCCGGTTTGCCGATCGGCCGGCTGTGCCTCGCGGTGGCGGCCTGGATGCGCTATGTCGCCGGCATGGACGAGCGGGGACGGCCGATCGATGTCCGCGACCCGCTGGCCGACCTGCTGCGCCGCCGGGCCGCCGCGGCCGGCGACCAACCGCGCGCCCGCGTCGAAGCGTTGGCGGCGGTCGAGGCCGTGTTCGGCCAGGACCTACCGGCGAACCAAGTCTTCATCGATACGGTGACGGAAGCGTTGACGGCGTTGCGCGACCGTGGGGCGGCCGCCACGGTGGCCGCCTGGGCCGAGGGCGCGGCCGATCAGAAGAGGGCGAGGCCGTAGGTCAGCGCGAAGCTGGCGGCGCCGGCGACGACGGCCAGCGCGAGCCACAGCAGCAGCGATGGGCCCTTGCGCGGCCCGCCATGCTCGAAGATCGTGCTCGACACCTTTCGGCCGTTGACCTTGTCGTAGAAGGTCTGGTCGACCTTGACGCCCTTGAACCGGTTGGTGTCCGCCATCTTCTTGGCGGCCGACACCGCGGCGTGCATCTCCTCCGCCTGGCCTTGCGGTTCCCAGACGCCGCGCTGGTTCATCCCCAGAACGGTGAAGACGATCTGTTCGCTCTGCGCCATGCCCGTTTCCTCGCGGCAGGTTCGCCCGTCGCCGACGTCGAACGGTGCAAGGGTAGGGGCATAATGGATAGCAAATCGTTAATCGGCAAAAGCTGTTCTCGTACGACGCTCAATGGCCGAAAGTCAGCACAAGGTCTGCCACCGCCGCGAACAGCGGCGACTGCGGGTCGCCCAAGGCCTGGACAATGTCGAAGTGGTGATGGTCCGCCATCGCCACTTCGCGCACCAGGTGGCCGGCGCCCCGCCAGGCCGCGGCGAAGACCGCCTGTTGGTCGTGGAAGGCCGCGCTTTCGTGCCCGCCGACGCTCAACAGCAGCGGCGGGGCGGGCGGCGGCGGCACGGCGTGGATCGGGCTCAAGGCCCGCGCCGCCGCCTCGTCGAGATGCAGGACGTCGTTGAGATAGCACCGGGCGACCGGTGCCAGGTCGAACAGGCCGCTGATCGCGGCCGCCCCTTTCACCAGCCCCGCCGGATGGCCGACCGCCGGCCAGTCCGTACAGGCCATCAGCGCGGCCAGATGGCCGCCGGCGGAATGGCCGGCCAGGAACAGCCGCTCCGGATCGACGCCCAGCGCCGGTGCCTCGTCATAGAGCCAGACCAGGGCATGGCGCACCTGTTCCGCCAGGGTGGCCATGGAGACGTCCGGGCACAGCGGATAGCCGATGGTGGCGAAGGCGATGCCGCGGGCGGCGAAGGCCGGTCCCGGGAATTCGAAGTCCTGGCGCGACAGCGCCTGCCAGTACCCGCCATGCAGAAAGGCCAACAGCGGCGGCGCTTCGCCGTCGGGCGGCCGGGCCGCCGGGTCGGCGGGAAACAGCGTGATCCCGGCCCGCGGATGCGCGCCATAGGTCAGCTCCCGCCAGGGGGCGCGGCGGCGAGCGTCGCGGCTCGCCTCGGCATAGGCGGCGAAATAGGCGAGGTGGTCCGGGTGGCGGGCGCGCAGGTTGTAGTCGGCATCCAGCCGGGCGCGCGCTTGCGGATCGGTCTCAGGCTCGGCCATGGCGGCGGCCCCGCCTCAGGAAAACGCGTTGAAGGTGATGATGGTCTGGGTGTCCTTGATGTTGGGCAGGGTCTGCACCACCCCGGTGACGAAATGGCCGATGTCGCGGCCCTCGGCCAGATAGCATTTGATCAGCAGGTCGTAGGTGCCGCTGATCGAGTAGACTTCTGAGATCTCTTCGATCTCGTCGACCATCTGGGCGGCGACCTGATAGGCGGTGCCGAGGTCGCATTTGACCAGGACGAAGATCGCTTTCATGCGGGTGGTTTCCCGAAGACGGCGGGCAGCGTGTCAGACGCCGAGATACCGGTCGCGCAGGTCCGGTTCGGCCGCCAGGGCGGCGGCGTCGCCGAACCAGACGATCCGGCCCTTCTCGATGATGTAGTGCCGGTCGGCCAGGCGCAATATCCGCTCGACATGCTTGTCGATCAGCAAGATCGCCTGGCCCGCCGCCTTCAGCCCGGCCAGGCACGACCAGATCTCCTCACGGATCAGCGGCGCCAGGCCCTCCGTCGCCTCGTCGAGGATCAGCAGGCGCGGATTGGTCATCAGCGCCCGGCCGATCGCCAGCATTTGTTGCTCGCCGCCGGAGAGCTGGGCCCCGGCATGGGACAGCCGGTCGGCCAGCCGCGGGAACAGCCCCAGCACCCGATCGAGCGTCCACGGCTCGGCCACGCCATGGCGGTTGGCCATGGTGGCCACCAGGTTCTCGCGCACCGTCAGATTGGGGAAGATCTGCCGGCCTTCCGGCACCAGCCCGATGCCGGCGGCCGCGATGCGGTGGGCCGGCAGCCCCGCCAGCGGCCGCCCGGCGAAGCGGATGATCCCGCCGCTGGGCGGGACCAGCCCCATTGCGGCGCGCACGGTCGTCGTCTTGCCCATGCCGTTGCGGCCCATCAGCGACACGACCTCGCCCTCATGGATCGCCAGGAAGGCCCCGAACAGCACCGGTGTGCCGCCATAGCCGGCATGCAGGTCCTGGATGTGGAGGAGCAGCGGGCTCACCGCGCACCCGCCGCGCCGGGGGCAGCCTCGTCGGTGCCGAGATAGGCGGCCCGCACCGCCGGATCGCGGCGGATCGCCTCCGGTGCGCCGGCGGAGATCACCCGACCTTCCACCAGGACGGTGATGCGGTCGGCGAGCGAGAACACGGCGTCCATGTCGTGCTCCACCAGCAGCATGGCAAGCCGGCCTTTCAGCTGGCCCAACAGCGCCAGCAGGTCCGCCGCCTCGTCCGGCCCGGTGCCGGCCATCGGCTCGTCCAGCAGGACCACGCGCGGCGCCTGGACCAGCGCCATGGCGATCTCCAATCGGCGCTTCTGGCCATGCGCCAGGGCGCCCGCGGGGCGGTCGGCGAGCCGGCCCAAGCCCACCTGGGCCAGCGCGTCGGCGGCGCGGGCGTTCAGGTCGGCATCGCGGTCGGCCGGCGCCCAGAAGCGGAAGCTGTGGCCGGCCCGCGCCTGGGCGGCGACGGCGACGTTCTCCAGCGCGCTGAAGCCGGCGAAGACATTGGTGATCTGGAAGCTGCGGGCGAGGCCCAGGCGGGCGCGCCGCGCCGGGGACAGCGCCGTGACGTCGCGGCCGGCCAGGTGGACGCGCCCGGCATTGGCGCGCACCGCGCCGGTCAACTGGCCGATCAGCGTGGTCTTGCCCGCGCCGTTCGGGCCGATCACCGCGTGGATCTCGCCGGCCCGCACGTCCAGGTCGATGCGGTCGTTGGCGACCAGCCCGCCATAGCGCTTGGTCAGGCCTTGCGCCCTGAGGACGGCGTCGGCGGTCATCGGCGCGTGCGCCGGCGGCGCGGCGGCTGCCCGGGCCGGCGCGGGATAAGGCGCGGCAGGCGCAAGGCACCGGCGCCGGCCGCCGCCTCGATCACGCCGGCCAGGCCGCGCCGGGCGAACAGCACGATCACGATCAGCAGCGGACCCAGCACGATTTTCCAGTAGTCGCCGGCGCCGTCGTGCAGAGCGTCGATCAACTCCGGCAGGAACTCCTCCATGCCCATCAGCGCCGCCGCGCCCAGGGTCGGCCCGGCGATCGTACCCATGCCGCCCAGCACCACCATGACGATCAGGTCGCCCGAGCGGGTCCAATGCAGATAGGACGGCGCGACGAAGCCGGTGGCGTTGACTAGGAGCGCGCCGGCCAGACCGGCTACCGCCCCGGCCAAGACAAAGGCGGTCAGTTGATAGCGGAAGGTCGAGAAGCCGAGGGCCTGGGCGCGGCCTTCGTTGTCGCGCGCCGCCCGCAGCGCCCGGCCGAACCGGCTGGCGACCAAGCGGTTCAGGCCGTAGAGCAGGGCGAGCAGCAGCCCCAGGACGAGATAGTAGAACTGCACCGGCTCGTTGAGGTCGAGCGGCCCCGGCAGCGTGGAGCGCTGCCAGACGGCGATCCCGTCCTCCCCATTGTAGCGGCGCAGCGACACCAGGAAGAAGAACAGCATCTGCGCAAACGCCAGCGTGATCATGATGAAGGCGACCCCGCGGGTGCGCAGGCAGATCGCCCCGATCACCGCCGCCACCAGGCCGGAAACGGCCATGGCCGCCGCGAGCAGCACCAGCGCGTCCGTGCCGCCGGGCAAGAGGCCGAGGATCGGCGTTCCGTCGCCCGCATGCACGAAGGCGATGCCGACGACATAGCCGCCGATGCCGACATAGGCCGCATGGCCGAAGCTGACCAGGCCGCCATAGCCGAGGATCAGGTTCAAGCTGGACGCGGCCAGCGCCAGGATCAGCACGCGCGTCGCGAAGCTGATGTAGAAGCCCTGGCCCGCCGCCTCCGCCAGCAGCGGCAGGACCAGCAGGAACCCGACCAGCCCGCCATAGATCAGCCGCCGTCGCCGGCGGGTCGCCGCCTCATCCATGGGCGGGGAACAGGCCGCGCGGCCGCACCACCAGGACCAGCGCCATCACCAGATAGATCGCCATGGAGGCCAGTGACGCACCGACCCCGTCGGCCACCGCCGGCTCCAGCACCAGGCGCAACAGGTCGGGCAGGAAGGCCCGGCCATAGGTGTCCACCAGGCCGACCAGCAAGGCGCCGAAGAAGGCGCCGCGGACCGATCCGATGCCGCCGATGACGATGACGACGAAGGTGAGCAGCAGGATCTGCTCGCCCATGCCGACCTCCACCGACAGCACCGCGCCGGCCATTCCACCGGCCAGCGCCGCCAGGGCCGCCCCCAGCGCGAAGACGACGGTGAACAGCCGGGCGATGTCGACGCCCAGCGCCGTCGCCATCGGCCGGTTGCTGGCCCCGGCGCGAATGCGCATGCCCAGCCGCGTGCGCGCGATCAGCGCCCAAAGGCCGATGGCGACCGCGATACCGACCACGATGATCGCGAGGCGAAAGGCGGAGTACGGGATGCCCGGCAGCACCTCCACCTGACCCGCCAAAAAGTCCGGCGGGTCGAGGCGGATCGGCACCGGTCCCCAGATCATCCGCACCAGCTCGTTGAAGAAGAGGATCAGGCCGAAGGTCGCCAGCACCTGGTCGAGATGGGCGCGCCGGTAGAGCGTGCGGAGCGCCGTGACCTCGACGATCACGCCCACCAGGGCGGCCGCCGGTAGGGCGAGCAGCAGGCCCAGCAGGAAGCTGTCGAAGGCTTGCGCGAAGGTCGCCGTCAGATAGGCGCCGACCATGTAGAGCGAGCCGTGCGCCAGGTTGATCAGGTCCATGATCCCGAAGACCAGGGTCAGCCCGGCGGCCATCAGGAACAGCATGACGCCGAGCTGGAAGCCGTTCAGCGTCTGCTCGACGACGAGGGCGGGGTCCATGGGGATCCAAGGCTCTTGTCGCGGAGGCCGGTCGGCCCCCGCGACAGGTCAGAGGTGGTCGGTCGTTAGAAGCTGCAATCCGCGGCGTAGACGTCCGCATGGTCGGTGAAGACCGTGTCGACCATCCGGTTGGTCAAGGTGCCGTCCTCCCGCGCCACCACCTGGCGCAGATAGAAGTCCTGGATGGGGAAATGGTTGGTGTTGAAGCGGAAGGGGCCGCGGATACTGTCGAACTCGGCCGTCTCCAGGGCGGCGATCAGGGCGTCGGTGTCCTCCACATCGCCGCCGATCGCCGCCACCGCCGCGCCGATGAGCTGGGCCGCATCGTAGGCCTGCGCGGCATAGAGCGACGGCAGACGGTCATAGGCCGCCTGGAAGTCGGCGACGAAGCGGGCATTGCCGTCGTTGTCGAGATCCGGGCTCCACTGCGCGGTGTTGTAGACGCCGAGTGCGGCGTCGCCGACCGCGCCCAGGATGTCCTGGCTGAGCGAGAAGGCCGGGCCGAACACCGGCACCTCGTCCTTCATGCCGGCCTGATCGTATTGCTTGAGGAAGTTGATGCCCATGCCACCGGGCAGGAAGAAGAAGACGGCATCCGGTTCCGCGGCGCGGATCTGCGCGATCTCCGCGGCGTAGTCGAGCTGGCCGAGCTGGGTGTAGACCTCCTCCACCACCTCGCCGTCGAAGAAGCGCTTGAAGCCGGTCAGCGAGTCCTGGCCCGCCGGGTAGTTGGGGGCGAGCAGGAACACCCGCTCATAGCCCTCGTTGGCGACATGCTGGCCCATCGCCTCGTGGTTGTTGTCGTTCTGATAGGCGACGTTGAAGAAGTACCGGCTGCATTGCTCGCCGGCCAGCGCCGACGGGCCGGCATTCGGGCTGACGAACACCGTTTCTTCGCGGGCCAGTGTCGGCATGATGGCCAGCGCCAGGTTCGACCAGACGATACCGGTGACGATGTGCACCTCGTCGCGCTGGACCATGCGGTCGGCGAGCTGCACGGCCAGTTCCGGCCGGCGTTCGTCGTCCGCCTCGATCACCTCCGTCTCCACGCCGCCCAGCCGGCCGTCGGCATGCGCCACGCCCAGCAGGAAGCCGTCGCGGATGTCGATGCCGAGGCCGGAGCCGCCGCCCGACAGCGTGGTGATCATGCCGATACGCAGGCTCTCGGCGCCGGCGGGCGGGGCCGCCAGCATCGCCGCCGCGGCCAAGGCCGTCGCGGTCACGGCCACGAAGGTACGGGTCGCCATGGGGTCTCTTGCCTCCCTTGTTGGTCGCCGGCGGCGTCGGGGCCTGCGGCGGTGACACCATTGACGCCTGCGCCGCGGTAATTCAAGGCACCAAGCTCCCCATCGGCACTCTGGAACGGACACTTGGGAGGATCGGCCGCATGTCCATCGACGAACTGACCCGGATGGTCGCCGGCACCTATCTGTTCGCCGGCCTGGACGACGCCACGTTGGCGCGGGTGGCGGCGCTGGCGCGGGTGCGCCGCCTCGACGACGGAGCGGTGCTGTTCCAGAAGGGCGACGAGGGCGACGCGCTCTACGGCGTGCTGGAGGGCAAGATCCGCATTACCGCCAGCTCACCCGGCGGGCGGGAGGTGGTGCTGAACATCCTGGAGCCCGGCGAGGTGTTCGGCGAGATCGCCCTTTTGGACGGCTTGCCGCGCACGGCGGATGCCGCAGCCCTGGGTGCGACCCGCCTGCTGACCATCCGGCGCGGCGACTTCGTGGCTCTGATGGAGGCGGTGCCGCTCTTGTCGATCCACCTGCTCGGCCTGTTGTGCCAGCGGCTGCGGGCGATGAGCGAGCGGATCGAGGATGCCGCCTTCCTGCCGCTGCCGGCGCGCCTGGCCAAGCGTCTGTTGATGCTGGAGCGAAACTACGGCGAGACGCTCGCCGACGGCAGCCGACGCATCGCCATGGCGATCTCCCAGAGCGAGCTTGGCCAGCTCCTCGGCACCAGCCGGGAGAGCATCAACAAGCACCTGCAGTCCTGGCGCCGGGAAGGCTGGATCGCGCTGGAACGCCGCCATGTGGTGATCCGCGATACGGCTGCGCTTGAGGACGTGATCAGCGACGGGGAGCTGGCCTGACGGCCGTCGGCCTCAACAGCCGGCTGCCGCAGATGAACGTGTCGAGACGTGCTATGCGACGTTGTGCGATCAATGGGAGCTGACAGCAATTCTTCCGAAATCCGAGACCGACTTCAGAGCCCGGGCCGGAACGCCGGCCCACACCTCCATCTCGGGCACGTCTTTCGTCACAACGGCGTTCGCCCCGACGATTGCCCCGCGCCCAATGCTGATGCCGGGCAGCAGTACGGCGCCAACGCCGATCCATGCGCCCTCCCCGACGGTGATCCGCGCGGTCTTCGACACCGCGTATTCCAAAGGCAGGAAAGATCCCCCGGGCTCCGCTGCCGCAACGACGGTCACGCGGGGCGACAGCACCGCACCTTCGCCAAGCTCTATCAACCCAGGCCGAAAGCCGTCGATGAAGTAGACGCCATCGCCGATGAAGGCGTTTCGGCCGATCGAGATGCCGGTGGCCGCGAAACCGGCGTTCTTGATGGCTGACGGCGGCACCATCGAGAACAGCCGCCGTCCGAAGTACTTGAACCAGAGAGATGGGCTCAGAAGGTTGACGCCGTAACTCACGTCTCGGGGCCCTCGTGTCGGGGACGCGCGCGGGTCAAGCCACGCGACCGGCCCGGTGCCGAGACCCGCCGAGGAGACGTGTCGCGAACACCAAGAGCGTATGAACGCATCCGCAGGCGATCATGATGACGAGGGGGAGTGTGCCGGGTTCGTAGCGTTCGCCGGGGATGTTCGCGCTGGAGACCACGCCGACCATCAGCACGGTGGCGATGCCGAGCGTGATCCAGAATTCGCGATGCCGGGTGAACAGCAGCGACCACCACAACGCCATGAAGATCCCTCCGGCCAGTACGGTGACGTGAACCCGCAGGAACTGAAGCTGGGTCAGTGTGGCCAAGGCCCAGCCGCCAGCCTCGGTGCCCGGCTTGAAGTGGTCCCGTTCATACTCGGCAAACATCGGTCCGGGCAGGCCGTTGCTCGCGCACGCCGCCCCGTCGAAGACCGGATTGAGGTAGTTGTCGAGCCCGAGGCGCCGGATCATCGGCCTTGTCGGTTCCGTACCGACCATACGTTCCAGCAGTCCAAACAGGTCGAGGCCGACATACCATGACGCGTTGTGCGCCATAGACAGGATCAATTCAGGGTTCTCGGCCATCGCCTCAAGGGCGACATCGCGAAACAGATTGTCCGCGGCGGTTCGGCCGATGCTCCGGTCGAACAGCGGCCAAAGATTATCGAAGTAGATCTGGATCGGAGACTCGAAGACATTGTCGGCAATCTGCTGCGCGTCACCGTCGAACTGGCCGAAGAGTTGATGATAGATCGAGTCTGCGGAACCGATCTCATTGGTCGCGCCCCAGACCGCCTCCGGATGCAGCAGCGGCAGCAGATACTCATAGTTCTCCGGGTCCTCGTAGAAGGCACCAACCGCGTCCCTGAACCGACGGCTCTCCGGCCCGTTTTCCGGCCGGATCAGAATGGGGGGCTCTTCGTCCGGTTCCGCAGTTCCCAGTAGGTTGGAACGGACGAAGGCAACGTTGTTCGCCTGGATGAAATAGGGCTGAAGGAAAAGCTGCCGACCGCTCCAGTTCGTCGTGCTCGTCAAGACGGACCAGTCATCGAGGATGATGCTCCGCATCGTGCCGTGGGCCAAGAAGATGATAGCCAGCACACCGAATGCCGCAGCAAGTTTGCCGATATCCTTTCGGGTCCAGAGGACGCGGAAGGACAGCATGAGCAGCATTGCGGCCAAAACGGCAAGCCCCTCACCCCTGACGAAGATCGAGAGGAGCGCGGCAACAAGTGCAAAGAAGATGTAGCGCCCAGAGCCAGTGAAATAGTAACGGGAATAGAAATAGAAAGAAAGCGCAATGAACAGCATGAAGAAATGCTGTGGCGTCATCGCCTTGACATAGGTAAATGCAATTGACGACGCCATCACCAACAATGCGGCGGCGAGCGCGAGTCGGCGATTGATCGGGGAGAGCGTGAGGTAGATCAGGACCGGCGTTAGCATGCCGATCAGTGACTTCAGGAAGATCGTGCCTTGGAAGGAATAGAAGGCGACCTGACCCGACGCGATCAGGAATATCGAGTAACCTGGCGCCCGCGATGGCAGATAGACTCCCTCGCCCTCGGCCAGGTAGCGGGCCATGTGAAGGAAGGTGAGGGCGTCGCAGTCGAACGAAATTCTCGTCAGAAAGAGGTAGACTGTTTGGCCGATGGTTGCGCAGGCGATGACGACGATCAGATCTACCCTATTGTAGACCAGCGGCGGTGCCCCGAAGCGGGCGCGCCAACCGGTCGTCTGGCCGGTCTCATGCGGGGCAGGATGATCTGTCGTCGGTCCAACCAACTTGCGCCAGCCTGTCGACCACACAAGCGCGCAGGCCAGGAACCCGACGAGACTCAGTGCGATCGCGATCGCCACATCGGCTGGGTTCAGTCCGGCAGGATAGTCAGGCATCTGAACGGCACCCGCGTGTCATTCCCGAGACTCCGGTCACGTTCTCTCCTTCAGCGCGTCCGTTCCGCGGCGGTCGCGGCCACCGACCAGCCGACCAACAACGTCGCTCAGCACCCCGGCGAAAATCATCGCAAACATTGGCTGGAGGATCGGATCATACTTGGCCGAGGCGGTATTGCCGGCGGAGATGATCGCGAGAGTGGCCAACGCGGACAGGCCGATCGACAGCCAGAACAACCTGCGCGGCGAAAACAGGAGAATCCACCAGCCAAGAACGACGCCGAGCCCCGTGACCATCATGGTCAACGTGCCCGTGAACTCCAACGCCGTCAGGATGGTCGTGGCCTGTCCGTCGCCTCCACCCATCTCTGGGTAGCTTCGCGCGTAGTCCTGGAATACTTCGTCCGACAGGCCCGCCGATGCGCACCCGGCGACGTCGAACCGCGGATAGAAGTATGCGTTGATGACAAAGTTCCGAACCAACCCGCCTGTTTCATCGCTGCCCGGGGGAGGTCGATCGCTACTCGCCCAGTACCGCGCCTGCCTGATGGTGTCGCCGGGCCCGGCTCGGCCCTCCAATACGGAAACGAGATCGATGCCCAGGTACCAGAAGGCGTTTTGGGCGAAGGCGATCAGAATCTCAGGGTTGGCCCAGACCGCTTCCCAGGCGACATCCATGAAGATCGCGTCGGACGCCCGCATACCCATGTCCCGGTCCAGCATCGGCCAGATATTGTCGAAATAGACCATGTGGGGCGCGGTGAAGACGTTCATGGCCAGGGCCCGGTGATCGCCCTCGAACTGGCCGAACAGACGGTGATAGACGCTGTCGGCAGAGCCCGTGCCGGCAGCCTCTCCGGCGTTCTCAGGGTCGAGCAGCGCTTCGAGATACGCATAGGCGGCCGGATCGGCGTAAGCCGCCTCAATCATCTCGTAGAACCGCCGGCTGGCGGCGCCGTTATCCGGGTGCACGAAATGCCGTGACCATTCGCCGTTCGCGGGTTCGGCCAGCACCGTCCGGCGGATACGCTCGACGTGCCGACCCTGCAGCAGGTAGGGCTGCAGGAAGAACTGACGGCCACTCCAGTTCGACAGGCTGGTCGTGAGCGACGGGTCGTTCAGCGTTTGGCTGCGTTGGTTGGTGTGGGCGAAGACAAGAACCAGGCTGCAAAGGCAGGCCAGTGCGACATGCGCCCGGTTTCGCCGACGGACAAGTGAGACCAACGCGCTGAAGCCACCGAGAATAAGCAGCAGTGGCAGTCCTTCACCACGGGTCAGCATGGCCAAGACCGCGGTCACGGCCAGCGCGTAAAGATACAGCGGCCGGTCACTGAAATAATAGCGTGAAAAGAAGAAAACACAGGCAACGATCAGGAACATGGATAGTTGCTGTGGAAGGATAACCAGCGCGTAGCTGAAGCTGGTTGCCGACGCCAAGAGCATCGCCGCAGCCACGATGCCAACCCATCGGCCGAGCGGGCGAAGGGTCAGATAGACCAATACCGGGGCCGCGATCCCCATCGCGGCCTGCGCCGCGATCGTGCCGTACAGGCTGTCCACCCAGCCACGGCCGGTCGCGATCAGGAACAGTGAGTAGCCTGGACCACGGTAGGGCAGATAGGGCCCGCCGGTCCCGAGTATGAAGTCGGCGTTGTTCGCGAACGCCAGGGCATCACATTCGAACGAAATCGATCCGAAACGGAGGTAGATCGCCTGAATGATCGTGCCGACGACGGCGATCACAACCGCGTCGAACACCGTCGGCGCCCAAGGCCTTTGATCGCGTTCACGCATGGTCATGACGGTCCTTCATGCGCCAGCATGCTCCTGCCGCTCCGTGGCCGGGCTGCCCGATGCGCCTCATTGGGGACCAGGCGGTCGGACGCTCTTCAGCTCATCGACAATATAGATCGGTCTGCCGACACTATCCTTGTAGATCCGAGCAATGTAGAGCGAGACGGACATCGCAATCGCCGCAATTACCGTCGTGTTGACGACGGCCAAAGCCATTCCGACTGCGGGCGTGTAGAAAAGCGCGATCAGTCCGACGAGGTTGAACATCACGAGAATCGGGACGATGTAGCCCCAGACGCGCAATAGAAATGTCGACGACGTGAAGATGCCGCTGATCGCGAACTTGCTCATGCCAACGATGCGGTAGTGGGTCTTGCCGGCCACGCGGAGCTGCCGGTCGTACGGAACGGCGAGGCGCGAGTAGCCGGAATAGGCGATCTCGTTGCGCACGAATGGCGATGTCGACCGATTGGCGACGACGACGTCCCGCACGCGTTTCGAGATCAAGGCGAACTCCGCCATGTCCAAGATGAAATCCGCATCCGCGATGAACTTTGTCAGCCGATAGAACGCCCGGCGGGCCAGTTTCAGTGCTTGCGCCTCGGGCCGGTTGTGGCGCTCTCCGTATACCACGTCGATTCCGCCGAGCCATTTGGGAAGGAACGTGGTCAACATTTCGGGCGGATCCTCGCAGTCGACGTCGATGACGATATAGCCATCGGCCTCGACTTCGCGGAAGCCACACATAAGGGCGCCTTGGTAACCGAAGTTCCGCGAAAGCGCAAACGTGAATACCCAGTCGTGTTCTGCGGAAAAATCCGTCACGATCTCGTGGCTGCGATCCCACGAACCATTCTCGATAAAGAAAAGCTTCAAGTTAACATCTGTCACGGTCAACCGAACCGCTTTAATTCTCTCGAAGAATATCGGGAGAGCTGCCTCTTCATTGTATATCGTGCAGATGACCGCAATCGTCTTAGGAGCCTCTGACACGTTTCTTCTCGTTCGATGATGAATTGAATGGGACTTGGTCGGCGCAGAGTCGCCCAGCGTCGCGCGCGTCAGCCGGCTGGATATCCATACCGCGCCCGGTAGAGAGGCTCGACCAAGCGCCGGCCCATGCCGGTCGATAGAACCCAACTCGGGTCCAGTTCATGTTTGACTGCGAGCAGATGGTCAAGCCAGTGACAGGTCGCCTCGAACTGACCGGCGGTGAGAACCGCGTCTTTCGACGGGTTGAAATGCCCGCCGGCCCGGGCGGTCGTCGCGGCCAAATGGTCGAGGAATGCTGGGAAAACCCCGCTCCGGACGGTTCGGCCGGGCAGGTCGATGGTGATGCTGTATCCCTGACCGCTGAACGACATGACATGCGGATCGGGACGGTGCCGCTTCACGCCCGCCAGCCAGGATTCGCAGCCCGACCGACGGCCGGTCGTCACGATCTCCGAATAGAAGTCGATGAAGGATTCGGCCGGAACGAAGACCTGCATCTCGTAGAGGCCGCCCGGGAAGAGGCGATAGTGATTGGGAAAACGCCTGGCGATGGGGAAGAGGAACCCGTCGGCCGACACGGTCGTTTCCGCCGCTGAACGGCCGGACAGAGTGTAGTGGACGTGGTTCAGGGCGCGCATGAGCGCACGATTGTTGACCATCCCAAGTCCGATCCCGAACAGGCCGCCCAGGCGGGACGACCGGTCCGCACCGAACGGCGCGCCGGCGCCGGCGTCTCGCGACCGTACCCAGCGCCCCGTCTCAAGAATGCCCCGCCCGCGGCTGGTGAAGCCGTCGACCCAGGCGACCGCCATTTCTCCGGCGTTCTCCGCCTCGTCGAACAGGGGTGGAAGATCCCGGATCGACGAGAACTTCCTCTGCCGGACCGCGACGGCCTCCCCGTCGATCGCAAACGGCGTGACGGTCGCCTCCAGAATGACGCCGGTCAGGCCCATGCCGCCCACGATCGCCTGCCAGCGCGTTTCGTCCGCCGACCGATCGAGCCGCTGGATGGTGCCATCGGCAAACAGCACGGTCATCGCGACGACGTTGTTCGCGAAGTCCCCGAAGAGGTGCGCGTCCTTGCCGTGAACGGAATGGCCGATCGCACCGCCGACGGAGACGTCCGGGCTGCCCGGTATGCCGCCGAGCATGCGCCCATCTTTCAAGACGTACGCCAGCAGGTCACGCAGCCGGGTTCCGGACCGCGCCGTGACCTCGCCATCGCCCGGGCCCGCGCTGACTGCCGTATGGGCGGAAAGGTCGAGGACAACCCCGTCGGCCGGGAGTGCGCTGTCGCCGTAGCT
This sequence comes from Alphaproteobacteria bacterium, assembly GCA_028284045.1. GTDB lineage: Bacteria > Pseudomonadota > Alphaproteobacteria > DSM-16000 > Inquilinaceae > JANQSN01. Next base: position 69,363 of record JANQSN010000057.1, on the reverse strand, counting down.
TCGCCCGCCGCCGCGGACCGTGACCGACTGTCCCGATCGCCTGCAGGCGTCCAGCGCATCCGCGATTTCGGCCGTCCCTTGCGGCCTGTATGACGGTGCAACCGCAGAGACGCCGCGTCCCCAACCGCTGAACCGGCGGGTCACCGGGCGAATGGGCGAGCGCAAGGAACCCAGCCTTCGCGAATGGCCCCGCAATGCCGTCTTACGAGAAGAGCTTGGCGATCCGGTTGGCCGTGAAGGCCGTGGCCAGCTTGCCAAGGCCATGCGCCAGACAAGCCTCCAACGCCTCCAGGAACCGGTCGATGTCGGTATCGTCGATGATGAGGGACGGCGTACACATCAGCATCGGTTTGTCCGAGTTCTGGCTGAGCGCGCACAGTATGCCGTGCTTGGCGTAGAGTTCGTCGGCGACCGCGGCGGGCGTGATCTTCTCGGCCAGTTCGAGTTGCGACGCCAACAGACGCCCGGGCAGGGCTTCGGCGACACGTCGTACGAGATCGACCGGAGACGACAGGACGATACCGTAGAGGGCGCCGACGCCCCGAACGTCCCGGACCTGGCTCGGGTACTTCTCCTGGAGCGCTCGAAGCCCGTTGCCCAGCGCGTCGGAGATCCGTTGCGCCTGGGCCGGAAAGTCCTCGTCGACGGCGATATTGATCGCTTCGATCGCCGTTGCGCATTCCTCGCCGAAACCGTTGTACGTGCTGGAGTGCAAGAACGCGTCCCCGACACTGCCATAGCCCTTTGCGAACACTTGGTCCCTGGCGACATAGGCCGATATCGACGCCTTGCCGCCGCCAAAGGACTTCGAAAGGCACAAGATGTCCGGGACCACATCGAGCGACTCAAAATAAAACATGCTTCCCGTCTTGCCGAAGCCGGTATAGACTTCATCAAATATCAGTATCGCTCCGAGATCATCGCAGAACTTGCGAAGATCGGTGATGAAGTGCCGATCGACTGCCTTGAGGTTCGATGCGTTGAAAGGCTCGACAATTACCGCATAGACGTCGCAGGGTTCCTTGCCGGCACCAAGTTCATCCACCGTCGACCGAACTGAGGCAAAGTCGTTGTATCGAAACTCTCTGGTGCCTCGCATCCGGGGGAACAGGTGCAGTCCCCGCCTTCGGCTGCCGGAAGAAATGCCGCCGCTGGCAATCAGCTTGCCATGAAACGAAATGTCGGAATGGAGCAGGTAGCGGCGTTTTGGTCGATTCCGGAATGCCAGCTTTATGGCCCCTTCGACGGCTTCGGCGCCCGAATTGCACATAAAGGACTTGTTGAGGTCGCCCGGCAGCAGCTTGGCCAGATTGTGACTCAGGCCGGCCAGGTAGGGGGAGAAGACCGTCTTGTGCACCTCCATCCGCTCCGCGGCGCCGAATTTCTGGCGGACCTCAAGGATGCGGGGGTGGTTGTGGCCGTGATTGAGGACGCCGAACCCGCCCGTGAAGTCGAGGATCAGGCGGCCGTCGACCGTCTCCAAATGGGTGCCCGCCGCTCGGCGGAACAGATCCCGGCCGAATGAAAACGACGCCAGTACCTTGGCCGCGGCAGGGCTGACGAATTCTCGATACAGATCGGCGGCATCCTGGTGACCCAGGCGCTCGCACGCGTCGACGGTCAGGAGATTGCGCGGCCTGGCAGTCTCACCTTGCGGCGGCCGGGCCGCCTGACGGCTGTCCGGTTCGCGGCCCACCGCTACGCCATGATGGTGATCCAATGCGTCTGCGCTGTTTGTCACGCCTTGTTTCCTCCGCCGCGGAGGCCCGTCATCGCCTCGCCAAGTCGCCATGACCGGAATCTAGCCAACCTCAGCCCAATCCGACAGACCGCTACCGCCGAGTCGTGTCGGCCGCCACCGCGATGGCGCCTCGCTGGCCACGATAGGCCACGAACACCGCCAGGCCCGGCAATGCGGCGATGAACATCGCGATGCGGACAGCCAGGAACGCCGCCGCGAATCCGGCGACGCTGGTCGGATCCGCCATCGCGCGACAGATCTGAGCGAAGGCCGCTTCGCCCACGCCGATACCGCCGGGCGTGACCGGCGCGGCATTGGCCGCCGATGCGATGAGGGCGGCCACGCCATACTGAAGGCTCGACAGTTCGTCGGGAATGGTGGACTGCGCCACGATGATGACGGCGCCTGCGAAAAAGGCGTGCCCCAGGGCCGAGAGAAACACGGCCTGCAGCAGGATCTGCCATCGATGGCCGGCGACGCCGTCCAGAATGCTCAGGAAAATCTGGAACGGCCGGCTCTTGCGGATCCTCAGCGGCATACCGCCCACGAACCATCGAACCGGGCGCGCCGCCGCGATCGCGAAGAAGAGGCCGAGGCAGACTGCGCCAACGACGACCGCGAGCGGGACGAGCGCCGGATCGCCCCCGTAGTGCAGGATGATGAAATTCAGTCCGGCGCAAGACAACAGCATCAGGACGAAGAGGCCGATCACGCGATCGACGATGGTGATGGCCGCGGCGCGCATGCGGTGCGACGCGACCTGCCTGAACAGGTAACCGAGCTTCGCGGCATCCCCGCTCGCCGCACCGGGCAAGAACGTTGCGAGGAAGAGGGCGACATAGCTGATGCAGAAGGCCTGGCCGAACGTCACGCCGATGCCCTGCGTTCTCAAGAGCAGCGCCCATCGGAGAATCGCCATGCCGTTCGACAGCGACACCGCGACGACCGACAGGCCGATCGTCAACGGATCGGACAGCGCGACGGCAAGATCCTCCCACCGGATGACGTCGGCTTGGATGAGAATCGCCAAAAGGATCGCCGCCAGGGCCAGCCTGATGGCACCGGAATGCCGAGACATCGCCGCCCGCACACGCTGAAACGAACGCTTGCCGGCATCGGTTTCCGCGAGCGCGTCCCCTGCCGCACTGTCGTTGCTGCCGGTCGTCACTGAGCCGTCCGAACGACCGGTGGATTGCGCGGGTGCCTCTGCGCCGGCCAAGTTGCGGCCGAATGGGCGTCGTTTGTGGACATGAAGCTCCGTCTACCTGCTGGCGGCACGCGGGTTCAACCCGCATTCCCGGTGAGATCCGGTTTCCTGCACTTACCGGGCCCTCTTCGGATCGTGCGGCAGCAGACCCGCGCGTGGTGACGCGGCCAGGTCGCACGGGAATTCACGCTGCCTGTATTCCGCGATCGGCTACACTTCACTAGCCGACACGAAGCGCGTGGCGGCCTGACCGCGCCCCCGTCTCCCGGGCAGGATTGCAGCCCTCGCCGACTAGCCCAGCCACGACGGCGAACCGGAACCTGTTGGATCTGAGCAGATGAGTTTGCAGTGCCGCTCGTGTGGTAGTTCGAACCTGATATCCTTTGTGGATCTCGGGGCACACGCCCCGTGCCAGACGGTTTTGCGGCCAGAAGATCTGAATCGCCCGGAGACGACCTACCCGCTCCATGCCTACCTCTGCACCGACTGTTGGCTGGTCCAACTTGGCTATCTGCTCAGTGCCCCTGATATCTTCACAGAGTACGCCTATTTCTCTTCATATTCGGACAGTTGGCTCGATCATGCGCAGCGCTATGTTGCGGAAATAGTCGAGCGACTCGGCCTCGGGGCAGAGTCGCAGGTTGTGGAGATTGCCAGCAACGACGGCTACCTCCTGCAGTACATGGTTCGACGCGGCATTCGGGCGATCGGTGTCGATCCGGCCGCGAACGTGGCCAAGGCGGCTGAAGCCAAAGGTGTGCCGACCCGCGTCGCCTTCTTTGGCGTCGATACCGCCGGGTCCCTCGTCGCGGAAGGAATGGCGGCAGACCTTGTCATCGCCAACAACGTGATGGCCCATGTCCCGGATCTGGACGATTTCCTCAACGGCATCGAGCGTCTGCTGAAGCCGGCCGGGACACTGACGGCGGAGTTTCCCCACCTGCTGCATCTTATCGAGCAGACACAGTTCGACACGATCTATCACGAGCACTATTCGTACTACTCTTTGATCGCTGCCGAGGAAGCCCTCATACGCCGGGGACTCGCCGTCTACGATGTCGAGGAGTTGCCGACCCACGGGGGGTCGCTGCGCCTCTATGCATCGCACGCCGCTGCCGGTCTGCCGGAAAGCGACAGACTGAAGGACCTGCGGATGCGCGAACGGGACTTCGGGATGACCCGGCTGGAAACGTATCAGGGCTTTCAGGCGAAGACGGATCGGGTGCGCCAGGGCCTGTTGAAATTCTTGATCGAGGCAAAGTCGGCCGGCAAGACGGTCGTCGGATACGGGGCACCAGGGAAGGGCAACACCCTGCTCAACTACAGCGGTGTCCGACGGGATCTGCTGTCCTTCACCGTCGATCGCAACACCTACAAGCAGGGCACCTATCTGCCCGGATCGCGGATCCCCGTGCTCCCGCCCGATGCGATCGCCGAGGCGCGCCCGGACTATGTGCTGATCCTGCCTTGGAACCTGTCCGGCGAGATCTCCGCCCAGCTCGCCTACACGCGCGACTGGGGCTGCCGGCACTTTGTGCCGATCCCCGAAATCCAAGAGGTTCTGCCACTGGAGGAAACCCGTGCCGCAAGTTGTTGAGGGCCATCGTTCGGCGCTCTATTGGGCGCCGTCGATCGGCTCATGAACGTTCCAATCCGTCGTCAGGTGTCCCATGAAAGCTGTTATCCTTGCTGGCGGCCTCGGCACGAGGCTTTCAGAAGAAACGTCGCGGATTCCCAAGCCGATGGTGGAGATCGGCGGGCGACCGATCTTGTGGCACATAATGAAGATATACTCCCAGCACGGCATCAATGAATTTGTCATTTGCCTTGGCTACAAAGGCTATGTAATTAAAGAATATTTTCAGAATTACCTTCTTCATGTCGCCGATGTGACTTTCGATCTGGCCGACGGTACATGCTTGGTTCACGAACGTCGGGCTGAACCATTTCGCTTGACCCTGGTTGAAACCGGCGACGAGACGCAGACCGGCGGCAGACTGAAGCGCGTCGCACGCTACGTCGAGGGGGAGAGGTTCTGTTTCACCTATGGCGACGGCGTCACGGATCTGAATATCACTGATCTGCTGGCATTCCACGACGACCATGGCCGGTTGGCGACGGTCACCGCGATCACCCCGCCAGGTCGATTCGGCGCGTTGCACCTGAGCGAAGGCGGACCGGTCGAACATATGGGGGAGAAGCTCGACACCAAGGATACGTTCGTGAACGGCGGGTTCTTCGTGTTGGAGCCGGCCGTCCTGGACTGGATTGGCGACGACCAGACGGTCTGGGAGACCGGCCCCATGCCGAACCTGGCGGCGGCCGGAGAGCTGCATGCCTACAAACATGCGGGGTTCTGGCACGCGATGGACACGCTGCGGGATCGAAACCACCTCGAACAGCTATGGTCGACCGGCGCCGCTCCTTGGAAGACTTGGTGAGTCCATGAGCGGCACGAGACCCTTCCACGGCATCAGCGGGGGTTTCTGGCGTGGCCGGCGCGTCTTCCTGACGGGTCACTCGGGCTTCAAGGGAAGCTGGCTCACCACGCTTCTGCGCAGGCTGGGGGCCGAGGTCGAAGGCTACAGCCTGGCCCCGGACACCGTTCCCAACATGTACGAGGCTATCGGCGCGGCCGGGCTCTGCGGCAGCGGGTTCGCGGAAATCCGCGACAGGGGCACGTTGACCAACCGCGTTCGCGCGTTCGAGCCCGAGATCGTCTTTCACATGGCTGCGCAGCCGCTGGTCCGGCGGTCCTACCGCATTCCCGCCGACACCATCGACATCAACGTCATGGGGACGGTGAACCTGCTTGAGGCCTGCCGGACCCTGGACAGCGTCAAGGCGTTCATCCACGTCACGACCGACAAGGTCTACGAGATGATCGACGGGCAGGTTGTCTACGCCGAGACCGATCGGCTCGGCGGAGTCGATCCGTACAGCGCGTCGAAAGCGTGCGCCGAGCTGGTCTCGGCCAGCTATCGGCAGAGTTTCTCGAAGAAGGCGTGGTCGGAGGGCCGCACCTTCGCCATCGCAACCGCCCGGTCGGGCAACGTGATCGGCGGCGGCGACTGGTCGGAAGACCGGCTTATCCCCGATGCGGTCCGGGCGTTCGCCAAAGGCGACGACGTCCAACTGCGCAACCCGGAGCATGTTCGGCCCTGGCAGCATGTGCTGGACGCCCTGATCGGGTATCTGACCCTGGCGGAAGCGGTCGCGGCCGGCGGACCGGAGTCGCCCTATTGCGCTGCTTGGAATTTCGGGCCGCCCGCCGGGTCCTTCATCTCCGTCCGCCAGGCCATGGACCAGTTCGTCGGCGCCTGGGGCGATGGCGTCCGCTGGCGGCCGGCGCCCGACGCCGATTGGCGCAAGGAGACCAACTTGCTGAACCTGGATAGCGAAAAGGCCCGGGACCAACTGGGGTGGGACACGCTTGTGCCGCTCGATCAGGCGGTTTGCTGGATCGCCGAATGGTACCGGGCCCACGCGCGGGGGGCCGGCCCGGCGGACATGCGCGCGCTGACCGAACGACAGATCGACACCGTCCTGTCCCATTTTCTCGACACCGCGGTGACATCGGCCACCTGACGACCGCACCGACACGAACAGACGGCGGGGGTTGCCCGTGAAGTTCACCCAAACGCCTCTCGACGGACTGCGGCTGATCGAACACGAGCCGCACGGCGATCATCGCGGTTCGTTTTGCCGCCTCTATTGCGAGGACGCGTTCTCCAGGGCCGGCCTCAACAGTCGGCTGCCGCAGATAAACCTGTCGAGAAGCGCGGCGAAAGGGACCCTTCGGGGCCTCCACCTGCAAACGGCGCCGCATGAGGAGACCAAGGTCATCCAGTGCCTGCGCGGCCGGATCTTCGACGTGGCGGTGGATGTCCGGCCGGACTCGCCGACCTATTGCCGCTGGTTCGGCGTCGAACTGTCGGCCGGGAACGGCCGGGCGCTCTACATTCCCGGCGGCTTTGCCCACGGGCTGCAGACCCTGGAGGACGACACGGAAGTCCTCTACTTCATGGGCGCCTCGTACAGCCCGGCGCACGGCCAATCGATGCGATGGAACGACCCGGCGTTCGCCATCGACTGGCCGATCGGCGACCCGATCCTGTCGGACAAGGATCGCAACGCGCCGGCCTTCGTTCCTTGAAACGGATCCTCCTGACCGGGGCGACGGGGTTTGTCGGCCGGTGCGTCGTCGGACCGTTGATCGACCAGGGCTTCGAAGTCCACGCGGCCTGCCGCAACCCGGATCGGGCCGTGGCGCTCGGTGCGGTCGGTCATGCGGCCGATCTGCTGGCCGCTGGGGCTGGGGAGGACGTCATCCGCCGCGTGCGGCCGACCCATCTGCTCCACCTGGCGTGGGACGTGACCCACGGTGCGTTCTGGACATCGCCGGCCAACCTGCGGTGGGTCGGCCGCAGCCTCGACCTGCTCGATGCCTTCGTGCGCGCCGGCGGCGAACGGGTCGTCATGGCGGGCACGTGCGCCGAGTACGCGCCGAGCGACCGGCCGCTTGTGGAGGGGCGGTCTGCGTTGGCGCCCGGATCGCTCTATGGCACGGCCAAGCTTTCGCTCGGCCAGATCCTGCGCGCCGATGCGGCCCAGCGCGGCTACTCGGCCGCGTGGGGCCGGTTCTTCTACATGGTCGGGGCCGACGAGCCGCCCGTGCGCTTCATACCGGCGCAGATCGCCGCGGTGCTGAAGGGCGCCCCCATTTCCTGCCGGCACCCCTGGAATCGCATCGACTACATGGATGTCCGGGATGCCGGGGCGGCCATGGCCGCCCTGGCCGGCAGCCGGGTCGAAGGACCGGTCAACATCGCCAGCGGCGAGGGGCGATCGCTGGACTCGATTTGCAGGACCGTCGCCGACGCGGCTGGGCGGCCGGACCTCTACACATCGCCGGACGGCGAGCCGGACGAAGGCTCTTCGGCGACCGTGGCCAGCGTTCTGCGGCTGCGCGACGAGGTCGGCTTCGTTCCGGAAAGGCCGTTCGACGCGCGGTTGCGGGAGATCGTGTCGGCGTGGGTTGAGCGCGGGCCGCCGGGACCGGTGGACCCATCGGTTCGGGACGTAGGCCGGAGAGGTCCGTGAGCGGCGTCTGCACCGTCTACCGGGGCTCAGAGAAAAGCGCTGCCCGAACCCTCGTTTGATCGTCGGGCGGCCGTTGACAAGCCTTGTTCGTCAAGATAGCTTGACGAAAATTCTTTAGAAATGTTCGAAGGTTGAGCGGATCACGTTCAACATGAACTTCGAATGGCGGGGAGGGACCGGACGTGCAGTCCACGATGATGCGGACTCCGCTCAACGTCAGCCATCTGCTGGAGCGGTGCCGGCTCTATTTCCCCACCCGCGAGATCGTCTCGCGCCTGCCCGACAAGTCGATCACCCGCACCACCTATGCCGCGCTCTACGATCGGGCGCGCCGCCTCGCCGCGGCGCTGACCCGCGCCGGCGTCACGCCCGGCACCCCGGTCGGCACGCTGATGTGGAACAGCACCTGGCATATGGAGGCCTATTTCGGCATTCCGGTGGCTGGGGGCGTCCTGCATACGCTGAACCTCCGGCTGTCCCCGGAGGATATCGCCTTCATCATCGCCGATGCCGGCGACCGGATCGTGCTGGTCGACGATGTCCTGCTGCCGCTGTGGGAGAAGGTCCGGCCGCTGGTGACCGTCGACCGGGTGATCGTGGTGCCGACCAGCGGTGCGGCGGTGCCCGACGGCTATGAGGACTATGAGGCGTTCATCGCCGAGGACGCCGGCGACTTCCGCTATCCCGACCTGGACGAAAACGCGCCCGCCGGCATGTGCTACACCTCCGGCACCGTCGGCCGGCCGAAGGGCGTGGTGCATTCCCACAGGGCGATCGTGCTGCACGCGCTGTCGGTAGCGCTGCCGGACTGCCTCGACCTCTCGGTGCACGACAGCGTCTTCATCGTCACGCCGATGTTCCACGTCAACGCGTGGGGGATCCCGTTCGCCGGCGCCATGGTCGGGTGCAGCCTGTCGCTGCCGGGCCCGCATATGGGCGTGGAAGACCTGCTGGACATCATGCAGGCGGAGCAGACCACGCTCGCGCTCGGCGTGCCGACTATCTGGATGGCGATCCAGCAGGCGCTGGACCGGGAACCCGACCGGTGGCGCCTGCGCCGCGGCATGCGGATGATGGTCGGCGGTTCGGCGGCGGCGCCGACGCTGATCGGCGCGCTGGAGGACCACGGCCTGGCGATCAAGCATGGCTGGGGCATGACGGAGCTGACGCCGGTCGGCACCCTGTCGTGGCTGAAGCCGGAGCACATCGACCTGCCGCCGGCGCAGCAATACGAGATCCGCGCCCGCCAGGGCCTGCCGATCCCGCTGATGGAGCTGCGCATCATGGGCGAGGACGGGCCGCAGCCCTGGGACGGGACCTCGGTGGGGGAGCTGCAGGTGCGCGGGCCGATCGTCACCCGCGGCTACCACAACCAGCCCGACGACGCGGAAAAGCTGACCGCCGACGGCTGGTTCCGCACCGGCGACGTCGCCACCATCGACGGCGAGGGCTACATGCGCATCGCCGACCGCACCAAGGACCTGGTGAAGTCGGGTGGCGAGTGGATCAGCTCCGTCGACCTGGAAAACGCGATCATGGGCCATCCGGCTGTGGCGGAGGCTGCGGTGATCGCGGTGAAGCACCCGCGATGGGACGAACGGCCCTTGGCCGTGGTCGTCACCCGTCCGGGCGAGGCGGTGACCGGCGAGGACCTGCGCGGCTTCATCGCGCCGCGCTTCGCCAAATGGCAGCTTCCCGACGACTTCGCCTTCATCGAAGCCCTGCCGCGCACGTCTACGGGCAAGTTCCAGAAGACCAAGCTGCGCGAGATGTTCCACGACTGGGTGTCGAAGACGCCCGGTTGAACCCCCGTTTTCCAAGCCCTGGAGAGACCAGACGATGGCCATCGCCGGCTACGGCCTGAAGACCGTGAACGATTTCGTCGGGCAGGAGCTCGGCACGTCCGACTGGCACCTGATCGACCAGGACCGGATCGATGCGTTCGCCCGCTGCACCGGCGACGACCAGTGGATCCATGTGGATGTGGCGCGGGCGACCCGCGAAGGGCCGTTCGGCGGCACCATCGCGCATGGCTATCTGACGCTGGCGCTGTTGGCGCCGATGCAGACGGAGATCGGCGTGATCCCGGAAGACGCCGGCCAGGCGATCAATTTCGGCCTGGACAATCTGCGCTTCCTGTCGCCGGTCCCGGCCGGATCGCGGGTCCGCATGCGCGCCACGCTGGCGGCGGTGGAAGACCGCGGCAAGGGCCGCGTCCTGCTGCGCACCCAGAACACGATGGAGATCGAAGGCGCCGACAAGCCGGCGCTGACCCTGGAGTCGCTGGCGCTGGTCTGGTGACGCGGGGCGGCGGGGAGGGGGCCAACCCCTCCCCGCGCCGCGGCTATCACGCCGCTTCGAAGATCCCGGCCGCACCCATGCCGTGGCCGATGCACATCGTCACCATGCCGTATTTCAGGTTCTCCCGCTTCAAGGCGTGAACCACAGTGGCGGACTTCACCGCCCCGGTTGCGCCCAGCGGGTGACCGGTGGCGATCGCACCGCCCAGCGGATTGACCTTGGCGGGGTCGAGGCCGCAGGTGCGGATCACCGCCAGCGCCTGGGCGGCGAACGCCTCGTTCAGCTCGATCCAATCCAGATCGTCCTGCTTCAGCCCGGCCTTGCCGAGCGCGGCCGGGATCGCCTCGATCGGGCCGATGCCCATGATCTCCGGCGGCACGCCCTTCACCGCGAAGCTAACGAAGCGGGCGAGCGGCGTCAGGTTGTGCTGCTTCAGCACCTTCTCCGACACCATCAGGACGGCACCCGCGCCGTCGGACATCTGCGAGGCATTGCCGGCGGTCACCGAGCCGTTGGCGGCGAAGACGGGGCGCAGCTTGGCCAGCTTCTCCAGGTTGATGTCGGGGCGCGCGCCTTCGTCGTCCTTGACGATGCGCTCGGCCTCCCGGACCTCGCCGCTGGCCAGGTCGGCGGTGCGCGTCGTCACCGGATAGGCGGCCGTCTCGGCCTGGAACGATCCGTTCTGGATGCCGGCGACGGCGCGGCGGTGCGACTCCAGCGCAAACGCGTCCTGGTCGTCGCGGGAGACCTCCCAGCGCTCCGCGACATTCTCCGCCGTCAGGCCCATGCCCATGGCCATGCCGAAGGTCCGGGGGTTGTCATAGATCGCCGGGTTCAGCACCACCTTGTTGCCCAGCATGGTGACCATGCTCATGGTCTCCGTGCCGCAGCCGATCATGATGTCCTCGTCGCCGGTGCGGATGCGGTCGGCCGCCATCGCCACGGCCTGCAGGCCCGACGAGCAGAAGCGGTTGACCTGCACCCCCGGCACGCTGGCCGGCAGCCCGGCCATCATCGCGCCCATGCGGGTGACGTTCAGTCCTTGCTCCGCCTCCGGCAGGGCGCAGCCGCCGACCACGTCGCCGATCAGCGCGGGGTCGATCTCCGGCACCTGCGCCAGGATGGTCTTGATCGCGTGGGCCAGCATGTCGTCCGGCCGGGTGGTCTTGTAGTAGCCGTTGCGCCGGCCGATCGGCAGCCGGGCGGCGGCGACGATATAGGCGTCTTGAACCTGCCTGGTCATTTCGCGTCCTCTTCGATCTTGTCCGGTCAGTTGCGCAGCGGCTTGCCGGTTTCCAGCATATGCGCCATGCGCTGCTGGGTCGGTTCGGTCTGGGTCAGCGCGACGAACTGCCGGCGCTCCAGGCCCAACAGCCAGTCCTCGTCGACCAGCGTGCCCGGATCGACGTCGCCGCCGCACAGCACCATCGCCGCGGTGTCGGAGACGAGGTAGTCGTGCGCGCTCATGAACCCGCCGTCGCGCAGGTTCACCAGCTCCATGCGCAAGGTGGCGCGGCCCGGTGCGCCGACGACCTTGATGCCGCGCCCCGGCAGCGGCGGGACGTAGCCGGCATCGGCCAGGCTCCGCGCGGTCTTGATGGCCACGTACGGCACCTCGTGCGGGTTGAAGCGCACGGTGTCGCCGGGCAGGGCGTAGCCCATCCCCTGGGCATGCACCGCGCCGCGGGAGGTGGCGCCGCGGATGATGTTGCGGAAGGCCTTCTGGATGTCTTCCCAGGGGTCCCGCTGCGGGCGCATCCGGGCCAGCTCCGACGCGCGGCGCACCATCTCCTTGCAGCCGCCGCCCGCCGGGATCAGGCCGACGCCGGCCTCGACAAGCCCGATGGCGCATTCCAGCCCGAGCACGCGGTGGGCGGCGTGCATGGCGACCTCCGCCCCGCCGCCGAAGGCCATGCCGTCGACCGCCGCGACCGTCGGCACCTGGGCATGGCGCAGCGCCTTGGTGGCGCCCTGGAAATGGGCAACCGCCGCCTCGACCGAGGCCCAGTCCCCGGCGCGGACGAAGTCGAGCAACTCGGCCAGATTGGCGCCGACGCCGAAGGGCGGCTTGTGCCAGACCACCAACCCGTCGAAGTCGGCCTCGGCCAGGGCCACCGCCTCGTGGATGCCGTCGACCACGCCCTTTTCCAGCGAGTGCATCTTGCTCTTGAAGGACAACAGCGCGATGCCCGGATCGATCTTGGGCAGCCGCCATAGCCTTACGCTGGCGGTTTCGTGCAGCGTCTCGCCCTCGTCGAACCTCTCGCCGGCGACCGCGTCGGGGAAGAGCTGGCGCTGGTAAACCGGCAGGGTCGAGCGGCCGACCGGCGCATCTTGGGCCGGCGAATAGGCGCCGCCGTCCTGATAGACGCCGTCGCGCGCCGTCGCCCAAGCCGGCAGCGGCACCGAGGCCATCGCCTTACCCGCATCGATGTCCTGTTGGATGGCATCGGCCAGAGCCGTCCAGCCCCCGGCCTGCCAGGTCTCGAACGGGCCGGTCGACCAGCCCCAGCCCCAGCGCATGGCGAAGTCGACCTCGCGCACGCTGTCGGCGATGTCGCCCAGGTGATAGGCGCAGTAGTGGAAGAGGTCGCGCAGCACCGCCCAGACGAACTGCGCGTGCTTGTCGTCGCTGGCCCGCAGCTTGGCGAACCGCTCCACGGGGTCGCGGGTGCGCATGATCGCCGTGACCGCATCGGACGCCGGGGTGCCCGACGGGCGATAGTCGCCGGACGCGATATCCACCACCTCGATCGCCTTGCCGACCCGGCGGTAGACGCCGCCCTTGGTCTTCAGGCCCAGCGCGCCCTTGGCGATCAGGCCGGCGAACCAGTCCGGCGACCGGAAATGCGCCCGCCACGGATCGTCCGGCAGCGTGCGGTGCTGCACGTCCGTCACCGTGGCCAGCGTGTCCAGGCCGATCATATCGGCGGTGCGGAAGGTGGCGGTCTTCGGACGGTTGATCAGGGTCCCGGTCAACGCGTCCGCCTCGTCGAGCCCCAGGCCCAGCGCTTGCGTGTGGTGCATGATGGCGAGGATGGAGAACAGGCCGACCCGGTTGGCGATGAAGCTCTGGGTGTCCTTGGCGCGCACGATGCTCTTGCCCAGGCGGGTGACCAGCCAGGACTCCAGCCGGTCGAGCATCGCCGGGTCCGTCGCCGCCCCCGGGATCAGCTCGATCAGCGCCATCATGCGCGGCGGGTTGAAGAAATGGACGCCGCAGAAATGGGGGCGCAACGCGTCCGGCAGCAGGCCGGCAAGCTTGGTGATCGACAGGCCGGAGGTGTTGGAGGCGACGATCGCATCGGCGCGGATATGCGGTGCGATCTTGGTGTACAGGTCCTGCTTGGCGTTCCAGTCCTCGGCGATCGCCTCGATGATCAGGTCGCAGCTGGCGAGCTGGTCGAGGTCGTCCTCATAGGTCGCGGTGTCGACATAGGCACCGCGCTCCCGGCTGACGAAGGCGCCGCGGTCGGTCTTCTTGAGCGTTTCCAGCGCCTGGACGGGGTCCGCGCCCGGAATGCCGCTGGCCGGCGACATGCCGAACAGGACCACCGGCACATCCGCATTGGCGAGATGGGCGGCGATGCGCGGTCCCATCACGCCGGTGCCCAGCACCGCGGCCTTGCGAACCAAACCCCCTGAGCCCATCGATTTCCTCCCTGGTGCCGTCACGGCTGGATCGGTGATCGTGTCCATCGCTTGCCGTCGTTCCTTCTCGGTCTTGGTCTTCTTGGCTTGGTGCTAGACGGCCATCTCCGGCCCGAACAGGTAGTCGAAGATCTCCGCGCCCCCGATCTGATAGGCGGTGGTCAGGCCGACGGCGCTGGCGCCCATGGCGAGGTACTGGTCGACATGATCGCGGATCGACACGCCGCCGAGGCCGATGACGGCGATATGGGCGGGCAGCATGGCGCGGAACTGCCGCACCTGGCCGAGCGCGATGGGGCGCAGCACCTCGCCGCCCATCTGGCCGAACGAGTCGCTGCCGACCACCGATCCGCCGTCGGGTTCCAGGAACAGGGTTTTTGGATAGGGCGCACAGCAGACGACCGCGGTCACCGGCGCATCGCCGTTGGCATCGATCGCAGAGACCATGCCTTCCAGCACGGTCGGCTGCATCGGCGAGAATTTCAGCCATAGCTCGCCGCCTTTCCCGGCGAACCGCGCGGCGGCGCCCCGCAGCAGATCCGCCACCGCGGCGGGATCGTCGGAGAAGGCGTGGCGCACCAGCCGCGGGCTCAACAGGCAGGGCCAGCCGAGATTGAACTCCACCACCGCCGCGCCGGCGGCGAAGGCACGCTCGGAGAGCCTCAGATAGTCGTCGACATCGCTGCCGGCGACGTTGACCACCAGGGGCTTGCCGGCCTCGCGCGCGGCGGCGGCGAGGTCGGCCAGGTCCGGCTCCCACACATCCATCCCGGCATTGGGGAAGCCGTAGCCGGTGACCGACCGGGCGCCGTCGCACCACAGGATGTCGCCGTCGTCGACGCCGAAGGGCGCGGCGGTGACGCTACCCACCACCAGCGCCGCCGACGGCGAGGCGAGGATCTTGCGCGCCCCGTCCGGGTGTTTGGCGCAGCCTGCGGCCAGGAACAGCGGGCTCTGCAGCCGGATGTTGCCGATTTCGATCACGATATCTCTCCTAATGGGCCTCGGGCGTGGCCCCTCGCGTGTCGAGGTCGGCCGCCGGTGAGGACAGGAACTGTGAGAGCAGGGCGTTGAATTCGCCGGGTTTTTCCATCGGCACGGCGTGCCGGGAGTCGGGGATCACGTCCAGGCGCGCATTGGGCAGCCGGTCGACATAGGCCTGCTTCAGCGCAACGGGCGTGTAGTCCTGGTCGGCCGCGACCGCCAGCACCGGGCAGGTGATCTGGCCGAGGCGGTCGGCGACGCTCCACCCGGCGAAGATCGCGCGCAGCGAAGCGAGGTAGCAGCGCTTGTCGTTGCTGGCGACGCTGTCCACGAAGCTCTGGCGCAGCGCCTCGTGGTCCGGGGCGGGGAACAGGCGCTTGGCGATCGCCACCGCCATGCGGCGCAGGCCCAGCAGGCGGATATAGACCAGCCGGATATAGAGCGGCAGGCGCTGCTTGAACGTCCCCGCCGGCACCGCCGGGCCGCTGTTGACGATGGTCAGGCTGCGCACCAGATCCGGCGCGTCCACGGCGAGCTGGAAGGCGATCATGCCGCCCAGCGAGATGCCCACGACATGCACGGGTCCCGTTTCCAGCGCGCGCAACAGGCCGGCGGTGTCCTGGGCGAAGCGTTCGATGCTGTAGCCGTCGCGCGGCCGGGACGTGCGGCCATGGCCGCGCAGATCGAAGGCGATCACCCGGTAGGACGCGCGGAAGAAGCCGATCTGCGGTCCCCAGTCCCGAGCGCTGGCGCCGAGTCCATGGATCAGCAACAGCGGCGGGCCGTCGCCGGCCGTCTGGCAGTGGATCTCGATATCGTCGACCCGGATCCGGCGCTCGCCGTCCGGTGCGGCGTTGGCGGGCGTCACACGCCGTCCTCCGCACGCAGGAAGTCGTCGACCATCGCCGCGATCTGGTCGGCGAGGGTGAGGACGAACAGATGGCCGCAGTCCACCAGCTCCAGGCGCGCCTTGGGGATCCGGTTGGCGATGGTGCGGGCATGCGAGGGCGAGACGATCGGATCGTCCGTGCCGGCGATCACCAGCGTGGGCTGCTGCAGTCGGTGCAGGAAATGCAGGCTGGTCCAGCCCATCAGCGCCATCATCTGGAACATGATGGCGCCCACCGACTCCGTCCCGCCGGCCAGGTGATCGCCCAGGCCGCCCAGCACCTCCGGGTTGTCGCGAAGCTGCCCGCCATACATCCGCATGGCGTTGTTGGCGACGAAGTCCTTCTGCGCGAACCGCATCGGATTCATCATCGTCATCATCGCCATCGGCCTGCGCGGGATGGTCATCGAGCTGGGCGCGGTCGAGCCCAGGATCAGCCGCCGGCAATGGTCGGGGCAGGTATAGGCGAACTGCTGCGCCAGCGCGCCGCCCCAGGAGACGCCGAAGACATCCGCTTGGGGGTGGCCGCACTGGTCCAGCAGGTCGGCCATGGTCTCCGCCAGGTCGGCCATGCGGAAGGGTTGGGACGGCCGCGGCGACCCCCCGACGCCGGGGATGTCGAAGATGATGACGCCGATCTCCGGGTTCAGCGCATCGATGAAGAGGCTGAGCGCCTCCAGCTTGGCGCCGATCCCGTTCAAGAGGATCAGCGGCGGCCGTTCCGGGGCGCCGGCCCTGAAACCGGTGCGCAGCCGCATGCCGTTGGCATCGATCATCTCGATGCGGAGTGCGGTGCCAGGACCCCGCGTCGGATTGGTGGATGCCATGTCGGTTGCCAGTGCGTGGGTCATTGTTCGAACACGTAGGTTCCGGGGGCGTCGGCCAGCGGCGGATGCTGCTGGCTGCCGAGGGTGGTGGGAGCGGGCCGCAATTCGCCGGCACGCTCGGTGATCCAGGCGCGCCAGTGCAGCCACCAGCTCGCGGTGTGTTCGGTGGCGCTCGCCAACCAGTCCTCCGCGCTGCCGGTCGGATCGCCGCCGGCATGGAACTTCGCCTTCGGATTGCGCGGCGAGGACACCATGCTCTGGATGTGGCCGCCGTCGCTCAGCACGAATTCGCGTTTGCCGCCGAGCCGCTGTGCGGACGCGTAGCAGGCCTGCCAGGGCGTGATGTGGTCGGCGGAACCGGCCATCCAGAACTGGTCGCAATCGATGGCGCCGAGCTTGATCGGCTTGCCGTGCACCTTGAAGGTGCCGCGGATCAGCGCGTTGTTCTTGACGACGTCGAGGATGTCGAGATGCAGGCCCGCCGCCATGCGCGAGGTGTCGGCATTCCAGGCCAAGACGTCGAAGGTCGGCGGGTCGTTGCCCAGCAGGTAGTTGTTGACCCAGTAGCTCCAGATCAGGTCGTTGGGGCGCAGCATGGCGAAGATCCGGCCCATTTCGGATCCTTCCATCACCCCCTTCTTCGCGGAGTTGATCTGCGCCATCTCCAGCATCGCCGGGGCGCCGATGGCGCCGAGCTGGGTCTCCACGCCGGTGTCCAGCATGGTGACCATCAAGGTGGCGGACTTGACCTTGCGCTTGCGCCGCCCCGCTTGCGCCGCCAGCACGCCGATGACGGCCATGCCGGCGACGCAGCCGCCTTCGATGTTGCAGTCGGGCGAGCCGGTGATCTCCGAGATCACGTCGATCGCCTCCTCGATCGCCCTGATATAGGTGTCGAAGTTCCAGTCGCGGTGCTCTTCGGAGGGATTGCGCCAACTCAGCGTGAAGACCTGCAGGCCGCTCTCCACGGCGAAGCGGATCAGGCTCTTCTTCGGCGACAGATCGTAGAAGTAGAACCGGTTGATCTGCGGCGGCACCATCAGGAAGGGCCGGGCGTGCACCTCCTCGGTCATCGGCGCGTATTGCAGCAGCTCGAAGACCTCCGACCGGTAGACCACCTTGCCCGGCGTGTTGGCGAGATCCTCGCCGACCTTCAGCGCGCCGCGCTTGACCATGGACGGCATGCCGCCGTTGTGGACCAGGTCGTCGACGAAGTTGCGCAAGCCCTTGAGCGCGCTTTCGCCCTGGGTCTCCACATAGCGCTTCAGCGCCGCCGGATTGGTCGGCCAGTTCGACGGTGCCAGGGCGTCGGTCAGGACCGACACCGTGAAGCGCAGGCGTTCCGCCTCCTTGTGCTCCACCGGCAGGGCATCCACCCAGTCCTCCAGGCAGTTGCGCACCGACAGATGCGTCTGCATCGCCTGCCTGTAGAAGGGGTTGGTGGACCAGGTCTCGTCGTCGAAGCGGTGATCGCCCTTGGCCGGTGCCACGGCGGAAGTGCCGGTGAGGATCCGGAACTGTTCCGCCCAGAAACCGGTGATCTTCTGATAGGCGACCTCCGGCTGCTGGAACATCAGCGTCATCACGCTCTGGGCTGCCGAGGCGAAGTCGCTGATCTGCGAGGCGGCGAGCTGCTGCAGGCCGGAGATGTACTGATAGTCGACGACCTCGCCGACGGCGTGGGCGCTCTCGTTCAGCTTGTCGGCGGGCCAGCCCGGCGGCGACATCTGGGTCAGCGCGTCGACCAGCCCCTGGGCGGCGTTCTGATAGCTGCGCAGGTTGTCTGCGATCTGTTGGTGGACGCCTGCGGTCTGTTCGGGGACGCTTGCGTCCTGGGTGCCCTTGGCCATGTGTTCAAACCTTGGTTGGCGTGGCTCGGCGGCGGGGCAGGGCCGGCGGCGGTGCCGTCAGGACAGCCGTCGGCCCCGCGCCGTCATCCCTTCGGGCGGTGGTCGATCACCCGTTTCGCCTTGCCCAGCGACCGTTCGATCGATTCCGGCTCCAGCACGTTGACCTTGCTCGACACGCCGATCAGCGCCTTGATCTGGTGCTGAAGCTCCGCCGCCAGGGCGGTCGCCTTGCCGTGGTCGTCGTCGGTGACCTGCGGGCGCAGCTCGACATTGACGTCCAGCTTGTCGAGATGGCCGTCGCGCCGGACTTCGAGCTGATAGATCCCGGCGAGGTCGGGCATCTTCAGGACCAACTCCTCGACCTGGGTCGGGAAGACGTTGACGCCGCGGATGATCAGCATGTCGTCCGACCGCCCGGTGATCTTGCCGATGCGCCGCATCGAGCGGGAGGTCGGCGGCAGCAAGCGGGTCAGATCGCGGGTGCGGTAGCGGATGATCGGCAGCGCCTCCTTGGTCAGGGAGGTGAACACCAGCTCGCCGAACTCCCCGTCCGGCAGCACCTCGCCGGTGTCGGGGTCGATGATCTCCGGGTAGAAGTGATCCTCCCAGATCACCGGCCCGTCCTTCGTCTCGACGCATTCATTGGCGACGCCCGGGCCGATCACCTCCGACAGGCCGTAGATGTCCACCGCGTCGATGCCGAGGCGGCGTTCGATCTCCGCGCGCATCTCCGCGGTCCACGGCTCCGCCCCGAAGATGCCGATCTTCAGCGAGCAGGCGCCGGGCTCGACGCCGGCCCGATCCAGCTCGTCGGCGATGTTCAGCACATAGGACGGGGTGACCATGATCACCCGGGGCCGGAAGTCCTGGATGAGCTGGACCTGCTTTTCGGTCTGGCCGCCGCTCATCGGGATCACGGTGCAGCCCAGCCGCTCCGCCCCGTAATGGGCGCCGAGCCCGCCGGTGAACAGGCCGTAGCCATAGGCGACCTGCACCTTGTCGCCCGGCCGGCCGCCCGACGCCCAGATCGACCGCGCGACGCAGCCGGCCCACATGTCGATATCGGCCTTGGTGTAGCCGACCACGGTGGGCTTGCCGGTGGTGCCGCTGGAGGCATGCACGCGCGCCACCTGCTCCGTCGGCACGGCGAACATGCTGAAGGGGTAGTTGTCCCGCAGGTCCTGCTTCACCGTGAACGGGAACTTCGCCAGGTCCGACAGCGAGGTCAGGTCGTCGGGGTGGACGCCCGCGGTCTTGAACTGCCGGCGGTAGAACGGCGAATTGTCATAGGCGTGGTTGAGCGTCCATTTCAGCCGCTCAAGCTGTACGGCCGCGATCTCGTCGCGCGATGCGGTCTCGATCGGATCGAGACCCACCTGACGGGGCGCATAGGCTTCCATTGGGTTCTCCTCCTCAACGGCCGGGATCGACGTCTGCGGTCGCCTCCGGCAACAATCTCCCCTGGATGGTGCGCGAGTGGCCGCGGAACTCCGCGACGGTCTCGCCTCGCTGGTTGGTGACGCGGATATCGTAGATGCCGTTGCGTCCCTCTCGCTGGATCTCGCGCGCCGTTGCCGTCAGCCGATCCCCCAGCCCGACCGGGGCGATGAAGGTGATCGAGCAGTGCTGCGCCACGGTGCGCTGGTCGTAGCTGTTGCAGGCGAAGGCGAAGGCACTGTCGGCCAGCAGGAAGGTGTAGCCGCCATGCCCGTCGCCGTGGCCGTTGGTCATGAACGCGGTGATCTCCATGGACAGCGTGGCCGTGCCGGGTCCCACCGCCTCGATCTGCATGCCGAGGTTCTGCGAGGCGTTGTCGTCGTCCCACATCTCGCGCGCGCAGGCCCGCGCCAGGGCCTGCGCGTCGCCGTCGGGGCGTGCCGCGGCGGTCATCCGCCACCGCCAAACCGCGCCGGGCGCTTCTCCAGGAAGGCCGATACCCCTTCGGCATAGTCCGCGGTCCGCCCGGCGGCGCGCTGCAGGTCGCGTTCGAGGTCGAGATGCGCGTCGAGCGGCTGGTCGGCGGCGGCCTGGATCGCCCGCTTCATCATGCCGTAGGCCTGGGTCGGGCCCTCGGCCAAGCTGCGCGCCAAGGCCGTTGCTTCGTCCGTCAGAGCAGCGTCGGGGACGGCCTTCCAGATCAGGCCCCACTCCGCCGCGGTGTCGGCCCCCAGAGGGGCTGCCGTCATGGCCAGCGCCTTGGCCCGCGCCTCGCCGATCAGCCGGGGCAGGAACCAGCTTCCGCCGGAATCGGGCACCAGGCCGATCTTCGCGAAGGCCTGGATGAACCGGGCGGACTGCGCCGCGATCACGATGTCGCAGGCCAGCGCCAGATTGGCGCCGGCCCCGGCCGCCACGCCGTTGACGGCGCAGACCACCGGCTTTTCCAGGGCGCGGATGCGCCGGATGATCGGGTTGTAGGTGCGCTCCAACGTCGCGCCGAGGTCCGGAGCCTCGGTCATCGTCGCCGGATCGCGGTCGCCGAGATCCTGGCCCGCGCAAAAGGCACGGCCCGCGCCGGTCAACAGCACCGCGCGGATCGCCCCATCGGTGGCCGCGCGGTCCAGCGCGTCCTGCAAATCTGTGCCCAAGCGGTCGTTGAAGGCGTTCAGCTTGTCGGGGCGGTTCAGCGTCAGCGCACACACGCCATCGACGGTCTCCACCAGCAGGGGTGGCGTTTCGGGCATCGCGTCCTCTCGAACAGGGTCCGTGCGCAAGATCATTCCCCGAAAGCGGCGTCTCTTGAAAGTTCTTGCAGAGACCGGCCGGTCGGTCAATCATACACCGCATCGCCCGAGGCCAAAATCGGATCGATGCTCACAAAACCGCCGGGAGGACAGATGACATCCCTGTTCGAGACGCATCGGGACCTGCTTGACAAGGCGGTCGCAGCGACGCGGTCGCGCGACTACTGGTCCGCGTTCCCGGAGATGCCGAGCGGCAAGATCTATGGTGAGACGGCCAAGGCCGACGGCCAGGCCGCCTATGAGTCGTATCTCGGACAGCCTTTCGACCTGGCCGGTCATCCGGGCGCGGGCACGGTGGGCGAGGAGGTCTCGCCCTATGGCGGCGCGCTGGCGGTCGGCTATCCGGCCGCGTCGGCCGACAGCCTGATCGCGGCTGCCAAGGCCGCGACGGCGCCTTGGGCGGCGGCCGGGCCGCAAGCCTGGGTCGGTGTCTGTCTGGAGGCGCTGAAGCGGCTGAACGCCCGCAGCTTCGAGATCGCCAACGCCGTCATGAAGACCACCGGCCAGGGCTTCCCCATGGCCTTCCAGGCCGGCGGCCCGCATGCGCAGGACCGCGGGCTGGAGGCGGTGGCCTATGCCTGGGAGGCGATGAGCCGGACACCGGCCACGGCAAGCTGGTCGAAGCCCGCCGGCAAGGGCACGACGATCGCCATGGAGAAGCGCTGGCGCGTGGTGCCGCGCGGCATCGGCCTGGTGATCGGCTGCAACACCTTCCCGACCTGGAATTCCTATCCCGGGCTGTTCGCCAGCCTGGCCACCGGCAATCCGGTGATCGTCAAGCCGCACCCGTCGGCGATCCTGCCGCTGGCCGTCACCGTCCGGGTGATCCGCGAGGTGCTGGCGGAGCAGGGGCTCGACCCCAACGCCGTCCTGCTGGCGGCGGAAGCGCCCGGCGGCACGCTCGCCAAGTCCTTCGTCGGCAATCCGGAGATCGCGCTGATCGACTATACGGGGTCGAGCACGTTCGGCGCCTGGGTCCGGGCGAATGCCGGATCGGCGGCGGTGTTCTCCGAAGAGGCGGGCGTCAACCCCGCGGTCATCGCCGGCACCGACAATTTCCGCGGGATGTGCGCCAATCTGGCCTTCTCGCTGGCGCTGTACAGCGGGCAGATGTGCACCGCCCCGCAGGCGCTCTACGTGCCGCGTGGCGGCATCGAGACCGACGATGGCCACAAGAGCTTCGATGAGGTGGCGGGCGCCATCGCCGCGTCGATCGATCGGCTCCTGTCGGATCCGGGGCGCGCGGCCGCCGTGTGCGGGGCGCTGGCGTCGGAGGACACGGTCAAGCGGATCGCCGCCGCCGGGGCGCTCGGCCGGGTGGTGCGCGCCTCCGGGCCGATCGAGGGCATGGACGGTGCCCGAACGGCGACGCCGCTGGTGCTGGCGACCGATGCCGCTTCGTCCGACGCCCATGGCGAGGAGCAGTTCGGCCCGATCGCCTTCGTCGTCGCCGTCGATTCCGCGGCCGACGGGCTCGCCCGGGCGATCACCGGGGTGCGTAACCGCGGCGCGATCACCGCAGCGGTCTACGGCACCGATCCGGCCTTCCTGCAAGCCGCGGAGGACGGGTTCGCCGGCGTCGGCGCCAACCTGTCCTTCAATCTTGTCGGTGACATCTACGTCAACCAGAGTGCGGCGTTCAGCGACTATCACGCGACCGGGGCCAACCCTGCCGCGAACGCCTGCTTCACCGATCTGGCGTTCGTCGCCAGCCGCTTCCGTGTCGCGGCAGCCCGGAGGCTCGCCGCGTAACGACCAGGGAAAAAATCCAAGAAGAATCCAACAAGTACAAAATAATGATGGGGAGACGTCGAATGCGCTTGTTTAGTAAGACCGTGGTGGCCGGCGGATTGCTCCTGCTGGCCGCCGATCCGGCTCTGGCGGAAATCCGCATCGGTTCGGTCCTGTCGGTGACCGGCCCGGCCTCCTTCTTGGGCGATCCGGAGCTCAAGACGCTGGAGATGCTGGTGGAGGAGGTGAATGCCGCCGGCGGCATCAACGGCGAAGAGATCGCCCTGATCCACTACGACGACGGCGGCGACGCCAACCAGGCCCGCACGCTGGCCACCCGACTGGTCGAGGACGACGAGGTGATCGCCGTGATCGGCGGGTCGACCACCGGCGTGACCCTGGCGGTCGCCCCGGTCTTCGAGGAAGCGGGCATCCCCTTCATCTCGCTGGCCGGCGCGGTGTCGATCATCAACCCGGTCAACCCGTGGGTCTTCAAGACGCCGCACACCGACCGGATGGCGTGCGAGAAGATCTTCACGGACCTCAACGCCCGTGGCCTGTCGCAGATCGGCCTGATCTCCGGCCAGGGCGGGTTCGGCAGCTCGATGCGCGAGCAGTGCCTCGACGTTGCCGGCGACTTCGGCATCGAGGTGCTGGCCGACGAGACCTACGCACCCCGCGATTCCGACATGACGCCGCAGCTTACCAGCATCGCGGCGACCGACGGCATCGAAGCGGTGGTCAATCCGGGCTTCGGCCAGGGGCCGGCCATCGTCACCCGCAACTTCGCCCAGCTCGGCATCGAGCTGCCGCTCTACCAGTCCCACGGCGTGGCGTCGGACGCGTTCATCGAGCTGGCGGGCGAGTCAGCGAACGGCGTGCGGCTGCCCGGCTCGGCGACGCTGATCGTCGATCTGTTGGCGGAGGACGATCCCCAGCACGATGTGGTGACCGCCTATCGCGACGCCTTCGAGGGGCATTTCGACGAGCCGGTCTCGACCTTCGGCGGCTACGCCCATGATGCGTTCTGGATCATGGTCAGCGCGATCGAGACCGCCGGGTCGACGGATGGCGAGGCGATCCGTCAGGCCATCGAGGCGACCACCGGGTGGGTCGGTGTGACCGGGGAGTTCAACATGTCTCCGGAGGACCATATGGGGCTCGATCTCTCGGCTTTCCGAATGCTTGAGATTGTCGACGGCGACTGGACGCTGGTCGAGTAATCCCGAGCAACGGGTTGAAACACCGGGGTCGGCGCTTGGCCGCCGGCCCCCGGCTTTCCCCCTGGCGCCCCCGTCCTCTCAGGGGTCGCGCTGGAGCCGACGATGTCCGAGTTCCTGCAATACGTCCTCTCCGGGACGACTGTCGGCGCCGTCTATGCGCTGATCGCCCTGGGGTTCACGCTGATCTACAACGCCTCCACCGTCGTGAACTTCGCCCAGGGCGAGTTCGTGATGATCGGCGGCATGGTCACGGCCTTCCTGTTCGCCGCCGGCACGCCGCTCTGGCTGGCCGCGCCGACGGCGATCGTGGTCGCCGCGATCGTCGGGATCCTG
This sequence comes from Alphaproteobacteria bacterium, assembly GCA_028284045.1. Taxonomy (GTDB): domain Bacteria; phylum Pseudomonadota; class Alphaproteobacteria; order DSM-16000; family Inquilinaceae; genus JANQSN01. The sequence continues at coordinate 44,779 of JANQSN010000057.1, read as the reverse complement.
CTTAACAAGCTGGCGATCGAGCCGGCGCGCGGGGCATCGGTGATCTCGCTGATCGTCATCACGATCGGCGCGTCGATCTTCCTGCGCGGCCTGGCCGGCATCGTCTTCGACAAGCAGATCCACCGCTTCCCCGCCTTCACCGGCGAGGATCCGATCGCGGTGTTCGGCGCGACGATCCTGCCGCAGGGCCTGTGGGTGCTGGGTGGCGGGGCGGCGGTGCTGGTCGGCCTCTATCTCTTTCTGACCCGCTCGATCGTCGGCAAGGCGGTGATGGCCACCGCCAACAACCGCCTGGCGGCGAAGCTGGTGGGCATCAACACCAACTCCATGATGACATTGAGCTTCGGCCTGTCGGCGGCGATCGGCGCGCTGGCCGGGGTGCTGGCCACGCCGATCACGCTGGTCGCCTACGATGTCGGTGTCGGCATGGCGCTGAAGGGCTTCGCCGCGGCGATGCTGGGCGGCATGGGGTCGCCGGTCGGCGCGATCGTCGGCGGGCTGCTGCTCGGCCTGATCGAGGCGATGACGGCGGGCTACCTGTCCTCTGAGTACAAGGACGCCGTCGCCTTCATCGTCATTCTCATCGTTCTGTTCGTCATGCCCAGCGGCCTCTTCGGCCCGCGCTCGGTGGAGCGGGTCTGATGCGGTTGTCGGGCAAGGCTTGGGCGCTGATCGCGCTCGCGGTGATCATCGCGCTGGCACCGCTGGCGTTCCCCAGCTCCTTCTACTACCGCGTCGGCGCGCTGATCCTGATAAACGGCCTGGCGGTCACCGGGCTGGTGATCCTGTTCGGCTATGCCGGCCAGATCAGCCTGGGCCATGCCGGTTTCGCCGGCATCGGCGGGTATGCCGCGGCCCTGATCCCGATCCATCTGGGCGTGCATCCAGTCTTCGGCCTGATCGCCGGGGCGATCCTGTCGGCGGGGCTGGCCTTCCTGATCGGCCGGCCGGTCTTGCGGCTGAAGGGCTACTACCTGGCCGTCGCCACGCTCGGCTTCGGCATCCTGGTCTATCTGGTGCTGAACAACGAGGCGCAGCTTACCGGCGGGCCGGACGGCATGTCGGTGGAGCGGCTGGGCTTGCGCGCCCTGTCCGACGCGCTGGGGCTCGGCCTCAACACCTCGCAGGTCTGGTATTGGTTCATGGGCGTGGTGCTGCTGATCGGCGCGTACCTGGCCTTGAACCTGTTCACCAGCCCGACCGGGCGGGCGCTGCGCTCGCTGCACGACAGCGAGGTCGCCGCCGGCACCCTCGGCGTCGACGTGGCGCGCTACAAGCTGACGGCGTTCGTCATCTCCGCGGTCTATGCCTCGCTGGCGGGCTCGCTGCAGGCCCTCTTGAACGGGTTCGTGACGCCGGACGTCGCCGGGTTCCTGCATTCCATTCAGTGGGTCACGATGACGGTGCTGGGCGGTGCCGGCACGGTCCTGGGCGCCATCTTCGGCGCGGCGGTGTTGACCGCCCTGCCGCAGGCGCTGACCGTCTTCAAGGAGTATGAGCACATGATGCTCGGCCTGATCATGATGGTCGTCATGGTCTTCATGCCGGCCGGGCTGTTCCCCAGCCTTGCCAAGCTGTTCCGGCGGGTGCGCTGAGATGGGCCTCCTCGACGTCCAAGGCCTCGGCATCAGCTTCGGCGGCATCCGCGCGGTCGATGCCGTCAGCTTCGCCGCCAAGCCCGGCGAGATCGTCTCCGTGATCGGCCCCAACGGTGCGGGCAAGACCACGCTGTTCAACATGATCTCCGGCCTCTACCAGCCGACCGACGGCCGGGTGACCCTCGATGGCGAGGATGTCACAGGCATGGCGCCCCATCGCCTGGCGGCCCGCGGCCTGTCGCGCACCTTCCAGAACCTGCAGGTCTATCTGCAGATGACGGCGCTGGAGAACGTCATGGCCGGCCGCCATCTGGCGGAGAAGGGCTCGGTGCTGGCCGATCTGTTCAACCTGCCGGACTCGCGCCGCCGCACGGCGGAGACCCAGGAGATCGCGCATGCGCTCCTGGCGCGGGTGGGGCTGGATCAGATCGCCCAGATGGAGGCCTCCGCGCTGCCCTATGGCGCATTGAAGCGTCTGGAGATCGCGCGGGCCCTGGCGGCGAACCCGCGGTTCTTGCTGCTCGACGAGCCGGCGGCCGGCTGCAACGCGGTGGAGACGGCGGAGATCGACCGCCTGATCGCGGAGATCGCGGGTGAGGGCGTCGCCATCCTCCTGGTCGAGCATGACATGAAGCTGGTGATGAAGATCTCCAGCCATGTCGTTGTTTTGGATCACGGTGTGAAGATCGCCGAGGGGCCGCCCGGCAAGGTGTCGCAAGACCCGCGGGTGATCGAAGCCTATCTCGGGACCCAGGCGGACGAAGCGCATGCTGTCGGTTAGGAACCTGCGCAGCCGCTACGGCCGGATCGAGGCGCTGTGCGGCATCGACCTCGACGTCGAAGACGGCGAGATCGTCACGGTCATCGGTGCCAATGGTGCGGGCAAGTCGACCCTGCTGCGCTGCCTGTCGGGCGTGCAGCCGGCGTCGGCCGGCACGGTGGAGTTCGCCGGCCAGACCATCACCAAGATGCCGGCGCACCGCCGGGTCGCCCGCGGGCTCGCCCAGACGCCGGAAGGCCGCCAGATCTTCACCACCTTGAGCGTGGAGGACAATCTCCGCCTCGGCGCGTATGTGCATGACGACGACCGCTACGAGAAGGATCGGGACGCGGCCTTCGACATGTTCCCGGTCCTGAAGGAAAAGCGCGATCAAATCGCCGGCAGCCTGTCCGGCGGCCAGCAACAGATGCTGGCGATCGCCCGGGCGCTGATGAGCCGGCCGAAATGCCTGCTGCTCGACGAGCCGAGCATGGGTCTGGCGCCGATCCTGGTCACCCAGGTGCTGGAGGCGGTGAAGTCGCTGCGCTCGGTCGGCGTCACCTTGCTGTTGGTGGAGCAGAACGCCTTTGCCGCGCTGAGCATCGCCGACCGCGGCTATGTCATGGAGGTCGGCCAGATCACCATGGCGGGGCCGGCCGGCGAGTTGATCTCCGATCCGCGAATCCGCAAGGCCTATCTCGGCCTGTGACCTGCCGTCGATGCCGGGAGACGAGACGATGCCCGTGACGGTCCAGCCGCGCGGCGATGTCGCGCTGGTGGTGATCGACAATCCGCCGGTGAACGCGACCTCGCGCGCCGTCCGCGCCGGCCTGATGGACGCGGTGGCCCGGGTCGACGGGGACCCCGCCTTGCGCGCCGCGATCCTGATGGGGCGGGGGCGGACCTTCGTCGCCGGCGGCGATGTGACGGAGTTCGACCGCGCGCCGGAACCGCCGCATCTGCCGGAGGTCGTCGCGGGCATCGAGGCGGCCGCCAAGCCGTGGCTGGCGGCGATGCATGGGGCCGCGCTGGGCGGCGGGCTGGAACTGGCGCTGGGCTGCCGCTGGCGGGTCGCCGCACGGGGCACGCGGCTCGGCCTGCCGGAGGTGACGCTCGGCCTGATCCCGGGCGCGGGCGGCACGGTGCGGCTGCCCCGGCTGGTGGCGCTGGACATGGCCGCGCGGATGGCCAGCCTGGGCGCGCCGGTATCGGCCGACGCGGCACGCGACGCCGGCCTGCTCGACGCCGTGCTGGACGGCGACCTGGAGGCGGGCGCGATCGCTTTTCTGGACGCGGCGCTGGCGGGCCCGCTGCCGCTACGAACGCTTGACCGTCCGGCGCCGGCGGATCCCGGCACGGCGGCTTGGCAGGGTCATCGCGTGGCCTCGGAGAAGAAGCACCGCGGGCAGGCAGCCCCGGCTCTGGCGCTGGAATCGATGCACGCGGCCGTCAACGGGCCGGCCGACGCCGCGCTTGCCGCGGAACGCCAGACCCATCTGCGCCTCCGCGGCACGGTCGAGTCGCGGGCGCTGCGCCACGTCTTCTTCGCCGAGCGGGCTGCCTTGAAGGCGCCGGTCGATGCCGAGCCGGGGCCGCTGGACGCCGCGGGCGTCGTCGGCGGCGGCACCATGGGGGCCGGCATCGCGGTTGCGTTCCTGGACGCCGGGATACCGGTCACGCTGCTGGAGCGCGATCAGGCCGCCCTCGACCGCGGACTGTCGGTGGTCGCCGGCACCCTCGACGCCTCGGTCAAGCGCGGTAGGCTGACCGCGGCCGACCGTGCGGCCCGCTGGGCCAATCTGACGGGCACGCTGGCGGCGGCGGATCTCGGATCCGCCGATGTTGTGGTGGAGGCGGTGTTCGAAGACCTGGCGGTCAAGCGCGCGGTCTTCGAACGGCTGGATGCGGCGTGCAAGCCGGGCGCGGTCCTGGCCACCAACACCTCCTATATCGACCCCAACGCGATCGCCGCGGCGACCCGGCGGCCCGACGCCGTGGTGGGCCTGCATTTCTTCAGCCCGGCCCAGGTGATGAAGCTCTTGGAGGTGGTGCGCACCGACGGCACGTCGGATGGCACGCTGGCGACCGCCTGGGCGCTGGCCCGGCGGCTGGGCAAGACGCCCGTCCTGTCCGGGGTCTGCGACGGCTTCATCGGCAACCGCATCTTGAAGGTCTTCCGCCAGGCGGCGGAGCGGCTGCTGCTGCAAGGCGCCGGCCCGGCGGATGTCGACGGCGCCATGCGCGCCTTCGGCATGCCGATGGGGCCGTTCGAGATGCAGGACCTGGCGGGCCTCGACATCGCCGCGGCGATGCGCGCGGCCAACCGCGCGCGCGGGCAGGCGGTGTTCGCGCCGGTCGCCGACCGCCTGGTCGCCGCTGAGCGCCTCGGCCAGAAGGCCGGGGGCGGCTGGTACGACTACGCGGCCGGGGACCGCACGCCGCGCCCGTCCGATGCGGTGGCCGAGATCATCGACGAGGAGGCGGCGAAGGCCGGTACGGCGCGCACGCCGCTCGACCGCGCGGCGATCCAGCGGCTGGTCCTCGGCCCGATGGTGGAGGAGGGGCGGCAGATCCTGGCCGAGGGCATCGCCGCGACGCCCGACGCCATCGACCTCGTGGAGGTCCACGGCTTCGGTTTTCCGCGCTGGCGCGGCGGGTTGATGTTCTGGGGTGAGACGGCCGGGCCGGGGCGATAGCCCTACCAGGGCCGCTCAAGGATCCGGCGCAGGGCGGCGAAGTCGTCGGCGCCCAGACGGCGTTCCAGGTCCGCCTCGATCTCCTGCACCGCCAGCGCGGCGCTGCGCTTCATCGACTGGCCCTTGCGGGTGAAGCGCACCTTGCGCAGCCGCGCGTCGCTGTCGTGCGCCACCAGCTCCAGAATGCCGCGCCGGCACGCTTCCGCAACCGTCTGGTGGACCGCCTGGCGACTGACGGCCAGCCGTCGCGCCAGCGCCGAGATGCTGATCGGCTCGCGCGGCATATGCGCGAACAGCCGGTTCATGGCCGGCGTCACGAAGCCGTAGCCGTACCGGTCGGCGGCGTCCACCACCCGATCTTCGAACCAATGCGAGCGCTTCAGCAGAAGCTGGCGCAGGTTCGACCCGGCGATGTCCTGATCGGCAATACCCTGATCGGCAGTGTCGGGTTCGTGGCGACCATCATCCATGGCGCGACTGTAGGGACCCCGACGCGCCGCGACAACAACCGCTCAGGCCGGGGCGCAGGTCGGACCCGGGGCTGGGTAGTGGCGCCGGCCCCGGGTGTCGACCGCGCGCAGGCCGGCCGCTATTTGCGACCCTTGGCGGCAGCCGTCACGCCGCTGAACGCGATCTTCTGCGCTTCCTCGGCGAATTCCTTGCCCAGCGCGGCGACCGCTTGGGCGTCGCCGGCCATCTTTTCGGCGACGGTCTTCAGGAATTCCTGCTGCTTTTGAAAGTAGTCCTTCAGATCGTCGGGTCCGCTTATCGCCGCGGCGGCCTTGATCTGATCGAGGTTCAGGTCGGCATAGTCGCGCATGCTGGCGAGCTGCAGCGCCACAAGCTGCTCCATCTTGGCGATGGCGAGCTTGCCGAGTTCCTGCGACGGCATCAGCATCGAGGAATACTGATCCCCGAAAGCGCCGAAAATCTTGTCGTTCATGACGATTCCCCAAGAGGTAGGACACATCTATATGGCAGTGTATGCTGCAGTGCAGCATAACCGACATCGGGGGATCGGAGCAACAGGCGGATTGCGCGACCCAGCCCTGCGACGCGGGCTCTCGCCGCCGACCTGCCACCGATCTGCTGGTCTTCGCGATGTTGCCTTGCAGGAGCAACCGATTGTGCTATACCGCGACAATCAGTATCCTTTGTATCGGTTGAACTTCGAGTAAAACGCCACAATGGCTCGGACACGCGCCCTAGACTATGATGACAAACGCCTGGCGATCTTGCGTCAATCCGCCGGCGTGATCGCCGACCGCGGTGTCGAGCGGGCGTCGATGTCGTTGATTGCTCTGAAATGCGGGGTCTCCAAGGCGCTTCTGTATCATTATTATACGAACAAGGAAGAGCTGGTTTTCGACATCCTGTACAGTTACTTGGAGAGCCTGGAAGCCTCGGTCGCCGCCGCGGACGATCCGACCCTGGCGCCGACGCAGCGGTTGCATCGCCTCGTCTACACGACGTTGCACCACTATCGCGACAGCGACGAGCAGCATCAGGTGCAGCTCGACGCCATCCGCACTCTGCCGCCGGACCGGGTGGAAGCGCTGCGCGAGATCGAGCGGTCGATCGTCCGCCGCTTCTCGGGCGTCATCGCGGCGGTGAACCCGGCACTGAACCATAACCGGCCGCAGCTCATGCCGGTGACCATGTCACTGTTCGGCATGATGAACTGGGTCTACATGTGGTTCCGCGAGGACGGGCCGATGTCGCGCGAGACGCTCGCCGACCTGATCACCCGCATGCTGCTGGACGGTGTCCGGTCTTTTCAGGACCTGCCGGCCGTAGATCAGTCGCCGCCCGTCTTCAGCCGCTCCACGAACAGCGGATCATAGTCCGGCGCGACGACCCGCCGGCGGTCGGGCTCCGGCGCCTCCAGCGCCGTGGTCGCCACCAGCTTTTCGCGTGCCTCCACGGCCAGGCGCTGGTAAATGGCCGTGCCGCGCCGCTTCCAGTCGATCTCGTCGGCGCGCAGCGGACGCACGACCGTCGCCGGGACACCCATCACCAGGCTGCCGGCCGGGATTGCCGCCTTCGCCTTGACGAAGGCCAGCGCGCCGACGATGCAGTTCTCGCCGATCACCGCGCCGTCCATCACCACCGCATTCATGCCGACCATGGCGTTGCGGCCGATCCGGCAGCCATGCAGCACCGCGCCGTGGCCGATATGGCCGTCCTCTTCCACCACCGTTTCCAGGTTCGGGAAGGCGTGGACCACGCAGGTCTCCTGGAGGTTGGAGCCCCGCTCCAGCACGATCCGGCCGAAATCGCCGCGCAGCACTGCACAGGGGCCGACATAGCAATGGGCACCGACGATCACGTCGCCGACGACCACGGCCGCCGGGTGCACGAACGCCGCCGGGTCGATCACCGGGCGAATGCCGTCATAGGCATAGACCTGCGCCATGGCCTGGAACCGTTCCTTTCGTCATGCCGGACCGTTCCCCATGCGGGGGCGGTGCGGTTAGGATCGCGCGGATGACCGCACCGGTTCTGACCCGGCTGATCGGGGATTTCGCCGCCCGGCGCGCGCTGCGCGCCGGATCCTTCATCGTCACCTTCTATGGCGACGTGATCCTGCCGCGCGGCCGATCCGTGTGGATCGGCAACGTCATTGAAGCCTGCCGCGTCGTCGGCATCAACGAGAGCCAGTCGCGCACGGCGATCTCCCGGCTGGTGGAGGCTGGACGCCTGACCAGCCGCCGGCTGGGCCGCCGTAGCTTCTACCAGTTGACCGACTGGGCGGCGGCGGAGTTCCGGGCGGCGGCCGACGCGATCTACGGCCCTGCCTGCGCGCCGCCGGGGGACCCGTGGACCTTCGTGCATCTCGATGCCGAGGCCGCGGATGCTCTGGGCCCGCTGTCGGGGCGCGGCTTCGCGCCCATGGGCGGCGGCCTGGTGGTGAAGCCGGGCGATTGCCGGGCGGAGGTCCGCGCCCTGCTGGGCGGCGGGCGGCGTGCCGTCGTCGTGGCCGGGGTGCCGGAGCCCTTGGGCGAGGGCGCCTTGGCGGACTGGGCGTCGACCCTTTGGGATCTGGCCACCCTGTCGGCGGACTACGCCGCCTTTGCCGACCGGTTCGGCCCGCTGGCCGCCGCATTGGCGGACGGCCACGCGCTGGGCGGGGCGGAGAGCGTGGTGGCCCGCCTGCTGCTGGTCCACGACTTCCGGCGCATCGCGCTGCGCGACCCGCGGCTGCCGCCGGGTGCCGTACCCGCCGACTGGGCCGGCGACGCCGCCCGGGTTCTGTTCCGCGCCTGCTACGACCGGCTGACACCGGTCGCCGAACACCATGTTCTCAGCCATTTCCGCGACGCCGCGTGAGGGTCGGCCTGGGAAACATCACACAGAATCGGAAGATTTTCTTTTCTCTGTGACGCAACGCGCTATAGTCGACCCAGAGGTCAACGAATAATCAGCCGGGCGCCGGACAACGGCCGCAACCGCTGAGGCCAGGACGAAGGGGCGGGAATCGGTGGCAGACGCCTTCATCTGCGATGCGGTCCGCACGCCCATCGGGCGGTATGGCGGGGCGCTGGCGTCGGTTCGGGCGGACGACCTGGCCGCAGCACCTTTGGCTGCGCTGGTCGATCGCAATCCCGGGGCGGACTGGGCGGCAGTCGACGACCTGATCTACGGCTGTGCCAACCAGGCGGGCGAGGACAACCGCAATGTCGCCCGCATGGCGGCCCTGCTGGCGGGCCTGCCGGTCGCCACGCCGGGGACTACGGTGAACCGGCTGTGCGGCTCCGGCATGGACGCGGTCGGCCTGGCTGCCCGGTCGATTCGCGCCGGGGATTGCGACTTCGTGCTGGCCGGCGGCGTGGAGAGCATGTCGCGTGCCCCCTTCGTCTTGGCCAAGGCGGAGAGCGCGTTCAGCCGCACCCAGGCCGTCTACGACACCACCATCGGTTGGCGCTTCGTCAATCCTGCGATGAAGGCACGCTACGGCACCGACTCCATGCCGGAGACGGCAGACAATGTGGCGGCCGACTTCCAGGTCGACCGCGCCGACCAGGACGCCTTCGCCGCACGCAGCCAGGCCCGCTGGGCCGCCGCGCAGGCCGCCGGGCGGTTCGACCGCGAGATCGCGCCGGTGACGATCCCCCAGCGCAAGGGCGACCCCGTCATCGTGTCGGTGGACGAGCATCCCCGACCCGGCACGACCGCCGACACGCTGGCGAAGCTGAAGGGCGTGAACGGGCCGGACTTGTCGGTGACCGCCGGCAACGCCTCCGGCGTCAATGACGGCGCCTGCGCGCTGATCGTGGCCTCCGCAGACGCCGCCGCGCGCCACGGGCTGACGCCGCTGGCGCGCGTCGTGGCGATGGCGGCGGCCGGGGTCGCGCCGCGCATTATGGGCATCGGCCCGGCCCCGGCGGCAGAGAAGGCGCTGGCCCGCGCCGGCCTGGCGATCGGCCAGATGGATGTGGTGGAGCTGAACGAGGCCTTCGCCGCGCAGGCATTGGCGGTGCTGCGCCAGCTCGGGCTTCCCGACGATGCCGAGCACGTCAATCCCAATGGCGGCGCCATCGCCATGGGCCATCCCTTGGGCATGAGTGGCGCGCGCCTGGTCACCACCGCAGCCTACGAGCTGGCCCGCCGCCAGGGACGCTACGCTTTGTGCACTATGTGCATCGGCGTCGGGCAGGGGATCGCCCTGATCCTGGAACGGGTCTGATTGAGAACGCTTGGTTTCGTGCGGATCGCATTCGAGGGAGACGCGAATGTACGCTCAACTGGTCAAGACCGACGCCGACAAGGTGAAGTCGCTGGAGGAGATGGACCCCCAGGAACGCCGCTTCCAGGAGCGGATCGACGACGACCAGAAGATCGAACCGAAGGATTGGATGCCAGAGGGTTACCGGAAAACCCTCATACGGCAGATCAGCCAGCACGCGCATTCCGAGATCGTCGGCCAGCTTCCCGAAGGCAACTGGATCACCCGCGCCCCGACGCTTGAGCGCAAGGCGATTCTGCTGGCCAAGGTGCAGGACGAGGCCGGGCACGGCCTCTACCTCTACTGCGCGGCAGAGACGCTGGGCGTGTCGCGCGACGCGCTGATTGAGCAGCTCCACAGCGGCAAGGCCAAGTATTCCTCCATCTTCAACTACCCGACGCTGACTTGGGCGGATATTGGGGCGATCGGTTGGCTGGTCGATGGCGCGGCGATCATGAACCAGGTGCCGCTGCAGCGCTGCAGCTACGGCCCCTATTCGCGTGCCATGATCCGTATCTGCAAGGAGGAGAGTTTCCACCAGCGCCAGGGCTACGACATCATGATGAAGCTGTGCCAGGGCAGCGCGGCCCAGAAGGCGATGGCCCAGGATGCGCTGGACCGCTGGTGGTGGCCGTCCTTGATGATGTTCGGCCCGCCGGACGCAGATTCCGTCCATTCCGCGCAGTCGATGGCTTGGAAGATCAAGCAGAACACCAACGACGAGCTGCGCCAGAAATTCGTCGACCAGACCGCACCGCAGGCCGCGTTCATCGGCCTCGCCATTCCCGATCCCGACCTGAAATGGAACGAGGAAAAGGGCGGCCACGACTTCGGCGAGATCGACTGGACGGAGTTCCACGAGGTCCTGAAGGGCAACGGCCCCTGCAATGCCGAGCGCATGGAAGCCCGCGTCAAGGCGTGGGAGGACGGCGCCTGGGTGCGTGACGGCTTGAGCGCCTATGCCGACAAGGCGGCGGCGCGGGTTGCGGCGGAATAGGACACGGACGCGCCGCCCGACCGCGGGACGCCCGGCGCGGGAGAGGAGAAACGCATGTCCAAGGAATGGCCCCTCTGGGAGGTCTTCATCCGCGGCCAGCACGGCCTGTCGCACCGCCATGTCGGCAGCCTGCACGCGCCGGACGCGGAAATGGCGGTGCACCATGCCCGCGACGTCTACACGCGACGCAATGAGGGCATCAGCATCTGGGTGGTCGAGGCGCGGCACATCACCGCCAGCGCCCCCGGCGAGAAGGGCCCGCTGTTCGAGCCCTCCAACAGCAAGGTCTACCGCCACCCCACCTTCTACGACATCCCGGAAGACGTGGGGCACATGTAGGCCATGGGACCGCTGTTCGAATACGCGCTGAGGATGGGCGATAGCTGCCTGATCCTCGGCCATCGCGTGTCGGAATGGTGCGGGCATGCCCCGGCGATCGAGGAGGATATCGCGCTCGCCAACACGGCGCTGGACCTGATCGGCCAGACCCAGATGTGGCTGGGGCTGGCGGGCGAGCTGGAGGGCCGCGGGCGCTCCGCCGACGACCTAGCCTATCTGCGCGATAGCCGGGAGTTCCGTAACCTCTTGCTGGTGGAGCGCCCCAATACCGATATGGCGCACACCCTGGTGCGCGGATTTCTGTTCGACCTGTGGCACTTCCACACGCTTGGTGCGCTCCAGCGCTCGGCGGACGAGCGGGTCGCCGCGATCGCCCAGAAGGCGCTGAAGGAGGTCTCCTACCACCTCCAGCGCAGCGCCGACTTGGTCATCCGCCTCGGCGACGGCACGGCGGAGAGCCATCAACGGATGCAGGCCGCGCTGGACGCGCTGTGGCCTTATACGGGCGAGATGTTTTTGGAAGACCAAGTCGACGCGGACCTGGCGGCGGCCGGCATCGGCCCGCCGCTCGGCAGCGTCCAGCCGCTCTGGGAGGGTGATCTGGCCCGTGTCCTGGCGCAGGCGACGCTCGCCCGCCCGGCCTCCACCCATGTCCAGAAGGGCGGCAAGACGGGCGTGCATACCGAGGCGCTGGGCTATGTGCTGGCGGATATGCAGTTCCTGCAGCGCGCCTATCCGGGGGCGAGATGGTGACGACGACGGTCTGTACTCCAGCCGCCGGCCAGACCGCGCCGCGGCCGACGGAGGCGGAGATCTGGACCTGGCTGGACGAGGTGCCGGATCCGGAGATTCCGGTGATCTCGCTGGTCGATCTCGGCATCATCCGCGACGTCGCCTGGACCGAGGAGGGGTTGGCGGTGACGGTGACGCCGACCTATTCCGGCTGTCCGGCGACCACCGTCATCAATCTCGACATCGTCGCCGCCCTGGCCGCGCGCGGGATCACGGATGTGCGTCTGGTCAAGCGCCTCGCACCCGCCTGGACCACCGCCTGGATCAGCGACAAGGGCCGGGAGAAGCTGCGCGCCTACGGCATCGCGCCGCCGGTGGAGGGCACCGCGGCCTGCGGCGTCGGCGCGCTGGTGACGCCGGAGATCGCGTGCCCGCGCTGTGGGTCGGTCGAGACCCGGCGGGTCAGCCAGTTCGGCTCCACCCCGTGCAAGGCGAGCTGGGTATGCGACGCCTGCGCGGAGCCGTTCGACTACTTCAAGTGCATCTGACGCCGAGCCGCACGCCTGGGGTGTGCTGGCCTGGCTAGGGGGAGGGGACAGACGGGATGGCACGGTTCTATCGGCTCTCGGTGCGCGACGTGCAGCGCGAGACCCGCGATGCCGTCGTGGTGACGTTGGAGCCGCCGGCCGGCGAAGAGGACGCGTTCCGCTTCATTCAAGGCCAGTACCTCACCTTCCGCCGGGACTTCGACGGGGAGGAACTGCGCCGCTCCTACTCCATCTGCGCCGGCGTCGACGAGCCGGCCTTGCGCGTCGGCATCAAGCGGGTCGACGGCGGCGCCTTCTCCACCTGGGCGAACCAAGCGCTGGAGCCGGGCATGGCGCTGGAGGCCATGGCGCCCATGGGCAATTTCCATGCGCCGTTGGCCCCCGAGGCCGCGCGCAGCTACCTGCTGTTCGCCGGCGGCAGCGGCATCACCCCGGTGCTGGGCATCCTGAAGACCGTGCTGAAGGCGGAGCCGCGATCGACCGTCACCCTGGTCTACGGCAACCGCACCGTCGCCTCCATCATGTTCCGCGAGGAGCTGGAGGACCTGAAGAACACCTATCTCGGCCGGCTGTCGGTCCTGCACATCGTCGAGGCGGAGGCCCAGGACATCGACCTGTTCACCGGCCGGGTCGACCGCGAGAAATGCGAGGCGCTGTTCGCCCATTGGGTCGATGTCGCCGACGCCGATCTCGCCTTCATCTGCGGTCCGGAGCCGATGATGCTGGGCGTCGCGGAGGCCTTGAAGGCGCATGGCATACCGGCCGAGCGCATCAAATTCGAGCTGTTCGCCAGCGGCCAGCCGGGCCGGGCCAAGCGGCCGCCCGCGGCGACCAACGGGGCGGGCGCCGGGGCGGAGACGACGGCGACCATCACCCTCGACGGGGCGACGCGCACGGTCCCCATGCCGAAGTCCGGGCAATCCGTGCTGGAGGCGGCGTTGGCGGCGGACCTGGACGCACCGTTTGCCTGCAAGGCCGGGGTCTGCTCGACCTGCCGCGCGCGCGTCCTGGAGGGCGAAGTGGAGATGCAGGCCAATTTCGCGCTGGAGGACTACGAGGTCGACCGCGGCTATGTCCTGACCTGCCAGAGCTACCCGCTCTCCGACACGCTGGTGGTGTCCTATGACCAGTGACGGCGCCGACGACACCATGGCCGTGGAGGACTATCTGAGCGCCGGCGGCAAGCTGTCGGCGCCGGAAAACGCACCGCCGCGCTACCGCGCAGAGCTGTTGCGGATCATGGCCCGCTTCGTCGACAGCGAGATGGCCGGCGCCTCCGGCTTCGCCGATGTGATCAACACCGCCCCCGGCATCGCGGCGCGGATCGCCGCGGCGCAGATCACCGCGGAGAAATTCGCCCATGCCGGGCGCGTCCTGGCGGTGATGGGCGAATTCGGTGTCGACATCGGCCGCTACGCCCAGCACTTGCCCTGGACGGCGCGCCTGGCCCGCGACGCGGATATCGGTGCCGCGCGCCAGGGTGGCGACCGGCGACTCAGCGTCTTCCACTACCCGATCGAGGGATGGGTGGACGCCGTCGCAATGAACGTGCTGATGGGGCGCGCGACGGTGGTGCAGCTCACCGAGGCGGCAGAGGGATCCTACCAACCGCTGGCTGATGCCTTCCGCGAGATCCTGCCCGCCGAGACGCGCCACGCGGCGCTGGGCGAGGAGGGGCTGAAGCGCATCGTGGCCGACATCGGGGCGGGCGCGGCGCAGGCCTCGGTCGCCTATTGGTCGCCGCGCGTCGCCGCGACCTTCGGCGGCACCGACGGTGCACGGTTCGACTTGCTCCGCCGGTTCGGTCTCAGCCGGATGCGGAATGCGGACCTGCTAACTCGGTGGCGGGAGGATATGGCGGCCCGCCTATCACCGCTCGGCCTCAGCGTGTAGGAGCGTCTGCGGGCGCGCCCGGATTGGCCAACCGCACCTTTGATCGTCCTCCAAAGATCGTCATGGCCGGGCTTGACCCGGCCATCCACGGCTCGCCGCTGTCGCTGTCGCACAGTCATTGCGAGCGACGGTGCCGCTGGCGGCCCGTAGATGCCCGCATCAAGTGCGGGCATGACGGCTAAGGGTTGCGGATTCGACCGCTTTCCTCGGCCAGGTTCGCTCAATCGGACAGCCGTGGATCAAGCCCGGCTATGACGATTCTTGGAGGGCAACGGAGGGTACGAACGGGGCCAGTCAGCCGGTGGCGCGGCGGGCCTTGGCCTTCTGGCTGGCAAAGAACAGCAGCCGGCGGATCGGCGACAGGCGGTCGATGAACAGCTTGCCGTCGAGATGGTCGATCTCGTGCTGCAGCGAGACGGCGGCCATGCCCTCCAGCTCCCGCTCGAACGGCGCACCGGCGCGGTCCTGGGCGCGGACGCGGACGCGCGTGCGGCGGATGACGTTGCCGACGACGCCGGGCAGGGACAGGCAGCTTTCCTCGACGATCCCAGGCATCGCCCGGCCGGTGATCTCCGGATTGACGTAGATCTGCGGGTCGGTCCGTTCCGCCGTCGGGTCGGTCACCAGCACGCGGCGCCGGTCGTCGATCTGCGGTGCGCTGAGGCCGATCGCGTCGGTGGCGAACAGCGTGTCCAACAGGTCGTCGACAAGCTGCTCAAGCCCGGCGTCGAAGGCGGTGACCGGGGCCGATCGCTCGCGAAGCCGGGGATCGGGATATTGGAGGATCGGGCGCTGGGCCATGGGCGGAACCTCAGCCGGTTTCGTCGACGGCGCGCGGCGAGGTCGCCGGTCGGCGCCGGATCAGCGGCAGGGTGGCGGCGATGGTCACCACCAGCAACACGATTTCCAGCGAGTAGACCGTGATGTAGCCGGCAGCGCTGGCCGCCACGCCCCAGACCTGCTCCACGGCGCCCAGCGCCGCGTTCACCAGGTCGCGAATGACCCCGCTCAACGCCATGCCGACGCCGGCCGCGGTGGCCTGCACCGCGCCCCAGGCGCCGAGCGCCAGGCCGGCCTGGGACTTCGGCGCCCGGTTCATGGTCGCGGTCAGCGTGCCATGGCTGAACAGCGCGGCGCTGAAGCCGATCAGGACGTTGCCGGCCAGGAACAGCCCGACCTGGTCGAGCGGGGCCGCCAGGATGACCAGCGCGAAGGCGGGCAGGCCAAGCACGGCGCCGGTCTGCGCCATGCGGTAGGCATCGCCACCGCGGCCGAGCGCGAAGGAGGCGTAGGCGAACCCGATCAGGCCGCCGAAGGCGAACAGCGCCGTCAACTTGGTCGTCGATGAGACGCCAAGACTAAGCACCTGGCCGCCATAGGGCTCCAGCAGGATGTCGGCCATGCCGAAGGCCATGGTGCCGAGGCCGACGATCACCAGCCGGCGGATGGCCGAGGAGCCGGCGCAGAAAGTGGCCCAGCTTTCCCGGAAGGTCGGATCTGGGGCGGCGGCGGGGGCGGCGCCGCGCGGCGGGCGGCGCGTTTCCTGCTTCCACAGCGCCACCACGTTCAAGGCGACGGTGGCGACGGCGGCGCCCTGGATCACCTGGATCAGCCGGCCCGGCGAGAAGTCGGTCAGCGCCCAGCCGAAGATCAGCGCGCTGGCGATCATGCCGACCAGCAGCATGACATACATCAGGCCCACCACCTTCGGGTGGGACTCCGGCGGCGTCAGGTCGGTGGCCAGCGCCAGCCCGACGGTCTGGACGGTGTGCACGCCCGCACCGACCAAAAGGAAGGCCGCCGCCGCGCTGAGCTGGCCGATCCACACCGGCAGGGTCGCCGCATGGCCTTGACCCGCCAGCACGAGGATCGCGAACGGCATGAAGGCGAAGCCGCCGAACTGCATCAGCGTGCCCTTCCAGATGAAAGGCACGCGCCGCCAGCCCAGCTCGCAGCGATGGGTGTCGGAGCGGAAGCCGATCAGCGCCCGGAACGGCGCGAAGACCAGCGGCAGGGCGATCATCACGCCGACGATCGAGGCCGGCACGTCCAGCTCGACGATCATGACGCGGTTCAGCGTGCCGACCAGCAGCACCAGCGCCATGCCGACGGAGACCTGAAACAGCGAAAGCCGCAGCAAGCGGCTCAAAGGCAGGTCCGCCGTAGCGACGTCGGCGAACGGCAAATAGCGCGGACCCAATGAGACCCACGCCTTGGTCAGTCGCTTCGCTACCCGGACCACGTGTCGATCGAACCTGCAAATCGTCGGAGGGATGAAGGGGGAGGGCGTGGTCAGCCCGCCCCCCCTGATCAGCAGTTACCTAAGATCAGGCTGCCTGGGTATCAGCCGCCTTGGAAGAAGCGCGCCACCCAGTCCGTGTTGCCCATGACGGCGAAGTGGACGATCAGCGAGATCGCCGCCACGCCGCCCAGGAACAGCGGAAGCCCGACGGTCGGGTTCACGACACACCAGATTCGGCCTTGATTCATGACCTATCTCCTTGATCTCTGCCTAACCCTTGCTCATCCGCCCCAGGGCGAGAAGGCAAGCGCCAGCAGATGGGCGAACAGGGCGATCGCGAAGAAGACACGCGCACCGTCGATGACGTGCTTGTGCAGTTCTTCCGACTCCCGAATGGTCAGGCCGGTGGGCCACACCCGGTTGGGGTCGTCCAAGTCAGTTGCCATGGCTTTCTCTCCAGTTGTACCCGTACGCGTGATGCCGGGATCCCTAAACCGTTACTCGGGATCCTGAGCTCACTCCTTGGTCAGGACGGTCATTCCCATCGCGCTGGACAGCGGCGCCGGGTCCGACGACAGCAGCTTGTTGCCGAAGCTGTCGGTCGTCCATTCACCTTCCTTCTTCTCGGTGAGAAGCTTCATCCCGATGCGGGCCGAGAACGGCGCCGCCTCGGACGTCAGTTTCGGCTCGCCCAGGATGTACTGCTTCGACGTCAGCAGCGGCTGGCCGTAGCTGTGCGTCCGATCCTTCTTGTCTTCCTTCAGCACCGTCATGCCCAAACGGGAGGACAGCGGCGTCGGATCGTCCGACAGCTTGGCGCGCGGCGCAGAGTTGCTCAGCTCGCCGCCGAACAGGCCGGCGAACCAACTCTTGCCATTCCACAGCAGCGGAAGGCCGATGCCTTCGGTGGTGTAGGTCGACTGGTAGGTCGTGTCCGGCGCCTTGTCCTCCTTGACGGGGCCGAAGCTGTCCAGAACCTCGGTCGCGCCAAGACCGGCGCCGAAGGGCGGGTCGATCGCGACGACGGATCGGCCTTCCTTCAGGTTGTCGGTCGCCATGATGGCGTAGTTGCTCGGCAGATGTCCGCTCGCGACCGCAGCGGCAACCGCTTCGCCAGGGTCCGCGTCGGCCTTCGGTGCCATCAGGAGGATCTTGTCCTCGCTGTAGCCCTCGGCTTTCAGCTTCGCCGCGGCGTCGCGGGCCTTCTTCTCGGCCGCGTACACCCGAACGATCAGTGTCATGCTAGCGCTCCCGCGTTCCAGCGCTCCGGCGTTGGTCCGTGGCTGTCGTCCGGCCACAGAGGTAGTGGGGGAGCATGGCTAGGGTCCCGCCCCCCCCGATCGGCAGTCGTCTCCGGGACGATCGGTTGGGAATCAGCCGCCTTGGAAGAAGGCCGCCATCCACTCCGTGTTGCCCAGAACCGAGAAATGCACGATCAGCGAGATCAGCGCGACGCCACCCAGGAACAGCGGAAGACCCACCGTCGGGTTCACGACGCACCAGATACGGCCTTGATTCATGACTTACCTCCTATCCGCCCCAAGGTGAGAAGGCGAATGCCAGAAAATGTGCGAAGAGGGCGATCGCGAAGAAAACCCGCGCACCGTCGATGATGTGCTTATGGATCTCTTCCGATTCCCGGATGGTCAGTCCGGTGGGCCATACCCGGTCCGGATCGTCCAGATCTGTTGCCACGGAGTTCTCCTAAGTTGCGTCCGGGTCGCCGCCCGGCCTGCTCCATCGCGGAGAGGACTGCAGGGGACCTTAGGATTCTTAGTGAAAGGAAGCCGAATGTCAAGACATCATGACGCAGGGAAGTGTCACGTAAAATTGACAGTTGCGGCAAAGGGTACCCCTCCGCGGTCGCCGATCAGCGATCGACGGCGGTCCTGAGGTTCTGGTCGACGGACGTCGCCGAACCCGAGGAAGAGGGGGAAATGTCCGCGCAACGCTCGCTCAGACAGACCCGACGGATCGCATCTGTCTGAGCGAGGGATGCCGTCGCCGGCCCGCGGTCGCGCGAGGCGGTGGCGACCGTCCGGTCGTCAGTCGCCGGCGTCCGCCATGCGTTGCAGGACGTGGCGAAGGTCTTCGCGCAGGCGTTCCGCGTGCTCGTCGCCCAGCCCCTCGATCGCCAGGCGATTGACCTCGTCCTCGCAGGGCATGAGCTTGTCTTTCAGCGACAAGCCCTTGGCGGTCAGATAGATGTTCATCTTCCGCCGGTCTCGCGGATTGCGTACGCGCTCGACTAGGCCCTTCTTCTCCATGCCGTTCAGGGCAGTGACGGTGGTCGGCTCCATCATGCCGACTCGATGACTGAGCTCGCGCTGAGTCAGGCCGTCCTGCTCCCAAAGGGCGCGCAGGAAGTACCATTGCCCGATCGATACACCGTAGGCAGAAATGCGGATCGCCAGCGCCCGCGACATGGCACGCTGCGCGTCGCGCAGCAGATGGGCGATGCCATAGTGGCTGGTGTCCGCGCTCGCCCCTGCGTCATCGTCGTCGATGACGGTCGGGGTCGGTCTGTCGTCTCTCTTGAGCATCGGATCATCTTTCGTCCCGGAATCCCGCGACCCCGCGGTTTCCGGCGGTCGGGCGGAGGCGCTGCCGGCCGACGGCCATGCCTATCGGCCCGCGCGCGACGGGGCCCGATGTTCGGGACCTGTCGCACGAGGCGACCTCCGGAGTTCCGCGCCGCACCCGACCAGGGTGAGTGTTATGGAGCATCGGTTGCCGACGCCGGCCCGGCTTTCAGCCGGCCCTTTCGACCGTTTGCGGTCCGTTGCGCGTCGGTGTGGCCAACCTCCGGTTACGAAACTCCTACACCATTCCACTGTAGACCAATTTGCTTCATATGCAAATTAATTAAGCGATCGGGGCGGGGCAGCCATGCGTCAGGCGAAGTACGGGACGCGATTGTTCGGTCGCCCAATGAATTGGAAGCGCTGACATCATGTGGTTTACCATTCCGGCCGTGAACAGGGCCGAGCCGCATTTTGGCAGCACCCAGTATTTGGAGCGATTCCAGGGAGCCGTATAGCCAATCAGATTTACAGTATTCGAATCGCATACGCACGAAGCGGGAGGTGAATTCATCGATGCCGAAAACCTGTATTGCCGCGATACAGATGAGCTGCGCGCCCGATCGCGCCGCCAATATCGCCAAGGCGGCCGACCGAGTCGCCGCCGCGGCCCGCGACGGTGCCCAGGTGATCGTGCTGCCGGAGTTGTTCCAGACACCCTATTTCTGCAAGGACCAGGACGCCGGTTGGTTCGACTCGGCCGAAACGGTGGGCGCAAGCCCGCTGCTCGATCGCTTCGCCGAGCTTGCGGGCCGCCTGGGCGTCGTCCTGCCGATCAGCTTCTTCGAGCGCACGGCGACGACCTTCTTCAACAGCCTGGTGGTGTTCGACGCCGACGGCCGGCGTCTGACGCACTACCGCAAGTCCCACATCCCGGACGGGCCCGGCTATCAGGAGAAGTTCTACTTCACGCCGGGCGATAGCGGGTTCCGCGTCGCGGCCAGCCGGTTCGGCCGGATCGGGGCGGCGGTCTGCTGGGACCAGTGGTTCCCGGAGGCGGCGCGCGTCCTGGCGTTGCGCGGGGCAGAGCTGCTGATCTACCCGACGGCCATCGGCAGCGAACCGCAGGACCCGGTGCTGGATAGCCGCGACCACTGGCGGCGCGTGATGCAGGGCCACGCGGCGGCCAATCTCTTACCGCTGGTGGCGGCCAACCGCGTCGGGGTGGAGGCGGGCACGAGCTTCCGGCAGACCTTCTACGGCACCTCGTTCATCGCCGGCCCGACGGGCGAGATCCTCGCAGAGGCGCCGGCCGACCGGGAATCGACGATCCTGGCCGAGGTCGATCTCGCCGCCATCGCCCGCCAGCGCGCGGCCTGGGGCGTCTTCCGCGACCGCCGCCCGGACCTCTACGGCGACCTGCTGGGCCATGGTGCTACCGATTGACCGGCGCCCGCGGCCCCGCTCACAGGATATCGAGACGCCGCCAGAGCGGTAGCGTGCGTTCCACGAACCGCTGCGCCGTCTGGGTCAGATGCGCGGTCAGCGTCGCCTCGTCGGGCTCGGCGGTGCCCGCCACCACGCGGTAGCCGCGCGCCTGCACGGGGCCGGCGAGGAAGCGCGCCAAGGGGTCCGCCTCCGCCGCGATGCCGGAGGTCAGGGCGAGATAGATCAGCCGCTCGATCGTGTCGCTGACCCAGCCATTGGCCAGGCCCGGCGCGGCCAGCGCCCAGCGGCTGCCGTCGTCCTCGTACCACGCCCGCTCGGCCACCTTGCGGTTGAGCGCCCGCACTGCTGCCCGGTTGGCCAGGCCCTCCGCCGGCGGTGTCGGTTCGACCTGCTGCGAGCCGATCAGCATGCCCACCAGCTCACCCGCGCTCAGGGTGGCACCGTCCTTGATCTCCGGCAGGGCCAGAAGCTGGTCGACGGTGCAAGCACCCGCGGCGAGGCGCGTGAAGATCGGCCGGTACGCCCGCTCGTTCAACGTCGCCTCGCCGACCGGGACCTTGATGCGCAGCCGGATCCCGGCGGTCGGCACCTTCAGCGCCAGGCGCAGCGACCGCAGCCGGTCGTCGCGATGCGCCGGGGTCAGCCGGCGCGCCCCGCGCACGAAGACATCCCGGCGGAATCGGCTGTTGACGCAGTAGTCCTTGACCGTCTCGCGCACCGCCGGGGTCGGAAGCTGGTCGACCAGGGCGCGTTGGCTGTCGGTCAGCGACAGATTGTTGAAGTTGTCCAGCATGTAGCAGGTGCCGGCATAGGTCAGCCGCGCATCGGCCATATCCTGGGCGACGTCCAGGAAGTACATCGGCTCCCAATGATCGGTCAGGTACTCGTGCGCCAGATAGGCGAAGCGGCCGGCGTGTGCCAGCTCCTTGATCGAGTCGAAGGTCCGGCTGTCGCGCAGCGCGTGGGGGGCGGCGTCGGCGAGGCCTTCGAGCTGACCCAGCGCCGCCTCGATCCGCGCCTCCGGCGGCCCCCAATGGCGATCCGCCAGCATCTTCAAGAGCTTCTGGATCACCAGCCCGTCCATCCAGCCGGGCAGGGCGTTGAAGCCGACATAGACGATGCCGCCGGGCTTCAGCCGGTCGTTGATGAACCGGCGGATCGCGGCGCGGTTGTCCGGGGAAACCCAGGTGTAGACGCCGTGCAGCACGATGAAGTCGAAGACCGGCAGGTCCGGCCCGCGTCCCGCTGCGGCGTCGGCGAAACTGACCTCGTGGAAGGCGACGTTCTCAACCCCGCCGTCGGCGGCCAGCGCCCGCGCGGAGACGACATGCTCCGGCATGAAGTCGATGCCGTGGAAGTCGCCGTCGGGATTGGTCGCCGCCAGCGTGATCAGCGTCGTGCCGTGGCCGCAGCCCAGCTCGCAATAGGTGTAGCGCTCCGGCAGCGGGCCCGGTTCCAGACCGTTCAGCAGGGCGACGGTGCGCAACAGCGTCGGCGACAGAAAGTCCTGGAAGTTGACGCTGTAGTCGATGGCGGTGACGTACCCGCCGGTCCAGTCGCCCATGCCCCGGCACCTTCCTGACGCCTTGTTGTTGTGCGCCGGCGGCGCTGGCCGGCCGCGGGCGGTGATGGGCTGACTACCATGAAGGCGCGGCGGCGCAAATGTCGAGGCGGCGTTGAGCCCTGCCGGTGGGGGCCGGACCGTCAGGCGGCGTAGGGCGGGGCGAGCGGCACGTCGTGGCGCTGCAGCATCTCTGCCTGGCGCCGGGACAGGGCGTCGAGATCGAAATCGGCGATCAGCTCGTTGAACAGGCGGTACCAGTTGATCTCCGCCTTCAGATGGATGAATACCGAGCCGAGGCCCAGCGCCGCCCGGTCCATGAAGACGAACTCGCGCGGCACCTCCACGCCGCCGACCTCCTTCAGCCGGGCATGCACGCCCGCGGCGATCTCGCGGCCGAACACGCCGTTGTTGGTCTCGCCGATGGGGCGCACCTTGTCGTCCAGCACCGGGGCATAGAGGAAGCGCGCCCAGACCGTTAGCACGTCCACCAGTTCGTTGGTCAGGTTGCGGAAGCCCCAGATGCCGTAGGCATGCGCCGCACGGTCCCGGTCGTCGGTCTGCAGGGCGCGGTAGAGCTCGATGACGCCGCTGATGAAGGAGGGCGGGAACACCCGCACGCAGCCGAAGTCCAGCAGGTTCAGGCTGTGATCCGGCCGGGCGGAATAGTTGCCGAGATGCGGGTCGCCATGGATCACGCCGTAGTAGTAGAGCGGCACGTACCACGCCCGGAACAGGTTCATCGCGACCTGATTGCGCCGTTCGATATCGTCTTCGTCGATCTGCAGGATCGGCTGGCCTTCCAGCCAGGTCGAGGTCAAGAGGCGGCCGGTCGACAGGTCGTCCACCACGGTCGGGACATGCACCCCGGCCTCGTCGGCGAGCATGGCTCGGTACAGCTCGCAATGGCGGCCTTCCAGATTGTAGTCCAACTCCTCGCGCAGGCGGGCGGAGATCTCGGTATGGATCTGGCGGGTCGAGATCGCCTTGTCGTAGCGCTCGAACAGCGAGAGGATCACCCGAAGCTGATTGAGGTCGGCCTCCACCGCCGACTGCATGTTCGGGTATTGCAGCTTGCAGGCTAGCAGCCGGCCGTCATGGTGCACCGCCTTGTGCACCTGGCCCAGGGAGGCGGCGGCGGCGGCCTCCCGCTCGAAGCTGGCGAACTGGCCCTGCCACGCCGTGCCGAGCTCCGCCGCCATGCGCCGGCGCACGAACACCCAGCCCATCGGGGGCGCGTTGGACTGAAGCTGCTGCAGCTCGCTGACATATTCCTGGGGAATCGCCTCCGGGATGGTGGCCAGCATCTGCGCCACCTTCACCAGCGGTCCGCGCAGGCCGCCCAGCGCCTCCTTCAGGTCGGCGGCATGCTTCTCGCGCTCATACTTGATGCCGAGATAGCGTTCGCCGGCCATGCGCGCCGCCAGCCCGCTCATCGACCCGGAGACCCGGGCATAGCGACGCAACCGACCGCCGAGGCTGTTCTCTTCCGCCGCCATGGTCCGCCCTCGGCCCTTCGAGCCGTCGTTTGGGAGTGTATCCGTCAAGCGCTCGCGCCGGCCTGTCGGTCGAGCGTCTCCAGCTCTTCGATCAGACCGGCGATGACCGTCAGCCCGTTGTCCCAGAAGCCGGGATCCGTCGCGTCCAGCCCGAACGGTGCAAGCAACTCCTTGTGCCGCTTGCTGCCGCCGGCGCGCAACATGTCGATGTAGCGCTCGGCGAAGCCGCCCTCCGCCCTGAGATAGAGCGCGTAGAGGGAGTTTACCAGGCAGTCGCCGAAGGCATAGGCATAGACATAGAACGGCGAGTGGATGAAGTGCGGGATATAGGCCCACCAGCCGGCATAACCCTCGTCGAAGGACAGCGCCGGGCCCAGGCTCTCGCGCTGCACGCCCATCCAGATCTCGCCGAGCCTTTCCGCCGACAGCTCGCCGTCGCGCCGTTCGACATGGACCTGGCGCTCGAAGTCGAAGAAGGCGATCTGCCGCACCACGGTGTTCAGCATGTCCTCGACCTTGGCGGCGAGCAGCGCGCGGCGCCGGCGCGGATCGCTCTCCTGGTCGAGCAGAGCGCGGAAGGTCAGCATCTCGCCGAACACGCTGGCCGTCTCCGCCAGCGTCAGCGGCGTGTCGGACAACAGATGGCCTTGCCCGGCTGCCAGCACCTGGTGCACGCCGTGGCCCAGCTCATGCGCCAGCGTCATCACGTCGCGCGATTTGCCGTGGTAGTTCAGCAGGATGTAGGGATGCACGCTGGGCACCGTGGCGTGGGAGAAGGCGCCCGGCGCCTTGCCCGGCCGGACCGGTGCGTCGATCCAGCCTTCGCGGAAGAACCGCCGGCCGATATCGGCGAGGTCGGGCGAGAACCGCCCATAGGCGCCTAGCACGATCCGCTCCGCCTCGCCCCAGGTGATGGTCTGGTCATCGTCGTCCGGCAGCGGCGCATTGCGGTCCCAGAAGGCCAGGCGCTCGCCGCCGAACCACCGCGCCTTCAGCGCGTAGTAGCGGTGCGACAGCCGCGGATAGGCGGCGCGCACCGCGGTCAGCAGCGCATCGACCACCGCGTCCTCGACATGGTTGGCCAGGTTGCGCGCCGACCACGGCCGCTCGAAGCGGCGCCAGCCGTCCTCGATCTGCTTGTCCTTCGCCAGCGTGTTGGTGATCAGCGAGAACAGCCGTTCCTGGTTCTTCAACACGCCGCTGACCGCCTGGGCCGCGGCGCTGCGCCGCGTCCCGTCGCGGTCGGTCAGGCAGTTCAGCGTCTCCGACAGCGTCAACGTCTCCTCGCCGACCGGAAAGCGCAGGCTGGCGATGGTCTCGTCGAACAGCCGGACCCAGGCGCTGCGGCCGGCGACCGCCTTCTCGTGCAACAGCCGCTCCAGCTCGTCGGAGAGCTGATGCGGTGCCGTGGCCCGGATATCGCGCAGCCACGGCGCGTAGCGCTTCAGCGCGGCAGACTCCGCCACCCGTTCGTCGACATGGGTTTGGTCCAGCCGGTTCATCTCCAAGGTGAAGAACAACAGGTGGCTGGAGATCTGGGTGACTCGTTCCTGACAGGATTGCAGGAACCGCCCGCGCGCCGAGTCGGCGACGTCGGCGGCATAGACCAGATAGGCGTAGCTCATCACCCGGCTGAGCGTTTCGTCGATCGTCTCGTAGCGGGCGATCGCGGCGGCGAGCGCGTCCCCGTCCAGCGTGGCGATGGCGCCGGCAAGTTTCTGGCCGAACTGCCGTGCGGTCTGCTCCGCCCCGTCCAGGTCGGCGGCGAGCTGCGCGTCGTCCGGTCCGGCATAGAGATGGCTGAGGTCCCATTCCGGAAGGCTGCCGAGATCCTCCGTCCCGCCGGCGATCGGCTGGGCGTCGATGGCGCTGGCCTTTTCCGTCATGCCACTCTCCAAAGGCTCGAATAGACAGGGTCTATATGGTCCGGTCGTTGCGGGCCGCCAAGCCGCGCCGTGCGATGTCCACCCGCGCCAGCCTCGCCTACAACGCGAGGCTGGCGACGGCGACCAAGGCCACCAGCGCCAGCACGATCCGCCGGAACAGGGCCGCCCGGGTCCGCCGATACAATACCGCACCGGATAGGATTGCCAGCGCGTAAGCCGGCATCAAGACTAGCGCCAGCGTCGTCGCCTCCGCCGTCAGCAGGTCGCGGCTGAGCAGCGTCGCGATGGAGAAGATCGAGGTCAGGAAGAAGAAGACGATCACGTTCGCCCGCACCACCGGGCCATCGTCCTGCCCGCCCAGCCAGAACAGGATCACCGGCGGTCCCCCGATGCCGGTGGCGCCGCCGGTCAGGCCGGCGACGCCACCGATCGCCACGGTCTCCACGGGGCGTGGGCGGCGGTGGTAGCGCCAGCCGGACGCGATCGCGGCGACGGCCACCAGAATGATCGCCACGGTCGCCAGGCGCAGGCTCAGCGGGTCGCCGGACGCCAGGATGGCGATGCCGATCTGCAGCATCGCCCCGTAGGGCAGCAGCAGCCAGGCGATGTCGCGCCAGCGGCACCGCCGCATGGCGTCGGCCAACAGGGGCAGCGGCGCCACGGCGTCGACCAGGGTCAAGACGACGAAGGCGACGACGGGGCTGTAGAGCCCGCCCAGGGTCGGCATGATCACCATGGCCGCGCCGAACCCGGAGAAGCCGCGCGCCAGGCCGGCCGCCATTACGGCCGCGACGGCGCCGTAGAGTCGGCCGTCCAGGAGGGGCAAAAAGGTGTCTGGCAAGGGGGCGATGTCCGAGGCGCGGGAGCGGGCGGCGTCGATCGGGCATAGCCTTGCCGGCCGGCCTGCCGCAAGCTCAACACCCCCGGATCATCATGGGACTAAGGAGGGCGGGCCCATGCACCCGACGGTGTTCGAGAGTGCCGGCGCCAGCCATGTCGGTTGTGTGCGGGATCGCAATGAGGATGCCTGGGTCGCACGGCCAGACAGCGGCCTGTGGGCGGTCGCCGACGGCATGGGTGGCCTGACCGCCGGCGACGTCGCCGCCCAGGCGATCGCCGCGGCCCTGGCGGCGGCCGCCGACGCGCTGACCGGGCCGCCGGATCAGCGTGCGGCGGCCGTCGAGGCGGCCTTGCAGACCGTCCACCGGGACCTGATCGACGAGGCGGGGAGCCGCGGCGGCACGATCGGCAGCACGGCGGTGGTCGGTCTGGCCACGGACGGGCAGCTCGCCTGCCTGTGGGCCGGCGACAGCCGCGCCTATCTGTGGGGCGAAGACCGTCTTTCGCCGGTGTCGCACGATCACTCCCGTGTCCAAGAGTTGATCGACCAGGGCGAAATCAGCCCGACGGCGGCGCGCCACCATCCGCAGTCCCACATCGTCACGCGGGCGCTGGGGATCCGTCCGACGCTGTCCGTGGAGTGCCGGTCGGTGGCGTTTCCCCCTGGCCATCGCCTGCTTTTGTGCAGCGACGGGCTGACCCAGATGCTGGAAGACGACGAGATCGCGGCGGTGTTGGCGGCGGGCACGCCGCCCGCTGCCGTGTGCGACATCCTGATCGGCCTCGCCCTCGACCGGGGCGGCCACGACAACGTCACGGTCGTGGTGGCCGATTGCCGGTCGGGGTAGCACCCCTTGCGGGTCAGGCCGGATCCCGCAGCGTCGCGGCGGGGGGCAGCGACAAGGTCACCGTCGTGCCTTCGCCGGGGACGGAGGCCAGATGGACCCGGCCGCCGGCCCCTTCCACGGCGCGATAAACGATGGTGAGCCCGAGACCCGCCGATTTGCGGTGCCGTTGCGCCGAGACGGGCAGGCGCGTCAGCGCGGCAAGCTCTTCCGCCGTCATGCCCCGCCCACTGTCGGCGACATCGATACAGGCCTGCGGCACCGCCGCCGTATCGTCGTCGTCAGTGCACAGCCGGGTCGTGATGGCCAGCAGGCCATGGCCGGCGATCGCCTCTCGGGCGTTCAGCGCCAGCGCCTGCAGGGCGGACTGAAGATCCGTCGGGTCGACGGCCACGGGCGGTAAACCATCGGCCAGTGTCAGTCGTATCTCGATACGTCGGCCGAGGAAGGCGGCGATTCGCTCCGTCTGGCGGCGGATCAGGGCGTTGAGGTCGATCGAGCGCGTGGTCGGGGTCGCCGACCCGGCGACCAGGGCCAAGCCGCGCACGGTCAGCGCGAATTCGTCGGCTGCCGACTGGATCGCCGCGACCAGTTCGGCCCGCTCGGGGTCTGCGCGGATCGACGGGTCTACGGACAGGAGGTGAAGATTGCCGCGCAATATCGTGAGTTGGTTGCTGAATCCGTGCGCCAACCCACCGCAGACCTGGGCGATGGCCCGGGCGACGGCATCCCCGTCTGCGGTCGGGGTGTCTGCGCCGTCGGGCGGCGGATCCTCCGCGCGGGTCGCCACGGGCCGCGTCTCCTCAATCGGCGGTCTCGTCGACGCTGGCCGCTTCGGCGGAACGCATCACACCTGGGCTGCCAGCGTCGCCCGCCGATTGTCCACTGTCGTTGCCGTTGTCGCCAAGAACAGTATTGTCGGTTCGGGCATTAACGCTTGATCTATGAGGTCCGGCCAATCTGGGCTTCTGGAGACAGATACGGGTCTGAGATGCAGGAAGTGCACGTCGCCGTAGTCGACGACGATCCGCGGGTGCTGGCCCTGTTGGAGCGCTATCTGGGGCGCCAGGGGTATCGGGTCAGCACGGCGGAGACGGGTCTCGACCTCGATCGGCTGGTTCGCAGCGACCCGCCCGACGTGGTCGTGCTCGACCTCATCCTGCCGGGCGAGGACGGGTTGGAGATCGCCCGGAACCTGAGGGCGAAGTCGGATATCGGCATCATCATGCTGACCGCCAAGGGCGATGTCGTCGACCGCATCGTCGGGCTGGAGGTCGGGGCCGACGACTATCTCGCCAAGCCGTTCGACGAGCGGGAGTTGCTCGCCCGGCTGCGCAGCGTCCTGCGCCGCCGCGCCATCGGCGGCACGCGCCGCCCGGGCGAGGACGCCGATGCGGAGCCGGTGCGTGCGCAGTTCGAAGGCTGGTCGCTGGATCTGGAGGTACCCACGCTGATCGATCCGGACGGCGAGGACGTCAGCCTGACCGCGGCGGAGCATCGCTTGCTGTGCGCGCTGGTCCGCCGGGCGAAGCGGGTGTTGAGCCGCGACCAGCTTCTCGACATCGTTTCGGGCCGCGATCGCCATCCCTTCGACCGCAGCATCGACGTGCTGATCGTCGCCTTGCGCCAGAAGCTGGAACGCCAGCAGAAGCCGCCGCGGATCATCAAGACGGTGCGCGGTGCGGGCTATGTCTTCGCCGTGCCCGTCACCTTCGACTATGCGGAGGATGGATCGGCGGCAGACGCCTCGGCTGGCAGCGCCAGCTGAGACGTCGTCACCGATCGAGCGGCAGGTCGGGCGCCCGGTCGCGCGTCGTCAGGTGGCGGATCATCGCCCCCGGCGCGTCGGCGCCGGGGGCGGAAGAAGCCGCGCAGCAGCTCCGCGGCGCGGCCGGCATCGTCGAACCGCTCGACCACCGGTCGGTGATGGCAGGTCGGCTGCTCGAAGAACCGCACGCCGCTGACCACCGCGCCACCCTTCGGATCGACCGCAGCGAACACCAGCCGGTCGATCCGCGCGAAGCTGATGGCGCCGGCGCACTGGGTGCACGGCTCCAGTGTGACATAGAGCGTCGTGCCGGGCAGGCGCGGGCGGCCGGATGCAGCGGCGGCCCGGCGGATCGCCAGCATCTCCGCATGCGCCGTGGGGTCGGCGGCGGCCTCGGTCTCGTTGCCGGCTTCGGCCAGGATGCGACCGCTCGACCGGTCGACCAGGACGGCGCCCACCGGCACCTCGCCGCGCGCCGCCGCCTGGCTGGCAAGGTCCAGCGCGCGGGCCATATACTGCGCGTCCGTCGTCGTCGGCTGGCCGGTGGCGTCGTCCATGGCGCGACGATGCGGGGCCGGCAAAGCGGCCGTCAAGCCGCAAGGCGGGCCCAAGACAATCCCGGAGACAAGACAGTGGGCGAGCGCATCGCCAAACGGATGGCCCGGGCGGGTGTCGCATCGCGCCGCGAGGCGGAAGCGATGGTCGCGGCCGGGCGGGTGACGGTCAACGGGCGCCGGCTCGCCAGCCCGGCGGTCACCGTCGCGGCGGCGGACGATGTGCGGGTCGACGGCCGCCCGCTGCCCGCACCGGAACCCGCGCGGCTGTGGCGCTTTCACAAGGCACCCGGCGTCGTCACCACGGCGCGCGACCCGCAGGGTCGGGCGACGGTGTTCGACCGGCTGCCGCCGGGCCTGCCCCGGGTGGTCACGGTCGGGCGCCTCGACCTCAACAGCGAGG
Organism: Alphaproteobacteria bacterium; assembly: GCA_028284045.1. Classification (GTDB taxonomy): domain Bacteria; phylum Pseudomonadota; class Alphaproteobacteria; order DSM-16000; family Inquilinaceae; genus JANQSN01. The sequence goes on along the minus strand of JANQSN010000057.1, from coordinate 14,921 downwards.
GGCTGCTGCTGCTGACCAATGACGGCGACCTCGCGCGCTATCTGGAGCTGCCCGCCACCGGCTGGACGCGGCGCTACCGGGTGCGGGTGCATGGCGCCGTCGACCCGCGGCGGCTGGAGGGGCTGGCCGGCGGCGTGCGGGTCTCCGGCATCGACTATGGGCCGATCGTCGCCCGGCTCGACCGCGCGCAGGGCAGCAACGCCTGGCTGACCGTGGCGCTGCGCGAGGGCCGCAACCGCGAGATCCGCAAGGTCATGGAGCATCTCGACCTGCCGGTGACGCGGCTGATCCGGGTCGCCTTCGGGCCGTTCCAGCTCGGCCAGCTCGACCGGGACGCGGTGGCGGAGGTCACCGGCAAGGCCCTGCGCGAGCAGGCCGCCGGCTTCTTCACCGGTGCCGTTGCGGCGGCGGACCGGGAGGGGCGGATTGCGAATCGCCGGCGGCAGCCTTAAGGGCCGCCCGATCGGCGTGCCGGCGGGCCGCGGCGTGCGGCCGACCGCCGCGAAGGTGCGGGCAGCCCTGTTCGACATCCTGACGCATCACGACTGGCCCGCCGCGATCGCGCCCGGCGCGGACGGATGGCCGTTCGCGCAGGTCCTGGACGCCTTTGCCGGGTCGGGCGCGCTGGGCATCGAGGCGCTGTCGCGCGGCGCCGACCACGCCACGTTCTTCGAGACCGATCCGCGCCATCTCGACGGGCTGCGGCAGAGCCTCGCCGCCCTCGACCTGTCGGCGCGGGCCAGCGTGCGGCGGTCGGACGCACTGCGGCCACCACCGGCGACAAGCGTGCCGGCCGATCTGGTGCTGCTGGACCCGCCCTATGGCCGCGGGCTGGCCGCCCCGGCGACCGCGGCGCTAGACCGTGCGGGCTGGATCGGCCGCGCGGCGGTGCTGGTGGTGGAGCTGCCCCGGCGTGAGGCGGCGCCGGCCCCGGACGGGTTCCAGACGGTCATCGACCGCCGCTACGGCGACACCCACATCGTGGTGCTCAGCCGGGCGGCGTAGGACGGCGAGGGATCAGCCGATCACGCCGAGAACGTCGCTTTCCTTCATGATCAGCAGGTCTTCGCCGTCGATCCGCACCTCGCTGCCCGACCACTTGCCGAACAGCACCCGGTCGCCCACCGAAACGTCCAAGGCCGCCACGGCGCCCTGGTCATTGCGTGCCCCGGGGCCGACGGCGAGCACCTCGCCCTCCTGCGGCTTCTCCTTGGCGGTATCGGGGATGATGATTCCGCCCGACGTCTTATCGTCGCTCTCGATGCGGCGGACCAGGATGCGGTCGTGCAGGGGGCGAAACGGCATGGCGCAGGAACTCCGGCAGGGCAGAAGGGTGAGGGGCTTGCGAGACCTCTTCCTAGCATCCGGCTCCCAAGCTCGGCCAGCGGGATGCGGCATTATCGGCAGCGCCCGGTATCGACTGCTAACATGCTGATAATACGGAAATCCTCTTGCGGGGCGACGAACGCTTGGTAACGATGCGTTAGCAGGCAATGGCATATAGAAGGAATCGGGCACCAACAGGCGGACAATCTTTCCATGTCTTACCCGAACGGCACCCCCCGGACCAGGGACCCGGGGTAGATTGGCGAACAGCCACGGGTGCCGGGGTGTCGCTTATCGGAGGGTTGGGGACCATGGACGACTTGGCGCTTCAGCTTCGGGGCTATCGGCTGACCACCGCCCATATTCTCTATCACATGCCCGATCACCCGGGCGTCCTGCAGACCTTCTTGTGGCAGAAGCTGGACCTGGTACCCGATCTGCCGGGCCTGCGGCGGTTCCTGGACTTCTGGCAGCGCGAGATCGAAGGCCCGTTGCATTCGGTGACCGTCGCCGCCGGGTCGCTGATCAAGCCGGTGACCTTCCAGCATGTCGGCGTCTCCGTGACCCTCAACTGACCCGCCACGCGGGGGGACGGGGGTGAGCGATCCTGCGGCGGTCCTGGCCGCCGCCCGGCTCGCAGGGCGTCCGTGGGGTGGGTTCGACGCGGGCACCGGTCCGTCGGACGAGGCCGCGGCCTATCGGCTTCAGGCGGCGTCCTTCGCGCGCCGCTGGCCGGGTATCGCGCCGGCCGGCTGGAAGATCGGGTGCACCACACCGGTGATGCAGGCATTCCTGGGCATCGACCACCCCTGCGCCGGCGCGGTCGCCGGTCCAGCAATCCATGAATCGGGTGTGGTGCTCGACCACGCCGACTTTGTCCGTCCGGGGGTGGAATGCGAGCTGGCGGTGCGGCTGGACGCCGATCTGCCGGCGGCGGAGGCGCCGTTCAGCCGGGCGCGCGTCGCGGCGGCGGTCGGCGCGGTGATGGCCGCGATCGAGGTCGTCGACGACCGCTATGCCGATTTCCGCGCGCTCGACACCTGGACGCTGGTCGCCGACGACTTCTTCCAGGCGGCGGCGGTCCTCGGGCTCCCTTGCACCGACTGGCGCGGCCTCGCCCTCGACCGGATTGCCGGCCGGCTGGAGATCGACGGTCAGCCGGTGGGGTCGGGGTGCGGGGCGGCGGTGCTCGGCCATCCGCTGGATGCGCTTGTCTGGCTGGCCGACAACCGGGCCCGATTCGGCCAGGGCCTGAGGGCCGGTGCCGTCGTTCTGACCGGCAGCATCGTGGAGACCCGCTGGGTCGCCCGCGACGCCGAGGTGACGGTGGTGCTGGACGGATTGGCGCCGGCGGCCCTTCGCTTTAGCTGATCGCTGCGCAGCGCCGCGATACCGCCTCTCGATCGCGGCACCGTTTTCACAAAATGCCCGGCGCGCGGCGTCGGATGCCGGTGCTTTGCGCTCGAACGCCAGGGCGGCTATGGTCGCCCCGTCCGGCGGGCATGAGAAAGCGCTGCGCAGCGGCCGTCGCCCATGGGGCGGCGCGCGCCGGATCGACAAGAAGACATCCTGAGGGAGCGGTCCAAGCCATGAAGGTGGTGATCACCGGTGGAACGGGTTTCATCGGCCTCAATCTCGCCCGGTCGCTGGTGGCGCGCGGGGCGCTGACCGGCCCGGCCGGAGACACGGCGCCGATCGATGCGATCACGCTGTTCGACGCGGTGGCGCCGGCGGCGCGTCCGGACGGGCTCGACGACCGGGTGACCATCGTCACCGGCGATATCGCCGATGCCGCGACGGTCGCCTCCGTGGTCGACCGGGACGACATCGCGGTCTTCCACCTCGCCTCCATCGTCAGTGGCCATGGCGAGCAGGACTTCGACCTGGCGATGCGGGTGAATGTCGACGGCGGCCGGAACGTCCTGGAAGCGTTGCGCGCCCGGGCCGGTTGCCCACGCCTGGTCGCCGCCAGCTCGATCGCCGTGTTCGGCGGCGCGGTGATGGGCGAGGCGGTGACCGACGCCACCAAGCAGACCGCGACCACCACCTACGGCATCACCAAGACGATCCTGGAATTGCTGGTCAACGACTACACGCGAAAAGGCTTCCTGGACGGCCGGACCGCGCGGCTGCCGACCATCTTCGTGCGCCCGGGCGCGCCCAATGCGGCGGCCTCCAGCTTCGTGTCCGGCGTCTTCCGCGAGCCCCTGTCGGGCCAAGACTGCATCCTGCCGGTGCCGCGCGACACCGCGCTGCCGATGCTGGGCTACCGCGCCACCGTCGCCTGCCTGATCGCGCTGCACGAGGCGACCTCGGACGCGCTGGGCGACGACCGGGCCGTCAATCTGCCCAGCGTCGCCTATTCGGTGGACGAAATGGCCGCCGCGCTGGCGCGCGTGGCAGCCGCCAACGGCATCGTTCCGGGCCGGATCATCGACCGGCCGGATCCGCATATCATGGCGATCGTCGCCGGCTGGGCGCGCCGGGCGGACGCGGCGCGCGCCCGCGCGCTTGGACTGCCTATGGATGAAAGCCTCGATCGGGTGGTACAGGACTATATCGACGACTTCCTGAGGCCTGGGGCTTGAGGCGGGCCCTGACAGCCCGCATCTCAAGGTTCACCGCCTCAGACACTCAACCAATGGTGCCGCCCGTGATCGATCCCACCTACGCGCTGACGCATCTCGCCGACGACGAAGACGAGGATGAAGAGGAGGACGGGGAGAAGGCGTCGCGCCGCCGCCCGGACGCCGGCGTCGGCGAGCGGCTGTTCAAGGCGCGCACCATCCTGCTGTTCGGGTCGATCAACGATCGGCTGTCGCGGGAGATCTCCGCACAGCTTCTGGCGCTTGCCGCCGCCGGTGACGACCCGATCCGGCTGGTCATCAACTCGCCGGGCGGCCACGTGGAAAGCGGCGACACGATCCACGACCTGATCGGCTTCGTCACGCCCAAGGTGCAGGTGATCGGCACCGGCTGGGTGGCCAGTGCGGCGGCGCATATCTTCCTGGGCGCGGCGCGGGAGGATCGCTACTGCCTGCCCAACACGCGCTTCCTGTTGCATCAGCCGATGGGCGGGGTGCGCGGGCCGGCCGTCGATATCGATATCGAGGCCAACGAGATCATCAAGATGCGCGAGCGCATCAACCGCACCATTGCCGACAGGACCGGCCAGGACCTGGAGAAGGTGGCGCGCGACACCGACCGGAATTTCTGGATGTCGGCGGAAGAGGCGCGCGACTACGGCGTGGTTACGCATATCGTCAGTTCGGTCGACGCGCTCGGCTGACGGCGCGGCCGCTCGCGTCCCGCCATGGCCGGACCGCCGCGGCTGTTCGTCGACGCGGCGGGCCTTGCGGCCGGCCAGACGGTGGCGCTGACCGGCGGCCAGACGCACTATCTCGCCCATGTCCTGCGCCGGCGGCCGGGCGATCCGGTGCGGGTCTTCAACGGCCATGACGGGGAGTGGCTGGCGCGGTTGGAGGGGCTGTCCGGGCGCGGCGGCAGCGCCCGGCTCGACCGGCGGACCCGGCCGCAGCCCCCGCCGGCGGCGTCACCTTGGCTGTGCTTCGCGCTGGTCAAGCGCGGCCCCCTCGACCTGATCGCCGGCAAGGCGACCGAGCTGGGGTGTACCCGCCTGATCCCCGTCACGACGCGGTTCACCGACATGCCCCGGCTCAGTATCGGCCGGCTGCGCGTGCAGGCGGTGGAGGCGGCCGAGCAATGCGGTCGGCTCACGGTGCCGGCGGTGGACGAACCCGTGGGCCTGGCGGAGCGGCTGACCGACTGGCCGGCGGAACGATCCCTGATCGTCTGCGCCGAGCGCGGGGCGGCACCGCCGCTGACGACCGTCGCCGCCGCGCTGGCCGGCCGACCCGCGGCATTGTTGATCGGACCGGAAGGCGGCTTTTCCCCAGAGGAACTTGACGCCCTTCGGAAACTTGACTTTGCTCACCTCTGTCATTTGGGCCCGCGTGTTCTGCGGGCGGAAACGGCGGCGATCGCCGCACTCGCCTGCTGGCAGGCAGTGGCAGGCGATTGGGCGGACGGCCGGACGGAACCGGCAGCCGACGCCCCTTTCTGATCTAGAGGCGAGTGTCGATCCATGGCGGTCACCGAGGCGGCGGCGGAGCCGATCGCCGATGTTCAGGCGTTGGTGGACTATCTGGCGGCCGGTGCCAAGCCGCCCGCCGACTGGCGCATCGGCACCGAGCACGAGAAGTTCATCTTCCACACGCAAGACCTGACCCCGGCCCGCTATGAAGGGCCGCAGGGCATCGGCGAGCTGCTGCGCCGCATGCTGCGCTTCGGCTGGCAGCCGGTCTACGAAGGCGAGAACATCATCGCGCTGCAGGACGCCACCGGCTGCTCCGTGACGCTGGAGCCGGGCGGGCAGTTCGAGCTGTCCGGCGCGCCGCTCAGCACCATTCACCAGACCTGCGACGAGGTTCATCGCCACCTCGCCCAGGTGCGCGAGGTGGCGGGCGAGCTGGGCCTCGGCATGATCGGGCTCGGCTTCCATCCCAAGTGGCGGCGCGAGGACATCCCCTGGATGCCCAAGGGCCGCTACAAGATCATGCGCGGCTATATGCCGACCCGCGGCAGCATGGGCCTGGACATGATGACCCGGACCTGCACGGTCCAGGTCAATCTCGACTTCGCCGACGAGGCGGACATGGTCACCAAGCTGCGCGTCGGCCTGGCGCTGCAGCCCGTCGCGACAGCCTTGTTCGCCAACAGCCCCTTCGTCGAAGGCCGGCCGAGCGGCCAGCTCAGCTTCCGTAGCCATGTCTGGACCGATACCGACCCCGACCGGTCGGGCACGCTGCCCTTCGTCTTCGAGCCCGGCTTCGGGTTCGAGCGCTATGTCGACTATGTGCTGGACGTGCCGATGTATTTCGTGCGGCGCGACGGCCGGTATGTCGATGTCGCCGGGCAGTCCTTCCGCGACTTCCTGGCCGGACGGCTGCCCGGGCTGCCGGGCGAGCGGCCGACGATGAGCGACTGGGTCGATCACCTGACCACGGTGTTCCCGGAGGTCCGGCTGAAGCGTTTCTTGGAGATGCGCGGCGCCGATGCCGGCCCGTGGCGGCGGCTCTGTGCGTTGCCGGCCTTGTGGGTGGGGCTGATCTATGACGATCAGTCGCTCAGCGACGCCGCCGACCTGGTGGCCGACTGGACGGCGGACGAGCGGGACTATCTGCGCACCGCCGTGCCGCGGACCGGCCTGGCGACGCCGTGGCGCGGCCGCACCGTCGGCGCCCTGGCGCTGGACGTGCTGGCGATCGCCCGGCGGGGGTTGGAGCGGCGCGGCCGTCTCGACACCCTGGGCAACGACGAGAGCCACTTCGTCGCCGCGCTGTCCGACATCGCCGAGAGCGGGTTCACCCCGGCGGAACGCAAGCTCGCCCGCTATGAGGACGAGTGGGGGCGTTCGGTCGACCCGATCTTCACCCACTACGCCTATTAGGGGCGGCAAGGGGATGGCGAAGCAGCCCAACGCCGGACGGGTGGACTGGGGGTGGGTCCGGGACTGGGCCGGCCGGGTCTTCCTCGCCGGCTTCTGCCTGGTCACCTTCGGCTATCTCGCCGCCTCGCCGGTGGTGCGGCCGGGCGGCGTCATGGACACCCTGCCGACGGCGATGCTGTGGGGGGCGGTCGGCGCAGGCGCGGCAACTCTGGTGACCGCCGGCGTGCTGGCGGTCGTCTCCGCGCGGCGATCGTGAGACCCGGATCGGTCCGTCAGCCGGTACCAGATCCGCCCCAGCACGCGCCCGCGCGACGCGATCAGCCAGCCGGCGCCCAGCGCCAGCGGCCACCTGGCCAGCGGCAACACCAGCGCCGCAACGAGGCCGATAGCCGTCCGACGGCATCCCGTTCTTGCCCTTGCCATGGCAGCGTGGCGGCCCAGGTGTCCCTGGGCATCCCTATCGAGGCGACATGACCCTTCGCAGCCCTGACGTGAGCGCCGGTTCGCTGGACCGCGGCGGATCCGACACCACCGTCGCCGGACCGATGCGCGCACCGCATATCGCGCTGTTGGTGGCCGTCACGGCCCTGGGGCCGCTGGCGCTCAACCTCTTCATGCCGTCGATGCCGGGGATCGCCGACACCTTCGCCGTCGGCTACGACACGGTGCAGCTCAGCCTGACCTTGTATTTGGTGGGCTTCGCGGCCTCCCAGCTCGTCTACGGGCCGCTCAGCGACCGGTTCGGGCGCCGGCCGGTGCTGCTGAGTGGGCTGGTGCTGTTCGTCGTCTCCAGCCTGGTCTGTGCCGTAGCATCGGATATCGCGTGGCTGATCCTCGGCCGGCTCGGCCAGGGAGTGGGCTCCTGCGCCGGCATGGTGCTGGCACGCGCCATCATCCGCGACGTCCACGGCCGCGAACGCTCCGCCAGCATGATCGCCTATGTCACCATGGCGATGGTGGTGGCGCCGATGCTGGCGCCGGTGATCGGCGGCCATCTCGATCTGTGGATCGGCTGGTGGGCCGGCTTCGTGTTCGTCGCGGCCGCCGGGGTGGTGGTGGTTCTGTTCGCCTATGGCGGGCTGCACGAGACGCTGGCGCAGCCCGTGGCGTTGCCGGGCCTGGGCCGGCTGCTCGGGCTCTACCGGTCTTTGCTGGTGCTGCCGTCCTTCCGCGGCTATACGGCGCAGACCGCCTTCACCTCGGCCGGGTTCTTCGGCTTTCTGGGCGGCGCGCCGCATGTCGTGATCGAGATCATGGGCCGCACGCAGGCGGATTACGGGCTGTTCTTCATGCTCAGCGCCGTCGGGTATATGTCCGGCAACTTCACCGCTGGGCGGCTGTCGGAACGGCTGGGCATCGACCGAATGATCATCACCGGCATCGCCGTGTCGGGCGTCGGCACGGTGATCATGGTCGCGCTGGCCTGGGGCGGCGTGGTCACCGCCTGGGCGGTGTTCGCGCCGATGGTGCTGTTCGGCTTCGGCAACGGCCTCAGCTTGCCCAACGGGCTGGCCGGGGCGATCAGCGTGCGCCCGGACCTGGCCGGAACCGCGAGCGGCTTGTCGGGCTGCGCGCAGATGGCGACCGGCGCGCTGGCCAGCGTCGTCGTCGGCCTGTTGGTCGCCGACGCCACTAGCCAGCTTCCGCTGGCCTTGGTGATGCTGGCGACGACGGCCCTGGCCGCGGTCGCCTGGGTGATGACGCCGCACGGCGCGGGCAACAGGGTGAGGTGACGCAAGCGATGAGCGAAGCACAGACGGCCGGCGCCGCAATCGGCGACGATACCGGCCGCGTGGCCGGCCTGCTCGGCGATCTGGTGGCCGATGCCCGCCGCGCCGGTGCCGATGCCGCGGACGCCCTGGCGGTGGAAGGGGTGTCGGTCTCCGCGGCCTGCCGCCTCGGCCGGACGGAGCGCCTGGAACGCGCCGAGGGCACCGATCTCGGGTTGCGCGTCTTCGTCGGCCGGCGGATGGCGATGGTGTCGTCCTCCGACCGCAGCCCGGCAGCGCTGGTGGAACTGGTGGAGCGCGCGGTCGCCATGGCCCGGGCGGTGCCGGAGGACCCCTATTGCGGGCTCGCCGACCCCGCCGCCCTGGCGACGGATTGGCCGGATCTCGATCTCGCCGACCCGGTGGAGCGGTCGACGGCAGAGCTGATGGCCCAGGCCCGCACGGCGGAGGAAGCCGCCCTGGACGTCGTCGGCGTGACCAATTCCGAAGGCGCGGAGGCGGCGTGGAGCCGGTCGGCAATCTTCATGGTGGCCAGCAACGGCTTTGCCGGCGGCTATGCGGTGACCAGCGGCAGCCTGTCCGCCTCCGTCATCGCGGAGCGCGACGGTGCCATGGAGACGGACTACGACTTCTCCATGGCTGTCTACGGCGAAGACCTGGAGCCCGCCGCCACCATCGGCCGCACGGCCGGGGAGCGGGCGGTGCGCCGCCTGGGCGCGCAGAAGATCGCCAGCGCCCGGTTGCCCGTCGTGTTCGATCCGCGGGTCTCCGGCGGCCTCTTGCGCCATCTGGCGGGGGCCATCAGCGGCTCGGCGATCGCCCGCGGCACCAGCTTCCTGAAGGACAAGATGGGGGCGGCGGTCTTCCGGCCGGGGATCCGGATCGTCGACGATCCGCGCCGCCGGCGCGGGCACCGGTCCAAGCCGTTCGACGGCGAGGGGTTGGCCAACGGGCCGCGCGCGCTGATCGAGGATGGCCGTCTTCAGACCTGGCTGCTCGATCTGCGCGCCGCCGCCCAGCTCGGCCTCAGCTCCACCGGCCATGCCAGCCGCGGCACGTCGTCGCCGCCGCAGCCCGCACCCACCAACCTGTATCTGGAGCCCGGATCGGCGACGCCCGAAGCGCTGATCGGCGGGATCTCCCACGGGCTCTACGTGACCCAGCTCATGGGCATGGGGGTCAACACCATCACCGGTGACTACAGCCGCGGCGCCAGCGGCTTCCTGATCCGTGACGGCCAGCTCGACCACGCGGTCAGCGAGGTCACCATCGCCGGCAATCTGGCGGACATGTTCGCCTGCCTGGTGCCGGCCAGCGACCTCGTCCACCGCACCGGCGTGGATGCTCCGACCGTGGTGATCGAGCCGATGACCGTGGCCGGGCTGTGATCGCCGCCCGCGCGCGATCAGGCAACCGGGCGGGGGCCATAGCGCTGGCGCTGCGGATCGTCGCCCACCAAGACGGGTAGGGAGCGCGTGGCGGCGCGGATGGTCACCGGCAGATGGCCGATCGGCTCGCCGTCCGCCTGCACCGGCTCCGCCTCCGCCTCCTGGGTCGGCGAGACGGTGATGGTGCGGGCCGGCACCACCTGGTAGTCCGGCAGCCGCAGTAGGCGGTTGGCCGCGCTCCACGCGCAATACCGCAAGACCCGCGGCCGGTCGGTCGCGGTGAACAGGCAGGCATAGAGCTGCGGCCGGAACACCGTCGATGTCGGGGCGAAGCGCATCCAGCCGCCGTAGTAGCGGCCATTCATGATCACGGCCTGACCGGCCTCCGCCGGCATGCCGTCCAGCGACACGGCGACGGGGGTCACTGGCCCTCTGGCCCATAGTCGAAGCGAGTCAACGACATACGCCGTTGCGCCGATGCGTCGCTTCAACCGCCCGTCCAGGCGGGCGACGACCCGTGCATCGAAGCCGGTGCCGAGCATCGCCAAGAAATGGCGCGTTCGCCCGCCGATCTCCACCGCGCCCGGATGCAGGGTGCGCACCGGCGCGTGCAGCAGGCGGCTGGCAGCCTGTGCGGGCGGGCGAGCGAGGCCCAGCTCGCGCGCCAGGCAGTTCGCGGTGCCGAGCGGCAGCACGCCCAGCGGCAGCGGGCTCGGCCGGGCCAACAGGCCGTTGGCGACCTCGTGCGCGGTGCCGTCGCCGCCGGCGGCAACCACCGCATCCAGGCCGCCATCGGCCTCCGCGGCCAGTGCTTCGGCATGGCCGGGCGCCTCGGTGCGCACGACCTCCACCGTCGCGCCGCCCGCCCGCAGCGCGCCGACCGCCCGGTCCAGGCCATCGCCGCGGCGGCCGCCCGAGATCGGATTGTGAATGACGAGAAATCGGCGCAGCGACTCAGACCCTGGATGAGGATCGCGGAAGATGGCCTTGGCAGCCCGCGTCGGTGCCGATGCGCAACCGCGCCATACTGCGACCGAAACCGCCGATAACACCGAAACACCGGCGCTGCCAAGCGGCCGCGGACGATCGTCACAGATGTGTAATTGTGTTCGCCCCGGCCGACCGGTATAGGCAGGAGTCGCCACGCGACCGCGTCGCCACGCGACCGCGTCGCTGCGCGACCGCGTCGCTGCGCGACCGCCCGCCAGGAGAGCAGGAATGGCCGATGAGGACGACGTCCGGCGCTTCCGGGCGATCTGGGTATCCGATGTGCATCTCGGCACCAAGGCTAGCAAAGCCGACTATCTGTTGGAGTTCCTGCGCCGGACGGAGAGCGAAACCCTCTATCTGGTGGGCGACATCTTCGACGGCTGGCGCCTGAAGCGCCATTGGTACTGGCCGCAGGCGCACAACGACGTGGTGCAGAAGCTGTTGCGCAAGGCGCGCAAGGGCACGCGGGTCATCTACCTGCCGGGCAATCACGACGAAGGGGTGCGCCAATTCGTCGGCCTGACCTTCGGCGGCGTGGAGGTCATGGAAGACTGCGTGCACGAGACGGCCGACGGACGCCGGCTGTTGGTGATCCATGGCGACCAGTTCGATGTCGTCGTGCGATACGCGAAGTGGCTGGCGTATATCGGCGATACGGCCTATGTGCTGTTGCTGGGCACCAACACCTGGGTGAACGCCGTGCGTCGGCGATTCGGCCGGGGCTATTGGTCGCTCTCCGCGTTCCTGAAGCACAAGGTGAAGTCCGCGGTGGAATTCGTGGGTCGGTTCGAGAACGTCCTGTCGGAGGAGGCGCGGCGCCGCAACGTCGACGGCGTCATCTGCGGCCATGTCCACACCGCCTCGATGAAGGAGATGGACGGCGTCCTCTACATCAACGACGGCGACTGGGTGGAAAGCTGTACGGCGCTGGTGGAGCATCCGTCGGGCCAGTTGGAGATCCTCAAATGGACCGACATCCTGGCGGCGGACGCGCCGGCCCCGGTACTGACCACCGCCGGGCGCGGCCAAGCGGCGGCGTAAGCGGGGCCGCCGACTTGAACAGCCGGATGCTCTCCGACGCGGACCAGGGCGGCGCAGCCGGTGACAGGGCCGCCGAGGATGCCGCCGACGCGGCGCTGGCGGCGGCAGCGGCGGGCGACCCGCTGCGAATCCTGATCGTGTCGGACGCCTGGTTCCCGCAGGTCAACGGGGTGGTGCGCACCCTCAACACGACGGCGGAGCGGCTGCGCCAGCGCGGCCATACGGTGGAGGTGCTGGGTCCCGACCGGTTCTCCACCATCCCCTGTCCGACCTATCCGGAGATCCGCCTGGTGTGGAAGGGCGCGCGGGCCGGGGTGGCGCGCGCCATCGAGAGCTTCGGCGCGGAGGCCGTCCACATCGCCACGGAAGGGCCGCTGGGCCAGGCCGCGCGGGCCTATTGCCGGCGCCAGGGGCGGGCGTTCACCACCTCGTTCCACACCTTCTTTCCCGATTATCTCGCCTTGCGCTTCGGGCTGCCGCGAAGCTGGACCTTCTGGTTCCTGCGGCGGTTTCACGGCGCGGCGGCGGCGACCATGATCTCCACCCAGACCATGGAGGACATCCTGGCGCGCCGCGGTTTTCGTCAGCTCGTGCGCTGGCGGCGCGCCGTCGACACCGATCTGTTCCGCCCGGTGGACCGCGACACGCTGGATCTGCCCCGGCCGATCTCGCTGTTCGTCGGCCGCGTCGCGGTGGAGAAGAGCCTGGAGGACTTCCTGAAGCTTTCCCTGCCGGGCACCAAGCTGGTGGTCGGCGACGGCCCGCAGCGCGCGAGTTTCGAGCGGCGCTATCCGGAGGCCGTGTTCGTCGGCGCCAAACATGGCGAGGAGCTGGTTCGCCACTATGCCTCGGCGGATGTGTTCGTCTTCCCGTCGCGCACCGAGACCTTCGGGCTGGTGCAGCTTGAAGCACTGGCCTGCGGCGTGCCGGTGGCCGCCTATCCGGTCCAGGGACCGCTGGATATCGTCACGCGCCCGGATGTCGGCGCGCTGGACGAGGATCTCCGCCGGGCCGTGGAACGGGCCTTGGATGGCGGTTCGCGCGAGGCCTGCCGCGAGCATGCCTTGACCTTCTCCTGGGACCGGTCGGCCGACGAGTTCGTGTCCCATCTCCGGGTCGCCGCCTGATGGCCGGCCGCCGGCCCGAAGGATGGCGCTGGTCCGTCCGGTGATCGCCTATCGCGTGGCGTTGGGCGGCTACCAGGCCGCCTGGGCGCTGGGGGGCTGGCTGGTGGAGCGCCAGCTCGATCGGCGTACCCGCGCAGGCAAGGAGGATGCCGCCCGGCGGCCGGAGCGGGCGGGGATCGCCGGCCACAGCCGGCCGCCGGGCCGGGTTTGCTGGGTGCATGCCGCCAGCGTCGGCGAGGCCCTGTCGGTGGAGCGGCTGATCGCCCGACTGATCGCCGAGCATGCCGATCTCTCCGTTGTGCTGACCACCGGCACCGTGACGTCCGCCCGGCTGATGGCCGACCGGCTGCCCGACCGGGCGGTGCATCAGTTCGTGCCGCTCGACCGGCCCTGCTTCGTCGACCGGTTCCTCGATGCCTGGCGGCCCGATCTGGTGCTCTGGGTGGAATCGGAGCTGTGGCCGACGATGCTGGACGCGCTCCGGCGCCGGGGGGTGCCGGCGGCCCTGGTCAATGCCCGCATGTCGGCCCGATCTTATGCCAATTGGCGGCGCGTGCCGTGGCTGGTGCGGCCGCTCTTGGCCACCTTCCAGGCGATCTTGCCGTGGAACGAGGCCAGCGCGGCGCGGTTCCGCAGCCTCGGCGCGGCGGGCGTCGGGCCGGTCGGCAATCTGAAGAACTCCAGCGACCCGCCGCCGGTGGACGAGGCGGCGCTCGCCCGGCTGTCGGCCGCGGGGGCCGGGCGTCCGGTCTGGCTGGCGGCCAGCACCCATGCGGGCGAGGATGCCGCGGTGATCGAGGCCCATCGCCATCTGGCGGCGGCGTGGCCGGGACTCCTGACCGTGGTCGCCCCGCGTCACCCCGGCCGCGGGGCAGAGGTCGCCGACCATTGGACCGCCGCCGGGCTGACGGCGGCGCGGCGCAGCCAGGGGGCGTTGCCGGACACGGCGGTTGCCGCCTACATCGCCGACACCATGGGCGAGATGGGGACGCTGTTCCGCCTGGCGCCGGTGGTCTTCGTCGGCGGCTCGCTGGTGGCGCATGGCGGCCACAATCCGGTGGAGCCGGCACAGCTTGCCTGCGCCATCGTCTTCGGCCCGCATATGGAGACCTTCGACGACATGGCCGATGCCTTGGTGGCGGAGGCGGCGGCGGTCCGCGTGACCTCCGCGGCGGAGCTGGCGGCGGCGGTGGAGCGGCTGATGACCGACGAGACGGCCCGTGCCCAGCAGGTCGCGCGCGCGGCGGCCGTCGCCCGGCGGCACCGGGCGACGCTGGAGCGGGTCGTGGCGGCGCTCGATCCCCTGGTGCGGCGGGCCTGCGGCCAGGCGGCATGAAGGCGCCCGATTTCTGGCGGGCCGGCGGCGGCGGCGCTGTGGGCCGCGCGGCGTCGCTGGCGCTGCTGCCGGCCGCGGCGGCGTTCGACCTGGCCGGCCGGCTGCGCCGAGCCCGCACGCGCGGGGTCCGCGCGGGCGTTCCCATGCTGTGCGTCGGCAATCTGGTGGCCGGCGGCAGCGGCAAGACGCCGGTGGTCCTGTCCTTGGCGCGGGCGGCAGCGGCCCGCCAGCTTCGCCCCCATCTGCTGCTGCGCGGCTATGGCGGGCGGCTGGCCGGGCCGGTCCGCGTCGACCCCGGCCGGCACGACGCGGGCGATGTCGGCGACGAGGCCCTGTTGCTGGCGCGCGCCGCACCGACCTGGGTGGCGCGCCGGCGGGCGAGCGGGGCGGCGGCGGCGGTCGCCGCGGGCGCGGGCCTGATCATCCTCGACGACGGGTTTCAGAACCCGTCGCTGGTCCCGGACAAGGCGGTGATCGTGGTGGACGCGGTCAGCGGCTTCGGCAATGGCCGGG
>JANQSN010000054.1 GCA_028284045.1 Alphaproteobacteria bacterium | reverse complement strand
CCGCGCAGCTCGCGCGGCGAGCGGCCGGCCTGCCGGCGCATCGCCCGCGCTAGAGACGAGGCGGAGGAGAAGCCGCAGGCGATGGCCACGTCACCGACGGATCGGTCGGTCAGCGCCAGCATGCGCCCGGCGATCCGCAGGCGCAGCGTGCGGTAGAAACGCCCCGGGGAGGTGGCGAGTACGCGTTGGAACTGGCGTTCCAGGTCTCGGCGCTCGGTGCCGACCCGCCGCGCGATCTCCGCGATGCTCAGCGGGATCTCCACCGCCCCCTCCATCAGCCGCACGGCCTGCGCGATCATCGGGTGGCGCGGCGCCAGCCGGCCCAGCGCGACGATCCGCTGGGGATCGTCGGGCAGGTGTTCCTGCTCGTAGAGGAACTGGCTGCCGACCGCGAGCGCCAGGTCGAGGCCGTGATGCCGGGCGATCAGGTGCAGGCTGAAGTCCAGGGCCGCCGCCGCGCCGCCGATGGTGACCCGGTCGCGGTCGATGACGAAGCGGTCGGGCACGGTGTCGACCCGGGGGAACTGCTCCGCCAGCGCGTCGAGGTCCTGCCAATGGGTGGTCACCCGGTAGCCGTCCAACAGGCCGGCCCGCGCCAGGACGAGCGCGCCGCTCTCCACCGCGCCGACGGCGATGCCATGCACCGACAGCCTCCTGAGGCAGGCCAGCAGCGGCGCCGAGGTGTGGTTCTCCGCCCCGTAGCTGGCGATCACCAGCAACGCCTGCAGCGATCCCGGCGACGCGGTCAGCGGGCCGTCCGTTGGGATCGCCAGGCCGCTGCTGGTCTCCACGGCCGCCCCGTCGGGCGAGAACAGCGGCCAGCGATAGAGTGCTTGCCCGGTCAGCGTGTTGGCGGCGCGCAGCGGCTCCAGCGCCGCCGCGAGCGCCAGGTTGGAAAAGCCGGGCACCAGCAGGAAGCCCAGGCTGAAGGGCAGGGCCGGGGTCAGCCAGCGCGCGCCGGCCGTGGAGCCTTGCGACGCCGCCTGCCGGCCGGCGGGGCCGGGATCAGGCATTCGTCAAACCGTATCGGAGCCGTCGCAAACAGTATCGCCGCGCGCGGGGCGCCTGCCTAGCCTTCCCCGATCGGCCCGCACCGTCCGCCGGCCGATCGCGCCGGAGGCGGGGCGTCGCCCATGGATTTTGCCCTTACGCCCGAGCAACAGCTCGTGGTCGATACCGTCCGCTCCTTCGTGGAGAAAGAACTCTATCCGCTTGAGGAAGAGATCGAGCGGACGGACGCGATCCCCCGCGCGCTTGGCCGCGAAATCCAGGACAAGGTGCTGGCGCTCGGCTTCTACGCGCCCAACATCCCGGTCGAGCATGGCGGCGGCGGCCTCGACCACGTCACCTTCACCCTGTTGGAGCGCGAGCTGGGCCGGACGTCCATGGCCCTCAATCTCTGGTGGGGGCGCCCGTCCAACATCCTGTGCGCCTGCAATCCCGACCAGCGCGACCGCTACCTGCTGCCCTGCGTGCGCGGGGAGAAGATCGATGCGCTGGCGATGACCGAGCCGGGGGCCGGCTCCGACGTGCGCGGCATGAAGACTACGGCGCGGCGCGACGGGGCGGACTGGGTGCTGAACGGCACCAAGCACTTCATCAGCCATGCCGATGTGGCCGACTTCGTCATCGTCTTCGCCGCGACCGGGGAGGAGGCGACGCCGCGGGGGTCGCGCAAACGCATCTCCTGCTTCCTGGTGGACCGCGACACGCCCGGTTTCGCCATCCAGCCCGGCTATCGCTCGGTCTCCCATCGCGGCTACCACAATGCCGTCCTGACCTTCGACGATTGCCGGCTGCCGGAAGCCCAGATGCTGGGGGCGGAGGGCGAGGGGTTCGCGGTCGCCAACACCTGGCTCTACGCCACGCGGCTGACGGTCGCCGCGATGTGCGTCGGCCGCGCCCGGCGCGCCTTCGATTTGTCGCTGGACTGGGTCGCCAGCCGGGAGCAGTTCGGCCAGAAGATCGCCCGCTTCCAGGGCACGTCCTTCAAGCTGGCCGATATGGCGACGGAGATCGACGCGGCGGACTTGCTGACCCTATGGGCGGCGTGGACGCTCGACCAGGGCCGCGATGCCAACCGGGCGATCGCCGAGGCGAAGCTCTATGCCAGCGAGATGCTGGCCCGGGTCGCCGATCAGGCCGTGCAGATCTACGGCGGCATGGGCCTGATGGCGGAACTGCCGTTGGAGCGCATCTGGCGCGACGCGCGGGTGGAGCGGATCTGGGAAGGCACTTCGGAGATCCAGCGCCACATCATCTCCCGCGACCTGCTGCGGCCGCTCGGGGCCTGACGGGGACCTCCCTTGGGCTTCGCGCGCGGCGATCCGTCTATGACCGGCGTGCCCGAGTCTCTGGAGCGGCTGTTGCGGCCGCAGAGCCTCGCCGTCGTCGGCGGCGAGGCGGCGGTACAGGTCATCCGCCAGTGCCGCCGCTTGGGCTATGAAGGCGAAATCTGGCCGGTTCATCCAGAGCGCGATGTGCTGGAGGGCATTCCGGCGGTGCCCTCGGTCAGGGATCTGCCGGCGCCGCCGGATGCGGCCTTCGTCGGCGTCAACCGCCGGGCGGCGGTCGGCGTCGTGGCGGCGTTGGCCGCGGGCGGAGCCGGCGGTGCGGTGGTCTATGCCTCCGGCTTCAAGGAGGTCGGCGGCGAGGGCCTCGCGCTGACCCAAGACCTGGTGGCGGCGGCGGGGCCGCTGCCGCTGATCGGGCCGAACTGCTACGGCTTCCTGAACTATCTCGACGGCATCGCGGTCTGGCCCGACGAGCAGGCAGGCCGGCGCGTCGACCGCGGCGTCGCCATCATCGCGCAGTCCGGCAACATCGCCATCAACCTGACGATGATCCGCCGCGCCCTGCCCATCGCCTATGTCTTCACGCTGGGCAATCAGGCGGTGCTGGGTCTTGGCGATCTGATCGACGCCATGGTGGCCGACGACCGGGTGACGGCGATCGGCCTCTATATCGAGGGTCTGGACGACCCGGACCGCTTCCAGCAGGCGGTGATGCGCGCGCGCACCGCCGGCAAGCCGGTAGTCGCCGTCAAGGTCGGCCGCACCGAGGCGGGGCGGCGTCAGGCGATGAGCCATACGGCGTCGCTGGTCGGCGGCGATGCGGCGATGCAGGCGTTCTTCGAGCGGATTGGCGTCGCCCGGGTGGCCTCGCTGACCGGGCTGTTGGAAGCGCTGACTTTCCTGCATGTGCATGGGCCGGTGGGTGGCCGGCGCGTCGTCGCCGTCACCAGCTCCGGCGCGGAGGCGGCGCTGGTGGCCGACGAGGGCAGCCGCCTCGGCCTCGATTTCCCGGAGATCTCACCGCCGGACCGGGCGCGGATCGGCGACACCTGCCATCCGCTGGTCACCATCGCCAACCCGTTCGATCACCACACCTTCGACTGGGGCAATCGCGGCCGCTTGGCCGCCACCTTCGCGGAGGTCATGGCGGTCGACAGCGATCTGGCGCTGCTGGTGCTGGATTTCCCGCCGGCCGACCTGTGCGACCCGGCGAACTGGTACGCATCGATGGATGCCTGGGTGGATGCCGTGCGCGCCACCCGCCACGACACGGCGATCATCGCCAGCCTGCCCGACTGCCTGCCGAACCCGCTGGCGGCGCAATTGCTGGCCGCCGGCATCGCGCCCTTGTCGGGGATCGAGGATGGTTTGGCCGCGATCGCCGCGGCGGTGGCGGTCGGCGGCTTCCCGTCTCCGGTGCCGATCCGCGCCCCTGCACCGCTGCCGGTCGCGGACGGGGCAGCCGTGACCGTGCCGGCGGACCAGGCCCGGCGCCTGTTGTCCGGGTTCGGCGTACGCTTCGCGCCCTGGCGCGTGGCCGAGTCGGTGGCGGCGGCGGTCGCCGCGGCGGACAGCCTCGGCTACCCGGTGGCGGTGAAGGCCGAAGGGGCGGGCCTCGCCCACAAGACGGAGAAGGACGCGCTGCGCCTCGCGCTCACCGACCGGGACGCCGTGGCGGCGGCGGCGGAGAGCTTGTTGGCTCTCTCCCCGCAGCTCCTGGTGGAGCGCATGGTGACCGGCGCGGTGGCGGAGCTGATCATCGGCGCAGAGCGCGACCCGGTCCTGGGTCCGCATCTGGTGCTGGGGGCGGGTGGCGTCCTGGTGGAGCTTCTCGCGGACAGTCGCATCCTGCTGCTGCCGGTGTGCGCGGCGGCGGTGGACCGCGCGCTGGACGAGCTCAGGGTCGGTCGGCTGCTGGGCGGGTGGCGGGGACGCCCGGCGGCGGACCGGGCGGCGATCGTGGAAACGGTGCTGGCGGTCGGGCGATTCTTGGAAGCGTATGGCGACCGATTCGTATCTCTAGACATGAATCCGGTGATGGCGACGCCCGATGGGGCGGTGACCGTCGATGTGCTGATGCAGTTGTCCGAAAACCCTGAATAAGCCACTGATATAAGGTTAATAAAAAATGCCGCTTGAAGTGAGTCGTGAAGAATCGGTGCTCACCGTCGTGCTGGACCGCCCCAAGGCGAACGCCATCGACGCCGCGACCAGCCGGGAGATGGGGGCGATCTTCGCCGATTTCCGCGATGATCCGGCCTTGCGGGTCGCCATCGTCACCGGGGCGGGGGCGCGGTTCTTCTCCGCCGGCTGGGACTTGAAGGCGGCGGCGGACGGTGAGGCGCCGGACAGCGACTATGGGGTCGGCGGCTTCGGCGGCCTCCAGCAGCTTCCCGGGCTGAACAAGCCGGTCATCGCCGCGGTGAACGGCATGGCGGTCGGCGGCGGGTTCGAGCTGGCCTTGTCGGCCGACCTGATCCTGGCGGCGGAGACGGCGCGTTTCTCCCTGCCGGAGATCACGGCGGGCCAACTGGCCGACGCGGCGTCGATCAAGCTGCCGCGGCGGATGCCCTACCATGTGGCCATGGAACTGCTGCTTACCGGACGTTGGATGGACCCGGCGGAAGCCAAGGGCTGGGGCCTGGTCAACGAGATCGTCCCAGCCGACGACCTGATGGATCGGGCGCGGGCGCTAGCCCGTCTGCTGGCCGACGGGCCGCCGCTGGTCTTCGCTGCGATCAAGCAGACGGTTCGGGAAACCGCCCACCTGCCTCTCGACGCGGCGTTCGACTTGGTCACCAACCGCCGGCTTTCGACGGTCGCGACGCTCTACGACAGCGAGGACGCACTGGAGGGCGCGCGCGCCTTCGCCGAGAAGCGGGCGCCGGTCTGGCGTGGCCGCTGACCCTTGCGCGGGCGGGGCCCGAGCGCGTAAAGGCGGCGCCATCGCCTTCACACGCGCGCCTAAGGAGATCGGCAGCAGATGGGTGGACCCGCCGGCGGGATCGTCGCCGCGATTGAGAGTTTCCGGCGCGGCGACATGGTCGTCGTCACCGATGACGCGGACCGGGAGAACGAAGGCGATCTGGTGATGGCGGCCGCCGCCGCGACGCCGGAGAAGCTGGGCTTCATGATCCGCTACACCAGCGGCATCATCTGCGCCCCCTTGCCCCAGGAGTACGCCGCCCGCCTCGGCCTGGAGCCGATGGTCCGGGACAATACGGCCCCGCTGTCGACGGCGTTCACCGTCTCCGTCGACCACGCCGAGGGCCTGAGGACCGGCATTTCTGCGGAGGAACGCTGCAACACCGTGCGCGCGCTGGCCGATCCGAACGCCAATCCGCGCGCGTTCGTGCGTCCTGGACATGTGTTCCCGCTGATCGCCCGGGAGGGCGGAGTGCTGATCCGCTCCGGCCATACCGAGGCGGCGGTCGACCTGGCCGAACTCGCCGGGCATACGCCGGTCGGCGTGATCGGCGAGCTGGTCAACGACAGCGGTACGGTGATGCGCGGCGAGGAGGTCCTGCAGTTCGCGCGCTGGCATGGGCTGACACTGGTCTCCATCGCCGAGCTGATCGCCTACCGCCAGCAGCGCGAGCGCCTGGTCACCCGCGTCGGCGAGCGCGAGATCGCCACGGCCCACGGCACCGCCCGTGGCGTCGCCTATGCCACGCCGTTCGATGCGGTTCAGCATCTCGCCCTGGTGTTCGGCGAGATCGGCGACGGCCA
Source organism: Alphaproteobacteria bacterium (assembly GCA_028284045.1). Taxonomy (GTDB): domain Bacteria; phylum Pseudomonadota; class Alphaproteobacteria; order DSM-16000; family Inquilinaceae; genus JANQSN01. The sequence continues at coordinate 10,730 of JANQSN010000054.1, read as the reverse complement.
AGACGTGCTGGTCCGCCTGCATCGCGAAGATCTGTTGAGCGACGTCTTCCCGACGGGCCCGCGCGCGCTGGACGGGGCGATCGAGCGGATCGCCCGGGCCGGCCGGGGGGCGCTGATCTACCTGCGCGACGGGGCGACGGGCGTGGCGCCGACCGGCCAGATTGCCGGCCCGGTCGGGCCGGGCGAGGGCAAGGACAGCGAGGCGCTCCGCCGCGCGCTGTGGCGGGAGGTCGGGGTAGGCGCCCAGATCCTCAACGATCTCGCCATTCGCTCGATCCGCCTGATCGCCAGCCAGGAGCGGCAATATGTCGGCCTGTCCGGCTTCGGCATCGATATCGTGTCGACGGAGTTGACCGGCGGCGCGTCCGGCGCCGCCGATGCCGGTGCGGCATGAGGACGAAGGGGAGGGGGACCGCGATGGCGAGCTTGCGCGAACGGCCGGTCCGACGCCGGACCGGGATGGGGTGGGCCGGCGGGATCGCCGGTGCCGTCGCCCTGATCGTGGTGACCGCCGCCGCGATGGCGGGGGAGGCGGATGTCGTCGCCGCGGAGGCGGTGGCCGCCCCCGATGGCACCTGGCGCTTCTCCGTCACGGTGCGCCATGGCGACGAAGGCTGGGATCACTATGCGGATGCCTGGGAGGTGCTGGCGCCGGACGGAACGGTTCTGGCCACCCGGGTTCTGCACCATCCGCATGTCGACGAGCAGCCCTTCACCCGCAGTCTCGGCGGCGTCGCGATCCCCGCCGATATCGACCAGGTGACGGTGCGTGCGCGGGATTCCGTGCATGGTCACGGCGGCGCGACGGTGACGATCTCCCTCGACCGATGACGGTGCGCAGCGGCCGCCCCGTGTGCTTAAACTCTAGTTAATCCAAGAGGCTTAGCGTCGTCCTTCGATGATGGCGTCAGCGGTCTTCCGCGAGGCGCCGGTTTCGAAGGGAATCGTGCCGATGAGCCTGTTGGACTTCAGCGGTCTGCGCGCCAGCCTGTGGCCCGGCCCGCACTGCCGCCGCGGCCAGGCCCGCACCCAAGTCGATTGGCGCGGCCGCCTAACAGCCGATCACGACAGTATCGTTTGCTGGGTCGAAGATCTCGGGGTTGGCGGCGCCCGCCTGGGCGTTCCCCACCGTCTGCGCGGCGGCGGCACCCCGGTGCTGACGATCGACGGTATCGGGCGCTTCCCGTGCCGCATCGTCTGGCGCGGGCGCGGCGACTACGGTGTCGCCTTTCTGGAACCGCCGGCCGAACTCGCCCGCCATCTCGGCACCTGGCTGCCGGTCGGCGACGCCGCCTCGGCGGCGTGATCCAAGGACGGGGCGGGCGGCGATTGCACCGTCGCCCGCCCGCATGCCTCAGACGCTGTAGTACATCTGCACCTCGATCGGGTGCGGCGTGTGCTCGAAGGCGTAGACCTCTTCCCAGCGCAGCTCCAGATAGGCCTCGATCTGGTCCTTGGTGAAGACGTCGCCCTTCAGCAGGAAGTCGTGATCGTCGGCCAGCGCGTTCAGCGCGTCGCGCAGTGATCCGCAGACCGTCGGCACGCCCTGCAACTCTTCCGGCGGCAGGTCGTACAGGTTCTTGTCCATCGGGTCGCCCGGATGGATGCGGTTGGCGATACCGTCCAGGCCGGCCATCAGCATCGCGGCGAAGGCGAGATACGGGTTCGCCGAGGGGTCGGGGAAGCGAACCTCCACCCGCTTGCCCTTCGGGCTGCTGGCATAGGGGATCCGGCACGACGCTGAGCGGTTGCGCGCGGAATAGGCCAGCAGCACCGGCGCCTCGAACCCGGGGATCAGCCGCTTGTAGCTGTTGGTCGTCGGGTTGGTGAAGGCGTTGAGCGCCCGGGCGTGCCGGATGATCCCGCCGATATAGTAGAGCGCCGTCTCCGACAGATCGGCATAACCCGCCCCGGCGAAGACCGGCTTGCCGTCTTTCCAGATCGACTGGTGGACATGCATGCCCGACCCGTTGTCGCCCTTGATCGGCTTGGGCATGAAGGTCGCGGTCTTCCCGTAGGAGTGGGAGACCATATGCACGCAGTACTTGTAGATCTGCATATGGTCGGCGCAGCGCACGAGCTCGCCGAACTTCATGCCCAGCTCGTGCTGCGAGGGCGCGACCTCGTGGTGGTGCTTCTCCACCACGACGCCCATGTCGCCCATGGTGCTGAGGATCTCAGAGCGCAGGTCGGCGCCGCCATCCACCGGCGGGACCGGGAAATAGCCGCCCTTGACCGCCGGACGGTGGCCCATATTGCCGTCCTCGTAGGCGCGGGCACTGTTGTAGGGGCCTTCCTCGCTGTCCAGCTCGTACATCTGGACGTTCATGTCGCTGCGCACGCGCACGTCGTCGAACACGAAGAATTCCGCTTCCGGCCCGAACACGGCCGTATCGCCGATGCCCAGCGACTCCATGTAGCTTTGCGCCTTGTTGGCGGTGCCGCGCGGGCAGCGGTCATAGGGCTGGCCGGTCGACGGCTCCACGACGTCGCAGAAGAGGATCAGCGTCGGCTGCGCGGCGAACGGATCCATCACCGCGGTGGACAGATCCGGCAGCAGGTTCATATCGCTCTCGTTGATCGCCTTCCAGCCGGCGATCGACGAGCCATCGAACATGATGCCTTCGGACAGCGAGTCCTCGTCGATCGTGCTGACGTGCTGTGCGGTGTGCTGCCACTTGCCCCGCGGATCGCTGAACCGGAAATCGACGTATTTGACGTCGTGATCCTCGATCATCTGCAGGACGGACTTGACTTGCTCTTCCGACATCTAGGGCCTCTTGCTTTGGTTCGCTGATGGAAACGGCACGACACCGCCCCGATGGCGGGGTCGACATGTGTTTGCAGGGGGTGGGCGGACGCTTGGTGCGCCGGTCTAAACCGCGTCGGCGCCCTTCTCGCCGGTGCGGATGCGCACCACGTCCTCGACCGGCGAGACGAAGATCTTGCCGTCGCCGATCCGGCCGGTGTGCGCCGCCTGCTGGATTGCCTCGATGGCGCGTTCGACCTGGGCGTCGTCCATCACTACCTCGATCTTCACCTTCGGCAGAAAATCGACGACGTATTCGGCGCCGCGGTAGAGTTCGGTATGACCCTTCTGACGGCCGAAGCCCTTGGCCTCCGTCACCGTGATGCCGCGGATGCCGACGTCGTGCAGCGCCTCTTTCACTTCGTCCAGTTTGAAGGGCTTGATGATTGCCTCGAGCTTCTTCATCGGTTTCCCGGGTTCGCCTCCCCCTCTTCGCCGATCAGGGCGTCGTTTCAGCCGCCTTATTGTAGGCAGGCGGACCCGATCCCCTTCTCGGGCCGACGTCAAGCAGAAAGCGTGCCAACCTCCCTGAGGGCCTGTTAACCGTGCCGCCGGGCCCGCTGCGGCCCCGGCGGCGGATTGCGATCAGCGCCCTGTCTGCAGGCAACTGCCTAGTCCTTAGGCAGACGCCCGCCGGCCGGACCGGTCGAGCCAGTCGGCCAGCCGCCCCACCGCCGCCTCGATCGCGTCGATGGTGTTGGCATAGGACAGCCGGATATGGCCCTCGCCGCGGGCGCCGAAGCTGGTGCCGGCGATGGTGGCCACGCTCGCCTCTTCCAACAGGCCATTTTGAACCGTCTCCGCCGGCAGGCCGAAGGCCGAGACATCCGGGAAGGCATAGAAGGCGCCCGCCGGGGCTGCGCAGCGGATGCCGTCGACGGCGTCCAGCGCGGCCAGCACCGCCTGGCGTCGCTCAGCAAAGGCGGCGATCATCGCGTCGGCGGCGTCCTGCGGTCCCTCCAAGGCGGCCAGGCCGGCGAACTGGGCGGCGGTGTTGACGCAGGAATGGCTGTTGACCGCCAGCCGCTCCGCCACGTCGGCGAGCGCGGCCGGCCACACCGCGAAGCCGAGACGCCAGCCGGTCATCGCATAGGTCTTCGACCAGCCGTCCAGCAGGATCAGCCGGTCGGCCAGCGACGGGCGGGTCAGCAGGCTCTCATGCCGGCGCCCGTCGAACACCATGCGGGCGTAGATCTCGTCGCTCAGCACCGCCGCCTGGGGGAAGGCTTGCAGACCGTCGGCCAGGCGGTCGACCTCGGCCGCCGATACCACGCCGCCGGTCGGATTGCCGGGGCTGTTGACGATGATCAGCCGCGTCGCCGGCGTCACCCGCTCCAGGATCGCGTCCGCGGTCCAGGCGATCCCGCCGTCCGCCGCCAGCGGATAGGCGACCGCGCGGGCGCCGGTGAAGCGCGCGGCGGAGGCATAGATGGGAAAGCCCGGATCGGGGATCAGGATCTCCGTGCCCGGCGCGCCGAAGGCGAGCGCCGCGAACCACAGGGTCACCTTGCCACCGGGCACGATCATCACCCGCGTCGGCGAGATGGCCACGCCGTACTGGCGGAGGAGGTAGGCGGCCACCGCCTCGCGCAGCGCCGGCAGGCCGGGGGCGGGCGTGTAGCCATGATGGCCGTCGCGCAACGCGCGGATGGCCGCCTCGACGACCGGCTCCGGCGTGCGGAAGTCCGGCTGGCCGATGCCGAGATTGATGATGTCGCGGCCCTGGGCGGCCAAGGCGCCGGCCCGGGCGAGCACGGCGAAAGCGCTTTCAGTCGCCAGGTCTTCGATGCCGGGAGCGGTGACGAGCATGGGAAGGACGACGCTTCTTACGGGCCGGCCGGCGGCATGGGCGCCAAGGGGAGCAGGCCCGGCGGCCGGGCGCAACCCTTGACGTGCGGCAGGCAGTCACGCCATATCCTGCGATCCCCGGATCGGCCCTGGCAGGCGCTATGGGACTGTCCGGTGGTCCGGTGGCGACCGTAGCTCAGTTGGCAGAGCACTCGGTTGTGGTCCGAGTTGTCGTGGGTTCAAGTCCCATCGGTCGCCCCAATTTCGGCTTGCGTCCAGCCCGGCGCCGGACGCGCCCGCCCGCCGTCTTGTCGGGACCGTTTCGCCGATGCGCGCCAATCCCCTTCTGTCGACCCTGCGCCAAGGCCGTCCGGCCCTGGCGGCCTGGTCGACGCTGTCCGATCCGATGGTCAGCGAGCTGTTCGCGCTGACCGGCTTCGACGCGGTGATGATCGACCAGGAACATGCGCCGCGCGACCTGCGGGAGACGGCGCATCACCTGATGGCGGTGCGCGCCCATCCGACGGCCGGTCTGGTCCGCGTTGCGGGCCAGGATCCGGTCGCGATCAAGCGGGCGCTGGATATCGGGGCGGAGGGGATCATGGTCCCCAGCGTCGAGACGCCGGCGGAGGCGGAGGCCATGGTCGCGGCCGTGCGCTACCCGCCCGCCGGCCGCCGTGGCGCTGCGACGCCGATCATCCGGGCCAGCGACTACGGTCTGTCGGAAGATGCCTATATCGCCGGCGCGGACGACGAGGTTCTGGTGATGTGCCAGATCGAGACCCCGGCCGGCATCGAGGCCGTGCCGGATATCGCGCGCGTGGCGGGCGTGCACATGCTGGTGACCGGACCGAACGACCTGTCGGCGACCATCGACCGTTTCGGCCGCTACGATGACCCGACGCTTGACCGCCTGATGGCCCGGCTGGAGAGGTCGGTCAAGGATGCCGGGCTGTGGCTCGGCGGGTTCACCTTCCAGGGGCGTACGCCGGGCGAGATGCTCGATCGCGGCTACGACATGGTGTTCTCGACCATCGATATCCTGGCGCTGCGCCGTGCCGCCCTCGGCGATCTTGAAGGGTTCCGCGATCACGCCGCGGCGGCGGCAGGGTGAGCCGGCCGCGATGCCGGCCGGCGCCGGCCCGACCATGACCGACGACCGCGGGCTCGCCGGTCCGCCCGTCCCGGAGGCGCCGGACGCGGGCCTCGCCCTGCTGACGCCGTCGCAGATGGCGGCAGCCGACCAGGCGGCGATCGCCGGCGGGACCAGCGGCATCGTGCTGATGGACAACGCGGGCGCAGCGATCGCCCGGGAGATCCGTCGCCGCTTCGCCCCCTGTCCGGTGGTGGTCGCGGCCGGCCCGGGCAACAATGGCGGCGATGGGTTCGTCGTGGCCCGTCTTCTGGCCGAGGTCGGATGGTCGGTCCGTGTCGCGCTGCTGGGATCGCGCGACCAGCTTACCGGCGATGCCGCCCTGGCCGCCCGGCGCTGGACCGGCCCGGTGGAACCGGCGGAACCGGCGGTGGTTGCCGGCGCCGGCCTGATCGTCGACGCCCTTTTCGGCGCGGGTCTGGCTCGGCCGCTGGACGGGGCCGCGGCGGTGCTGGTCGCCGCCATCGCCCAGCGCGGCGTGCCGGTGGTGGCGGTCGACCTGCCCAGCGGCGTCAGCGGGTCGACGGGCGCGGTGCTGGGTATCGCCGCACCCGCCACGGTGACCGTCAGCTTCTTTCGCGCCAAGCCAGGCCACTGGCTGCTGCCGGGCCGGGACTTCATGGGCGAGCTGGTGCTAGCCGATATCGGGATCGGCGCCGAGGGCCTGGACGCCGCCGGTCGGGCGTCCGCACCGGCGTTGCCGCTGGTGCTGCTGAACCACCCCTCGCTGTGGCATGACCGGCTGCACCGCCCGGTCGCCCAGGACCACAAATACAGCCGCGGGCGCGCGCTGGTGCGGGTCGGCACGATGCCGGGTGCGGCGCGTCTGGCCGCCGCCGCGGCGCGGCGCAGTGGCGCCGGCGCTCTGGTCATGGTCGGCGATCCGGCCTGGCATGGCGTGCTCGGCGTCGATGCGCCGGGGGTCATCCTCGCCGCGCCGGACGCCTGGGCCGGGCTGTTGGCCGATCCCCGCACCTCAGCAGCGCTGATCGGACCCGGTGCCGGCGTCGGGCCGGCGACCCTGACCACGATCGAGACCGCCGTTCAGGTCGGTGTGCCGTTGGTCCTGGATGCCGACGCGCTGACCATCCTGGCCCAGGCGGGCCGCCGCGACATCGCGCGGGATGCCCGCGCACCGATCGTGATGACCCCGCATGCCGGCGAGTTCGAAACCATGTTCGGCGATGTCGGCGGCGAGGGGCGGGTGGCGCGGGTGCGCGCGGCCGCGGCGATCGCGGGGGCGGTCGTCGTCTTGAAGGGATCCGACAGCGTGATCGCCACGCCCGACGGGCGCGCCGCCATCAACACCGGGGCACCGCCGACGCTGGCCACCGCCGGCACCGGCGATGTGCTGGCCGGCCTGGTGCTCGGCCTGATCGCGCAGGGCATGCCGGCGGCCGATGCGGCGGCGGCGGCCGTCTGGCTGCACGGGACGGCGGCCGCCCGGCTCGGCGGCCGGCTGGTTGCGGAGGACCTGGCTCCCGCCATCGCCCGCCTGCTGGACGATCTAGCGCCCGTTCCGATGACGGCCGCACCCGGGATCGGTGTGCCACCCCCCGTGTTGCGTCCGCCTATCTTGCCTGTCGTTGTCGATCGGTTCCGCCTGTCATAACATCATGCGTCCCGCCGCGGCCGGCGGCGCGTTCAAGTCGACATAGGGGAAACGGCGCAAACCCGCTGATCTGATTGGGGGGAGGGCGACATGAGAGCCTTCTGGCGCAGACGCCCCGAGCCGGTGGAAGCGGGGCATCTCTATCGACGCGTGCGGTCGGGCCGCGTGGAGGAGACGGCGCAGGTCGTCTCCGTCGCCAGCGATCGTGCCGGCATTCCCCATGTCCGGTTCCTGTTGATCTTTGGACGCCCCCACCGGCGCGGCGAGCCGGCGGAGGAGCGGACCCTGGCGCTCAGCACCTTCTTGGAGCTTTACCCAGAGCGCGTGAGTGTGTAGGCCCGTGCTCCGTCGGTGGAGACCGCTCCGGTCTCGACCGACGGTATCCCGGCCGGCGGACCGGTCTGCCGGGCCGCGGGCAACGCGGGCGTGGCGGAACTGGTAGACGCGCTGGATTTAGGTTCCAGTGACGGCAGTCGTGGGGGTTCAAGTCCCTCCGCCCGCACCAGCGGCCCAACCGCTAGCGACCGGCGACCGCCTTGATGGCGCTCGTCTTGAGGCTGACAGGTTTTCGAGGACCATGACGACAACTGAGATGAAGGCTGAGGGGCTGCGCCGCGAGGTTCGTGTCGTCGTGCCGCAGGCCGATGTCGACGCCGCGGTGACGGCGCGGCTGAAGAAGCTGGCGCGCGAGGTCAAGCTGCCGGGCTTTCGGCCGGGCAAGGTGCCGCTGAACCTGATGCGCACCCGCTTCGGCGACGCGGTGCGCGGCGAGGTGGTGGAAAACCTGGTCAACGAGCGGTCGCGCTCGGCGCTGGAGGAGCATGGCTTGCGTCCGGCGCTGCCGCCGGAGTTCAAGGCCGACGAAGACGCCGAGCCCGGCGGCGACATCGCCTTCACCATGAATGTCGACGTGATGCCGGACGTTCCGGAGACGGACTTCGCCGCCATCTCGCTGACCCGGTTGACCGCGGCCGTGCCCGACTCGACGGTCGACGAGGCGCTGGAGCGGTTGGCGGAGACCCGGCGCCGCTTCGAGGCGGTGGACCCGCCACGCCCGGCCGCCGACGGCGATCTCGTGGTCGTCGACTACCGCGGCACCGTGGACGGGGAGGAGCGGCCCGGCATGGCCGCCGAGGCCGCGGAGATCACCCTTGGCCAGGGCCGCATGATCCCCGGCTTCGAGGAGGCGCTGACCGGCCTGTCGCCGGACGAGCAGAAGACCTTCGCGGTGACCTTCCCCGACGACTATCCCAACGATCTCGGCGGCGTCGAGGCGTCGTTCGACGTCACGGTGAAGGAGGTGCGCGCGCCGGTCGACGTGCCGGTCGACGACGACTGGGCGAAGGAGATGGGCTTCGAGGCGCTGGACCAGATCAAGGACGCGATCCGCGATCGGCGCAGCGAGGAGCTGGGCCGCGCGGCGCGCTTCAAGGTCAAGCGCGCGCTGCTCGACCGGTTGGCCGAGCTGCACGACTTCCCCGTGCCGGAGCGGCTGGTCGACGCCGATTTCCAGGGCATCTGGGCGGAGATCGAGCGGGCGCTCGAACAGCGCCGGGAGAACCCCGACGCGCCGGCCGATCCCAGCCTCGACAAGCCCGAGGACGAGCTGCGCACCGAGTATCGCGCGATTGCCGAGCGGCGGGTCCGCCTGGGCCTGCTGCTTGCCGAAGAGGGCCGGCGCCACAACATCTCCGTGGAGGAAGATGACCTTCAGCGCGGCGTGCTGGAGGAGGTCCGGCGCATGCCCGGCCACGAGCGCGAGGTCTTCGAGTTCTATCAGGGCAACGAGCAGGCGTTGCGCCAGCTCCGCGAGCGGCTGTTGGAGGACAAGGTCGTCGACTTCATGCTCGAACTGGTGCAGGTGGAGGAGAAGGAGGCGACGCCGGAGGAGGTGTTGGCCGATCCCGACGAGGACGCGGGCCCATCCCCGGCGGCGTCGACGGACTGACGGGCGCCCGGCCGGGAGGCCGGCCCGGTCCGATACCCGAAAGGTTGAGCGAGGACATGAGCCAGTTTGATGCGCCGCGGATGAACGCCCTGGTGCCGATGGTCGTCGAGCAGACCAACCGCGGCGAGCGCGCCTTCGACATCTATTCGCGCCTGTTGAAGGAACGCATCATTTTCTTAACAGGCCCGGTCTATGACGAAGTGGCCAGCCTGATATGCGCGCAATTGCTCTATCTGGAGTCGGACAACCCGAACAAGGATATTGCCTTCTACATCAACTCTCCCGGCGGGATCGTTACCGCCGGCTTGGCGATTTACGACACGATGCAATACGTCCGTCCCGAGGTCTCCACGGTCTGCATCGGACAAGCCGCGTCCATGGGCTCGCTGCTGCTGGCGGCGGGCAGTGCGGGCAAGCGCTTCGCGCTGCCGAACAGCCGGATCATGGTGCATCAGCCGTCCGGCGGCGCGCAGGGCCAGGCCAGCGATATCGAGATCCAGGCGCGGGAGATTCTGAAGCTTCGCCATCGCCTGAACGAGATCTATGTCACTCATACCGGCCAGGCGCTGGACGTCATTGAACAGTCCGTCGACCGCGACAAGTTCCTGTCGGCGGAGGAGGCGCAGGGCTTCGGCATCGTCGACCAGGTCGTGACCAACCGGCCGCGCCCGCTGGACGGTGAGGATGCGCTACTGAAGCGCTGAGGCGTGCGGCCACGGCCGCGCCGTGGCGAGTGGTCAGGGTGACAGGGCCGGGCGGTTTGCAAGCTTTGCCGCATGGTTGCCATCACCCCATATGATGATGGCATAGTTCGCAGTTGGCGATCTGGCTTCGGCCCGCCGCCGGTCCGCCGGTTTGGGTTTGACGCAAGAACCGGCGGCTTGCACCTCCGCATTGGATGAAAGAGGGGCACGGATCATGAGCAAGGGTAGCGGCGGCGACAGCAAGAACACGCTCTACTGCTCGTTCTGCGGTAAGAGCCAGCACGAGGTCCGCAAGCTGATCGCCGGTCCGACCGTGTTCATCTGCGATGAATGCGTCGAACTGTGCATGGACATCATCCGCGAAGAGAACAAGTCGACGCTGGTCAAGAACCGCGACGGCGTCCCGACGCCGCGCGACATCCAGAAGGTGCTGGACGACTATGTGATCGGGCAGGAGCACGCCAAGCGCGTCCTGTCGGTCGCCGTGCACAATCACTACAAGCGCCTGGCCCATGGCCAGAAGAACAGCGATGTCGAGCTGGCCAAGTCCAACATCCTGCTGATCGGGCCGACCGGCTGCGGCAAGACCCTGCTGGCCCAGACGCTGGCGCGGATCATCGACGTGCCGTTCACCATGGCCGACGCCACCACGCTGACCGAGGCCGGCTATGTCGGCGAGGATGTCGAGAACATCATCCTGAAGCTGCTGCAGGCCG
>JANQSN010000051.1 GCA_028284045.1 Alphaproteobacteria bacterium | reverse complement strand
CCCGGCCGGCCCCGCACAGGCCCCGCTTCGTCGCCGCCACCCTCGCAGCCCCCCGGCAAGTCGAACAAACCACGACCGTAGCGTCGCCGCCGGCCCTCGGCAAGCCGGCGCGGCAACCGCTGTCGCTATGCCGCGGACGCTCGCGTCGGCGGCGCGATCACATGTTCGGGTAGTTGGGGCCGCCGCCGCCTTCCGGCACGGTCCACACGATATTCTGCGTCGGGTCCTTGATGTCGCAGGTCTTGCAATGCACGCAGTTCGCGAAATTGATGACGAAGCGCGGGTTCGACCCGTCGTCGTCGCGCACCACCTCGTAGACCCCGGCCGGGCAGTAGCGCTGCGCCGGCTCGTCGAACATCACCAGGTTATGGGCGATCGGCACGCTGGCATCCTTCAGCGTCAGATGGGCCGGCTGGTTTTCCTCGTGATTGGTGTTCGACAGGAAGACGGAGGAGAGGCGGTCGAAGCTGATCACGCCGTCGGGCTTGGGATAGGTGATCGGCTTGGCCTCGGATGCCTTCTTCAGGCTCTCATGGTCTTTGTGGTGGTGCAGGGTCCACGGCGTACGCCCCCGAAGCATCATCTCAAGGCCCGACATCGCCATGCCGATCCAGCGGCCGTAGCGGAACCAGGGCCGTACGTTGCGCACGGCCTTCAGCTCGCCATGCAGCCAGCTTTCCCGGAAGGCCTCCGGGTACGCGGTCAGCTCGTCGCGGCCCTCGCTGCCTGCCTGCAGGCGGGCGAAGGCGGCCTCCGCGGCCAGCATGCCGCTCTTCATCGCGCCGTGGATGCCCTTGATCTTCGGCACGTTGAGGAAACCGGCGGAGCAGCCGATGATCGCCCCGCCGGGGAAGGTCAGCTTGGGAATCGACTGGAAGCCGCCTTCGTTGATCGCCCGCGCGCCATAGGAGATGCGCCGCGCGCCTTCGAACGTCTTGCGGAAGGTCGGGTGCTGCTTCCAGCGCTGGAACTCTTCGAACGGCGACAGATAGGGGTTCTTGTAGTCGAGGGCTACGACGAAGCCGACCGACACCTGGTTGTCTTCCAGGTGGTAGAGGAAAAAGCCGCCATAGGTGTCGCTGTCGAGCGGCCAGCCGATGCCGTGCTGCACCAAGCCCTGCTGGTGCTTGGCCGGGTCGATCTCCCACAGCTCCTTCAGGCCGATGCCGTAGGTCTGGGTGTCGCAGTCGCGGCGCAGGTCGAAATGCGCGAACAACTGCTGCGCCAGCGAGCCACGTACGCCTTCGGCGATGAAGGTGTACTTCGCGTGCAGCTCCATACCCGGCTGGTAGTTGGCGGTCTTCTCGCCGTCCGACCCGATGCCCATGTCGCCGGTGGCCACGCCCTTGACCGAGCCGTCGTCGTGGAACAGCACCTCCGCCGCGGCGAAGCCGGGATAGATCTCCACGCCCATCGCCTCGGCCTGCTCGGCCAGCCAGCGGCACAGATTGCCGAGGCTGATGGCGATGTTGCCGTGGTTATGGCTCTCCGGCGGCAGCATCCAGTTGGGCATGCGGAGGCCGCCGGTCTCGCCGAGGATCCAGAACTCGTCGCGCGAGACGGGCGCGTGCAGCGGCGCGCCCTTGTCCTTGGCGTCGGGGATCAGTTCGTTGAGCGAGCGGGGCTCCAACACCGCGCCGGAGAGGATATGGGCGCCGACCTCGGAGCCCTTTTCCAGCACGCAGACGCTGATCTCGTGGCCGGTTTCCTGGGCGCGCTGCATCAGGCGGATCGCCGCGCTGAGGCCCGACGGGCCGGCGCCGACGATCACCACATCGTATTCCATGCTTTCGCGTTCGACGCCGCTGGCCTCGGTGTCGGTCACCTGCCACCTCTCCCGTTGATGTCGGGCCCGGCGCCCGATTCATGCTACATGTTCAAGCATGCGGGTGGATGAACTGCAACAATGGGTGGCGCTGCTGTCGTGGCTTGACGCCGCGGGCGTCGATGCGGCGGTCGACGAGTCGGCGCGCGACTGGACCGCGCCGGCGCCGCAACCGGCGCCTGCGCCTGTACCTCAGCCGGCGCTCGCCGCGCCGGCCCCGCGGGCCGCGTCGGCCCCGCGGGCCGCGTCGGCCCCGCGGGCGGCACCGGCCGCGCGGGCGGCACCGGCCGCGCGCGCGCCGTCCTCATCGCGCCCGGTGGGCACGCTGATCGGCGAGGCGGCGGTGGGCGATGCCCGCATGCTGGCCGCGGCGGCGGGATCGCTGGACGAACTGAAGGCGGCGCTGGACCGCTTCGACGGCTGTGCGCTGAAGGCGACGGCGAGCCGGCTGGTCTTCGCCGACGGCGATCCGTCGGCGCCGATCATGGCGATCGGCGAGGCCCCGGGCGGCGAGGAGGACCGCACCGGCGTGCCCTTCGTCGGCCGCGCCGGGCAGTTGTTCGACCGCATGCTGGCGACCATCGGGCTCGACCGGCGCCACGTCTACATCACCAACATCGTGACCTGGCGGCCGCCCGGCAACCGCAAGCCCAATGCCGGCGAGACGGCCGTATGCCTGCCGTTCTGCCACCGCCATATCGCGCTGAAGGCGCCGCGGATGGTGCTGCTGCTGGGCGGCACGGCGGCGGCGGCGCTGGCCAACACGACGGAGACCATCACCCGGCTGCGCGGCCGCTGGCTTGGGCTGGACGTGCCGGGGGTCGACCAGCCGCTGCCGGCGATGGCGATCTTCCACCCCGCCTATCTCCTGCGCACCCCGGCCGCCAAGCGCCAGGCCTGGCGGGATCTGCGGGCGATCGACCGGCGACTCGACGAGCTGGGGATCGAGCGGCCGGCGGTTGCGTGGAAGCGCGCGCCGGAGGGCTAGAAGAACCAGCCGAGCGGCGTGGTGGTCTCCGTCGCCAGGCCGAACAGGGTGCTCCACGCGCCGGTCTTCTCCAGCAGCACCGGCAGCAGGAACAGCGCGATCATCGTCTCGACCGCCGGCAGCCGCTCCTGGCGGTCGAGCGCGGCGGCGACGGTGTTGTCCAGCGACAGCCGGCCGGGGCCGAGCACCGCCACGGTCAGGCCGGCCAGGATCCACGGCACCTGCTCCGCCGGGATCGCGTAGGCGCCGCCGATGAAGACCAGGATGGTGGCGGCCATCGCCGCCAGGCCGAGCCCGGCCAGGCGGCCGAACAGACCGAGCACCAGGAGCGCGGGCAAGATCAACTCCGCCGCCGTGGTGACGGTGGCCGCGGTCGCCGGGCCCAACAGCGGCAGGGGATGCTCGTACTCGAACAGGAAGCCCTGGCTGCCCCAGTTGTTGATGCGGGCCAGGCCGGCGCTGAAGAACGGCAGCGCGACGAAGAACCGGACCAGCACCAGGAAGCCGGAGACCAGGCCCTCCCACAAGGGCGGCAGTCGGTCGGTCACCCCGCCGCCGAACAGCAGGATCAACAGGCCGAATCGGGTTTGCTCCTGGGAGGGGGCGGCGGTGCTCATGGGGTCTTAAGGCTCCGGGTTGACGCGCCAAGACCGCCGTCACCGGTTCGGCGCGACGTGCGGCTTGACGTTCCGGGGGCGATGGATAACCCCTCGGGGTGCCGGACGGGAAGTCACGTTGCGCCGCCGCCGGCTCACCAAACCGTGCGCGGGGCGCGACGGCGGATCGACGGGCCGCGGATCGATGGATCGATCGGCGGCGGAGACGGGCCATGGCATCGGTGCTCGACGGCGGATTCTACTTTCTGCGCCATGGCGAGAGCCAGGCCAACCGGTCCCGGGTGATTGCCGGATCGACCGACAGCCCGCTGACGCCGACCGGCCGCCTGCAGGCCGGCACGGCGGCTGACCGCCTGCTCGGCGCCGGCATCGCGTCGGTCTTCGCCAGCCCGCAAGTCCGCGCGGCGGACACCGCGGCGATCGTCGCCCGGGCGCTGGACCTGCCGGTCACCCATGTCGCCGATCTGCGGGAGCGGGATTGGGGCGAGATGGAGGGGCAGTCGCTCGACGCCATCACCGACCGGTCGATCACGCCGGCGGGCGGCGAGGCCAAGGCGGCGTTCGAGGCACGGGTGATGGCGGCGCTGGGCGGTCTGGCCGGCCCCCACCCGACGCTGATCGTCGCCCATTCCGGCGTGCTGCGGACGCTGCGCAACGTGTTGGGGCCGGGCGACGAGCCCGGGTGGATCGCCAACGCCCTGCCGGTCCATTGCACGCCGCCGGCATCCGGCGGCGCCTGGACCTTCCGCACCCTGGAGTAGGGCGTGCGCCCGGCGATGTCCTACGCGCGGAACAATCGTGGCAGAAAAGCGGGGACGCGGCGCCGGTAGTCGCGGTAGCGCTCGCCGAACAGGCGGATCAGCCGGTGTTCCTCCAGCCGCGCGCCGATCAGGAAATAGGCGGTGGCCCACAGCGCCGTGGCGACGCCGGCCTCGCTCTGCGCCAACCCCCAGAAGAGCAGCATGCCGGCGGTGTAGAACGGATGGCGGATGCGCCCGTGCAGGCCGCCGGTATGGAGGGGTTCGTCGTCCTCCTGCCCGCGGAGCGGGGCGGTATCCCCGCCGTCGCGGTGGCGGAGCTGATGGAACCCGGCGAACCGGCCCATGTCGTAGCTGCGCGCCGCCACGCCCATCAGCAGGCCGCCCGCCACCAGCATCATGAGTTGGAGGATGAGGACGGGAAGGGGCACGGTCCAGGTCGACCCGCCGAACAGCACGAGATGGCCGAAGGCGACGATCCCTATGAAATGTGAGATGGCCACGGCGTTGTAGGCCAGCCGGGCCAACGGGCCGAACAGCCGTTTCCAGGCGTCGCGCAGCGGTGCATGCGCCAGCAGGCTGTGGACGGCGCCGAAGCCGAGCCACAGCGCGGCGTAGAGCGCATGGTCGGTCCAGTCGAGGGTCATCGTCCCGGGTCGCTTCCCCCGCCGGGCTTGAGGCGGGCGATGGTCGCGGTGGTGCTGTGGCCGGCGGCGAGATCGGCCAAGAGGACCCGGCCGCCATCGGCCAGGACGAGGTCGGCGCCGACCACCGTCTCCACCGTGTAGTCGGCGCCCTTGACCAGGACGTCGGGGCCGAGCGTGCGGATCGTCTCCAGCGGCGTGTCCTCATCGAACACCAGCACCAGGTCGACCGCCTGCAGCGAGGCGAGGACGGCGGCGCGCGCCGTCTCGTCCTGCACCGGCCGGGTCGGGCCCTTCAGGCGCTTCACCGAAGCATCGCCGTTGATCGCCACCACCAGCCGGTCGGCGCTGGCGCGGGCCTGGTCGATCAGCGAGAGATGGCCCGGGTGCAGGAGGTCGAAGACGCCGTTGGTGAAGGCGACCTTCAGCCCGGACCGCTGCCAGGCGCGCACCGCCTCCAGCGCATGGGCCAGCGCCGCCACCTTGCCGGCGCGTACGCCCAGATGCTGGCGGGCACGGGTGGCGGTCAACTCCTCCGCCGTCACCACGGCGGTGCCGGCCTTGCCGACGACGATGCCGCCGGCGATGTTGGCGAGAAGCGCCGCCGTCTCCAGCCGGCCGCCGGCCAGCAGGCGCGGCCCTTGCGCGCCATCGCCGGCGAGGCCGGCGAGGCCGGCCAAGGCCGCCGCCAGGGTGGCGGTGACCGTGTCGCCGGCGCCGGAGACGTCGAAGACCTCGCGCGCCTCCGTCGGGAAATGCGCCACCGTCGCGGCCGTCTCGGCTGCCGGGGCAGCCTCGCTCGCCGGAGCGCGGATCGCGGTCAGGCCCCGCTCGCTGCGGGTGACGACCAGCGCCGGCACGCCGGCCGCCGTCATCACGCGCGCCGCCTGCGCCGCCACCGCGTCATCCGCCGTGGCGGGCGCGGAGGCGTCGGCGTCCGCCAGCTCCTTCGCGTTGGGGGTCAGCACGCCGGCGCCGCGGTAGCGCGCGAAGTCGCGGCCCTTCGGGTCGACGACGACCAGGCGGTCGCGGGCGGCGGCCTGGCCGATCAGCGGTGCCAGCACGGCGGGGCTGAGGACGCCCTTGGCATAGTCGGACAGGACCACGACCGGGCAGTCGTCGAGGCCCGCCGCCACCGCGGACAACAGGGCCTCGGCAACCGCGCCGTCGACCGGGCGCACCGTCTCCCGGTCCGCGCGCAGGAGCTGCTGGCCGCCGGCCATGTAGCGGGTCTTCACCGTCGTCTCGCGCGCCGGATCGACGATCAGCCGGGCCCGCTCCCCCAGCCGGGCCGACAGTTCCGCCGCCAGGATGCGCCCGGCCTCGTCGTCGCCGATCACCGAGACGAAATGCACCGAGGCGCCGAGCGCGACCAGGTTGGCGGCGACATTGCCGGCCGCGCCCGGCATCAGCGTCTCGCGCTGCTCATGCAGGATCGGGATCGGGGCTTCCGGGGAGATGCGCTCCACCCGGCCGGTGACGAATCGATCCAGCATCACATCGCCGACGCACAGCACGCGGGCGTGCGCAAGGCCGTCGATCACCTGGGTCAGGGTCGGTGTTTCGGTGGGCACGTCGGCGGGTGCCTCGACGGGAGAGGGGGTCGGCGTCATCGGCCCCACCAATGCCGCGAATGCTGGCCGACGGCAAGCCGGCCCACGCGCGCCCATGCCGCGCCCCGCATGCCGCGCCCCCCGTGACGCGGTGGGCGGGCGGCAGGCATAGTGCGCGGATTCGACATCCGGGGTGCGGGGGCTGTACGCGGGCGGTCGCCGGCGCGTATAGGTCGCGTGCCCTGCCCTCTCGGCCCTGCGCAAGGACACCCGGTCATGGACGACACCATCTCACGGCCCAACACGCTCGATCTGGAAGCGCTGGACCGGGCCCATTTCTTCCACCCGTCGACGCATCTGGCGGGCCATGCCCGCGGCGACACGCCGGTCCGGATCATCACCGGCGGCGACGGCTGCAGCGTCGTCGACCGCGAGGGCAACCGCCTCTTGGACGCCTTCGCCGGGCTCTACTGCGTCAATGTCGGCTACGGCCGCGGCGAGATCGCCGAGGCGATCGCGGAGCAGGCACGGTCGCTGGCCTACTACCACGCCTATGTCGGCCACGGCTCCGAGGCGGCGATCCGGCTGGCCGACAAGATCATCCAATTGGCGCCCGAGGGCATGCAGCGGGTCTATTTCGGCCTCAGCGGGTCCGACGCCAACGAGACCCAGGTCAAGCTGGCCTGGTACTACAACAACGTGCTGGGCCGGCCGGAGCGCCGCAAGATCATCAGTCGGGAGCGGGGCTATCACGGCTCCGGCCTGATGACCGGCAGCCTGACCGGGCTGACCATCTTCCAGGACAAGTTCAACCTGCCCATGGAGGTGGTGCGCCATACCGTCTGCCCGCACTATTGGAAGTACGCCGAGGCCGGCGAGAGCGAGGAGGCCTACAGCCGCCGCTGCGCCGAGGCGCTGGAGGCGCTGATCCTGGAAGAGGGGCCGGAGACCGTCGCCGCCTTCATCGGCGAGCCGGTTCTCGGCACCGGCGGGCTGATCCCGCCGCCGGCGGGCTATTGGCCGGCGATCCAGCAGGTGCTGGACAAGTACGACATCCTGCTGATCGCCGACGAGGTGGTGACCGGTTTCGGCCGCTTGGGCTCGTGGTTCGGTTCGCAGCATTATGGCATGCGGCCGGACCTGATGACCGTCGCCAAGGGGCTGACCAGCGCCTACCTGCCGCTGTCCGGCGTGATCGTCGGCGAGAAGGTGTGGTCCGTGCTGGCCGAGGGCACCGACAAGTTCGGCCCGATCGGCCATGGCTGGACCTATTCCGCGCATCCCACCTGTGCCGCGGCCGGCCTGGCCAACATCGCCATCCTTGAACGCGAGGACCTGCCGGGCCATGTCCGGCGGGTCGGGCCGCTGCTGACCGCCACGCTGAAATCGGCGCTGGACGGGTTGGCGATGGTCGGCGAGGTGCGCGGCGAGGGGCTGCTGGCGGGCGTGGAGTTCGCCGCCGACCCTGCGGCGCGCCGCTTCTTCGATCCCGCGGTGAAGGTGGGTCCGCGCGTTTCCGCGGCGTGCCTGAAGCGCGGCATGATCGCCCGCGCGATGCCGCAGGCCGACATTCTGGGCTTTGCGCCGCCGCTGGTGCTGAGCGAGGCGGAGGTCGACCGGATCGCCCAGATCACGCGCGACGCAGTCGTGGAGGTGGCGGACGAGCTGACCCGCGAGGGCCACGCGCTGGGCTGAGCGGGCGATGGTCGGGGATCGCAGAGGATGAGGGTTGCATGACGACGACACCGGAGGTGTCGAGCGAGGCGATGGTGGCGGAGGCGCTGGCCACGCGCTGGCGGCGGTTTCGCATCTGGACGAACATGCTGTTCGTCGACCACGGCTTCGTGCGCTTCGGCGTCAGAGCCCGGGTCTGGCTGGACGGCGACATGCTGCGCTCCAGCCAGGTGCTGCCGCATCAGGTCGCCTGGGCGCGCCGCCAGGGCATCCGCACCATCGTCAATCTGCGCGGCCGGCGCGACGATTGCGGCTCCTACATCCTGGAGGACGATGCCTGCCGCCGGCATGGCGTGACGCTGGTCAACTTCCCGGTCAACTCGCGGGCCGCCCCGAAGATGGCCTATCTGAGGGGGGCGCGGGAGCTGTTCCGGCGCATCGAGTATCCGGCGCTGATGCACTGCAAGGCAGGCGCCGACCGCGCCGGGTTGATGAGCGTGCTCTACCTGTTCGCCCACAAGGGCGTGCCGCTGGACCAGGCGATGGCCGAGCTGAGCCTTCGGCGCGGCCATCTCAAACATGGCCGCACCGGCATCATCGATGCGTTCTTCGAACGCTACGCCGCCGACAACGCCAAGAGCCCCATCGACTTCTGGGATTGGGTGGAGACGGCCTACGACCCGGCCGCGCTGGCTGCGGAGTTCAAGCCGTCAAAGCTGTCCAGCGCGATCGTCGACTGGGTGCTGCGGCGGGAGTAGGGGTGGCGCCTTAAGCCGCGAACACCTGCATGCGGCAGAGGCGGGCGTAGAGGCCGCCCGCGGCGACCAGGGTGTCGTGGGGGCCGCTTTCCGCCACCCGGCCCTGGTCGAGCACGTAGAGGCGTTTGGCGTTGCGCACGGTCGCCAGGCGGTGGGCGATGACGATGGTCGTGCGGCCGGCCGATAGACGCTCCAGCGCGGCCTGCACCTTGCGCTCGCTCTCGGCATCCAGCGCGCTGGTCGCTTCGTCCAGCAGCAGGATCGGCGCGTCGCGCAGGACGGCGCGGGCGAGTGCGACCCGCTGGCGCTCCCCGCCCGACAGGGTCAGGCCGCGGTCGCCGACCGGCGTGTCATAGCCCTGGGGCAGGGCCTCGATGAACTCCGCGGCGGCGGCGGCCTCCGCGGCGGCGCGGATCTCGGCGCCGGAGGCATCCAGGCGGCCGAAGGCGATGTTGGCGCGGATCGTGTCGTCGAACAGCACGACATCCTGGCTGACCAGCGCCATCGCCGACCGCAACGAGGCCAGCGTTGCGTCGCGGACGTCCTGCCCGTCGATGGTCACACGCCCGCCGGTCGCGTCGTAGAGCCTGGGGATCAGGTTCAGCACGGTCGACTTGCCGGCGCCGCTGGGACCCACCAGGGCGGTGGTCACGCCGGGTTCGAACTCCAGGTCGACGGCGTCAAGCGCGTCCACCACCTCGCCATCTGTTCCGTTCTCGGCCGCCCCGCGGCCATAGGAGAAGCGCACCGCCTCGAAGCGGATCTCCCCGCGCGACACGGCGAGCGGTTGGGCCTCGGGCCGGTCGACGATCGTCGCCGGCTCGTCTATCAGGTCGTAGAGCCGCACGACGGCGGCCAGCCCCTCCTGCACCACGACGTTCAGCGTGGCGATGGCGCGCACCGGCTGGGCGGCGATCAGCAGGGCGGAGATGAAGCCGGTGAAGGTGCCGACATCCGCCGCCCCCGTCGTCATGCGCCAGCCGGCGAAGGCGATCACGCCGCCGATCGCCACGCCGCCCAGCACCTCCAACAACGGGTCGACCGCCGCCCGGCCGCGCACCAGGCGCATGGTGAAGCGGTAAAGCCGCTCGAACACGCCGTCGGCGCGCGCCCGTTCGTAGCCCTCCAGCCCGTAGGTCTTGACCATGCGCGCGCCGGCCAGGCTCTCCCCCAGAAACGCCGTGGTGCGGCCGAGATGCTCTTGGGTGTCGGCGGAGGTGCCGCGCAGCCGCCGGCCGATGGCGATCACCGGCAGGGCGGCCAGCGGATAGACCACCAGCACGATCAGCGTCAGCGCCCAGTCGAGATAGATCATCGCGCCGACCAGCGCCGCCACCGTCAGCACGTCGCGCACCAGGCCGGTGGCGACCCGGGTCATCGCGTCGCGCATGATGTTGGTGTCGTTGGTGAAGCGCGAGATCAGCCGGCCGGTCGGCTCGCGTCCCAGCCGGGCAAGATCGGCCGCGGTCAGATGCGCGAACATCGCCTTCTGGATATTGGCGATGACGCGGAAGACGATGGCCCCGACCAGCACCGTCTGGGCGTAGGTCGCCCCGCCCTTGACCAGGGTGACCAGCACCACCAGCGGCAGGATCGCCGTGACGATGGCCGGATCGCGCGCCTCGAATAGGTCGTAGGCGTAGTCGATCACCAGCGGATAGGCGCCGGTGGCCCCGGCGATCACCGCCATCAGCACGAGCGAGGCGGTGATGCGTCGCCAATGGACGCGCACCCAGTCGTGCCACAGCCGTTTGACCAAGGGCCAGGTGCGCGCATCGAGCGGCGCGCGGTCGCGTCTTTCCTTGGCCATCAATCCCTGCAGCGCGGCGGATCGGGTTCCGGCGGTCGAGGCGGCTCGGTCACTCGATCCCGATCAGGCTGAGATACTGCCGCCAGGAGAGATCGCCCGTCGCCTCCGCACCGATGCCGGCCTGCCAGTCGCGGATCGCCTGCCGGCTGCCCGGCCCCAGCACGCCGTCGATCGGCCCGTCATAGAGCCCCCGCTCGGCCAACGCCATCTGAACCTGTTCGCGCTGAAAGGCGCTGAAGGCCTCGTTGGACGGGGGCGGCGGCTCGCGGTGGTAGGTCTCCACCGCCGCGATTCCGTCGCCGGTAGCGATGGCGGTCAGGGTGCCGTCGCCCGCCGGGAGGTAGAGGCTGCCGCCATGGGTCTCCCCGGCGCAATAGGACCACACCGTCGGCACGGGATCGTCGCCGGGCGGCAGGGCGGCCAGCACGCGGCCGTCCAGCGCCGTTCCGTCCTCGTCGACCAGGCGCGGCGGCGCCTCGGCCGCCTCCCCGGCCGCTGGGTCGAGGCCGTAGAACGCGGTGATGTCGGCCGCCGTCTGCAGGGCCAGCGTGTACTCATGCGCGACCGGGCAGGTCTCCGCATCGACGACCCAGCGGCTGTCCGGCGTGATCATCGCCACGGCGTCGGCGCCGATCTCGATGCCCAGCCAGTCGTTCTGCCACCAGGTGCCGAGCAGCGCCTCGAACCCATGCTCCTCCGCCGCGCCCGCGCCGGCCGGCGCCAGCAGGCTCGCCACCATCCAGACGCCGACGAGCCGGGAGGCCAGGGGACGGCGCGGGTCTCGTCTTGGCACGCCGATTGCATCGCTTCGGTCGGCGGGCCGCGCTTCGGCACCTGCCGGGCGAACCGCCGCAAGGACGCTGACGACCATGATGAAATCGCTCCATATCGCCGCTACCGGCATGGCGGCCCAGCAACACAACGTCGCCGTGATCACCAACAATCTGGCGAACGTCAACACCACCGGCTTCAAGACGCAGCATGCACTTTTTGCCGACCTGATGTACCAGAATTACCGGGTCGTCGGCCAACCGACCAGCGACGGCGGCACCGTCCGGCCCACCGGCCTGCAGGTCGGCCTGGGCGTGCATGTCAACGGCGCCTACCGGGTGTTCAATAGCGGCGCCCTGCAACAGACCGACAACAGCTTCGACGTCGCCATCAACGGCCGCGGCTTCTTCGAGGTCGACCTCCCCGACGGTACGACCGCGTATACCCGCGCCGGCTCCTTCGGCATCAACGCCGACGGCCAGATCGTCACCACGGAAGGCTACCGGCTGCGCGGCGTCAACGGGACGATCAACGCCAATGCGCTGAGCGTCACCATCAACGAAGACGGCAATATCTTCCAGGAGCTGGCCGGCCAGACCGAGCTGGAGCAGGTCGGCACCATCACCCTTGCGCTGTTCCAGAACGAGAACGGGTTGGAGGCGATCGGCCGGAACTACTTCCGCGAGAGCGTCGCGTCGGGTACGCCAGCCAGCGACAATGCCGGGCAGGAGGGGCGGGGCATCCTGCTGCAGGGCTACCTGGAACGTTCCAACGTCGACACGGTCTCCGAGATCACCAACCTGATCGAAGCGCAGCGCGCTTATGAGCTGAACTCCAAGGCACTGTCGCGCAGCGACGAGATGCTTCAGGCCACCGTGAACATCGTCTGATCCGGACAGCGCCGCGGGTCGACGGGCCGGCGGACGAGGAGTGTCCCATGACCATCAGCCACAGCTTCGCCCTCGGTGTTCTGGGCATGCGCGCCTTCGACAAGCAGATGCAGGGCATCTCCAACAACGTCGCCAATGTCGCGACCACCGGCTACAAGCGCTCCGTCACCCGGTTCGCCGACATGGTCGCGCCCGACGGGTCGTCGGCGGCCGACGCCAATCTCGGCGTCAAGGCGGTGAAGCAACGGCGGATCAGCGAGGCCGGGCAGATCACCCGCACCGACGGCCAGCTCGACGTGGCGATCTCGGGCCGTGGCTTCTTCCGGGTCTCGCCCAATCTCGACGGCAGCGCGGTCAGCGGAACCACCATCCCCGGAAACCTCTACACCCGCGACGGCGCCTTCCGCATGACCGCGACCGACGCCGGCAACTATCTGACGACCCAGGATGGCTACTTCGTGCATGGCTGGGAGGTCGACCAGACCACCGGCGAGCCGGGCTCGGCGCTGGGACCGATGCGCTTCTCGCGCTACGCGATCATGCCGCAGCAGCCGACCACGACGGTCAGCCTGACTGGCTACCTGCCGGCGGACGGCTCGTTGACCGAAGTGCCTGTGGCCTTCACCGCCTATCTTGCCGACACCCTGCCGGAGGAGGCCGCCGCACAGGACGCCGCCATCGGCGCGCCGGCGGCCGACGGACAGATCACCGTGCCGGCCTTGCCATCGCCGTCGACGGTGACGCCGCAATACACGATGCGCTTCGATGCCGGCACGTCGAACTGGGTGCTCTACGAGCCTGGCGGCACCGCGGTGGCGCCGCTGACCGTGTCCGGCGGCAATTTCCAGTCGATCAGCCATGGCGGCTACACCTTCGACTTCAGCCAGTTCTATTATTTCGGAACCGGAACGAACGCGATGGGCGCGTCGACCGACGGCAGCCCGCGGGGACGGCTGACCAGCTATGCCACCGACCGGCAGGGCAACGTGATCGAGCAGTTCGACAACGGCCTGGCGCGCACCCGCTATCGCTTGGCGGCCTTCAACACCGTCAACGAGGACACGATGCGGCCGATCCGCGACACTTATTTCGCGCCGGCCGCCAGCGGGAACGGCAACAACACCGGCGCCTTCGTCGAGGCGGTCCAGACCGGCACCAAGAACCCGATCAACGGCTTCGTGCCCGCCTCGCTGGAGGGATCGAATGTCGACCTGGCGCAGGAGATGACCAACCTGATCGTCGCCCAGCGCAATTACCAGGCGGCGTCCAAGACCATCACCACGGCCGACGAGATGGCGGAGACCCTGGTCTCCATCGCCTGACCGCCGGGCCGCCGCCCGTCACCGTCCTTCACGCGAAACACGGGGTTGCCAAGCCGCGGCGCTGCGGTGCACATCGCGGGCGAGCCGGTGGGCGCGTCCGCCCGGCACCGGTCGCCGCTGGGACCCCATGCCAGATCCTCAAACGCAATTGCCGTTGCTGTCGGTCGTCATCCCGATCCTCAACGAGGCGGAGAACGTCGACCCGGTGCTCGACGAGTTGGCCGACGCCTTCGCCGGGCATGACGGGTTCGAGGTGCTGTGCATCGACGACGGCTCCACCGACGATACCGCCGACCGCGTCACCCGGGCGATGGACCGCCATGGTTGGCTGCGCCTGGTGCGCCACCGGCGCCGCGCGGGCAAGTCGGCGGGCCTCAGGACCGCGGCGGAATGGGCGCGTGGCGACTGGATCGTCACCATGGACGGCGACGGCCAGAACATCGCCGCCGACATCCGCGCCATCGCGGAGCGCCTGCCCGGCCTGACCGACCGGCCGTCGCCGCTGGTCGCCGGCATCCGCCAGGTCCGCCGGGACACCATCTGGCGGCGCATCGCGACGCGTATCGCCAATCCGATCCGCCGCGGCCTGTTGCGCGACGAGTGCCCCGATTCCGGCTGCGGCATCAAGGCGTACCGCCGCGACGCCTTCCTGCGGTTGCCGATCTTCGAAGGGATGCACCGGTTTCTGCCGGCGCTGTTCCAGTTGTACGGCCATCCGCTGATCTGCCACCCGGTGGGCCATCGCGAGCGCCGGCACGGCGGGTCCAAATACACCAATCTCGGCCGCGCGATCGCCGGGATCTTCGACCTCTTGGGTGTTCTCTGGCTGCGCCGGCAGACCCGCCTGACGGCGGTCGATGGCGACAGCCGGAGGGCCGGAACCTGGATCGACCACCATGACCCAAGCTGATATCGACGCCGCCCCGGCGGCGCCAGCGGCGCCAGCGGCGCCAGCGGGGTCGGCCGTGCCGCGCGGCCTGGCGCTATGGCAGGCGGTACTGTTGGTGCTGATCGCGGCGGCGGTGATGTGGCCCGGCCAGATGACCGTGCCGCCCGTCGACCGCGACGAGAGCCGGTATGCCCAGGCCACCGTGCAGATGCTGGAGACCGGCGACTTCATCGATATTCGCCTGCAGGACAGCCCCCGCCACCTGCAGCCCGCCGGCATCTACTGGCTGCAGGCGGCCGCCGTCACATTGGTTTCCGATGTCGAGGCGCGGGAGATCTGGGCGCATCGCCTGCCCTCCTATCTCGCGGCGATCGCGTCGGTGCTGCTGACCGGCGTGCTGGGGGCGCGGCTGTTCGGCCGGTCCGCCGGCTTCCTCGCCGGGATTCTGATGGCCTCCACCGTGCTGCTGGGGGCCGAGGCCCGGCTGGCCAAGACCGATTCGGTCCTGCTGCTGACCATCCTGATCGCCGTGCTGGCGCTGCACCGCGCCTGGTCGGCGCGCGACGGCGCGAGGCCGCGGCCGGGCTGGGGCTGGGCGATCGTCTTCTGGGTCGCCGTCGGTGTCGGCAGCATGATCAAGGGCCCGATGAACCCGCTGGTGGTCACCCTGACCGCCGTCGCGCTGTGCTTGATCGGCCGGCGCGTCGGCTGGCTGTTGTTCCTGAAGCCATTGGTTGGGGTGGTGATCGCGCTGGCCATCGCGCTGCCCTGGTACGTCGCGATCTACGTCATCAGCGACGGCGCGTTTTTCCAGGCGTCGGCCGGCACCAACCTGCTGGGCAAGGTGTTCGAAGGCCAGCAAAGCCACGGGTTCCCGCCCGGCTACTATCTGCTGGTCAGCAACGTCACCTTCTGGCCGGTGTCGCTGGCTTTGGTCCTGGCGCTGCCCTGGATCTGGCGCCACCGGCGCGAGGCGCCGGTGTGGTTCTGCCTGGCCTGGATCGTGCCGACCTGGCTGATGTTCGAACTGATCGTCACCAAGCTGCCGCACTATGTGCTGCCGACCCTGCCGGCGCTGGCGATCCTGACCGCGGCGGCGCTGAGCGACATGGCGGGATCCTACCGCACCGGCGGGCGCTGGCAGCGCTATCTGTTCTGGCCGGTCCTGGCCGTCTGGGTGGCGACGGGCCTGGTCTTCGCGGTCGGGCCGTTCCTCTTGGTGGCGATGATGGACGAGACCTTCCTGCCGGTGGCGCTGGCCGTCATGGCGGGCGGTGTCGTCGTCTTGGCCCTGGCGGCGTGGCGGCTGATGCGTGATCGGCCGGTCCGCGTCTTCTGGGCCGCGCCGCTGTTGACGCTGGCGGTGTTGTGGCTGAACGGCCAGTTCGTGCTGCCGGAGGCGCGGTCGATCTGGATCAACCAGGTGGTCGCCGATACCGCGGCCGAAATGGCGCCGTGCCCCGACTATCGGGTGATGACCGCGCCTTTGGACCTGGAGAGCGTCGTCTACCTGACCCGCACCGACACCGTCCTGGAGCATCCCGACGACCTCGCCGCCGCTCTGGCGGGCGGGGTGTCCTGCGCGGTCCTGTTCCTGGAAGCGGCGGAGGAGGAAGCGGTGCGCGAGCATCTGGGCGATGCGCCGGTCACGCTGGTCGCCACCGACCGGCGGGTCGGCGGGTTCAACTTCTCCAACGGCCGCACCGTCGACCTCGCGGTCTTCCTGGTGGCGCCGGACGGTTAGGATCAATCGACATTCGTCGCTACCGCCCGTTTAAGCCCTCCCCCTCGATGGGGGAGGGAGGTCCTGAATGTCGATTCAACCTAAAGCGACAGCGCCCAGTCGCCGACCAGCGCCTTTTCCGCGTCGCGCGCCCGGCGCAGCCAGGCGTCGGCGCCGGGCGGGCCGATCAGCCGGCGCCGGTCGGCGGCCGCGTCGGTCGCCGCGCGCGCGCCGAGATCCGATACGAAGACGGCGAAACCGACCCGCCGCCCGCTGGCGGCGCGCAGATAGCCGGCCAGGCCCCGCCCGTAATAGAGCGTACCCGTCTTGGCCCGGATCTCCACCGGATCGCCTTGGTGGCCCTCGTTCAATTCGCCTTCGAAACGGGCGGACCGCAGGAGGTCGTAGAGGCCCCGCCCGGCGTAGCGGCGTGGCCAGGCATAGGCGAGGATCGCGCCGAGCTGGCGGGGCGTGGTCCGGCCCTGGGACTGCAGGCCGGAATGATTGCCCGGCGCGAAGCCCGACCAATCCGCCCCCGGCACCGTCCGCGCCAGCCATCCCGACATGGCGGCGGCGGACTCCGCCAGGCTGGCCGGCGCCCGGCCGACGGCCGCGCCGGCGGCGAGCCCCATCAGCTCCGCCGACAGGTTGTTGGAGTAGTGCAGCACCAGCTCGGCGATCTCGATCAGCGGCACGCTCTCGTGCCGGGCCAGGAGGGTCGCGCCGGCGGGCGCGCGCGCCGGCTCCGGCGCCGGAGCGGCGATGCCGCGCCCGGCCAGCAGCCGGGCGAACAGCGATGCCGTGTGCCAGGCGGTGTTGCGCACCGGCAGCCACAACGCGCCGGGCTCGCCGAGCGATTGGGAGACCGCCCAGCCGTCGCGGTCGCCGACCGGGCTCAACAGGAAGCCGATATCGCGCTCAAGCCCGCCGGGGGCGGCGGTGAAGGCGATCCAGTCGGCGGGCAGCTCCAGGCTGTCGGAGATGGTCACCGCCTGGGCGGTGACGGCCCCGTCGGCCCGCTGCCAGCGGGCATGCACGCGGTTGAAATTGACCGACAGCGCGCCGACGCCGGGATTGTAGTGCGCCAGCACCGGCTGGGCGGCGCTGATCTCCGGGATCAGCGGCAGGCGGCTGGCGTCGTAGAGCAGCCGCCCGCCGATCCGCGAGACGCCGCGGGCGACCAGCCGGGCCGCCAGCCCGTCCAGGTCTTCGGTGTCGAGGAACGGATCGCCGCCGCCGAGCAGGATCAGATCGCCGCTCAGTGTGCCGCCGGAAATCGTTCCGGTGGCGAGCAGATCGGTGGCGAAGCGGTGGTTGGGGCCGAGGACGTCCAGCGCCATCACCGCCGTCGGCAGCTTGGTGACGGAGGCGGGCAGGAACCCGCGGTCGGCATTGTGGGCGCCCAGCGGCGCCCCGCTGTCGGCATCGAACAGGTAGAAGCCGATATTGTCGGCGCTCAGCCCATGGGCGGCGGCGACGGCGTCGACGGACAGCCGCCCGGCGGTCGCCCCCTCGGCCCAGCCGATGCGCGGGACCAGCAGCAGCGGGGCGGTGGCCGCGGCGCCCAGCAGGCGGCGGCGTGTCGGATCGAACCCGCGCCGCCCGCCGGCCATGCTATTCCGTCCCGTCCACCGCGCCGTCCACGCCGATCGGTACGCCGGGAAGCTGCTTGCCGGTGCGGATCGCCAGCGCCGACTTCACATGGGCGACATTCGGCGCGGCGGTGAGCTGGGTGGTCAGGAACCGCTGATAGGCGTCCCAGTCCTCCGCCACCACCTTCAACAGGAAGTCCATCTCGCCGGCCAGCATGTGGCACTCGCGCACCAAGGGCCAGGTGGCGACCAGTTCCTCGAACTGGCGCAGGTCCGCCTCGGCTTGGCTGGACAGCCCGACCTGCGCGAAGACCGAGACGCCGTAGCCGAGATGCTCCGGATCGACATCGGCGTGATAGCCGCGGATATAGCCGGCATCCTCCAGCGCGCGCACACGGCGCAGGCAGGGCGGGGCGGAGATTCCGGCCCGGCGTGCCAACTCGACATTGGTCATCCGCCCGTCCTCCTGGAGGTCGCGCAGGATTTTCCTGTCGATGCGATCGAGTTTGACCCTGCGCATGGGGGCGATGCGGATGGTGGCAATGATCGGGAGTGATCCGCAGACGCTAGTACCGGCGCCGCCGGGGAGCAAGCCGTAACCGCGCGAGGCCCGGCGACGGGGCGGGAGCCCGCACGCTTTACCGGCGTCCGGCCCGGCGCTAAGAACCGGGCGCGGGCGCCGCGGGCTGGGGCGCCGCCTTCGAAAGCCAGCCTGGGACAGCGTTTGGTGACGGTTCAACAGCACGGGATCGGCGAGGCGACGGCGCTGAGTGATTCGCCGGCCGCAGCGCCGGGGCTTCACAGCGCCTGGGTGCTCACCGACGGCACCATCGGCATGGAGGTCCAGTGCCTGGGCTTGGCGGAGGCGCTGGGGTTGGCGCCCGTGGTCAAGCGCGTGACGCTGCGCCGTCCCTGGCGCTGGGTGACCCCGCATGTCCGGATTCTCGACCGGCACGCCATCGATCCGGCCGGCGACGACGTGGCGCCGCCCTGGCCAGACCTGATCATCGCCTCGGGGCGGCGCAGCGTCGCGCCCGGGCTGCTGGCCCGCCGGGCGGCCCGGGGTCGGACCGTGTTGGTGCAGATCCAGACACCCGGCATTGGGCTCCACGCCTTCGATCTCGTGGTGGTGCCGGAGCATGACGGCGTCACCGGCCGCAACGTGGTTCGTACGGTGGGCGCGCTCCACCGCGTGACGCCGGCGCGTCTGGCCAGCGCCGCTGCGTTGGCCGACCCGGTGCTGAAGGCGCTGCCGCGGCCGCGCGTGGCGGTGGTGCTGGGCGGCAACAACCGCGTCTTCCGCTTCACCCCCGCCGACGCCGACCGGCTGTTGGCCGGCCTGAAGGCGGTGACGGCTGAGGAAGGCGCCGGGCTGATGGTCACCGCCAGCCGCCGCACCGACCCGGAGATCGTCCGCCGGCTGCGCGACGGCCTGGCCGGACTGCCCTGCCAGTTCTGGGACGGCACGGGCGACAACCCCTACACCGCCTTTCTCGGGCTGGCCGACGCCGTGGTGGTCACCGGCGACAGCGTCAACATGGTCTCCGAGGCGGCGGCGACCGCCAAGCCGGTCCATGTCTTCCATCTGGAGGGCGGATCGGCGAAGTTCCGCCGGTTCCATGACCGGTTGAGCGCCGACGGCGTCACCCGGCCCTTCGCCGGCCGGCTGGAGCGGTGGCGCTACCCGCCGCTGGAAGACACCAGCCGCGTGGCGGATGCGGTGCGGGCCTTGGTCCGCGACCGCCGGTCCGCCGCCGGCTGATCCGGGTTGGCGAGGTCCCGCCGCCGGCCCGGGCTTGCCGGATCGCGGCCCGCCATGGCAAACCGGGGACGATTGCGAAACTGCCCAAGGGACATTGCCGCCCGTGCTATCGCCCGATGCCACCGCGGAGGCGCCGCCGCCGCACACCGACCCCGGACCGCCTTTCGATCTGGCGCGGTTCCGCGCGACCCCGCTGGTCGCCGACCCGTTCGATCATCTGATCGTGCCGCAGTTCATCCGGCCTGAGGCTTTGGCCGCGGTGAACCGCGACTTCCCGGCGATCGATCGGCCCGGCAGCTTCCCGGCCCGCAGCCTCGACTACGGCCCGGCCTTCGCGCAGCTCCTGGCGGCGGTCCATGCCCCGGACATGACCGCGGCGTTCGCGGAGAAGTTCGACATGGACCTGACCGACCGGCCGGTGATGGTGACCGTGCGCGGCCAGGCGCAGGCCAAGGACGGGCGCATCCACACCGACAGCACCACCAAGCTGATTACCGTGCTGATCTACATGAACGGTCAGTGGGAGGCCGAGGGCGGCCGGCTGCGCCTGCTGCGCTCGGCGGACGATCTCGACGACATGGCGGCGGAGGTGCCGCCGGAAGAGGGCACGCTGCTCGCCTTCCGCAACGGCCCGACCGCCTGGCACGGCCATGCCCAGCATGTCGGCCCGCGGCGGTCGATCCAGATCAACTGGGTGACCGGCGCCGACGTGGTCCGGCGCGAGCAGGCCCGCCATGCCTTCTCCGCGCGGATGAAGCGCCTGTTCGGGCGGGGCTAGCCATCTGCCCTAGACGCAAGACACGAGGCCAAAGAGATCCATGGCGCTCGACATCGAGACCTTTTCGTCCAAGACCGGCCCGACCTGCCTGTTCAAGGCGATCGGCCATCCCGCCGCGGTGGACGCCGCCCAGGCGCTGATCGCCGAGCTGGCGGCTGCCGGACCGGTCGCCGTGTTCGATCCGTGGGATCAGCTTTCCACGCTGGCGGCGCTGTATGATCTGAGCGGCATCGCGGTCGACGGCGTCTATGTCCAGGACGTGCTGCAGGTCGGCCGCACCGTGCTGGGCCAGGCGGCGCGCCCGGTCTCCGCGCTGGGCGAGAGCGGCGCCGGCACGCTGTTCGTCGCCGCCTTCGATGCCGGCCGGCTGATCGACCAGATGCGCGCGCTGATCGGCGCTGAGCGACGAGTGGTGACGCTCGATGCCATGCGCATTCCCGACCGGCTGCTGACCAACCCGCGCAACTATCTGGCGCCGATCAACTTCGCGACCAACTTCGCCTTCTTCCGCGACCAGGACGGCCACCACACCCGGCTGGTCAGCGCCAATTACTGGGGCGGCTACGGGGCGCGCGATGTGAGGATCTGGGCGCGGCTGTTCGACGGCGACGGCCGCGTGCTCGGCGATTTCGATCAGCCGCTGGGCGGTCCCAACACCGGCTTCGTGATCGACAGCCGCGAGGTGCGCGCGCGCCTCGGCGTCGGGGATTTCACCGGTCAGCTCTTCGTGCATGTGGTCGGCGCGGCGGGCCACGACATCGTGAAATACGCGGTCGACACCTTCGCCAGCGGTCCCGGCGGCGACGCGGTCCTGTCGTGCACCCATGACGCCAATGCCTGGCCGTCGGACTACTTCGCCGGGCTGCCGGCGCCGGCCGACGGCGAGACCGTGGTCTTGTGGGTGCAGAACAGCCACCCGGCGCCGATCCCGGCCGGGAGCCTGCGGCTGAACCGGATGGGACGCGACGACGACGTCGCGTTGCCCGAAGCGGTGCCGGGGTTCGCGACCCATCGCCTGGACGTGGCGCGGCTGCTGCCGGACCTGGCTTGGCCGGAGCAGATCGAGGTCACTGCCGGCAAGCATGTGGTGCGCCCGCGCTACGAGATCGACACGGCGGCCGGGCGCCGGCGGATCGCGCATGTGAATGTCGAGCGGACCGGCCTGCCGCCCGACCCGAAGCTGGCGGAGCTGGCGAACCTGCTGGGCAAGGGCTTTATCCTGCCGGGGCCGGTCCTGCCGCCGGCGCGGTTCGAGACCGAGGTGCTGCCGACGCCGATGGCGCGCGAGCTTGCGCATCTGCCGATCACCGCGCTGGTCTACGGACCGGACGGGACGGAAGTGGCGCGCCATCGCTTCGGCCGGCTGCCGCGCGACCATGCGGTGGCGCTGTCGCTGGATGACCTGGTGGGGCCGGACGCCCTGCCGGCGGGCGGGCATGTGGAACTGGTTTACGACTTCGCGGCGGGCCCCGAGGCGGATGGCTGGTTGCACGCCATCTTCCGCTACCGCGACCGGGAGAGCGGGCATCTGGCGGAGACCAGCTTCGGCTCGCACATGTTCAACATGCCCGTCGTCTACAAGTCGGAGCCGCAGAGCTATGCCGGCCGGCCGCCCGGGCTGTCGACGCGGCTGTTCCTGCGCGCCGGGCATGCCGGCACCGATGCCTTCTGCACGCTGATCTATGCCGCCTCCCAGCCCTGGCGCGAGACCAGCGAGACCGAGCTGCAGCTCACCGGCAGCGACGGCGCGGTCGTCGCCCGCCGCCAGGTGGCGATCCCGATGGGCGGGTCCTACCATTTCCGGATCCGCGAGACGTTCGAGGCGGCGGATGTGGCGGCGGCGGGGGACAATGCCTATGTGCTGATCCGCGACGGTGGGTGCCGGCTGTTCGGCTATCACGGGCTGGTCAGCGACGACGGCGGCGCCTTCAGCCTGGACCATATGTTCGGATTCTAGGGTAGCGCGCGAGGGAACGGCCATGGCCGACAAGCGGCATGTGAAGGTGCTGATCATCGGCGCGGGGCCGGCCGGCTACACCGCCGCCATCTATGCCGCGCGGGCCAATCTGCAGCCGGTGATGGTGCAAGGGCTCCAGCCGGGCGGTCAGCTCACCATCACCACGGATGTGGAGAACTATCCGGGCTTCGCCGACGTCATCCAGGGGCCTTGGCTGATGGAGCAAATGGCCGCCCAGGCCGCCAAGGTCGGCACGGAGCTGATCTTCGATGTGATCACGGAGGTCGATTTCGCCGCCCGGCCGCTGGTCGCCCGGGCCGACAGCGGTACCGTATTCACCGCCGATGCGGTGATCATCGCCACCGGCGCCCAGGCGCGCTGGCTGGGGCTGGACAGCGAGAGCCAGTTCAACGGCCGCGGCGTGTCGGCCTGTGCCACCTGTGACGGCTTCTTCTTCCGCGGGCGCCGGGTGGCGGTGGTCGGCGGCGGCAACACGGCGGTGGAGGAAGCGCTCTATCTCGCCAATCTGGCGGAGTCGGTGACGCTGATCCACCGGCGCGACACGTTGAGGGCGGAGAAGATCCTCCAGGACCGGCTGTTCGCCCATCCGCGCATCCGCCCCGCCTGGAACAGCGTGGTCGACGAGATCCTTGGCGACGAGTCGGGCGTGACCGGCGTCCGCCTGACCGATACCCAGACCGGCGGGCATCGCGTCGTCGATGTCGACGGCGTGTTCGTCGCCATCGGCCATGACCCGGCCACCGCCCTCTTCCGCGGCCAGGTGTCGATGGACGACGAGGGCTATATCCGCACCGATCCCGACAGCACGCGCACGAGCGTCCCGGGCGTCTTCGCCGCCGGGGACGTCAAGGACAAGGTCTTCCGTCAGGCCGTCACCGCCGCCGGCATGGGCTGTATGGCGGCGCTGGAGGCGGAGAAGTACCTGGCCGCCCTGGAGGCGGCCGCACCGCCGACGGTCGCCGCGGCCGCCGCCGGCTGACCCCCCAAACCCCGATCCGTCCCCCGATCCTTCCCCCCATCACCGACCTTCCGCGACCGCCCATGACGATGCCGCCGACGGCCGACCGGCTGCGCCCGATCGACCATCTAATCGCCTGCAACCGGCACGACCCGGCGCGCTACCTGCCGCTGGTGGTGGATGGGGCGACGGTCGGCCTGGTGCGTCGTGATCATGCCCGGCGGCTGGTCGATGCGGGATCGATCTTCGTGACGGCGAACGGCGACGCCTCGGCGCTCAGCCTGGCGCCGGCGCTCGACCGGGCCGGGGCCGCGGAGCGCACTGCCGCTATTGCCGGCGTGGTCGATGGCTTGAGCGCCGCCGGCGACCTGCCGCCGCGGCGCGGCGAGGACTATGCGGCGACCGCCGGCTGGGGGGCGCCGATCGCCTTCCGGGTCGACCGTGCGCATGTGCCGGTCTTGGGCATCCGGGCCTATGGGCAGCATGTCAACGGGCTGGTGGACGACCCGGCCGGCGTGGCCGTGTGGATCGGCGTGCGGGCACTGGACCGGGCTGTGGCGCCGGGCCGGCTGGACAATATGGTGGCGGGCGGCCTGCCGGTGGGCCTGGATCTGGCGACCAACCTCGCTAAGGAGGGCGAGGAGGAGGCCGGCCTCGATGCCGCCGTCATGGCGTCGGCGCGGCCGGTCGGGGTGATCCGCTATCGTCTGGATGTGGCCGCCGGGCTGCGCGACGATGTGCTGTTCGTCTATGACCTTTGGCTCGACGCGGGCGTAACGCCGGTCAACCGCGACGGCGAGGTGGCCCGGTTCGATCGCTGGCGGCTGGCCGACGTGCTGCCGGCGCTGGCGCGGCCCGATGCCTTCAAGTTCAACGTGCCCCTGGTGCTGGTGCATCTGCTGATCCGCCAGGGGGTGGTGGCGCCCGACGACCCGGACTATCCGGCCCTAGCCGGCGGTCTCGGTGGTCTGCCGGCGTGGGAGGCGCCGTCGCGGGGCCGGGCGCCCGGCGCGGGGGAGATGCCGGGCGACGCCGACGGCGGCGCGATCGCCGCGTCGCCGTCTTCCTGAAACCCGGTCATCGCCAGCACGTCGGCGGGGTCGTGGCCGGCGGCCCGGAGCGTGCGCACGGCGCGGGCGTCGTCACGCTTGGCCAGGCGCCGGCCGGCGTCATCGACGATCAGGCGATGGTGATGCCAGGCCGGCACCGGCAGGTCCAGGAGCGCCTGCAACAGCCGGTGCAGATGGGTTGCGGGAAACAGGTCCTCGCCACGGGTGACCAGGGTGATGCCTTGGGCGGCGTCGTCGACCACCACGGCCAGGTGATAGCTGGTCGGGCTGTCGCGCCGGGCCAGCACGGCGTCGCCGAGGATCTCCGGCGTTGCCCGTTGCCGTCCGGCGCGCTGGTCATGCCAGTCCAGCGGCCCGGCGCGCGCCGCGGCGGCGGCGACGTCGAGGCGCCAGCAATGGGGTGCGCCCGCGGCCAGCCGTTCCCGCCGCTCGCCGGGATCGAGCGACCGGCAGGTGCCCGGGTAGAGCGGCCCGTCCGGCCCATGCGGGGCGGCGCCGATGGCGGCGATCTCGCGCCGGATCTCCGCCCGGGTGCAGAAGCACGGATAGACCAGACCGGCCGCCTGCAGCCGATCCAGCGCGTCGCGATAGGCGTCCAGGCGCGCCGATTGCCGCCACGGCGCGTCATCCGGCATCAGGCCGAGCCAGGCGAGATCCTCTGCGATTGCGGCGTCGAACTCAGGCCGGCAGCGGCCCTGGTCGATATCCTCGATGCGCAGCCGGTAACGGCCGCCCTGGCGTCGGGCGAGCCCGGCGGCGACCTGGGCGGCGAAAACATGGCCGAGATGCAAGAGCCCGGTCGGGCTCGGCGCGAAGCGAGTGACGATCAAAATGGATGTCGAGAACCGACGGCGGTCGGGTTAGGACCGCCGCTCCACGGGATCGCCGGCGTGTTCCGGGTTGGCGACGATGACGAAGCCCAGGACCTGCAGGCGTTCCAGGGCGAGACGCGCCTGGGTGCGCGCAATGCCCGCCCGCTGGCGGCGGCGCAACGACGGCTCCCGAGGGCCGGCGGGAATGGCCTCTTCAAACAGTTCCTGAAGTACCTCGGCGGGGTCCATCCTGGTGGTCTCCATCACCGGCGCAAAATCGACGACTCTCAAAATCTCGGGACGCTTGTCTGCGTCCTCATTGCAAATCGGTATCCGCGCCAACCATTGAGAACCGAATGCTACCATATCAAACTAAGGAAAGCTATCACGTGTTGTTGCGCGCTGCAGCAAAACCGCACGGAACGGTCCCGGAATGCGGCGATCAGCGCTCGGAGAAGGCCCGGCGCAGCGAGTC
Organism: Alphaproteobacteria bacterium; assembly: GCA_028284045.1. GTDB lineage: Bacteria > Pseudomonadota > Alphaproteobacteria > DSM-16000 > Inquilinaceae > JANQSN01. Next base: position 8,553 of record JANQSN010000051.1, on the reverse strand, counting down.
GAAGACCGGGCGCAACAGGTAGTCCAGAATGGTCTGGTCACCGGTGGTGATCGACACCGTCGCGGTCATGCCCGGCTGTATCGGGTGGTGTGCGCCGTTGAAGGCGAGGTGGTCCTGATCCAGGGCAATCCGCCCGACATAGTGCCGGTTGCCTTCCTCGTCCTCGAACGACGTGGCGGAAATCCGTTCCACCCGTCCGGTCAGACTGCCGTAGCGCGAGACGGGGAAGCCGTCGACCATCACCTCGGCCGATTGCCCGACCTCGATGAAGCCGATATCGCCCGGCTGGATCCGTGTCTCGATCACCACCCGCTCGTCCAGCGGCACCAGGGTCAGCAGTACGGCGCCGCGGTCGGCCACCTGCCCGGGGGTCGACACCTCCAGCCCGTTGACGACGCCGCGCACCGGCGCGGTGACGCCGAGGCGCGCCAGCCGGTCCTCTTGGCCGTAGATCAATTCCTGGATCTCGCTAAGCTCGGCGTTGACCTCGGCGAGTTCGGAAGTGGCGTCGCTGCGCCGCCGGGTCTCGAATTCGGCCAGCAATCGCTGGCTCTCCATGACGCCGATCTCCGCCTGGCGTACGGCGACGCGGGCCGACGCGAGATCGCCGGCGATGCGCGAGGCTTCCCGCTGGGTGTCGAGCAGCACGACCCGGGATCCGACGCCGCGGGTGAACAGCTCGGACCGAATCGCCACCTGCTCCTGCATCACCGCGGACTGCTCTTCCAGGCTGGCGCGGCGCTCGGCCTCCAGATTGACCTCCTCGCGGCGCTGTTCGATCTGGCTGCGCAGCACGTCGCGCTCGTCCTCGGCGGCTTGGCGCTCGCTCTCGAAGACTTCGAGCTGATCGGCCGCCATGCCCGGGAAGCGCTGGCTGAGCGGGCCGAAGTCCGGGATCGTCCCGTCGAGAAGGGCGGCCAGGCGGATCGAGCGGAGCCGCAGGCTGGCCCGGCGCGCGCGGAGCTGGTCGAGCTCCGCCAGGACTGCGGTCTGGTCGAGGCGCATCAGAAGCTGCCCCTCCTCCACCAAGTCGCCTTCGCCGATCAGGATCTCGTCGATGATGCCGCCTTCGAGATGCTGGACGATCCGCACGGACCCGCTCGGCACCACCTGACCGGGTGCGGCGGCGGTGGAGGCGACGCTGGCGATCGCGGCCCAGGCGATCGTGCCGATGACGATCGCGGCGACCAGCAGCACCGCGGCGCCGAGGAAGCGGGGGGGCGGGCGCTCCTCCAGCAGGATCGCGCGCGAGAGCATGCGCATCTGCTCCGCGGCCGGGGTCGCCTTGGGCCGCGGCGGAATGGTGATGAGGCGGCCGGCGCCCATGGGCCTGGACGCTGCTGCCGGCGGATCGCGGGTCAGGGTATCGGCCATGGCGTTCATGCGCCGGACTCTTCGCGCTGCGTGTCGGTTCGAAGACGGAGCGGACGTCGCGCCTTCGCGGTTGCGCCGGGCCGTTCCGGGGCGGCAGCCCGGCCTTTCGGATCAGTTTGGGTTGCTGGGCCGGTCATCGCGCGCTCACCCGGCCTGCATCAGTTTGGGAATGATGCTCTGTGGGCTCTCGATCGCCAGCACCTGGCCTTGGGCCAGCACACAGACCCGATCGACGATGCGCAGATGGCTCGGACGGTGGGTGACCAGGATGATGGTCCGATCGCCGCGCAATGTCTGCACCGCCTCCAGGAAGGCTTGGTCGTGCGCCTGGTCGAGGCCGCTGGTCGGCTCGTCGAAGATCATCACCGGCGCGTCGCGCAGATAGACCCGGGCGAGGCCGAGCCGCTGGCGGAACCCCGTGGGGAACCGTCCGGCGTGATGGTCGCCGATGCGCGTGTCGAACCGTTCCGGCAACGCATCGATGTCGTCCATCAGGCCCGCCAGCTCGCAAGCCGTGACGAATTCCGCTTCGGTCGCCGTCGGCTTGGCCAGCCGCAGGTTCTGCGCAATCGTGCCATAGAACTCGTGGCTGGCTTGCGGCATGTAGCCGAAGGCCTGCCGCAGCTCCCACGAGTCGATCTGGCGGAGGTCGATCCCGTCCAGCGACACATTGCCGGCCTGCGGCGTGTAGAGGCCGAGCATCACCTTGATCAAAGTGGTTTTGCCCGCGCCGCTGTGGCCGGTGATGGCGAACACCTCGCCCTGCTGGATCGACATATTGACGTTGATCAGCGCCGGTTCCGCCTGATGGGAATGGCGGATCAGCACCCGCGACAGGGACACGTTGCCGGCGAAGATCTTGCGGGCCTTGGCGGCGGCGTTGGGTTCCTGCTCGGGCTGGTAGCGCAGCGTCTGGTTGAGCTGGGACACGCTCTTGAGCGTCTGCTCCAGCGCCGTGAACAGGTTGAAGCCGGTCGAGATCGGCGTGAGGACCCGCCAGACCAGGGCCATCGCGGCGATCAGCGCGCCCATGGACATCTGCTCGTCCAGCACGCGGCCGACGGAGATCACCAGAACCGCGATCCCCGCCACGGTCATCAGCGACTGGGAGATGCTGGTCATGATCGCCTGAAGCCGGCTCATCTGCAGGCTGGCCATGGCGCTTTCCGCCGACAGCGTGCGAAACCGCTCCGCCCACACCGCTTCGCCGCCGATCTGCTTGATCGTCGTCATCTTCGACAGCGTTTCGACCAGGAAGGCGTGCCGCTCGGCGCGCGTCAGGCTGGCGGCGCGGCCGAGGCGGCGCACCACCGGGAACAGCAGGACCCCCATCACCACGAAGGCGGTGATCAACACGATCGGCACCAGCGCCACCGGTCCGCCGAGCATCGCCAGCACGAGCACGAACAGGAAGACGAAGGGCAGGTCGAGACACACCCCGGCGAGTGGGCCGGTGAAGAACTCGCGCAGCGACTCGAACTCGCGCAGGCGCGAGATCTGACCGCCCACCGGTGCCCGCTCGGTGAACACTGCGGGCAGGGCGAGGATATGCTCGAAGCTCTTGCTGCCGATCAGGTACTCCATGCGGGCGGCGATATGCGCCTGGACGTTGTCGCGCAGGCGGCGCAGCAGGAATTCGCCGGCCAGCGCGGCGGCGACGCCGACGACGATGGTGACCAGGGCGGCCATCGACTGCTTGGCGATCACCTGGTCGTAGATCGCCATGATGCCCAGCGGCACCACCACGCCCAGCAGGTTGATGACCAGCGACAGGCCGAAGAGCTGCAGCACCAGGGCGCGGAACCGTCTAACGGTCTCGGCGAACCATTCGCTGCCGGTCGCCGCGGTGTCGTCGGCCGTGTCTTCCTGAATGACGTAGGCTTCGCCGCGCCGTCCGAGCGCCGGCAGGGCTCGTCGCTCGCGGTGAATGGCGTCGTAGGCGTCGAAGGTCCGGCCCTGGCGGCCCAGCAGCACGAACGGCCGGTTGGCGCGGTCGACGAACAGGCACGGCAGGATCCGCGGATCGATGTCGCGCAGCCGGAGCGAGATCGGCCGGGTGGCGAAGCCCATGCGGCCGAGCACCGTGCGCAGGTCGTCGAGATCCAGGTTGCTGGCGAAATGCGGCAGGGACTCCGCGATGTGCCGGGGCTCGCCGCGCCAGCCCAAGGCGGCGAGGAGTGGCGTCAGGCAGGCCGCCCAGGGGCTGACGCGCGCCTCCTCCTCGCCCTGCGACAGCGCGTTGGTGAGCAGCTCGCTCTGTTCCGCCGCGGTGGCGTAGGTGTCGAGAGCGACGGTCATGGCCGTTGGTATCCGACGCCGTCGCCGACACCGCCCGATGGCGGCGAGATGTCGGTCAGCCCGCCGCCCGAGATCCGGTAGAGGCGGTCGGCGACGCCGAGGATCGACGGGCGGTAGCTGATCAGCACCAGAGCCGCCTGCTCGCGCAGCTCGGTCAGCAGCCCTTTGAGGTGCTGGTCTGTGTCCATGTCGAACGAGGTGTTCGCCTCGTCGAACAGGATCAGGCGCGGCCGGCGCACCAGCGAGCGGATGAAGACGATCTGTTGGCGCACGCCGCTGGGCAGCGCTTCGAACGAGCTGTCGCCGACCGTCGTGTCGAGACCCTGCGGCAGGCGGGCGATCACCCGGTCGAGGCCGAGCCGGCGGGCATAGTCCATGGCTGTGTTGAGATACTGCTCGCCAGAGAACATCGTCAGGTTGTCGAGGATCGTGCCCTTGAAAAGCACGGCCCGCTGCGGCAGGTAGCCGATCTGGGCGCGCAGCGTGCGCGTGTCGATGTCAGCGATGTCCCGCCCGTCGAACAGCACCCGGCCCGCCGTCGGCCGCAAGAGGCCCATGATCAGCCACAAGAGGGACGACTTGCCCGAGCCGTTGTCGCCGGTGATGGCCACCACCTCGCCCGGCGCCAATGTGAGGTTCAGATCGGTGAACAGCGGCTGGTCCGCATCCGGATAGCCGAAGGCGACCCGCTGGAGCTGCAGGGCGCCGGAGATCCGCGGCATCGGCCGCGCGCTCGGGGGATCCTCGTCCGGCATGGTCATCAGCCGGCGGTAGCGATCCTCCGCCACCTTCAGGCTCTGGAACTGGGACCAGGTGCCGACGGCGCGCAGGAACGGCTGGACCGACCGCCCGGCCAGCAGCGTACAGGCGGCCAGCATCCCGGTGGTCAGCTCGCCGGACAGGACGAACAGGCTGCCGGTCGCCACCGTGGCGATCATGGTCAGGCTGGAGATCGCGCCGCCGATCGCCTGCGCCATGGTGGAGCGCTGGGCGGTGCGGAAGACGGCCTCCGCGGAGGTGGCCTGCAGCCGGTCGAGCCGCCGCGCCATCATCCGCTCCAGGCCGAGCCCCTTGACCGTATGGATGCCGGTCATCACCTCGATCAGGAAATTGGTCCTACGGCCGTCGATGATCGAGCGCTCCAGGACGGCGTTGCGCAGCCGCCAGCCGACCACCGCGGCCAGCAGCCCCATGATCGCCAGCAGGCTCAGCGGCACCACCACCAGCAGGCCGCCGATCATCGCGATCAGGCCCAAGAACAGCACGACGAAGGGCAGATCGATCAGCGAGGTGAGACCTTGCCCGGCGTAGAAGCCGCGAAGCTGGTCGACCGCGCCCAGCCGGTTGAGCTGGACGCCCGGGGCGATGCTCTGCACCGTGGCGCTGTCGCTGGTCAGCAGCTTCTCGATGCCGCGGCACGATGCGACGTGCTCGAACCGTGCGGCGGCCCAGGCGTTGATATGGCTGCGAACGGTGCCGAGCAGGCCGTTGATCAGCACCACGGCGATCAGGCCGACGACCATGAAGGCCAGGGTTTCCTGGGCCGCATAGGGGATGATGCGGTCGTAGGTCTGCAGGATGACCAGGGGCAGCGCGAGCGACAGCAGATTGATGAACAGCGTCGCGCCCAGTACATCCGAGCGGCCGTAGGCGACCCGGCCGAGCGAGCGGACGACCGCCGGCTGGCGCCCGGCCGGGCCGGCGAACCCTTCGCGCTGATCGCTGGCGATGGTCATGGCTGCCGTCCGTTGCGGCGATGATCCGGTTCTATCGCGGTGTCGTCGGGCCGGCCGCGGGGACGCAAAGCCGCGGGCATAAGCGCCCAAGGCCGGTCGCGAATGCCGATATTGCGGAGGCGGGAGCCGTCGTTCTGGCGCATCTCGCTGGAGTCGGTTGTACTGCGGTCTGGCCGGCCGTCACCGATTTCCACCGACGCTAGCAGCACGGTGAAAACAAAGAATTAACGAAAGACTTCGCTGAATGTCCTCGGGAAACCCGGAACCGGCGGACGTGTTCGTCGGCGGATCGAGGGACTGGGCGGCGAATTGTCCATGCCGCAGGCCTGCGGTATTGTGACGGCCTCGCAACCGACCATCCCAACCGGGCGTCGACGCCGCGGGACGTCGGGCGGCCGACAAAACAAGGGGACCGGCCGGCCCGACCCGACCAACAAAAGGGGGCTCACGTGCCGAAACTCGTCTGCGTGTTTGGGGACAAGGGAGGGACCGGGAAGTCCACCTGGTCCCGCGGGGTTGCCGATCTCTACCGTCAACGGGGCGTCCGTGCGGCCCTGTTCGACGGCGACTGGATGGCGCGTAGCCTGTTCAGGGTGTTCGGTACGCGCAACGACCAGGGCGGCTATGTGCCGTTGGATCAACAAGATCCGCGCCAGGGCTGCCTGCTTTACGACTTGCAGAACAAGAAGTACGGCATGGATTTCTTGATCAACAGCCTGGAACTGCCGGACGTGGACGTAATCTTCCACGACCTTCCGTCGGGTATTCGACTGGAGTTCCAGCAGTTGATGGGACTCGATCGGCCCGACCGCGCCTTGTCGGAATTCGTCATCGCCGCGCGGCATCTCGGCGTCGACCCGGTCTTCGTGGCCCTGGTGACGCCCGCGCGCAGTACCCATGACAGCGCCATCTGGCTCGCCGAGACGGTCGGCGACCAGGCGACCGTCATCGCCGTGCGCAACTTCCAGTATGGGGAAGAGCAGTTCGCCGCCTGGGACGGCACCGGCGCCAATGCCGGGCGCGGGCGCAAGTCGCGGTTCGTGGCGCGCCACGGACAAGAAACGGTGATGCCGTATCTCGATCCCGACACCTATATCCGGTGCGAGCTGACGGCGCGGCGCTGGAGCGACCTGGTGGCGGGGACGGATCTCTCGGCTGCCGATCGGGCGCGCATTGCGGTGTGGCGGCGCAGCTTCGAAGAAGGTCTGCGGCGGGTGGAGGATTCGCTGGGCTTCGTCAGCAGCGCGTTGTCGCGCCGCGCCGATCCGGACGGAGAGCCGGCGCTGTAAGGCCGGCCGGACCGCCGCCGCCAGGGCGTCCCCAGAGGGGCTTGGCGGTCCGCACCTGGGAAAAGCAGGGCCTGGGAAAAGCGGGATCGGGCCGCCGCGGTGAACGCGACGGTGGGCGGTCGCGCATTCGGCGACCGCCGACGGGCGCGCGTGAATCGTGCCTGAGGAACCCCAATCGATCGCCTGACCATCATCGCCGCGCCGAGCTCGTCCAATGGCGCCAGATTACCGATCGGTTCGCGGCCTGTCTGATCTTCATCGACGTCTCGGAGAATTTTCCGGGTATTTGAACTTTCTTGGTCATATCGACGTTGCTGTGGTGCGGAGATTGATACGATTGACGGCTTTTCGACATGGTTGCTGAAAAGCTAACGGATTGTTTACATTTTGGCCTTATTAATTGCTAGGTTTGTGCGGTGGTTGATTTTGCCCAGCGCTTGGGGCCGACCGGACTCGGCCCCCGGAAGGAGAGACGGTGATGGCCGACAAGCCGGGTCAGCCGGAATTCCAGGCCGAAGAGGCTTTCCTGGTCGACGACGGTGGAGAGCGGCGCCGCCGGTTCGATGAAGAGCAGGTCGAACTGACGGCTCGCGCGCAAGACGCCGCCGAAGAAGAGATCACCAATCCGAACCTTCATTTCGGCTCCGCCCGGCGGATCGCGCCGGCCGCCGACGCGACCTCGGACGCGGCGGTGGACGAGGCCGCGTTCGAGCTGGGTGCCGCGCCGGATGCCGTCGGATCGGCTGCCGGGCTGACGCTGTCGCCGCTGCCGAGCGGCGAGCCGGACGACGAGCCGCAGGCGATTCCGCCGGTCGACGGCGGTGTCGCCGGGATCGATCCGCTGCGCCCGCTGTCGGTGGAGATCGAACGGGGTCTCTATACCGCGGCGCCGATCGAAACGCCGGCGGATCGACTCGATCTCGACGTTGATCCGGATGCCGGACCGGCGGGGCTGTCGGGCGAGATCGCAGAGGGTGCGGCCGATGGTGGATCGGCCGGCGATCCGTTGGTCTCGCCGCCGGCACCGGAGCCGGCGCCGGTTCCGGTGCCGGAGGTCGACGGCATCCAGGTGATCGCCGAGACGCTCTCGCTGTCGATCGCGGAGAATGCGTCCAGCGGCGCGCTGGTCGGCGTCCTGGGGACGGTCGGCGGCGCGCTCACCGTGCTCGACGGCAATGTCGACGGCGCCTTCGCCGTCGATCCGGTCTCCGGTGAGATCACGATCGCGGATACCGCCCGGATCGACCATGAGACGGATCCCTCGCGGACCCTGACGGTGCTGGTCGAGACGGCGACGCAGCGGATCACCTACACGGTCGAGATCGCCATTCTCGACGTCGACGAGGCCGCCGTGGTCGGCGGCGACACCACCGGTGCGGTGACGGAGGGCGACATCCCCGACGTCATCACCGTGAGCGGCGATATCTGGGTGACCGATGTCGACGCCGACGATTCGCCGAGCTTTGCCGGCGCCTCCGGCGATGGCGCGTTCGGGCGCATCGTGGTGAACGGCGACGGGGATCAGTGGACCTACACCCTGGATCCCGTGGCCTCCCAGGCGCTGCGCGACGGGGAAGTGGCCGTCGAGACCATCACGCTCACCGATTCCGAAGGCAATACCCAGACGATCAGCGTGACGGTGACGGGCACCAATGATGGGGCCGTCCTAGGTGGCGATACGTCGGGCGCGGTGAAGGAGGATGTTGCGGCGTCGGCGACGGCGACCGGGACGCTGACCATCACCGACACCGATGCCGGCGAGGCGTCCTACCAGGCCATGTCTGCGGGGACGTCGGGCACCGGCGGCTACGGCACGTTCGAGGTGCTGGCGGATGGTTCTTGGACCTACACGCTGA
>JANQSN010000028.1 GCA_028284045.1 Alphaproteobacteria bacterium | reverse complement strand
CCGCCATCCGCGAAGCCATCGACGCCATCACATCAAACGACGCCAGAAGCTTCTTCACCGCATGCGGCTATGAACCGGAATAATGCGAATCCGCTCTAGGTCCGCTTCGTCCGCACTGCAGCCATGTCCGCCGAGGTGCTCGAATTCCGATAGTGGCACGTTGCGGACCTGACGCGATCGGGTCGGGCGCGTCGCAAGACCGTCTAATAGTAGATTTGCAGATGACGTGTTCCCGCTGATGCGGGACTTGGCGAGTTCCCCGTTACGCAGCGGTCTGTTCCGCAAGACGGCTGCTTCCCAGCTCGCTCGTCGCTCGCGAATCCCGACAGTCCAGGCGCGCCACGCCATATCCTACGCCGATGCGCAGCGCTCGACACCGTCACCCCACCGACCTCAAATGCCGGATGGGCCGCCCCGGCGCCGCGGCTGCCGCGGTCTCCACGATCGCCGCGGCGTCGATGCCGTAGTGGCGGTAGAGGTCGGCGACGGTGCCCGTTTGGCCGAAATGTTCCACGCCCAGGGCGGCTGTGCGGTGGCCGGCGACGCCGCCGAGCCAGCCCAGCGTTGCCGGGTGGCCGTCGATCACGGTGATCAGGACGCAGTGGCGGGGCAGGGGGCGGAGCAGACGCTCGATGGCGCTCAGCGCCGCCGGGTGGCCGCGTCGGCGGGCGCGGGCCGCGGCCTGCCAGCCGGCGTTCAGCCGGTCGGCCGAGGTGACGGCGAGCACGCCGATGTCGCGGCGGTCCTCCGCCAGCAGGCCGGCGGCGCGGATCGCCTCCGTCGCCACGGTGCCCTGGTAGGCGATCACCAGATCGGCGTTGGCGCCGGGCGGGCGCAGCCAGTAGGCGCCGGCGATGACGTCGTCGGCGAGCGGGCCGTCGAGGCGGCGTTGCGGCTGCTCCAAGGGCCTAGTCGACAGGCGCAGATAGACCGACCCCCCGGTCTCGTCGCGCAGCCAGGTGCGCTCGTCCGGATCGCCCTCGCCGTCGCGCTGCAGATAGCCGAAGGCCCAGTCGAGGATCACCGCCAGCTCGTCGACGAAGGTCGGCTCGAACGCCGCCAGCCCGTCCTGCGCGAGACCGATCAGGGGCGTGCCGACCGACTGATGCGCGCCGCCCTCCGGCGCCAGCGACACGCCCGACGGCGTGGCCACCAGGAGGAAGCGGGCATCCTGATAGCAGGCGTAGTTCAGGGCATCGAGCCCGCGCGCGATGAACGGGTCGTAGAGCGTGCCGATGGGGATCAGGCGCTGGCCGAACAGGCTGTGCGCCAGGCCCGCCGCGCCCAGCGCCAGGAACAGGTTCATCTCCGCAATGCCCAGCTCGATATGCTGGCCGTCGGGGGTGAAGCGCCATTTCTGGGCGCTCGGCACCCGCTCGTCGCGGAAGGTGTCGGCGGCCGCGGTGCGGGCGAACAGATTGCGCCGGTTGACCCAGGGTCCGAGGTTCGTCGACACGGTGACGTCCGGCGACAGCGTGACGATGCGGTCGGCCAGCGGGCCGCCGGCCTTGGCGATCTGGTCGAGGATCTTGCCGAAGCCGGCTTGCGTCGAGATCGTCCGGTCGGCGATCTCCACGCGCGGCGGCGGGGCGACCGCCTCGGCGGTCAGCCGGCGCCGGCCGCTTGCGTTGAACGGCACGGCCGACAGGAACGCGTCCAGCGCCGCCGGATCGGTCGCCAGCCCTTCGAAAGGTGCCCATTCCGCGCCGTCGCGGATGGCGTGCTGCTGCTTGAAGGCGGCCATCTGCTCCGGCGTCATCAGGCCGGAATGGTTGTCCTTGTGGCCGGCGAGCGGCGTGCCCCAGCCCTTCACGGTATAGGCGATGAAGGCGATCGGGCGGTCGTGGTCGACGCCTTCGAAGGCGTTGATGATGGTCTCCAGGCAATGGCCGCCGAGATTGGCCATCAGGGCCGCCAGCGCGTCGTCGCTGCGGCGGTCGAGCAGGGCGGACACCGGGCCCTGATCGCCGATCTCGTCCATCAGCCGGCGCCGCCAGGCCGCCCCGCCCTGGAAGGCGAGCGCCGAATAGAGCGAGTTCGGGCACGCGTCGATCCAGCGGCGCAGCGTCTCGCCGCCGGGCTCGGCGAAGGCGGCCTGCTGCTGGGCGCCGTATTTCAGCGTGACGACGTCCCAGCCGAAGGCGCGGAAGATGCCGGCGATGCGGTCGTAGAGCCCCTCATGCACCACGCCGTCGAGCGACTGGCGGTTGTAGTCGATGATCCACCAGACATTGCGCAGATCGTGCTTCCAGCCCTCCTGCAGGCATTCGAAGATGTTGCCTTCGTCCAGCTCCGCATCGCCGACCAGCGCGATCATCCGCCCGCGCGGCAGGTCCGCCCCCCAGGCGCGGGCGCGGATATAGTCCTGGATCAGCGCGGCGAAGGCGGTGATGGCGACGCCCAAGCCGACGGAGCCGGTGGAGAAGTCCACATCGTCGGCGTCCTTGGTGCGGCTGGGGTAGGACTGCGCGCCGTGATAGCCGCGGAAGGCCGCCAGCTTGGCTTGCGTCTGGTTGCCCAGCAGGTACTGGATGGCGTGGAAGACCGGCGAGGCGTGCGGCTTGACGGCCACCCGGTCCTCCGGCCGCAGGACCCGGAGGTACAGCGCCGTCATCAGCGACACCAGGCTGGCCGAGGACGCCTGGTGGCCGCCGACCTTCAGCCCGTCGGACTTGTCGCGCAGATGGTTGGCGTTGTGGATGGTCCAGCAGGCCAGCCACAGCACCTTGCGCTCAAGCGCGGTGAGGCGGGCGAGATCGTCGGCGGGGAGGCGCATGGGCTGACCTCGTGGTGGGCGGGCCGGTCGGGGAAGATCTTGACGGTGCGGCCCCGGGGGGAGAAGGGGAAATGCACGTCGATCGGGTGACCGCACCGCCGTTGCGTCGTCCCCATAGTGGCGTGCGGTGCTTGCTGCCGGCAGACGACCATGCGCCTATTGTGCGTCGATGTGAGACGTTTCGGCGGGAGGCCCGAGGATGACCGATGATGCTGTAGCGCGTCCGACGGCTCGCGGGCGACGCGCGGCGTGGACGCTCGCCGCGGCGTTCCTGGTGGCCGCCTGCGTCGGCGGCGGCGGGGGCGGCAGCGGTGGAGCAGCGCCGGGCGGTGGTGCGGTGGCGCAGAGCCCGAGCGGCGGCGGGTCGACGGCGGCATCGGTCGCCGCGGCAGTGAATGCGGAGCGTGCGGCCAACGGTCTGCCGGCCTTGGCCGCGAACCCGAACCTGGCGGCGGCCGCCCAGGCCCATGCGGCGGACATAGCGGCCAACGGCCTGATGGGTCATGCCGGCAGCGACGGATCGGACATCGGCGAGCGGGCGCGCCGCGCCGGCTACGGCGGGAGCCGCATCACGGAGAATGTGGCGGTCGGTCATGACTCGCCGTCCTCGGTGGTGACCGACTGGATGAACAGCCCCGGCCACCGCGCCAACATCCTGGACCCGGCGGTCACGGAGCTGGGCGTGGGCCACGCCACCGGCGCGCCGCTCGACAACATGCCGGGGCGCTTCTGGGTGCTGGTGTTCGGCAACCGCTGAGGCGAGCGGTCGGGCGCCCGGGTTCGCCCCGGGCGCCGTCCCTTAAGCGATCACCACGAAGGTGCGTACTTCGATGCTCTCGCGGGCCGGGGCGTCAGCGCGGGTGCCGGGCACCGTCACCGCGCTGTGCGGGGTGAAGCGGGCGCGGCCGTCGTCCAGGCTGTCCCAGCCCTTGATCAGCAAGACCTCGTCCGGCGTCATGTGCGGGGCGTAGTACCAGCGCTGATCGCCGTCATGGGCGAGGGTGTAGATCTCGCCGACCCGGTCCGGGAACACCTGGTCGGTGGCGATCAGGTCGTCGGCCGCCACGGTGGAGGCGTCGGCGAGCGCCAGCGGCGAGCGTTCCACCGGCCCGCGGATCGGCCGCCACACATTGACCTGCAGGATCCGGGTGCCGGCCGCCTCCAGCCGGTCGACCGCGGCCGCGCCCAGGATGTCGCGCGCCCGGTGCGGGCCGCTGCCGGCGGTGTAGTCGACATGCACTTGGGTCGCGGGTCCGCGCCGGCCGTCCCGATTGGCGGCACCGCTGCCGCCGTCGGAGCGCCGGGTGACGTCGAAAACGGCGACCCGCGCGGCGCCGAAGCGGTGGGTCAGCAGGGCCTCGATCTCCGCCCGGTACTGTCCGTCCACCGCTGCGTCGTCGTAGAGATCGGCGATCGCTGTCGGCGCGCGCAGAAGCTCGAAGCCCTCCCGGTCGACCGACAGCGTGTCGGCGATTGGGCGCATGTCGGCAACCGGCACGGTATGGGCCTCTGTCTCGTAGAGATAGCGCGCCTCGCCGCCGGTCAGCGCGGCGCTGTGGAAGGCGGGTTTCTTCGACTGGCGCCGGATGAAGGTCAGGGGCGCTTGGATCTCGCCGGCGGTCCGGTCGGTGCCGGGGGCGGCCGCGATGGTGGATGAAATGTGAGTCATGGCGGGTCTCCGGTTTCCAGGGTGGCCGGCGGCGATGCCGGTCTTCCTGTTCGGAGTAGATGGTCGAAGTGGCCCGAACGGCTACGCGGTTCGGTTCAACGTAACTTGAACGAAATTCAAGTCACGCCGCCGGATTGTCGGCCCGCCAGCGGTCGACGGCGGCGCCGAGCCAGCGGGCGAACCGGCGGTCGGCGGCGGTCGGTGCCGCCCCCACCGGGCGACAGAGGTAGAACGCCGCACCGCTTGTCGACGCCTGGCCGAAGGGGGCGATCAGCCGGCCCTGCTTCAGCCAGGCGTCGACGGCGGGGCGCCGGCCCATGGCGAGCCCGTGCCCGGTCTCCGCGACCTGGAGCGTCTGCTCCTGCGCATCCAGTGCGATCAGGTCGCCCGGGGCCGGCGGATCGAGCCCATGGGCGCGCGCCCACTCCTCCCACTCGTTGGGCACGCCGGCGTTGACGATCAGCCGCAGGCCGGCGAGCGCCCCGGCGCGCGGTGGTCCCGCCGCCGGTTCCAGATAGCCGGGTGCACAGACCGGCATCACCGTTTCCTCCAGCAGATGGGTCGCTTCGACGTCCGGCCAGTCGCCGCGGCCGTGGCGGATCGCCAGGTCCATCTGCTCGCGGCGCAAGTCGACCACGCGGGTCGTCGCGGTCAGCTGCAGGTCGATGTCGGGATGCGCGCGCTCGAAATCGCCGAGCCGCGGGATCAGCCAGGTGGCGGCGAAGGTCGGCGGCAGGGTCAGCCGCACGGGGCGCCGACCGCCGTCCGGCCGCAGCGCCGCAGTCGCCTCGTGGATCTGCCGCAGCGCCGGCTCGATCGCCGCGAGGTAGCGGCGCCCCGCCTCGGTCAGCGCCGGGCGCCGGCCGGAGCGGTCGAACAGCGGCTGGTGCACAAAGGTTTCCAGCCGCCGGATCTGATGGCTGACGGCGCTTTCCGTCAGGCCCAGGCTGGCCGCCGCGTCGCGGTAGCGGTCATGGGTCGCCGCCGCGTGGAAGGCCCGAAGCGCGGCAAACGGCGGCAGCGTCAGTTTGGGCTCGGTCATGGCGGGCCCGTCAGGCCAGGACCAGCGCCGCCGCGGCGACCGGTTGCGCCTTGCCGCGCAGCGCGATCGGCGCCAATGCCTGGACGGTCACGCCCAGCACCGGCCCGATGCGCCGGGCGGCATCGGCCGAACAGATCAGGTCGTGACCCAGATCGCGCGCCGCCTGCTCCAGCCGGGCCGCGGTGTTCATGGTGTCGCCCACCAGCACGATGGCGCGTTTGTCGTCGCCGATCTCGCTGACCACCACCGGGCCGACATGCAGCGCCGCCCGGAAGTCGGGCGCCACGCCGAAATCGGCCCGGTAGTGCCCGGCCTGCGTCTGCAGGCGCGCCTTCAGCCGGCGCAGCATGACCGCCGCCGGGGTCAGGTCGCCGGCGCGCCGGCCGTCCCATACCAGGATGACGCCGTCGCCCTGATACTCGTAGGTCGCGCCGCCGGCGCGCCGCACCTCCTCCGACACCAGGTCGACGAACCGTACCAGGAGGTCGAGGAACCGCTCCGGCCCCAGTCGTTCCGCCAGGCCGGTGGAGTTCTTCATGTCCAGGAAGACGACCGCGCGCTCCTCCGTCAAAGGACGGTGGTAGCGACCGCGCAAGAGATTGACCAAGACGCCGGGCCCCAGCAACTCGTCGACCGTCAAGAGGAAGATGCATGTCAGGCCGGCGGCGAAGGAGAAGGCGATGGACAGCCAGAAATCGGCTTGCGCCAGCGGGTCGGCCAGCGGTGCGGCCCAGACGAACCGGTTGGCGATCAGCGATCCGAGCAGGATCCACAGCGACCAGGCCCCGAATCTTAGGGTCAGGAACTGCCAGAGCGGCCGGCGGCGCAACCGCTGTCCGGCGGGCGCGTCGATCACCATGACTTCCGCCGCGAGGATCGGGCCGCCGACGATCAGCGTGGTGCCGACCGCCGTGACGAGCACCGACAGCGCGCCGTGCTCCTCGCCGAGGGCCAGCGTGAACAGGATCGCCGCCGGTACGATCAGGGCGATCGCGACCACAAGCGACCGGAGCTGCCTCTTCAGTCCCGCTTCCATGTCGCCCGGTCCTTTCCGATCCCGCCCCGATGTCATCGCCCGCCGCGGCGTCGTGGTCCGCAGGGGCGGGTGCCCTCCGACTCGCCGCCCGGGCGAGGCACATCAATTCGGCGGACGCCGCCGGGGTGCTTCGATTTGAACTGATCTACCTCAAGGACGCCCGGCACCACCAATGATAGCTCGCATGCTATCGCGGTCGTGCCGTGCGGGCGGAAGCTGTCGCCCCGTCGGCCGTGCCCCCGGTGTCCGGACGCCCCCTGTCCGGCACTGTCCCCCCCGATCCGGCGCGGACATGAGAGCAGACGGCCCATGGTGATTGCGAAAGAGCTCCTCGACACCCTGGCCGAGCGGCGCCGGGTTCTCGACGAAGCCGGTGGTGCCGGCAAGATCCAGGAGCGCCACGACAAGGGGCTGATGACCGCTCGCGAGCGGCTGGATGCGCTGTTCCAGGAGAACACCTTCCAAGAGATCGGCGCCCATATCCGCCACACGGCGCGGCATTTCGGCCTGGACGGCAAGGATCTGCCGGCCGACGGCGTGATCGTCGGCACCGGTTATACCGATGGCCGCCAGGTCGCCGCCTTCAGCCAGGACTTCACCGTCGCCGCCGGCACGCTGGGCAAGATGCATGCCCAGAAGATGGTGCAGGCGATGCGCTATTCGCTGAAGGTCGGCGTGCCGCTGGTCGCCTTCAAGGACAGCGGCGGGGCGCGCATCCAGGAAGGCGTCGACGCGCTGTCCGGCTATGGCGAGGTCTTCTACCACAACGTCCTGCTGTCGGGCGTGGTGCCGCAGATCGCGGTGGTCGCGGGCCCGTGCGCCGGCGGCGCGTCGTACTCGCCGGCGTTGATGGACTTCATCATCATGACCCGGCAGAACGCCTACATGTTCATCACCGGGCCGGAGGTGATCAAGGCCGTGACCGGGCGGGCCACCAGCATGGACGAGGTCGGCAGCGCCGACGTCCACGCCACGGTCAGCGGCAACGTCCATTTCGTCGCGGAGACCGATCAGGATGCGGTGCTGTTGACGCGCCGGCTCCTCTCCTTCCTGCCGTCGAACAACAGCGAAGATCCGCCGCACCACCCGAACCCGGAATTCGTCCTGGGCGAGGACGACGAGATCGAAGGGATGATCCCGGCGACCTCCAGCGAGCCGATGGACGTGCATGCGGTGATCGCCCGGCTGGTGGACGGCGGCGATTTCCTGGAAGTGCATGCCGGCTGGGCACGCAACATCGTCGTCGGTTTCGCGCGGATCGAAGGCATCGTCATCGGCATCATCGCCAACAACCCGGCGGAGAAGGCCGGCGCGCTGGACATCGATGCCTCCGACAAGGGCGCGCGCTTCATCCGGTTCTGCAACGCCTTCAACATCCCGATCCTGAACCTGGTGGACGTGCCGGGTTTCCTGCCGGGAATCGAACAGGAGCGCGGCGGCATCATCCGCCATGGCGCCAAGCTGCTCTATGTCTATGCCTCGGCGACCGTGCCGAAGATCACGCTGATCCTGCGCAAGGCCTATGGCGGATCCTACCTCGCCATGTGCAGCCAGGAGATGGGCGCCGACATGGTCTATGCCTGGCCGACCGCGGAGATCGCGGTGATGGGCGCGGAAGGGGCCGTCAACATCCTCTACCGCAAGGAGTTGAAGGAGGCGGAGGACCGCCGCGCCCGCGCCGCGGAGCTGGCGGCTGAATACCGCGCGGAGTTCGCCTCGCCCTATCTGTCGGCCTCGCGCGGCTACATCACCGACGTCATCCGCCCCTCGCAGACGCGCGGGGTGCTGGCGCTGGCCTTCCGCAAGGTGTTGAGCAAGCGGGAGCTGCGGCCGGCCAAGAAGCACGGGGATATCCCGCTCTAGGGCATCTTCCGGCTGCCCGCTGGGCGGCTTTGCGTGGTGCGTGCGGCCGGTCACGGCCTTCCTCGCCGACGGAGACAAGGACCTTGGAAACCGATATCGGCGCGCTGTCCTGGCTGTCGCTTCAGATGTACGGGTTGGCGATCGTCATCTCGCTGGTGGTGGCCGTCGTCATCAAGCTGATCGTCGTCGTCCTGTCGATGTCCAGCCGCCGAGGGGCGGCGCCGGCGACGGCGAAGCAGATGGCGAGCCCCGCCGCGCCGGGGCCGGCGGTCGACCATGCCCAGGACGACATCGCGGCAATCGCGGCGGCGGTCTATGCGCTGGTCGGCGCCCATCGCATCGTGCGCATTCAGGAGGCGGTCGAACACGGCCGTGCCTGGACCGCAGAAGGCCGCATCCTTCACCAAACCTCCCACCAGCCGCGAAAGCGCTGACGCGCGCGCCGCCGGCCGACAGGCCGCGGCACGACCGCCCTTGCGGATGATCCGCGAACCCCCCGCAAGCGGACCTCCAGGAGAGCCAGAGCCCATGCAACGGACCTTCAAGATCACCGTGGACGGCCGCCCCTATACGGTGACGGTCGAGGAAATCGGCGAGCTGTCCCCGATGACCCTGCCGCAGCCGGGCGACATGGCGGCGGCGCGCCAGGCACCCGCGGTACCGGCGGCCCCGGCACAGGCGGCACCCGCCCCGGCGGCGGCCCCGGCGGCCGGTGCCGGCGATGAGGTCAGTCCGCTGGCCGGTGTCGTGCACTCCATCGACGTCCAGCTCGGCCAGCAGGTGGCGGAAGGCGACAAGGTGGCGACCATCGAGGCGATGAAGATGAAGACCATCGTCAACGCCCATGCCAGCGGCAAGGTGACGGCCATCCACGTCAATGCGGGCGACGGCGTGGAGCCGGGCCAGCCGCTCTTGACCATCGGCTGACGGGCAGGGGGCGGTGCGCCCCCGCCGACGCTCTTCGCGACCCGCCTTCTAGCGCCCAGGGACCTCGCAGATGCAAGACGTCAATCTTCTGGAGATCTTCCAAGGCGTCGCGACGCTGGCGGACAGCGAGACCCCTGTCCTGTTGATGCGGCTGTTCCTGATCGCGCTGGGCTGCCTGCTGATCTATCTCGGCCGCAAGGGCATCCTGGAAGCCCTGCTGATGATCCCGATGGGTCTCGGCATGGCGGTGATCAATGCCGGCGTCCTGTTCCTCGGCACGGGGGAGGACGGCACCCGCCTGCAGGGCACGTTGTTCCTCGACCCGCTGCTCGGCGAGGACGTGCCGGCCCTGATCCAGACCCTGCAGGTCGACTGGCTGCAGCCGGTCTATTCCTTCGCCTTCTCCAACGGCCTGATCGCGTGCCTGGTGTTCATGGGCATCGGCGTGCTGTTGGATGTCGGCTATGTCATGGCGCGGCCGTTCACCAGCATGACCATCGCGCTGTTCGCCGAGCTGGGCACCGTGGTGACCCTGCCGGTGGCGGTGTGGTTCGGCCTGCCGCTGGCCGATGCCGCGGCGACGGCCACCATCGGCGGGGCCGACGGGCCGATGATCCTGTTCGCGTCGCTGATCCTGTCGGACGAGCTGTTCGTGCCGATCACGGTGGTCGCCTATCTCTATCTAGGCCTGACCTATGGCGGCTATCCGTATCTGTGCAAGCTGATGGTGCCCCGGCGGATTCGCGGCATGCGCATGCCGATGGACAAGCCGATGGACATCACCCCGGCGCAGAAGCTCGTGTTCTGCGTGATCGCCTGCGTCTCCTTGAGCCTCTTGTTCCCGGTGGCCGCGCCCCTGTTCTTCTCGCTGTTCATCGGCGTGGTGGTGCGCGAGAGCGGGCTCGTGAAGTTCGCCGAAGTCCTGAGCGGGCCGGTGCTCTATGGTGCCACCTTCTTCCTCGGCCTGCTCTTGGGCGTGCTTTGCGAGGCCAACACGATCCTCAACCCCCAGGTGCTGATCCTGCTGGTGCTGGGCATCTTCGCGCTGACCATCAGCGGTATCGGCGGCATCATCGGCGGCTACGTCCTCTACTTCGCCACCGGCGGCAAGTTCAACCCGGTGATCGGCATCGCCGGGGTGAGCTGCGTGCCGACCTGCGCGAAGGTCGCGCAGAAGACGGTGGCGGAAGTGACCCCCGACGCGGTGGTGCTGCCGCATGCGCTGGGCGCCAGCATCTCCGGCGTCATCACCTCGGCCATCTTCGCGGCGATCTTCATCAGCGTCTTCGGCAGTATCGGCGGCTGACCGGCGGGTGACAGGCGCTCGGCCGTCATCGCCCTGCGGTGGCGCCGGCCGGTCCTGATCGGTATGGTGCCGGCCCTCTTGAGAGCGCATAGGACCGCCCCCGCCATGACCAGCGCCGACAGCCCCGCCGAAGCCCCCGCGATGACGCTGCCCGTGGCCGCCAGCCCGCCGGTCGCCGGTGCGGAACGCGCGCTGGCCCGCAATGTCGCCGACGCCGTCGACATCACCGAGACCGAGCGGACGCGGATCGATCAGATCAAACAGACCATCGACCTGTTGTCGGCGACCAGCGTGCTGAGCTTCGGCACGCAGTCGGAAAAGCAGGTCGCCGACTTCGCCGATACCGTGCTGGACCAGGTGATGGCCCGCGATCTCGGGCCGGTGCACGAGCGGCTGAGCGACATCAAGATGATCGCCGGCGGCCTCGACGTCTCCGGCCTGAACCAGGATCGCGGCTTCTTCGGCAAGCTCTTCTTCAATCTGAAGAAGGAGATCTCGCGGTTCACCGACGACTTCCAGACCGCGCGCGGCCAGATCGACAGCATCGCCGCGCAGCTTGAGGACCAAGTTCACGACGTCAAGCTCGGCCTGGTCATGCTCGACAAGCTGTTCGAGCAGAACATGGACAATTTCGCAGAGCTGATGCTGCACATCGTCGCCGGCCGCGAGACGCTGACCCATTACCGCGACACCGTGCTGCCGCAGCAGAAGCGGGTCGCGGAGGCCAAGGCGAACGACCCCGACGCCTTGATCGTCGCCCAGCAGGTGCGCGACCTGGAGTCGGCGACCGACCGGCTCGACCGCAAGATCCTGAACCTGGAGAAGTCCAAGGCGATCGCCCATGCGGCGATGCCGACCATCCGCCAGGTCCAGCAGACCGGCATCACGCTGGTGGAGGAGCTGCAAAGCGCCATCGACCACGGCATCCCGGCTTGGAAGAACACCATGCTGATCCATGTCGAGCAGCTTCGTCAGAGGAACGGCCTTGAGACGCTGAGCGCGATGACCGACTTCACCAACGCCCAGCTCCGCGCCATGGCCGACCAGCTCGACCAGAACACCATGGCGATGCACGAGCAGACCAAGCGCGGCATCGCCGATGTCGACGCCATCGCCGAGACGATCGGCAAGCTGGTGGCGACCCTGGACAAGGTCGACGGGCTGGAGCGCGAGGCCCGCGAGGCGCGCCAGCAGGGCCGCGCCGCGCTCGCCCAGGCCGAAGAAGAGCTGCGCCGCCAACAGACCGCGATCGACTGACCGGCGATGTCGGCGTCGACCCGGGGTCGGAGGTCGCGGGTCGCGGCCTGTGCGGCGGCGCTGATGCTGGCGGCCGCCCCGCACGCCGACGCCGATCTCGTGCCCTTCGGCCAGTGGCCGGCGCACACGGCCCTGGGCGCGGCGGATGGCGGCCAACCGGTCGGCTTCCCCAGCATCAGCCCGTTCGGGTTGGTCGACGCGCCAGACCCCGACGTGCCGGCGGTGACGGCGTCGGCGCGGCTCTACCTGCCGCAGGGCGGCGGCGCGCCCGTGCCGGCGGTCGTCCTGCTGCACGGCGCCGGCGGGGTCATGCCCAGCCGATCGCCGACCTATGCCCGGCAGTTCGCGGCGATGGGGGTGGCTGCCCTTGTGGTCGACGTGTTCGCCCCGCGCCGGGACATCGCCACCGGGTTCACCCGGCGCGTGCTGTCGATCACCGAGGCCATGTACCTGGCCGACGCTTATTCGGGGCTGGCCTTCCTCGCCGACCGGCCGGAGATCGACGGCGACCGGGTGGCGGTGATGGGCTTCTCCTACGGCGGCATGGCGGCGGTGCTGGCGGCCCACGAGCCGGTGGCGGCGGCCTTCGCCATTGGGGGCCGGCGCTTCGTTGCCCATATCGGCCTCTACGGCCCGTGTCTTGCCCGCTTCGACGACCGCCGCGCCACCGGCGCGCCGGTCTTGATGTTGCTGGGGGAGCTCGACGACATCACCGATCCGGCGCGCTGCCGGGAGATCGCCGGCGACCTGGCGGCCGGCGGGGCGCCGGCGGCGGAGGTGGTCGTCATGGCCGGCGCCTACCACCAGTGGGACGGTCCCTTCGCCGGCCCGCGACGGGTGGGGCGCAACATTGCCGCCTGCCAGTTCCGCGTCGATGCGGCGCGGGTCGTGCGCGAGGCCCGGACCGGCGTCGCCATGACCGACGCGGTGAGCCGCCAGGCGATCCTGGCCCTGTGCAGCGACGATGCGGGCTATCTGCTGGGGCGGGATGACGCGGTGCGCGCGCGGGCGAACATCCTAATGTCCGACTTCCTGCGACCAGCCTTGTTCCCTAGCGGCTAGGTTGACATTCCTTAACCGGATCCCGCCTAGACTTGCGCTTCGAAGAGGGCGCAAAGTGTTACGCTCTTCATCTTGGCGAGGCGCCAGGTGGAGGCCAAGCGAATGGTTGGGCGCCCGCCCTTCCCCGACCTCGATCAAGGGTCCTGCCGTCCATGACCACCGTGCTCCACCCAGCCGCCGGGGCGGCGCTGTCGACCGAAGCCGCCGGCTTCCGCGACAAGCTGCTCGGCCATCTGACGCATACCATCGGCAAGGGGCAGATCACCGCCACCGACCGGGACTGGTACAACGTCACCGCGCTCGCCGTGCGCGACGCGTTGGCGGAGCGCTGGATGGAGACGCTGCGGCGCGTCTACGCCCATGACGGCAAGCGGGTCTATTACCTGTCTTTGGAGTTCCTGCTCGGCCGGTCGCTGATCCGCAACCTGCTGGTGCTCGGGCAGTTGGAGATCTGCCGCGAGGCGCTGGGGGATCTCGGCGTCGATCTGGACCGGGTCGCGGAACAGGAGCCGGAAGCGGCGCTGGGCAATGGCGGGCTCGGCCGGCTGGCCGCCTGCCTGGTCGACAGCATGGCGACCATCGGGCTGCCCGGCTACGGCTACGGCATCCGCTACGACTACGGCATGTTCGCCCAATACCTGACCGGCGACGGCCAGCAGCGCGAGATGCCCGACGACTGGCTGCGCTACGGCAACCGCTGGGAGTTCGCGCGGCCGGAGCTGACCTTCTCCGTGCGCTTCGGCGGGCGGGTGGAGAGCGGCACCGATGCGGAGGGGCGGCCGGCCCGGCGCTGGGTCGACTGCCAGGAAGTCTCCGCCATGGCCTATGACCAGCTCTTGGCCGGCTACGGCAACGGGATGGTCAACAACATCCGCCTGTGGGCGTCGCGGTCCACGGAGTTCAACCTCTCCGTCTTCAACCAGGGCAACTATATCGACGCGGTGCGCGAGCAGCAGCGCGCCGCCAGCCTGTCGCGGGTGCTCTACCCCGACGACAGCCGGGCGGAGGGTCGCGCGCTCCGGCTGAAGCAGGAGTACTTCTTCGTCAGCGCGTCGCTGCAGGACATCCTGCGCCGCTTCGCCAAGCAGCATCCCGACCTGGCGCTGCTACCGCAGAAGGTGGCGATCCAGCTCAACGACACGCATCCCGCGGTCGCCGTGGCGGAGCTGATGCGGCTGCTGATCGACGACTACGGCCTGGAGTGGGAGCCGGCCTGGGACATCACCGTCAACACCTTCAGCTACACCAACCACACGCTGATGCCCGAGGCGCTGGAGCGTTGGCCGGTCAGCCTGTTCGGCGAGCTGCTGCCGCGGCACATGGAGATTATCTTCGAGATCAACCATCGCTTCCTCGACGAGGTGCGCACGCGCTTCCCCGGTGACGGCGACCTGATCCGCCGGCTGTCGCTGATCGAGGAAGGCTATGAGCGGTTCGTGCGCATGGCGCATCTCGCCTTCGTCGGCAGCCACCGGGTGAACGGTGTCGCCCGGCTGCATACGGAGCTGATGAAGTCCGGCACCTTCGCCGACCTGCACAAGGCGTTGCCCGGCCGCATCGTCAACGAGACCAACGGCATCGCGCCGCGGCGCTGGCTGAACCAGGCAAACCGGCCGCTGGCCGACCTGATCAGCCGGCATATCGGCGACGGTTGGGTGCGCAACCTGCCGGACCTGGCACGCCTGGAACCGGCCGCCACGACCGATGGCGACTTCCTGGCCGCGTTTGCCGACATCAAGCGGCAGAACAAGGAGCGGCTGGCCCGCCTGATCGCCGAGACCCACAAGGTCACCGTCGATCCGGCGAGCCTGTTCGACGTGCAGGTCAAGCGCATCCACGAATACAAGCGCCAATTGCTGAACGCGCTGGGCATCGTGGCGCGCTATGTCCGGCTGCGCGAAGGCCGCGGCGACGACCTGGTGGCGCGCACCTCGCTGTTCGCGGGCAAGGCCGCGCCGGGCTACGCGACGGCCAAGCTGATCATCCGCTTCATCAACGACGTAGCGCGCACCATCAACGCCGATCCGGTGGCCCGGGAACGCATGTGCGTCGTCTTCCTGGCAAACTACAACGTGTCCCTGGCGGAGGTCGTGATGCCGGCGGCGGAGCTGTCGGAGCAGATCTCCACCGCCGGCACCGAAGCCTCCGGCACCGGCAACATGAAGCTGGCGCTGAACGGAGCGCTGACCATCGGCACACGCGACGGCGCGAATATCGAGATCGCCGAAGAGGTCGGGGAGGAGAACCTGTTCTTCTTCGGTCTGACGGCCGACGAGGTCACCGCCCATCGCGATCGCGGCTATCGGCCGATGGACACGGTCGCCGCCAATCCGGAGCTGGCCCATATCCTCGACCTGATCGCCGGCGGCCACTTCTCGCCGGGCGACCGCGACCGCTACCGGCCGCTGGTCGACCTCTTGACCCGGTTCGGCGATCACTACCTGCTGACCGCGGACTATGCCGACTATGTCGCCTGCCAGGCGCGGGTGGAGGCGGCCTATCGCGACCCCGACGCCTGGACGGCCAAGGCGGCGCTGAACACGGTGCGCATGGGGCGGTTCTCGTCGGATCTGACGGTGCGCGGCTATGCCCGCGATGTCTGGGGCGTGGCGCCGCTGGCGGAGTATGTGTGACATGCGGCGATGGCTGCTGGCGCCGATGATCGGCGTCGGCCTGGCGATCGGCGGCGTGGCCGCGGCGGAGACGCTGCGCACCGACCTCAGCCCCGATGGCTTGCGCGGCCTGATGACCGGCTGGGGCCTGCCGACGCATGTCACGACGCTGGAGGACGGCACGCCTGTGCTGGACAGCGAATCCGGCGGCCGGTCGTTCAGCGTGCTGTTCTACAACTGCGCCGAAGACGCGGCATCGGCGGCCGAGGCGCCCTGCCGCGACATCCAATTCCGCGCCGCCTTCACCCGGACCGAGCCGCCGTCGCTGGCGGACATCAACGCGTGGAACCGGACCATGCGGTTCGCCCGCGCCTATCTGTTCGCCGAGCGCTATGCCTATCTGGAGATGGATCTCCGGCTCGACGGCGGGCTCTCCGACGCGACGCTGGCGGCGGCGGCCGATACCTTTGTCCGGCTGATGGCCGGTTTCGCCGCGCATCTGGACGGCTGATCGGCGGGGGCGATCACTCCAGGAGGTCTGCCGCCCAACCGGGCGGTTGGTGGCTGAGCTGGGTGGACGCCACCGGCTGGCCGGCGCCGTCGGTGAAGGTCAGCCGGTCGCCGTCCAGCCAGGGCTGCTGGCAGGCCGGCAGCGGCGCGTCGGTCCATTGGATGCACACGCGCGTGTCGACGATCTGCCAGGAGCCGCGGACGGTGCCGCCGCGATCATTGGCGAAGACGACGGTGCCGTCCGGCGCGAAGCGCAGGGCGAAGGCAGCCTCGCCGCCCGAGCGTCCGACCAGGTAGTTCCCCACCAGCACATTGACCATCGGTGCGCCGGACAGCGGTACGCCGATCCACTCCTCGCCGGCGGCCGGCGCTGCCGATCCGCCGATCGCCAGCGCCAAGAACGCCGTTGCCGTGGCCAGCGCGAGAGCCCGTCGGGGCCTCTCGCGCCGTGCCCTGGACAGGTCGACGGCCCCGGCTGGGGGACCGGGGCCGTCTGAACGCCGGCCGGGGCGGCGGATGACGGCCGCCCCGTCGGTTGTCGACATGAGCGGGCGGCTACTCGCGCGCCAGCTCCCAATGCTCCGGGGAGCGCCACAGGCGCGAGCGCAGAAGCTCACGCTCGTAGATGAACTCCTTCGGCAGCCGGTCGAAGAACTTGTCGAACTGCTCTTCGTGGGCGTGCGCCTCCAGCGTGCCGGCGCTGCGGCCGACCGACATCAGCTCGTAGAAGATGTCCGCCGCGTAGTCGAGACCCGACCAGGTGATGTCTTCATGGCGCGGCATCCAGCCGATCGGGCTCTCCACCGCAAAGCCACTGCCATGCACCCGGTCGACGATCCACTTCAGCACCCGCATGTTCTCGCCGAAGCCCGGCCACATGAACTTGCCGTCTTCGTTCTTGCGGAACCAGTTGACGCGGAAGATGCGCGGCGGGTTGGCGACCTTGCGGCCGACATTCAGCCAGTGGCTGAAGTAGTCGGCCATGTTGTAGCCGCAGAACGGCAGCATCGCCATCGGGTCGCGGCGCATGGCGGCCTGACCGATGGCGGCGGCGGTCGCCTCCGACCCCATGGTGGCGGCGAGGTAGACGCCGTGGCTCCAGTTGAACGCCTGGAAGACCAGCGGCATCTCCTTGCTCATCCGGCCGCCGAAGATGAAGGCCGCGATGGGCACGCCGGCGGGGTTCTCCCATTCCGGATCGATGCACGGGCACTGGCTGGCCGGCGCGGTGAACCGGGCGTTCGGGTGGGCCGCCGGGCGTCCGGCGTCCGGCGTCCAGTCCTCGCCCTTCCAGTCGATGGCGTGGGCGGGCGGCTCGTCGGTCATGCCTTCCCACCAGACGTCGCCGTCGTCGGTCAACGCCGCGTTGGTGATGATGACGTTCTTCGTCACCGACAACATGGCGTTGGGGTTGGAGCTCATATTGGTGCCCGGCGCGACGCCGAAGAACCCGGCTTCCGGGTTGATGGCGCGAAGCACGCCGTCCGGACCCTTCTTGATCCAGGCGATGTCGTCGCCGATGGTCTGGACCTTCCAGCCCTCGAAGCCCGGAGGCGGCACCAGCATGGCGAGATTGGTCTTGCCGCAGGCGCTGGGGAAGGCGGCGGCAAGATAGGTCTTCTCCCCTTGCGGCGATTCGATCCCCATGATCAGCATATGCTCGGCCATCCAGCCCTCGTCGCGGGCCATCACCGAGGCGATGCGCAGCGCCAGGCACTTCTTGCCGAGCAGCGCGTTGCCGCCATAGCCGGAGCCGTAGGACCAGATCTCATAGGTCTCCGGGAAGTGGACGATGTATTTGCGGTTGATGTCCGGCTCGCACGGCCACGGCACGTCGGCCTGGCCCGGCTCCAGCGGCGCGCCGACGGAGTGCAGGCAGGGGATGTAGTCGCCGTCCGTGCCGAGCACGTCGAGGACGGGCGTGCCCATCCGCGTCATGATCCGCATGTTGGTGACGACATAGGCGCTGTCGGTGACCTGGATGCCGATCTTGGCGATCGGCGATCCCAGCGGCCCCATGGAGAAGGGGATGATGTACATCGTCCGGCCGCGCATGCAGCCGTCGAACAGGCCGGTCAGCGTCGCGCGCATCTCCGCCGGCGGGGCCCAGTTGTTGGTCGGGCCGGCATCTTCCTTGTTCTTGGAGCAGATGAAGGTGCGGTCTTCGACCCGGCCGACATCCGACGGGTGCGAGCGCGCGAGATAGGAGTTCGGCCGCTTCTCCGGGTTGAGGCGGATGAAGGTGCCGGCGTCGACCATCATCTGGCACAGGCGATCGTACTCCGCCTGCGTGCCGTCGACCCAGGCGATCTCGGCCGGCTTGCACAGGGCGGCCATCTCCGCGACCCAGGCCAATAAAGCCTTGTGCTGCGTGGGCGCGCCTTGAAGCGAGTAGTCGGTCATCACGTTTCTCCAATGGGGGGATGCCGTCGGGGTGGGCTAACGACAAAACCGCCAGTCGGCATCGTCGATACCGTGACGGCCAGACGCGCCGGTCCCTCGAGCCAGCCGGTAAGGGTCCGGTTACCAAACGGGACTTCGATCGATCGACACTCCCAATATAGAACCGGATCTCCGGTCTGCCGTGGGCGTAGGGCCCGGTTGGCTCGATCGCATCGCCAATCGCGCGGTTGTGCGGGGAAGCCGGCCGCTCTCCCTTTGCAGCCGCACGATTTATCCGAGAAGGCGCGATCCCGGTCAACTCACCGTCGGCAGTCTTGTCGACAGTCCTATTGACCTTGAGGTGACCTTCACTGTTGCGCAGTGTGCCCGAGCCGCGATGCGCCGCATTGACCCGTGTCAAACTGCCGTCCCGGTGGTGGTCGAACGGGCTCAGCAACGCGTTGGGCGGTTCAGTCGGGGCGCGGCCGGCCTTCCAGGGGATAGGCGGGGTCGGTGTAGCCCGGGGTGGAGGGATGACCCGGCGGGACTAGGCGGTCGATCAGCGCTTCGTCCTCGGCGGTCCACGCATAGTCGACCCCGCCCTGGTAGTCGCGCCATTGCGCGGCGGTGCGAGGGCCGGCGATTACCGAGGTGACGATCGGGTTGGCGAGCAGCCAGGCGACGGCGAACTGGCCGGCGGTCAGGCCGCGCGCCGTGGCATGGGCCTGGACCTGTTCGGCGATGATCAGGCTCTCCGGCCGCCATTCGGTCTGCATCATGCGCGTGTCCTGCCGGGCCGCGCGGCTGTCGGCGGGCGGCGGCGCTTCGGGCCGGTACTTCGCGGTCAGCACGCCGCGGGCGAGCGGGCTGTAGGGTGCGACGCCGAGCCCGTAGTGCCGCGCGGCCGGCAAGACCTCCACCTCCGGCATGCGGTTGAGGGCGTTGTAGTAGGGCTGCAGCACCACCGGGCGGTCGATGCCTGCCTGGTCGGCCAGATGGGCCACCGTGGCGATGCGCCAGGCGCGGTAGTTCGACAGGCCGAAATAGCGGATCTTGCCCTGGCGGACGAGATCGGCCAGGGCGCGCACCGTCTCCTCCAAGGGCGTGTCGGGGTCCTCGCGGTGCAGGTAGAAGATGTCGATGGCGTCGGTGCCGAGACGGCGCAGGCTGGCCTCGCACGCCGCCATCAGGTGGCGCCGCCCGGTGCCGCGGTCGTTGGGGCCGGGGCCGGTGCGGTTGGCCGCCTTGGTCGCCACCACCCAATGGTCGCGGTTGGCGCTGAGGCCGCGGCCGACGATGCGCTCCGACTGGCCGCCATTGTAGACATCGGCGGTATCGATGAAGTTGACGCCGTGGTCGGCGGCTTCGGCGATGATGTCGAGGGCGTCGCGCGAGCCGGTGCGCCCCCCGAACATCATGGTGCCGAGGCAGATCGGGGAGACCTTCAGGCTGCTGCGGCCGAGGCGGCGGTAGTGCATGGTCGGGGGCGTTCCTGTTCGGGGGGACGGGATGAAGCCAGGATGGACCCGGGGAGAAGAGGGGCGATGAGCACCGTGTTCAAGGATCACTTTTCAGGCTTGGCCGACAGCTACGCGGAGGCGCGGCCGCGCTATCCGCAGGCGCTGATCGACAGGCTGGTCGAGGGGCTGCCGGACGGGGCGGCCGCTTGGGATTGCGGGTGCGGCAGCGGCCAGCTCTCCCTCGGCTTGGCGGACGCGGTGGGCCGGGTATTCGCCACCGACGCCAGCGCCGAGCAGATCGCCCGGGCGCGCGCCCATCCGCGCATCGACTACCGGGTCGCGACCGCGGAGGCGAGCGGCCTGCCGCCCGCCTCTGTCGATCTGGTGGTGGTGGCGCAGGCGGCGCACTGGTTCGATCTGCCCGGCTTCTACCGCGAGGTGCGGCGGGTCGCCAAGCCCGGGGCGCGGATCGGCGTCTTCTGCTACGCCGCCCAGCGGCTGCCCGACGCGCCGGAGGCCAACGCCGTGGTGCGGCGCTTCTACAGCACCACCATCGGCCCCTGGTGGCCGCCGGAACGCGCGGTGATCGATCGCGGCTATGCGGACCTGGAATTCCCCTTCGCCGATACCCCGCCGGAGGAGCGGGAGATGCGCCAGGATTGGACGCTGGACCAACTGCTGGCCTACATCGCCACCTGGTCGTCGGTGAAGGAGTACCGCGCCGACACGGGCCGAGACCCGATGCCCGGTCTGGCCGAAGAGCTTGGCGGCGTCTGGGGACCGGCGGACCGCGTGCGGCCCGTCGTCTGGCCGATCTTCCTGCATATCGGCCCGGTCCACCCAACGGGCGGTTGACCGGCGGCGGACGGGCGGGAGCGCGGGACACCTCCCCTCTCGAAACCGTGAACGGGTGCCGGGGTAGGCCGGGGTGGCCGGCTCTCCCACCTCTCTCACTAAGCGCAAGCGCGATGGTGCAGGAGGGCCGAGCGATGACGATCGAGCATCTGTCCCACGAGCCCCGCCCGGCGACGGGACTGTCGCGGCGGGCAGTGCTGGCGGCGGTGCCGCTAGCGGCCCCGCTCGCGGTCGCGAGCCTGTCCGGCGCGGCGGTCGGTGCGCCGGCGACCGGCGCCGATGCGGCGGTCGGCGCCGCGATGGTGGACCGGGCCGCGGGCTTCCTGGCGACGCTGGACGATGCGGCGCGCGATGCGGCGACCTTCGCCTTCGACAGCCGGACCCGGCAGGACTGGAATTACATGCTGGGGTCGCGGACGGCGCCCGGCCTGCCGCTGGAGCGCATGACCGCCGACCAGAAGGCGGCGGCGCTGGACCTCCTGGCCACTGGCCTGAGCGCGGAGGGCGTGGCAAAGGCGGAGCGCGTCATGGTCCTGCAGGATGTGCTGCGGGAGCAAGGACGGGGGGCGGCCGACCGCAATGGCGAGCGGTTTTCCACCGCCCTCTTCGGCACGCCGGCGGCGACCGGTGCTTGGGGCTGGCGGTTCGAGGGGCATCACCTGACGCTGAGCTTCACGCTCGACGGCGACCGGGTGGTGTCGGTGACGCCGTCGTCCTTCTCCTCAGACCCCAATACGGTCTCGGCCGGCCGCCATCGAGGGCTGGTCGCGCTGGTGGAGGAGGAGGTCTTGGGCCGGCGCCTGTTCGCCGACCTGGGCCCGGCCAACCGCGACCGCGCCGTGATTGCGGAGGCGGCCTTCGGCAACGTGCTGGCGCTGGCCGGCCGGGAGGACAGCGTCGCCGCAGAGCGCCAGGGCGTGCCGCTGGCCGACCTGACGCCGGCCCAGGCCGATCTGGCGGTGCGGCTGGTCGACCTCTATGCCGTCGATCACCTGGCATCGCCCCTGGCCGAGGCGCAGCGGGCGCGCACGCGGGCCGGCGACCTGATGGCAACCCGGTTCGGCTGGGCCGGTTCGAACCGCGAAGGTGAGATGCTGTACTACCGCCTGCACGGCGACACGTTCCTGATCGAGTTCGCCAGCCTGCGCAACCAGCCCCTGCACCTGCACACGATCCGGCATGATCTGGAGCGGAACCTCGGGCGGCATGTGGTGGGGTGAGGGCGGCGTGTCGAAGGCGATCGGCGCCGGTTCCTCCCTCTCTTCGTTTGACTCAGTCCTCTGGCGGGGGAAGCCACGTAAGCGAGGAGTGATGCAAAGAGATGAGAACGCGCCCGTCTAGCTTGTGATAGGCGAACGTATAGTCAGCACGGGTGGCGTTGCCGTCTCTGTCGATGAAGGTGTAGTGCCCCATGTCCTTGTAGCCGAGCCCCCCGGCCTTCAAGATCGGACCCGCCGCGCTCTGGAACTCCACGCGCTTCCAACCCCGATTGAGAAAGCCGTGGTCGTTGGGATAGTCCGGATCACCGCCCACGAAGTAGGACCGCGCTCCTGCGCGATCGAGGCGAATGACGTCCGCCAAGGTGGGCTTGAAGAGAAGGGGTTCGTCCGGTGACCCGAAATCGTAGAGTTCCAAGAGCTGATCGACGTCACGCTCCGTAACAAACTTGGCCCAAGCGCGCTGTGCGGCGACGACTTCAGCTTTGGCCATAGGCTCGAAAGTGCGCTCAGACACTCACCAGGCTCCTCATTGATTAATCGCGACGGTGTTGATCCTCGCGCATCCTTACATGATCGTCGACGACGGTGTGGTTTTAGTGCCTTGGATCTGACATCTACAGAGTCCCTCCGCCGAATCCATCATTTGGAATTCGGATCCACGACGGGAGGATTGGTGCCTGACATGACATGCCGCGACACCAAGTCCCATCAGGCCTGCACGTGATAGGCAACACCGAAGCCAGCGCGCAAGAGGCCTTCCGTCAGGTCAACGCGATCAGCCGGCAGGGTCCGCCCGTCCCGCCCTGGTGCTTGGGCGCGCCGACGATCAAGGTGGCACCGGTGGCCGGCAGCATGTCGAGATTGGCCATGTTCTCGACGGCCCAGCGGTTCGCCGGCAGCCATGTGTAGTGGGTTATGAAATCGGCAGACGGACCGTAATCGATCGACAGAGTGTCGACGCCGATTCCGGCGACCTCGGCCTCCTCCAGCAGCATCTGTACCGCCTCTACGTGGAAGCCTGGGAAGTGCATCGTGCCGGCATCATCGGCATTGCGGAACGTCGGCGTACCCAGACGCCTTTGCCATCCCGCGTTCTGGGCGACACAGGCGCCTGGAGGGATTGGCCCATGCGTGGCGATCCATGCCGTCAAATCGTCGGGCGTAACCTGCGCATCCGGATCGGTGTCCGCCTTCTCCTGGATATCGACAACGGCCAGCGGGCAGACCAAGGTCTCAACCGGCACTTCGTCGATCGATGTGCCGCCATCGGTGAAGTGCAGCGGGGCATCGATATGGGTGCCGGTGTGCTCGTTCACCCGCAGCATCTTCAGATTGAAGCTGTGCTCAGCATAGGTGAACACCTCCTCGTCGAAGAACTGCTGTTCGCCGAAGTAGGTCGGGAAGTCGTAGGTCAGGGTATGGGTCAGGTCGATGGCGCGGCTCGCCGACTGCGCCAGCACGGGCCGCGGCGCCAAGGCCGCCGAGGCTGCAATCGCCGCCCCCGCCGCGGCCGACCCGCGAAAGAGATCACGGCGGCTAAGCGCCTTTCCCTTGACGTACTCCACGATGATTGGATGGCACATAGGTCGTCTCCCTGGATTATGTGAGGCGGATACTTGGTTGCCGAAACGGTCGTCATCGGAACCAACCGGATTCCCTGTGCAGCAAACGCTATAGCGTAACGGTGTGGTCGGCAACTTACGCCATGGGTTTCGACCTGGCAGGTTCCTGAAGAACGTCAGATTTGACCTTGAACGTCATTCCCGCTGAGGCGTGACTCCTTTCGTTTCAATCGGTTGGAGAGCTCCGTCTGCGAGGGAACAACGTTGAGAAGGGGATTTCGGCAGCCCGCTTTCTGAATCTCGGGGCCCGGAGCGGCTCGTGATACGTGACAGTCGGTCCCGAGGAACTGATTGCGACCGATCTACCCTTTAGTTCGGTGGCGGGCTCCTGCTGTGAATCCAACCCACCTTCACCCATGGCTCAGAGCACGACCATGAAATACCAGCTAACTGATCTTCTGGATGACTGCGTATTTTCCATATGATTCTGGAGCGACTCTGAAGCTATAGGCCGTTTCACCTTTCTCTCTAGTGAACTGGTCAACGGCTTTCTTCGCGCCGGTTGAGAAAAAGTCATAATCATCGACAATGATGATTCCGCCTTCCGGCATACTGCCGTGAAGGAAATCGAGGGCGTCTCGTATTGGTTGGTAGAAATCAAAATCGATATAGGCGAAAGATACAGATAAAGGCATGCGCGCACTTTGCGCAAATTCTGCGTCAAACCGACCTTTGATTATATGAATGCGATGATTTGGGAATTCTATTTTCTCAAGTTGTTTTCGGACCATAGTTTCCGGACAAGCCATCTGACCCGTGTAGGCTTCGATAGAACCTAAATTGAAAATGTCATCCTTCAGCTCATCTTCATGTGATGGGGGTGGGAGACCTTCGAAAGTATCAAAGAGATATAAATTCTTGTCACCTGACATCAATTCGTTGGCAATTATCGCCGAGGTCCTGCCTTGAGCTACGCCAAATTCACAGACATCCCCATCTATATCACGCACTTTGTGAAGGCTAACAATAATCTCGAATGCTTCGGCGGGTGTGGTTCCTATTACATGAGCTAATAGTTCAAATCTCATAGCGTTTTCTGGCAAATTTAAATTGGAAATCGAAAGATAATCGGTAGAGAAAGATTCGATGAGCTGTCTATAGTTCTTTCTAAGAACTCTAAATTGCAGAAATTCATTGAATATCTTGATATCTAATGCTCTTATTATTCTCAACAATAGATCCCGAAACACCCTTCCTATAGTTTTTCTGGCATTCATCTCCCTTCCCATCCCCTACAGTAAACGGAAAACGACTTTGTAGAGCGTGCTACCCAACGGCGCCGCAAAGTGGTAAAGAGTCACTCAGGTGTTCGCGATCGGGATGACCGTTCGGCTGCGACGAAACGGCGGCTCAGTCGGCTGCCGATTAGTAGACCACTGGTGCGGATCTCTTATTCGCGTCACTGCTCTAGTACCGGATTTCCCAAGTGAAACCACCCTGACAAGGAAATGCTGACCGCGAATGGCTGGATGCGCAACCCCATAGCGTCGGCTCGTCTCCTGCGAGCACCCGGGTTCGGCGAGAGACAAGCATCGTGGCGCAGGGCTGCGACGATCGCGAGGCAACGATCCTGTCGGTGGAACAGCAGCTTCGGCCATCTGGAGAATGACTCTCCCGCCCATGGCAGACAGTGCAGGGTCGTCCTCAGCGACGACAAAGATGAACGGGTCTTCGCCCGTCTGGCGCGCCTCCGCGCGCCTCAAGATTGCTCACCGCAGACACTCCTGACAGGATGCTGTCAGGAGCCCTTGGCTATCTCTCGTGTTGGTGTCCGAGCAGCCAAGGAGGAACACACCCATGAGCACCAACACATGCGTCTGGTTCGAGATCCCGGTCGCCGATCTTGATCGCGCCCGCGCGTTCTATAGCGCCGTCCTGCGTCGCGACCTGAGCCGACAGGATGGCGATCCAAACCCGATGGTCGCCTTCACCGACATGTCCGATCCGGGCGTCAGCGGTCACCTCTACCCGGGCAAGCCGCCGGCCGCCGGTACCGGCCCGACCATCCATCTCTCCGCCCCCGATGGCCTCGATGCCACGGCCGCGCGCGTGCGCGCGGCAGGCGGGGCCGTCGTCTCCGATCCGATCGAGATCCCCTCGGGCTCGTTCTTCTATGCCACCGACCCCGACGGCAACTCGATCGGGTTCTTTGCCGTGTAGCGCGATGCGCCGCGCTGATCGGCTCTACCGTCTGCTTGAGCTTCTGCGGGGTGGACGGCTGACCACAGCGCGGCGCCTTGCCGAGCGGCTCGAGGTCTCCGAGCGGACGATCTACCGCGACATCGCCGATCTCATGGCGTCGGGCGTTCCCATCGAGGGTGCGGCCGGCGTCGGCTATGTCATGCGCCCCGGCTTCGATGCGCCGCCCCTGATGTTCTCGCGCGGCGAAATCGCGGCGCTTGTTACCGGCGCGCGACTCGTCGAAGCCTGGGGCGGGGCCGCGATGGCACGCGCGGCGTCCGAGGCGCTGGCGAAGATTACCGCCGTCGTTCCGGCCGAGACGGCGAAGGCCGCCGATCGCACGGTGATTCATGCCTTCCGAATGCCTGATCTCGACAGCGTAACCCGCGACAGGCTCGATGTTCTCGACGCCGCCATCCAGGACACGGTTCGCCTCACGCTTTTTTATGCAGACGAGGCGGGGACCAAGACCACGCGGTGCGTGCGCCCGCTCGGCCTCGTATTCTGGGGCAAGGTCTGGACGCTCATTGCATGGTGCGAACTGCGCGATGACTTTCGCATGTTCCGCGTCGACCGAATCGCAAAGGCTGATCCTACCGGTTCCTTCACTCACGCGCCCCACCAAACACTCACCGCGTTCTACGCGCAGGATGCCGGCTGCGACCTCTGAGAGCGGTTGAGTCTTCTCGCTACACTTTTGGGCGACGTCCGCCGCTACCGCCGCGACCCCGAAAACCAGGACACCGACGATGCGGCTGGACATTGCCTTATTGCGTGAGGCTGATTATCATTCTCACTCACATTCTCTTGCCGTTTCCGCCGTCAAGGATGCCCCCGATGCTCGATACGTCCGTAGACGCGCAGCCCAGCGCGGCGTCGACGGCTTGGCCGTCATCGGTGAGGGGGGCGCGATGAGCCGCGACCCAAAGGCCGCCGTTCTTCGTCTCCGCTAGTGGACGCAATTGACCGAACCACCGGCTCGGTGGCCTACCGCCGAGGGTGATCTGTGGCGAAGGGCCACATTGAGAAGGAAAGAGAGGTAGCGTGATGCGAACACACTCTAAATCGTCCCCGGCAATCGGCGTGGTGGCGAGTGCCACCCTGCTGCTGGCGGGCACAGCGACGGTTGCGTTTGCCCAGACCGAGGGCGACGCCCTGACGGTGTACGCGACGACCGGCTACCTGGCCGACGCCGTCGCCAACGTTGCGCCCGAGGCTGACGTCATCACGATGGTCGGGCCAGGCGGCGACCCCCACACCTATCAGCCGTCGACGCAGGACATCGAGACGATCCAGAACGCCGATGCGGTCGTCTGGACCGGTCTGCATCTGGAAGCCCGGATGGACGACCTGTTGGAGGGCCTGGGGGACAAGCAGGTCGCCGTCGGTGAACTGCTCCCCGAGGCGCTGCTGCTGGACTGGCCCGAGACCGACGATGAGGGCAACCCGCTGAACGACCCGCATGTGTGGAACAGCCCCGAAGCCTGGTCGCTCATCGTGGGATATGTCGCCGACCATCTTGGCGAGATCGATCCGGACGGCGCGGCGGAGTATCAAGCGAACGCCGAGGCCTTCGTCGCCGAGATCGAGGCCGCGGCCGCAGAGGCGGAGGAACTGCTGTCGGCGATTCCGGCGGAGTCGCGCATCCTGATCACCGGGCACGACGCGTTCAACTACTTCGGCGCGACCTACGACATCACGGTCTACGCGACCGACTTCGTATCTTCCGAAGCGCAGATGAGCCCCCGGGAGATGAGCGATCTGGCGCAGTTGATCGCCGAGAACCAGGTTCCGGTCATCTTCCAGGACAACCTGGCCAACCCCCAGGCGATCACCAGCCTTCAGGAGGCGGTTGAGGCCCTTGGCTGGGAGGTCGAAGTTTCAGACAAGGAGTTGTTCGCGGACTCGCTGGGCGCCGATCCCGGTGTCGACACCTACCTGGGCGTGTTCCGCCACAACGCTGAAACCGTCGCAGACGCGCTGGGTCCCGGCGGGTCATGAGCACGGCGCCCATCGCCTGCCGGGCTCGCAACCTGTCGGTCGCGTACCGCGCCGAGCCGGTGCTCCGCGGCGTCAACTTCAGCGTTCCGCTTGGCAGCGTGATGGGCATCGTCGGTCCCAACGGTGCCGGGAAGTCGACGCTCATCAAGGCCATGCTCGGCCTGGTGACGCCGCTGACCGGCACCGTGGACTTCTCCGGACGACCCCTGGATCAGGTCCGTCGCCGGATCGGGTACATGCCCCAGTCCACCAGCGTGGACTGGGACTTCCCGACAACCGTCATCGATCTGGTCACGATGGGCACATACGGCGAGTTGGGCTGGATCCGGCGCCCCGGCAAGGCCGAGCGTGCCCGGGCAATGGCGGCACTGGAGCAGACCGGCATCCCAAACCTTGCAGCCCGGCAGATCGGCGAGTTGTCCGGCGGGCAACGCCAGCGCGCCTTCCTCGCCCGTGCCCTGGCGCAGGCGCCGGACCTGTACTTCATGGACGAGCCGTTCCAGGGCATCGACGCGAAGAGCCAACAGGCGATGGTCGACGTGCTGCAAGACCTGAGGGCCCGGGGAAAGACCATCGTGATGGTGCTTCACCATCTCGCCACCGTGCGGGATTACTGCGATCACGTGACACTGCTCAATGTCAGCGTGGTCGCCTCAGGGCCGGCGGACGAGGCCTTCACCAAAGAGAACATCCGCACCGCCTACGAAGCCCGCGACGGTGCCGAGGCATTCCTCGCAACCGCTGTGTAGCGCCCCGATGGACCTGATCGAGTTCTTTGGCAACCACACCTTCCGGATGGTGTTCTTGGGCACCTCCGTGATCGGGCTGGTGGCCGGTGCCTTGGGGTCGTTCGCATACCTGCGCAGGCAGTCACTGATCAGCGACGTCGTTGCCCACTCCGCCCTGCCCGGCGCGCTGCTCGCCTTTCTGACGGCCGTCGTGGTCCTGGGCGTGAACGGCCGCAACATGCTGGGCCTGATCGTCGGTGCGGTTGCCACGGGCACACTCTCGGCCCTGTTCGCCAATGCCATCGCCGCGCGGACGAAGATCCGGATCGACACGGCGATGGCCATCTCGCTGACGTTCTTCTTCGGCGCCGGCATGCTTCTGTTGCGCGTGATTTCGGACGGCTCTTTCCCCGGCAAGGGCGGCATCGACGACTACCTGTTCGGCAATGCCTCGGTCATCACGATCGCGGACCTGGTCACCAGTACCGCGGTGGGCGCCTTGGCCCTGCTGCTGATGCTGGTGTTCTGGAAGGAGTTCACGCTGCGGACCTTCGATCCGGTCCTCTCCACGGTGCTCGGATTCCGCGCCGGGCTCATCGATACGCTCATGTTCACCACGATCGTCATCGCCATCGTCATCGGCGTGAAGGCGGTCGGCGTCGTGCTCATGATCGCGTTTGTCGTCACACCGCCCGCCGCCGCCCGGCAATGGACCAGAACCCTGCCCGGCATGGTCGCCTTGTCAGGCGTGTTCGGGGGGATCGGAAGTGGCTTCGGCGCATACCTGTCGATCATGCTGGGCAACGTTCCGAGCGGACCCGTGATCGTTCTGGTCCTCTTCGCGATCTTCCTGATTTCCTTGCTGGCGTCGCCGCGTCGCAGCGTCATTACCACGGCGCTGCACCGTGCCCGGGCGCGCGAAGCCCTGCGGCGCGCGTTGCTCGCCGAAGGGACGGACAGATGAGCTTCATCCTCGGGACGAGCCTGCTCGCCGTCGTCACGGCGCTGGCCTGCGCGCTGCCCGGTGCGTTCGTTGTTCTGCGACGGAACGCCATGCTGGTGGAAGGCATCGCGCACGCCGTCTTGCCCGGGATCGTCGTCGGCTACGCCCTTACCCATGATCTGAATTCGCCGTGGCTGATTGTCGGCGCGGCGCTGGCCGGATTGCTCGTCGTGCTCGGCAACGAGTGGCTGATCCGGACCGGATTGGTCACTGGAGACGCGCCGCAAGGCTTGCTCTTCCCGGCGCTCTTCGCGGCCGGCGTCATCTTCATCACGCTCGACTTCAGCCACGTCCACCTTCATACGCATGTCGTCCTCGTCGGCGACCTGAATCTGGCTGCCTTTCATCAGCTCAGCGTAAACGGCGTGTCGATCGGCCCGCGGTATCTGTACGTGATGCTCGCCGTACTCGCCGTGAACGTCGCGTTCATTACGATCTTCTATCCCAAGCTGAAGGTGACGACCTTCGACCATCAGTTCGCGACCGTCCTTGGCATGCGTACCAGACTGCTGAACACGTCG
Organism: Alphaproteobacteria bacterium; assembly: GCA_028284045.1. GTDB lineage: Bacteria > Pseudomonadota > Alphaproteobacteria > DSM-16000 > Inquilinaceae > JANQSN01. Next base: position 163,070 of record JANQSN010000028.1, on the reverse strand, counting down.
TTCATGTTCCTGGTGTCCGTCACGGTGGTCACGGCCTTCCATGCCGCCGGCGTCATCCTCGTGATCTCGCTGTTGGTCGTGCCGGCAGCGATCGCCCACCTGATCAGCCGGCGCCTCTCGGTCATGCTCGTCCTCACGGCCCTTTTCGCCGTCGTTGGGGCCCTTGCGGGATTCTGGATCGCCTATGCCCTGAACGCGGCCACCTCCGCGTCGATGGCGGTGTTCTTCGGGCTGCTGTTCATCGCCGTTGCGGTCATCGACGCGCTGGCGACACGGGTCCGCCGATACCGCCGAGCTGGACACGCGGGTATCAAGGGGCTGCTGGTAAGGCCGCCTCATGAAGAGGCTGAGCGACTTGATGGCTCGTCGCCTGCGCCCAGTCCTCAAGCTGCCGAGTGATGGCACACAAGACGAGAACAGACTCGACCTGCGCATGGTGGCGAAGAAGGAGGCTGGTCAGCCCCACCCCGCCCAACCATCCGGGCCAGGATCACAGCTTTATGCCGCGCCATGGATGAGACCTTCGCGGCGACCCATCCTGACGATCCGCATCGTCTCGGACGCAGCCACTGGCTTCGCGCTGCCGTGCTCGGGGCGACCGACGGGATCGTGTCGATTTCGTCCCTTCTGATCGGCGTCGCAGCGGCGGTTTCGACGGCGGACATCGTGCTGGCCACCGGCTTGGCCGGGTTGGTCGCCGGCGCGATGTCGATCGCGGCGAGCGAGTATGTTTCGGTGTCGTCGCAAGCGGACATCGAGCGTGCCGAGATCATGCGCGAACAGCGCGCCCTCAGAGACGATCCGGAGGGCGAGCTGGCAGAAATGGCCGCGATCTATCGCAAACGCGGCTTGAGCCGTGCAACGGCCGAACAAGTCGCGAAGGAACTGACGCGCAGCGGTGCGCTCGAAGCGCATCTTCGCGACGAGGTGGGCTTGCTGGCGCTGCATGCCGCAAGCCCTCGACGGGCGGCGTTCGCGTCCGGGTCGGCCTTCGCCTGCGCCGGACTGCTGCCCCTCGCGGCTGCGCTTTTCGCATCCGCAGGGTTCATCGTGCCGAGCGTCCTTGTTGCTACATTGATTGCGCTCCTGGCCCTCGGCGCGCTTGGGGCCTGGACAGGCGGCGCGCCCGTGCCGTCCGCCATGATTCGAACAGCCGTCTGGGGTGCCCTGGCCATGGCAGCCACCTTCGCCGCCGGATCGCTTGTTAGCGGATTTGTCGGCTAACCGTTTTGACGCTGACGTTCGCGTCGGCGTGCGGCACCAGGGACGAGGCGACGCTCTTGGCGCCGCCTCGCCGGTTTGAGCCCCTTAGGTACGTCCCGACATACTGGGTGGTGCCACCCAGCCAAGAAAAACCTCAGCCGTCGACGTCGCTGCCGAGCGCGTCGAGAAGCGCGCCCAGATTGTGCTGGAACATCGCGAGGTAGCTGGTCGCCGGGCCGCCGCGTTCCGACAGGGCGTCGGAGAAGAGCCGGCCGCCGATTTCGATGCCCGTCTCGTCGGAGATCTGCTCCACCAGCGCCGGACTGGTGATGTTCTCCACGAACAGCGCGGCCGCACCCTCGGCCTGCAACTGCTCGATCAGCACGGCGAGATCCTGCGCCGACGGCTCGGCCTCGGTGTCGATGCCGACGGGGGCAAGGAAGTTCAGTCCGTAGGCGTCCGCGAGATAGCCGAAGGCGTCGTGCGCCGTCACCACCGTGCGCCGATCGTCCGGCAGCTCGGAGAGCTGCGCGCGGGTCTCGGCGTCCAGCGCCTCCAACTCGGCGATGTAGGCCTCGGCATTGGCGGCGATCTCATCGGCGTGGTCGGGCATCGCCTCGGCCACGGCGTCGGCGATGTTGCGCACGTAGAGGACGCCGTTCGGCAGCGAATTCCAGGCATGGGGATCGATCTCGCCATCGACCTCGATCGGCATGATGCCGTCGGTGGCGACATGGATGGTCGCCTCGGTTCCCGACTCCGCGATCAGCGTGTCGGACCACGTCTCGAACCCCAGACCGTTGACGAAGATGACGTCCGCCTCCGCCACCGCGCGCGCATCCGCGACGGAGGGTTGGTAGACATGGGCGTCCGCGTCGGGTCCGACGATGGTCGTCACGGTGGCGAGATCGCCCACCACTTCCTCCACCATGTCGCCGAGGATCGAGAAGCTGGCGACAATCTGCATCGCGTCGTCATGTGCCGCCGCGGGCCACGCGACGAGGGTCATGACGGCCGATGCCGCGACCGTGCGCAGCGGAGTGTAAAGGGTCATCGAGTCCTCCGTTCAGGTGCGTTGGGAGTGGACAGGGCCGGCAGGTCCTGCCCGGTTTGCCGCTTTCTGAGCCGCCGGCCGAAGCCGAGCGGCGCAAAAAGCAGGGAGATCAGGAAGAACCCGCCGGCGACCAGCACGATGGCGGGGCCGGAGGGCGTTTCCGGAAGGACGTAGGAGAGGGTGAGACCGATCCAGCAGCTCGCCAGCGCAAAGACGAAACCCAGGATCAACTGACCGGTGATCGTGCTGGACCAGTAGCGCGCCGCGGTCGCGGGCAGGATCATCAGGCCGACCGCCATCAGCGTGCCCAGCGTCTTGAAGGCGGCCAGCAGGTTCAGCACCAGAAGCAGCATGAACCCCTGTTCCACCAGCATCGGGTGGCGGGCCTGCGCCTCGAAGAACACCGGGTCGCAGGTGCTGGCGATCAGGGGGCGCAGTAGCACTGCGAAGCTGACCAGCGTGACCGTCGCGACGCCGCCCACCAGGATCATCGAGGCGTCGTCGATCCCGAGGATGGAGCCGAACAGGAAGCTCTTCAGCGGCACGGCGGACCCCGCCGCCGATAGGATGAAGATGCCCGCCGCCAGTGCGATCAGGTAGAGCGAGGCGAGGCTCGCATCGCTGCGCAGGATCGTCTTGCGCGCGAGAAGGGCGGTCAGGACCGCGACCCCGACGCCGGCGATCAGGCCGCCGATCAACAGCGACATCACCGACAGCCCGGCCATCACGAAACCGATGACGATGCCCGGCGTGATCGCATGGGCCATCGCCTCGCCCGCCAGCGACAGCCGGCGCAGCACGAGGAAGGCGCCGACCGGCGCGACCGAGGCCGACAGCACGGTGGTCGCCACGAAGGCGCGCCGCATGAAGGCGAAGCCCCACATCTCGGTCAGCAGGTCAACCATGGGCGACCTTCGGGTCCGCGTTGGCCGCCCCGGCGCGGAACATCCACGCGGCCTGGCTTTCCGACAGGTAGCCCTGCGCGACCAGCCGCGTGGGCGTCAGCACGCTCTCCACCGGGCCGTGGGTGGCGACGCCGCCGCCGAGAAGCAGCGCGTGGGTGCAGTGGTCGAGCACGGAGGACAGGTCGTGCACCACCAGCACGATCGCCCGCCCGTCGGCGCGCCAGCGCCGGATGATCGACAGGAGATGAGACTCGGTGGTTTGGTCGACCGCGGCGAACGGCTCGTCGAGCAGGATCAGCGGCGCGTCCTGCACGATGACGCGCGCGAAGAGGGCGCGTTGCAGTTGCCCGCCGGACAGCGTGTGCAAGGGCTGATCGGCGATTGGCAAGACACCCGCCTCGTCGAGCGCGGCGGCCACCCGGCCGCGCCCCGCCCGGTCGAGGCCCGACCACAGGCCGAAACCGCGCCATGCCCCCATGGCGGCCAGATCGCGGACGCGGATCGGGAACCGGCGGTCGAACTCCGTCATCTGCGCGAGATAGCCGATTTCCCGCGGGCGGCCCGCCGGCCAGGCGAACTGCCCGGCGAGCGGCGGCAACAGGCCCAGCAGCATCTTCACGAACGTGCTCTTGCCGGAGCCGTTGGCCCCCAGCACCGCCAGCGTGGTCCCACCGTCGATGTCGAAGGACAACCGCGCGGCGAGCGTCAGGCCGGGATAGCCGATGGACAGGTGGCGGATCTGAAGAACGGTCGCCATCAGAGGACCGCGAGCACGGCGAGCCACAGCACGGCGCAGAGGCCGAGCGCGCCGGCGACCAGGCCGGCGACGCTCATCTCGCTCAGGCACCAGGCCCGCAGATTTCCTTCGCGGCCCTCATGATGCCCTGCGGCCATCGTCTCGACCGGATCCGGGGTGCCGCTCATGGCGCATGCCTCGCCGAACCACGCAGGAACGACGTGCGGCTGGCCGATGCTGCGGCGGGCTGCCGGTCTAAGGCAACGAGATGCCTTTTTGAGGGAAAGGTCGAGGGGAAGAACGTCCCGTGCATCGCCGCCTCCGCTGCGGCGGGACGTGCACGCGAACGGGGTCTCTAACGGCGTTGCCCGCGTTGACCATGATCGCCTCCGTCCAGGACACCCCGCCCCGGGTTAGATCGTGGTGGCGATGGCAGGTCTCCTGACTCGCGGGTCGCCGCTCTCCCGAACCTTCCCGGGCCTCGGCCCAGTGGTCTTCCGTCGGGGTCGCTCGCCGCTCACAGTTGCGGGGGCAGTCACGGATTTGGCGCCTGATGGCTACACCGCACCGTGTTCCCTTTTCAGCCCGTTCCTCTTGGAGGAGAAGGCACCATCTCCTTGGTGATCGCAGATCCAACCGACCTTGTCCATCCTTGTCCATAGAGAGACTAGGGTCTTGCCATCGCGGTCCGGTTCCCGTCGGCCGGGCGTCCGTATCACCGGCCCCAGCTCATCGCGCTGGCCGGGGGCGGGAGACTGGCGAAGGTCATGTCGCGGAAATCGGCGATCATCGTTGCCGTGGCGATCAGGTCGGTCTGTTCGGGGCCTTGCCAGTTCCTCAGCCGCCAGATCCGCCCGTCGCAGGCGAACAGCAGGTCGCCGGTGGGGGCGGGATAGGTCCAGTCGACCCAGCGGGCACCTTCCGCCTGCAGGCGGGACGCCAGGGGCTTGCCGGCTTCGTCCCCGTCGTAGAGTGGGCGGGCCGCAGCGCCGTAGCGGGCCATCTGGCGCCGTTCGGTCAGGGTCGCGGGACGGATCTTCAGCCGGCGCGGCAGCGGGGCGTTCTGCTTCGCTGTCATGCCGCAATCGCCCTCCAGCAGCACGAGTTCGTGGCTGCCGGCGAACCAGCCGCCGCCGGTCCAATGGCCGAAGCTGGGCCAGATCGCCAGCGCGGAGAAATAGGGTGGCGTGCTGATCGCCGTCCAAACGCCGGTGTTGGGCCGCCCGCGCGACGCGGGAGGCTGCGGCCAGGCGGGGTCGTCCCGCAGATAGCGCGGCATCTTCCGGTAGGCGCGCTTGGCGGTGGACCTGCGGCGCGACCGGGTGGACACGGGGTCGTAGGTTTCGCCGGCGGGGCGGGCCTCGGCCTCTGCCCGCTGGCGGCGCCGGACGGCGGCCATGCCGTATTGGTAGGCCCAGTAGATCAGCTTGGTCCCGTCGGGCGACAGGTCGTAGAGCGTGACGTCCCCGGTCATCCACTGGCCATGGGTGAAGCGGTCGGTGTGGGTATCCCAGGTGCTGAGGCGGAAATGGCGGCGCGGCCCGCGGCGCAGCACGACGGCCTGATGAGCGTCGCGCGCGAACAGCGCCCACAGCCGCGTGCGGTAGGGGGGATCGTTCTCAGGCGACATCGCCGTCCTGCGCCCGGGCAGCGGCGGTCGGCGGCAGGCTTTCCGGCCGGGTGAGGACATAGGTGGCGCCGATGGCGATGCCGACGAGAGCGATCACCGTCGCCACCTTGGCCATCGGCGACAGGGCCACCAGCGCGGTGGCCGCCGCCATGCCGGCGATGGCGAAGATCTTACCCTTCCGGCGGATGATGCCGTGGGTGATGAAGTCGTCGACGGTGCGTCCGATGCCGGGCCAGGCCAGGATGCGCCGGTACATCTCCGGCGAGCTTTGGGCGAAGCAGCCAGCCGCGATGATCCAGAAGATCGTCGTCGGCAGGACCGGCAGCGCCAACCCGACCAGTCCGACCGCAAAGGCGATGTAGCCGACGATCCGGAAGACGAGGCGTCTGATCGACAGACGCTTGTCCGACCCGTCGGCCGTCTCCCGCGTCGCTTCGGTCGCCAAGATCGCCGTCCTTCCCAAGGTCGCGCAACGTCGCCGGGCCGGCGGGTGGGACCGGTCCAGCGATGCGTCCCACGCGGCTCTCCCACCTGCTAGATAGCGCAGGATCCGGCGCCGGCCAAGCCGGGCGCTGGCAATGGTCTTGGCGACGGCACCGACGGTGTTGCTGCTGGACGAGCCGGCGATGGGCCTGGATGAGCGGTCGGAGGCCCGGATGGACCGGACCGGGCTGGCGACCGTCTAGGTCTCAGCGTGTGGACCGGCGTCATCCGCCCCTTCGGCCAGGCGGCGGCCGGTCTCGGTCAGCCGGCAGACCAGCCAGTCGGGCTTCAGCGGATTGCTGAACCAGGGTTCCGCCCAACCCGCCTCCAGACAGGCGCGCACCAGGCTGTCGCCGACCCGCTGGCCGCGCCGGTCGAACAGCGGCAGCTTGCCGCCGGGCTGGCTGAGCCCGCGCCCCAGCCAGCGCAACTGCGCACGGCTCGGCGCGGCCGCACGGATGTCGTGAGCCGTCGTCATGGGAAACCCCCGCCCTCATGCGTGCCCGGTGTCACCCCGCCCCCAGGGTCCGGACCGCGCATGCTAGTCTAGCGCCGCATGACGTTGGTTGGGAGACGGACATTGGCGGAACACGAGCCGACAGGTGAGGCGGCGGGGGGCCGGCGGCTATGGGTCTACATGACCGCCGGGGACCTCGCGGAGGCGCGGCGCATCGGCGCCCGGCTGGTTGAGGAGCGGCTGGCGGCCTGCGTCAACCTGCTGGAGGGGATGGTATCGCTCTACCGCTGGGAGGGCGCGGTGGAGGAGGGGCGCGAGGTGGTGATGATCGCCAAGACGACCCAAGATCGGTTGGCGGCTCTGACCGCGCGGGTCGCGGACCTGCACAGCTACGACTGCCCCTGCGTCGTGGCGCTGGAAATGGTAGGCGGGCACCCGCCGTTTCTGGATTGGATCAGTACGGAGACCAGGCCGAGTGACTAGGGGTCTGACGACCTCAGCCGGCGAGCCAGGGCATCCAGGCCCAGGCCAGCAGATGCACGAACAGCGAGATGCCGAGCCACAGGACCAGGCCGCGCAGCACCATGGCGTGGAGCTGCTTGGCCTCCTCGGCCGTCAGCCCGGTGCGGTTCCACCTCGCCGCCAGATGCCTGCCGTTCGCCATCGGTCTTTCCCCGTTTCCCGACGCGACAATCGCCCAGAAAAGGGTGTCATGCTGCCTCGCGACTGTCAAGTTCGATTGTCACAAGATGCGTCAATCATCATTGACAGTGCGGTCTTCCGCAGATGGCCCTGATCGCCGACGGCAAAGCAGCTTCGCCCACGCCACCGATTGTGCGGCGAGACGGCGCCGGGCATGGTGACCTGCCGCACTCGTCGCCGCTTGCTTGGCCCTTCTTTTCATGAGCCCGCTCAACGCTCGCCTATCCATCGGCTTCGCCTGCATCGGCCATACGGTGATGCATGTGCTGTCGGCCCTCTTTCTCACCATCGTGCTGACCTTGGAAGAGGTCTGGCAGATGCCCTATGCGGAGCTGATCGGGCTGTGGACCCTGGGCAGCCTGATGATCGGCATCGCCGCACCGCTGGCCGGCTGGCTCGGCGACCGCATCGGCGAAGCGCGGATGATGGCGGTGTTCTTCTGGGTGACCGGGGCCGGGGCGGCGCTGGCGGGCCTGGTGGAGGGGCCGACGCAGCTCGTCGTCGCCCTGGTCGTGCTCGGGCTGGGGGCGGCGATCTACCACCCCGTCGGCATGAGCTGGGTGGTCCGCCACTCCTACAACCGGGGCCGCGTGATGGGGCTCTTGGGCGTGTTCGGCGGGATCGGCGTCGCCACCGCGGCGCTGATCGCGGCGACGCTGACCCAATGGTTCGACTGGCGCGCCGCCTTCTGGGTGCCGGGGGTGGTGTCCATGGCGGCCGGGCTGGCGCTGACGCTGGCGATCGCAGTGGGCCTGGTGCGCGAGGTGCGGGTCGACCGGCGTCCCGATCCGCCCAGCGCGCGCGGCGACTTGGTGCGCGCCTTCCTTGTCCTGACGGTCACCATGGCGGCCGGTGGGCTGGTCTTCAACGCGCTGCAGATCGGCATGCCGCGCTGGTTCGCCGACAGTCTGGGCGGCTCGCTCGGCGGCAGCGATATGATCGGCGTCGGCGGGCTGATCACCGTGGTCTACCTGCTGGCCACCGGCTCGCAGGTGTTGGGCGGCCTGTTGTGCGACCGCTTCGACCTCAAGCGGGTCTATCTCGGGGGGCTGGTCTTCCAGGCGCCGCTTCTGCTCGCCTGCAGTGTCATCGGCGGGCTGCCGCTGGTGGTCGTGGCGGCGGCCACCGTGTTCGTCGGCAATCTGCTGCTGCCGGCGGAGAACCTGTTGCTGGCCCGCTACACGCCCTCGCGCCACCGGGGTCTCGCATATGGCCTGAAATTCGTGGTGGCCTTCGGCATGGCGCCGGTCGCCGTGCAGTTGATCGCATCGCTCTACGGTTGGACCGGCACCTTCACCCCGGTGCTGTGGAGCCTGGCCGGGGTCAGCGTGTTGGCGCTGGCCGCGGCGAGCCTGCTGCCGGGCACCGCCCGGCGGGCCGGCGGGGTGGCGCTGCCCGCCACCGCCACGTGAGCCCTAACCGCCGTCGCGGCGGGCATCCGGGCCGCGCGGCGCTGCGCCGGCCCGGATGCGCCGCCCGATCGTCACTCCGCCGCGCTGCGGCCGGCCGACGCCTTGTCCAGCGCCTGGTCGAGATCGGCGATGATGTCGGCGACGTCCTCGATGCCGACGGACAGCCGCACCACGTCCGGCCCGGCGCCGGCCAGAGCCTGATCCTCCGGCGACAGCTGGCGATGGGTGGTGGAGGCGGGATGAATGATCAGCGAGCGGGCATCGCCGATATTGGCGAGATGGCTGAACAGCTCCACGCTCTCCACCATCTTCACCCCGGCGTCGTAGCCGCCCTTCAGCCCGAAGGTGAAGACCGCGCCCGCGCCCTTGGCCATGTACCGGTCGGCCAGCGCCTTGTAGGGGGAGGACGCCAGCCCGGCATAGTTCACCCAGCTTACCGCCGGGTGGCCTTCCAGATGGGCCGCCACCGCCGCGGCGTTTTCGCAGTGGCGCTGCATGCGCAAGGACAGCGTCTCGATGCCGAGCAGGGTCAGAAAGGCGTTCTGCGGCGCCAGGGTGGTGCCGAGATCGCGCAGGCCCACGGCATGGCCGTGGATGGTCAGGGCCAGCGGACCGAAGGTCTCCTGGAACCGCATGCCATGATAGCCGGGGTCGGGCCGGGTCAGCCCCTCGAACTTGTCGGACTGCGACCAGTCGAACCGGCCGGCATCGATGACCGCGCCGCCGACCGAGGTGCCGTTGCCGGACAGGAACTTGGTGGTGGAGTGGACGATGATGTCGGCGCCATGCTCCAGCGGCCGGCACAGATAGGGGGTCGCCATGGTGTTGTCGACGATCAGCGGCACGCCGGCCTGATGGGCGACCTCCGCAATCGCGGCGATGTCCTGCACGACGCCGCCGGGGTTGGCCAGGCTCTCGATGAACACGCAATGGGTGTTCGGGCCGATGGCGGCGCGGACCGCCGCCGGATCGTCCGCGTCCACCATCTTCGCCGACCAGCCGAAGGCCTGCGGGAAGCTGTTGCGGAACTGGTTGATGGTGCCGCCATAGAGCTTGGTGGCCGAGACGATCTCCGCGCCCGGCTTCATGATCGGGAAGAGGGCGAGGAGCTGCGCGGCATGGCCCGACGAGGTGCAGGTGGCGCCCACGCCGCCTTCCAGCGCGGCCAGGCGCTGTTCCAGCGTGGCCACCGTCGGGTTGGTCAGGCGCGAATAGATGAAGCCGACCTTCTGCAGGTTGAACAGGCTGGCGGCGTGATCGACATCCTCGAACACGAAGGACGTCGTCTGGTAGATCGGCGTCTGCCGGGCGCCCGTCGCCGGGTCCGGCGCGGCACCCGCATGGATCGCGAGCGTGCTGAAACCGCGGGTGTCTTCACTCATGGTCGGTCGATTCCTTCATGTCCTGGGAGTGGGCTTGCGGGCAGCGCGGCCCGGTCGATGTCGCCGAAGAGCCGGCCATACTCGATCTTCGGACAGCGGTCCATCACGACGACGCAGCCGGCGGCAGCGGCCCGCGCCGCGGCGGCCGGGTTGACCACGCCGAGCTGCATCCACACCACCCGGGGCCGCGGCGCCAAGGCCAGCGCCTCGTCGACCGCGGCGCCCGCCGCTTGCGCGTTGCGAAAGATGTCGACCATATCGATCGTCTCACCGATGTCCGACAGCCGCGCCCGGCAGGGCTGGCCCAGGATGGCGCTGCCGGCGGCCCGCGGATTGACCGGGAAGACCCGGTACCCGCGGTCCAGCAGATACGCCATCACGCCGAAGCTTGGCCGGGCGGGATCGGGGCTTGCACCGACCACCGCAATCGTCGTCGTCTCGGCGAGCGCACGGCGAAGGCGGGCGTCTTCCTCTGGCACCGAGCCGTCCATGACATCTCTCCCCAATCGCAGCGCCCGGCGCGGCCGCGGCCCCCGTCCGGCGAGCCGACCATGACCCGCGTCGAGGCGCAAGCCGGCGGGGGGGCGGTCGGCCCGTGGCTCGCCTGGGGGCTGGCCGCGTCGTTCTATCTCTACGGCTTCTTCCTGCGCGTGTCGCCGAGCGTGATGGTCGACGAGCTGATGCGCGATTTCGCCGCCAGCGCCGCCCTCACCGGCACTCTGTCGGCGCTCTACTTCTACGCCTATGCCGGGCTGCAGATCCCGGTGGGGCTGATGCTCGACACCTGGGGGCCGCGCCGGATGCTGTCCATCGCGGCGGTGGCCTGCGGGGCGGGCAGCCTGTTGTTCGCGTTGGCGCCGACCATCGAGATTGCCTATCTCGGCCGCCTGCTGATCGGCGCCGGGGCGGCCTTCACCTGGGTCGGTACGCTGTCGGTGGCGGCCGCCGGCCTGCCCAAGGAGCGCTTCGCCGGCGTCACCGGCATGACGCTGGCCTGCGGGATGGCGGGGGCGGTGGCCGGGCAGGCGCCGCTGGCGCTGTCGGTCGCGGGGTTCGGCTGGCGGCCGACCATGGTGGCGGCGGGCGTGGTCGGCGTGGTGCTGTGCGTGCTGCTGGCCCGCGGTTTGCCGCAGCACCGGCTGTCAGGGACCGCCGGTGGCGGCTGGCGGGCGCTGGGGCGTGGCCTGCGGCTGGCCGTCGGCCGGCGCCAGACCTGGCTGATGGCCATCTTCGGCGCCTGCATGTCGGTGCCGGCGCTGACCTTCGGGGCGCTGTGGGGCGTGCCGTTCCTGCAGACCGCCTATGGCTTGGACCGGTCCTCGGCCGCCCTGGTCACCTCGGCCATGCTGGTGTCCTGGGGGATCGGCTCGATCGTCGTGGGCTGGCTGTCCGACCGCATCGGCCGGCGTCGGCTGCCGATGACGGTGTCGGCGGTGGCCAGCACGGCCTGCTACGCCTGGGCCTTCGCCGAGCCGGACCACTCCATCGGCGCGCTTGCCGCCCTGGTCATCGTCGGCAGCCTGGTGGCCGGCGGCATGGTGGTCGCCTTCGCCGCCGGGCGCGAGCATGTGCCGGCCGAGGCGAGCGGCGCCGTCATGGGCGTGATCAATACCGGCGTGATGCTGGTCGGTGGGGCGATCATGCAGCCGCTGATCGGCTGGCTTCTCGACCGGCAATGGGACGGCACGCTGGTCGACGGCCGCCCGATCTACGAGGCCGCGGCCTATCGCGAAGCGTTCCTGACCGTGCCCGTGCTGGTGGCCGTGGCGGCCCTGGCCGCGGCGCTGAGCCGCGACCGCCCCCGGGGGTGAGCGCCGCGGCCTACCGATAAACCAGGGTGCCGGGTGGACGCCCTGCCCGTTTTTTGACAAAGACTGGTGGCAGGAGACGTCGACGGCCGGTCCGGCCGCCCGGATCGATGCGGTTGGGAAGGGGTGAGCCCCATGCCAGGTTACAGGCGCGCTGCGCCCGGCGGTGCCCGCCGGTTCTGCGTCCTTGGGGCGGTGGTGATCCTGTCGGCGGCATGTGCCCGCGCGCCGATCGTCGACACGGCGCAGCCGGGGTTCGATTCCGTCGCCTATCAGCAGGACCTGGCGGTCTGCCAGCACTTCGCCGATCAGGTCGATCCCGGCGAACGGGTGGTGACCAGCACGCTGGTCGGGGCGGCAGCCGGCGCGGCGCTCGGCGCCATCGCCGGGGCCTTCGGCGGCGACGCCGGGTTGGGGGCCGCGGTCGGCGCCGCGACCGGCGGGGCCGGCGGCGCGATCAGCGGCGGCAGCGACAGCACGCGCACCGCCGACCAGGTGATGCGCAACTGCCTGAACGAACGCGGCTACGTCATCCTCGACTAACGGCGCGACGCTGGTTGCTCACAACAAATCCTGGTCGAAGAGCGTCACCCGCTCCTCCAACAGAATCTCCTGGGCGTGAAGGAACAGCCGGTTCGCCTCATGCTCGATCACGGCTGTCTGAGTCGCCAGCAGGCCGCGAATGGTGTCGAGCCGCCGACAGCGTTTGACGTCTCTGTCGACGTCGTTCGTGACGGACGTGACCGTACGGATGTTGTGGGCATGGATCCGACTGCGAACGCTGTTCCATGACCCGGTGACGGGTGCGTCGGGGTTATAGCGAGTTGCCTGATAGAGGCCCCACTCAGTGGGCGTGACGAAGTTGAAGCGGCCGGCGAAGGGGCGCCAGTCTGACACGGTTGTTGCGTCAAGGTCGCGAATAACACCGGATTGCACGAAGAAATCTCCAAGTATAATCGAGCACTCCCTTATATATTCGCTATAGCCAATCGCGTGATCGATTTTGTTGAATAGGCCGGCGGGCAGCACGATGGTTCGATAGGTGTGTTCGCGACCATCTCGCCTCGCAGGGTAGTTGATGAGGTCGATGGAGATATCGTGCGTCAACTCCGTCGGTGAAGGGACGAAGTCGGCGGCCAGATTAATTGTTCCGTGGTGTTGGTCACGGAATTCGCCAACGAATTCGTGACAATCCTCAGGGTCCGGTTCGATTTCAGACAACGCCCCGTTGCTTTCCGCGATATCCGACACGCGGATCCGCACGCCGCATCGTGTCCAGATATCCCGCTCCGGGTTGAAAACGGCAGATCCACCGTCGTCCGCGGAGGGGCGGGGCCCAAACAGCAGTGCGGAAATCTCCTGTAGGTTATGGGTGGCAGCGAAATACAGGAACGAGAACTGTGAATCTTCAAGATCTCGAAGGGTGGGTTCCACCGATGAATCCCAATACTGATGAATCTCGCCGGCTGTTCCTGTTGCGAGCACTTGCTGGAAGTCATTCAAAGATCGCACTGATGAGTAGATCTTAGCTAACTGACTCTCAATAAATTGTCTGCTCCAATCATCTTTTTCACGCGATGCGTCGAAGCGGTGTTTTGCATATCCCCCGGCAGCGCCGACGATGATTGCAAAAACAATGGTGGAAATCGTGCCGACAATTGTGGCTATGACGGCCGTGCTGAATCTCAGCTTGCCGCTTTTTGGATCGCCCTTCGGTTCGGTCATGGTGTGCCCCCCCGTTTCCAGCCAAAGCCCGTAGAACGGCAACTTTAACGAGAGGTTCGATAACTGCAACGGGAAGCAAACGTGAACGCAATCCATAAAGTCGTTTAATGTTTCGTAAAGAACTCGGTTTAATGTGCTGTCCGCACGGGGCTTTAGAGGTTTCGCGCGTCGAACACCACGATCGGTGCATCAAGCCGGTTGAATCGGGTTGGGTGTTGGCACAGGGTGCCGCGTCGCGAAGCCAGCAGCAGGGCTGGAACGATGAAGCAACTCTTCCGACGCGTGTGGGTGGTGTGTTGGGTGGTCTGGCTGGCGGCCGTGCCGGCGCCGGCTTGGGCCGTGGCGGAGGAGGGACCCGCCACGCCGACGGTGACCATCGTGCATTTCAACGACTGGGACCGGATGGACGAGCGTGACGGGCGCGGCGGCTTCGCGCGGGTGGCGGCGCTGCTGGCGGCGGAGCGGGTGGCCGGCCACCCGGTGGTGGTCACCCATGCCGGGGACGCCGTGTCGCCGTCGCTCTACTCGGTCTTCGACCAGGGGGCGCATATGGTGGGGCTGTTGAACCGCCTCGGCATCGATGCCTTCACCCCCGGCAATCACGAGTTCGACTTCGGTCCCGACGTGGCGGCGGAGCGGTTCGCCGAAGCGTCGTTCCCGGTGGTCGCCAGCAATCTGGAGACCGAGGACGGCGACCCTTTCCCCGGCACGGTCGACCATGTGCTGATCGAGGCGGGAGACATCACGCTGGGCATCCTCGGCCTGATCACCGAGACGACGCCGATGGTCTCCGATGCCGGCGATACCCGCTTCCGGCCGGCGCCGCAGGTCGCAGTGCGGGTCGCGGAAACCCTGCGCGAGTCCGGCGCCGATCTCGTCATCGCGCTGGCCCATCTCGGCAGCCGGGCCGACCTGGCGCTGGCGCGCGAGGGCGTGGTCGACCTGATCCTCGGCGGCAATGACCACATCCTGCTGGCCTACTATGATGGCGCGACCGCCATCGTTCAGTCCGGATCCCAGGCGGAACGGCCGGTGGCCATCGACCTGACGGTGACGCGCCGCACGGCCGATGACGGCGCACAGACGGTGTCGTGGGAACCCCAGTTCCGCTTCCTGGACACCGCGCGGGTGACGCCGGATCCGGTCATGGCGGCGGCGATGGCGGAGATCCGGGCGGCGCATGAGGCGGGGTTGGACGAGACGGTGGCGGTCGTCGAGACGCCGCTGGATAGCCGGCGCACGACGGTGCGGCGCCGGGAAGCCGCGATCGGCAACCTGATCGCCGACGCGTTGCGCGCCCGCTTCGACGCCGATGTCGGTCTGATGAACGGCGGCGGCATCCGGGCGGAGCGGGAGTATCCGGCCGGCACGACGCTGACCCGGGGCGATGTCCTGGCGGAGCTTCCGTTCAACAACCACGCCGTGCTGCTGAGCGTGACGGGGGCGGAGCTGAAGGGCGCGATGGAGGTCGGGCTGAGCAGTCTCGACTGGGCCGGGCGGTTTCCGCAGATCGCCGGCATGACCGTCACCTTCGATCCCGAGCGCACGGCGGGCGGGCGCGTGGTGGAGCTGCAGGTGGGCGGCGTGCCGCTCGACCCGCAGGCGACCTACACGGTCGCGACCAACGACTTCCTGGCCAATGGCGGCGACGGCTATCTGATGCTGACCGGGGAGTCGCGGCGCATCGGCGCTGGTCCGTTGGTGGCGCAGGTGGTCATCGACTACCTGCAGGCGGTCGGCACCGTGGCGCCCGCCGTCGAAGGGCGGCTGGTGGAGCGGCCCGGCGGATAGCGCGATCCCGCTGCGGCGTCAGCGTTCGGCGAAGGCGATGGTGGTGATGCGGCCGGTCCAGAACGGGTAGGTGCGTCCGCCGGCCGCGCGGGCGATCTCGAAGCGCATGGGCACCCGCATCCCGCCGACAAGCTGGTAGTCGCTGCGCGATACATGCTCGCCCGAGCCGTGGTAGGGCGTCGTCAGGTCGCCATCCTCCTCCGCATCGAAGCGGGTCAGCGCGCCGTCCGGACCGAAGGTGGCGATCAGCGAGGCCTCGGCGCCGTAGGCCCGGACGGTCGCCCTTGCGCGGTCTTCATCGACGGGTTCCCAGGTCACCGGACCGCCGGGCAGCAATGCGACGGGGAATGTCGGGCTCTCCAGGAGCCAGCGGCGCAAGGAGATGCGGTCCAGCTCGGGCGAGCCATCCTCGGCCATGACCGTGATGGTCGAGAGCAGGCGGGCGCGCATCTGCATATGGCCGCCGATGAAGGCGTCGTAGGCGATCGCCCAGATCGGTCCGAGGATGGGCGTGTCGGCGGAGAACACCATGTCTGGCGCGCGCGCATTCACCACCTGGCGGGCGGTGGTGGCCTGGAAGGCCTCCGTTCCCGGGCGCCGGAATTGCCCGCTCATCTCGATGACGGCATGGGCAATGGTCGTTGGTGGCCCGTCGGGAAAGGCGAAGGCGAAATAGCGGGCGACCGGCTCCGGCAGCGCATCGGACCCGATCGTCAGCGGCGCGGTCGCCCCGGCACGCTGCGCGACGGCGCTTTCCAATGCGTCGATCTGGCTGCGGGTCGACGTCGCGAACCAGACGATCGTGCCCCCGCCGAGCGCCAGTATCAGCGCAAGGGCAAGCAGGCTTCGGCGCAGCCAGGTCATGCTAGCGGTCCTTCGGATCGGGGGGAGCGGACATCAGCGCCACGATCCGATCGACGGCGCGATGGGCTCGGTTCCAACGCGCTTCCGCCGGGCCGGGGAGTTGGCCGTCCAGGGCCATCATCACGGCGCCATGGACCGTGAACCACAGCACCTCGGCGACGTCGCCGGCCGGGGTGCCCGGCGCGAGGCCCACCTGCTGTGCGGCGCGGACGCCGGCGCTCAAGGCATCGAGGGCGCCTTTCGCAATCCGGTCGGACTCCGCACCGATTTCGGGGGCGGGTGCGTAGAGCAGGCGGTAGAGACGCGGGTTCTCGCGCGCGAACGCCACATAGGCGTGGCCGCCATCGCGCAAGCGCGTCGCCGGATCGGCCGTCGGCGCGGCGTAGCGGGTCGCCTTCACGCGCGTCATCTCCGCAAAGGCGGCGGCGCGAACCGCGCGCAGCAGATCGTTCTTGTCGACGAAATGGGCATAGAGCGCCGGCGCGCTGCACCCGACGCGCCGGGCGACCGCGCTGAGCGTGATCGTCTGGTCCTGGCGCAGCAGGGCGATCGCCTCCTGCACCGCCCGGGCTTGGATGTCGAGCGCATCCTGCTTGCGCGGCCGCGCCATGCCTGCCCACCATCGCCAGAATTTAATTCTTTTAAATTAATGCATATAAATTACCTTGCCAAGGAGAGTTTCCTGTCGACCGTTTGGCGCCGGTCTCGCCGGGTCGAGCGCTCCCGGGAGACGTGGGGGAGGTCAGGAGGCGGCCGCGGCCTGGCGGACCTCCTGCGGCTTCGACGACGGCTGAGGCATCCAGCGATGGCCCTCTGACTGGTGGTAGAAGCCGTTGGCGAAGGGCGCATCCGGCCAGATGCGGGCGAGGCGGTCGTCGGCCTCCGCCGCATCGAGGAGGCCGTCGGCGACGGCCCGGAAGACCGCCGCGACGGCGACCATGTCGCAGCTCTGCGGCGACAGACGGAAGGTCGTTACGCCGGCCGCGGCCAGATCGTCCAGCTCGTGGACTAGGTTCAAGCAGGCATGCGACAGCGTCTGGATGCCGTTGACGATCAGGAACGGCCGGTCGTCCAGCGTCTTCAGCACCATCCCGTCGGGGTCGCCGTCGCAGACGAAACGGCAATTGTCCTTCATTCGCCCATGGGCGCGGGCGTGGTAGCAGCGCGCGGAGATCGCCAGCGGAATACGGCCGTAGACCTGGACCTCCAGCGCGACGCCCAGGCGGTCCGCATGGCGGCCCATGGCGGCGATGGACGCGGCGGGCAGCTCCGCCGGCAGGACCACATGGGCTGCCCCCTGTTCGGCCAGGAAGGCCAGCGCGCCCTCGTTGTAGACGTTGAGGAACGGCCCGGCGATGAAGGGTCGGCCGCCGAGATGGTAGAGGGCGGAGGTGTCGTTGACCTCGATCATCGGGCCGCCCGGCTCCGTCGCCGCGGCGATGAGCTGGCGGTCGACCGTTGTGGCCACCTGGGCCAGGGTCGCGCGCACCACCTGCTTGCCCGCGCGGGTCAGGCGGTCGGCCACCGCCTCGACCACCGGCGCGAACAGGGGCGCGCGCTTGGCGCACACCACCTCGCCCAGGTAGACGGTGTCGACGGCGGTCTCGTCGGCCAGGCGGAAGTAGAAGTCGCGCCAGGCGTCGACGGGCCAGTTGTACAGGATCGGCCCCATGGCGAGGGCGGGCATCGGCTATCTCCAGGTCTTCGAGGCGAACGCGCCTTCGGTCTGGCGGCCACCTTCGGTGAGGGCGATCAGGTCGGCGAGGTCCGCCTCGCGGCCCGCCAGGAAGGTATCGACGGCGTCGCGGAAGGCGGACACCACCGCTTTCACATAGGCGCGCGAGCGCTGGCGGCCCTCGATCTTCAAGGCGGTCACGCCGGCGCGCATCAGATCGGGCAGGAGGCGGGTCAGGTTGAGGCTGACCGGTTCCTCGAAGGCGTAGGCGGGGGCGGTGTCGGCGGCGCGGTAGCGCCCCTTGCAGATCACCGGGTAGCCGGCCTTCTGCCCGCAGGCGAAGCAGTCGATGGCGAAGTCGCCGAGCCGGGTCAGCAAGGCGCCGCCGGCGTCCTCGGAATAGCGGACATGGCTGGCCGGCGAGCACACGCCGTCCATGTTGGTGGACCGGCCGGTGGCGTAGGACGACAAGGCGCAGCGGCCTTCCACCATCATGCCGATATTGCCGAAGACGAAGGCCTCGATCTCGCAGGGGATCTCGTCGTGCACGGCCTTGATCTCCGCCACCGTCAACAGCCGCGGCAGCACCACCCGGCGGATCGCGAAGGCGCGGCAGAAATAGCGGATCGCCTCCGGCGAGGCGGCGCCGGCCTGCACCGACAGATGCAGCCGCTGGTCGGGATAGGTGTCGCGGGCATAGCAGGCGACCCCGATATCGGCGACGATGATGGCGTCGACCCGGGCCCGCACCCCGGCGTCGATCGCGTCGGTCCAGGGCGTCATCCGCCCGGCGGGCGGGAAGGAGTTGACGGCCAGCAGCACCTTCGCGCCGTGTCCGTGGGCATAGCGCACGGCGTCGGCCAGCTCGCCTGGGGTGAAGTTGAGGCCGGGGAAGTTGCGGGCGTTGGTCGGTCCTTGCAGCCCGCAATAGACGGCATCGGCGCCGGCATCGACCGCGGTGCGCAGCCCGGCCGGCGTGCCCGCCGGGCACACCAGCTCCGGCCGGGTCATCTCAGCGGTGGGCATCGCGCGGCGCCTCCTTCGCCCGCAAGCGGTCCAGCACATGCCGCAGCGTCGGCGACAGCGGGCCGAAGCCGGCGCACACCGCGTCCACCAGCGACTCGTCGAGATCGTCCAGCGCGTTGCGCAGCGCCACCACGGCCTCGGTGTCGCCGTCGACGCTGAGCGCCCGGTCGAAGAAGATGGCGTCGCTGTCGAGCCGCCCGTCGGTCAGCGCCAGCAGCGTCGCGAACCGCCCGGCGATCCGGGCGTCATGGTCCGGCGGATGGTCCGGCCGGACGGCGCAGAGGCGCGGTGCGGCCGGGTGGGGATGGAGCCACAGGGCGACCGGCAGGTCGGTCAGGACGATCAAGAATCGGCGCCCGGCATAGGGGCCCAGCCGGTTGAACAGCCCGGGATGGCGGCGCGCGACGGAGCGCACGACATGGGCCAGCAGGGGTTGTAGCGGCAGAAGCGGGAGACGGAGGCGCCAGCCGGTCCGCCTGGCGGACCCGGCAAACCCCGATCGAAGCGTGGACTGCGCAGGCATCGATAAGCGACCTGATCCGCAAGATTCAATACTGGAAGCAAGCGGATCAAATCGCCTCCAGCAATTGATGTTCCCTAGAACTGTTTTAGTTCCAGGGAAGCGTCACGTTCATTGCGCGCGACTTTATGCAGATTTGAGCGGTGAGGACAACAGCTGGCGAAAATAAATTCACTTCCAAATAAAACAAACGAATTTACTTTGTTTACTCAGCATCGCCGCGCGCCGACGACAGCGCCTCGATCAGTGCCTCGAAGGGCAGCAGGACGCAGCGGTGCCGGCTCTTCGCCGTGGCGACCGGGCGGAAGGCCTCCAGATCGGGCCAGTCCGGCGGGGCCGCCCCGCCCGACCGCAGCAGGGCGTCGGCGGCATCGGCCACGGTCTGCAGATGCGCCGGCGTGGCGCCGACGGCATTGGCGGCGATCAGTGCGGCGGCCGCCTCGCACAGCGCGCAGCCGCGCACCTTGTGGCCGATGGCCGTGACCTCGGTTCCGTCGATGGCGAGATCCAGCGTGATGCGGTCGCCGCACAGCGGGTTGTCGACAGTGACGCGGGCGTCGGGGTCGGCGAGCAGGCCGGCACCGGTGGCCACGCGCGCCAGCGCCAGGATGCGGGCCTGGTAGAGGGCGTCTTCGGTCATGGGGCGTCCGCCGGCGGGCCGGTGACGGCGCGCAGCATCGCCTGCGTGTCGACGTCGAGCAGGACGGCCGGGTCGTCCACCGGCACCTCGGCCACCTGGTCGCCGTGACGCCGCAGCAGCGGCCGTGCCCCGACATCGCCGTCCAGCGACGCCATCTCCGCGAAGTAGGCCCTTGCCCAGATCAGCGGATTGCCGCGCCGCCCCTCATGAGTCGGGACGACGATGCCGCGCCCTTCGAGCGGCGAGAAGGCGGCGACCAGCCGGTCGATGACGGCGGCGGAGACGCGCGGCATGTCGCCAAGGCAGATCACGACGCCGTCGATATCGGTCGGCAGCGCGGCGAGCCCGGCCTGCAGCGACCGGCTGAGACCCGCGGCATAGTCGGGATTGTGGACCCGGGTCACCGTGCGGTCGGCCAGGGCGTTCGCCACCTGCTCGGCCTCGTGCCCGGTGACCACGACCACCGGGTCGGCGCGCGAGGCCAGCGCGGCATCCACCGCATGGGCGACCATCGGTCGGCCGTCGACCGGGCTCAGCAGCTTGTTGGCGTCGCCCATGCGGCGCGACTGGCCGGCCGCCAGCACCAGGGCGGCGATGCGGGGCGACGCCGCGGCGGGACCCGCACCGTCGGCCGACCGGCCGGCGCGGGGTTGCGGTCGGCTGGGGATCTCGGCCAGCAGCCCGCCGACCCCGAGCCCCATGATGTCGCCGGGGGAGACCGACAGGCCGGCGGCGAGGCGCTGCAACACCCAGTCGAAACCGTTGAGCTTCGGCGAGCGGGCGCAGCCCGGCAGGCCCAAGACCGGCGTCTCGCCGATCCGGGCGAGCAGCAGCAGGTTGCCGGGGTCGACCGGCATGCCGAAATGCGCGACCTCGCCGCCGGCCCGCTCGATCGCCGCCGGCAGCACGTCGGCCCGGTCGGTGATGGCAGAGGCGCCGGCGATCAGCAGCAGGTCCGGCCCATCGGCCATCGCCGCCGACACCGCCTCGGCCAGGACCTCCGGGCGGTGGTCGGTCCGCCGCTCGGCGTCGAGGCGCATGGCCACCCGGGCCAGCCGGTCGGCGGTGATCTTGTGCGTCTTGTCCAACACCTTGTCGGTGGTGCCGGGCAGGCGGGTCTGCACCAGCGCCGCCGTCTTCAGTCGCCACGGGGCGAGCCACAGGGGTGGTACTGCGCGCGCGACGGCCGACCGCTCGACCGCTGACAAGGCGGCTTCCGGCGCGGCGAAGGGGATGATCTTGACCGTCGCGGCCATGTCGCCGCGGCACACGGCTGCAAAGGCCGGCAGGGTGGCCACGGTGATCGCCTCATGCACCCGGTTCATGGCGTCGATGCCGGCGGGGTCGACCACCAAGAGGCCGTCGGTTTCCGCCAGCAGGTTGACGCGGCCGGTGAAGGCCGGCGCGGGCAACAGGCCGTTGCCCATCACGGCGGCGGCGACACGCGCCGCGGCCGCATCCTCGTGGACATCGTCGGCGTCGAGCTGGGCGGCGATGACGCTGGCGAGACCCGCTGCGCGCAGCCGGTCGATGTCCGCTGCACTCAGTCGATGGCCCTTCTTCAGCGCGAGGCCGCCTTGGCGCACGGCGTGGGCGAGCAGGCAGCCCGCCGCCTCGGCCAGGGGGACCGTCTCGAACCTCAAGCCACCGTCCCCTGGCGCAGGACCTGGGTCATCTCGGCCATCACGGACACGGCGATCTCCGCCGGCGACACGGCACCGAGCGCCAGCCCGGCCGGCCCGTGGATGCGGTCCAGCGCGGTCTCGCCATGGCCCAGCCGGGCGAGGCGGGCACGCCGTGCGGCATGCGTCTTCCGGCTGCCCAGTGCGGCGATATAGAAGGCCGGCGAGGCGAGCGCCCGGTCGAGCGCGGGATCGTCGAGCTTGGGGTCATGGGTCAGCGTGACGACGGCGGTGCGCGCGTCGGGCGCCAGCGCGTCCAACCCCTCGTCCGGCCAGTCGGTCAGGATACGGGTTGCCGGGAAGCGGGCGTCGCTGGCGAAGGCGCGGCGCGGGTCGACCACGCTGACGTCGTAGCCGGCCAGCGCCGCCATCGGCACCAGCGCCTGGGAGATGTGCACCGCGCCGACGACGATCAGCCGCAGCGGCGGATTGTGCGGCGCCAGGAAGACGCGGCGGCCGTCCGGGGTCTCAAGCGCCGCGCCGCGGTCGCAGGCCAGCGCCTCTCGCCCCGCCTGCGCGATCGCCGGGGGTACGGTGGCATCGCCCGGCACCAGTGCCGCGCCGTCGCCGTCGAGCAGGATCTGGTCACCGTCCGCCAGATCCGTTGCGACGACCACCGCGCGTTTCTCCGTCCGCGCGGCCACCAGGGCGTCCAGCAGGGTGGCCTTCATTCCACGGCCTCGACGAACACCTCGACCTTGCCGCCGCAGGCGAGACCGACCGCCCATGCCTCCTCGTTGCTGACGCCGAAGGACAGCAGCCGCGGCGCGGCGCCGTCCATGACCGCCAACGCCTCCTGGACCACCGCGCCTTCGATGCAGCCGCCCGACACGCTGCCGACCATGGCGCCGTCGCCATCGACCAGGAGCTGGCTGCCGGCGGGCCGGGGGGAGGATCCCCAGGTGCTGACCACCGTCGCCAGCGCGATCCGGCGCCCTTCCCGCCGCCAGGCGGCGGCGGTCTCCGGGATGGCGTCGCCGGCCGGGGCGGCGTCGGTTGGTGTGGTCATCGGCGGGACCTCTCCTCGCTCAAGCGGCCCGGGCGGCGCGGCGCCAGGCGGCCAGCACGGCGCGGTCGTCGGCGCCCCGGCGGCGGCCGTCGCCCGACAGGGCGGCGGCCAGATCCTCCAGGCTCGCCAGATTGTGGACCGGCCGGAAGTCGTCGACATAGGGCATCATCGCGCGGGAGCCTTGCGCCTTAGGCGCGTAGCCGTCGTAGCGCAACAGCGGGTTCAGCCAGATCAGCCGCCGGCAAGACCGGTGCAGGCGGTCCATCTGGGCGGCCAGCGCATCGGGCCGGTCGCGTTCCAGCCCATCGGTGACCAGCAGCACGACGGCCCCCTGGCCGAGCACGCGGCGCGCCCAGTCGCGGTTGAAGGCGGCGAGGCAGCCGGCGATGCGGGTGCCGCCCGACCAGTCCGCCACGCTCTCGCCGACCCGGGCCAGCGCCTGGTCGACATCGCCGAGACGCAGGGGCCGCGTGATGTTGGTCAGCCGGGTGGCGAAGGCGAAGCTGAACACCCGGTCGCGGTCGTTGGTGACGGCGTGCAGGAAATGCAGCAGGAGGCGGGCATAGCGGCTCATCGAGCCGGAGATGTCGCACAGCACCACCAGGGCCGGCGGGCGCAGCCGCCGGGTCTTGCGCACCAGCACGATGTCGCCGGCCGGCCGCGCCAGGGACTGGCGCAAGGTCCGGCGCATGTCGATCAGCGGGCCGCGGGCATGGGCGACGTGGCGACGGGTGCGGATATCGGCGACCGGCAGCCGCAAGCCGGCGATCAGGCGCCGCGCCTCGGCCTCCTCCGCCGCCGACATTTGCTCGAAGTCGCGGGTGCGCAGGACCTCGCGGTCGGACCAGGTCAGCCGCGCGTCGACCTCGACCTCCGGCGGATCCTCCGCATCCTCCGGCGCGGCACCGGGGCGGCGGTGCGGGGCCAGCGCCTCGGCGACCCGGCGGCTGACCGGGTCGGGCTCGGCCTCACGATCCACGGCGATTTGCGGCAGCATCAACTGCATCGCCCGCTTCAGCAGGTCGGGGTTGCGCCAGAAGAGATGGAAGGCCTGGTCGAACAGGACGCGGTGTTCGCGCCGGCTGACCAGAACGGCGTGCAGGGTCCAGTAGAAGTCCTCGCGCGTGCCGACGCCGACGGCCTCCACCGCCTCCAGGGCCGCCAGCGTGCGGCCCGGCCCGACGGGCAGCCCGGCGGCCCGCAGCGCCCGGCAGAACTGCATGATGTTGTGGGCGAAGCGGCCCCCGCGGCCGGCCGGGTCGGCGGGCGAGGCGGGTGCCTCAGGCATCGCGCGCCGCCAGCTCGGCATTCACCTCGGCGAGCAGGCGGCGCGCCTCGTCGCCGCGCAGGCGCTCGATATCGTCCTGGTACTTCAACAGCGTGCCGATGGTGTCGTGCACGGTGTCGGGGTCGAGTTCGAGAACATCCAGCTCGGTCAGCGCCTGCGCCCAGTCCAGCGTCTCCGCCACGCCCGGCAGCTTGAACAGATCGATCTCTCGCAGCTTCTGGATGAAGGCGACGATCTGGTCGGACAGCACGGCGGGCGTGTTCGGGCGCTTGACCTCCAGGATGCGGCGCTCGCGCGCGGCGTCGGGGAAGTCGACCCAATGGTAGAAGCAGCGCCGGCGGAGCGCGTCGTGCACCTCGCGCGTGCGGTTCGACGTGATCACGACCACCGGCGGCTCGGCCGCGCGCACCGTGCCGATCTCCGGGATGGTGATCTGGAAGTCCGACAGCACCTCCAGGAGGAACGCCTCGAACGGTTCGTCGGTGCGGTCCAGCTCGTCGATCAACAGGACCGGCGGACCGGCGAGGTCCGGCGACAGCGCCTGCAGGAGCGGGCGGCGGATCAGGAAACGCTCGGCGAAGATGTCCTCCGCCAGGCTGTCGCGGTCGCGGTCGCCGGCCGCCTCGCTGAGGCGGATCTCCAGCATCTGGCGGGGATAGTTCCACTCATAGACCGCCGAGGCGACGTCGAGGCCCTCATAGCATTGCAGGCGGACCAGCCGGCGGCCCAGCGTGTGCGCCAGGACCTTGGCGATCTCCGTCTTGCCGACGCCGGCCTCGCCTTCCAGGAACAGCGGGCGGCGGAGCTTCAGCGACAAGAAGAGTGCGGTGGCCAGCGACCTTTCCGCCACATAGTCGCCGGCGCCCAGCAGGGCCAGCGCGTCGTCGACGGAGGCCGGCAGCGGCACCGGGCCGGACGGCGGCGGCGTCGCCGGCAGCGGGGCGGAAGGGGTCATGGCGGCGCGTCACCTTGCAACGGGGGACTGTCGGGAGGGGCTCTCGCGTCTCAGATCATCGGCACGACGACGGGCGCGTAGACCTCCTGCGCTTCGGAGAGGCCGCGCAGACGATAGCGCCCTTCATGGTTCAACTGAACCGGGCATCGGCGCGCGAACCGGTCCGACACCAGGATCGGCCGGCCGAGTTCGCCACAGAGCTGCTGCAGCCGGGCCGCTAGGTTCACCGCCGGGCCGATCACGGTGAAGTCGAGCCGCTCCTCCGTGCCGATATTGCCGAACAGCACCGAGCCGACATGCAGCGAGATGCCGGCTTGGAAGGGGGGCCGGTCGTTGGCCCGGCGGTCGGCATTGCGGGCGTCGATCGCCTGCTGCGCCTCCAGCGCGGCCATGATGGCATGGGCGACGGTCTCGTCCTCGCCGTCCTCGGCCCCGTCGTCATCGGTTCCTTGAGCCTGGTCATCGTCGGCGGGCCGTTCCAGCGGGAAGGCCGCCAACACGCCGTCACCGAGGAACTTCAACACCTCGCCGCCATGGTCGAGGACGGCGCCGACGACGCTGGCGAAGAAGTCGTTCAGCAGCGCCAGCACCCGGTCGCGCGGCAGCATCTCCGACAAGGCGGTGAAGCCGCGCAGGTCGGCGAACAGGATCACCGCGTCGATCGACCGGGCGCTGCCCACCACCACCTCGCCCGCCAGGATGTGGGAGGCGGCCTCGCGGCCGACATAGGCGTCGAGCAGGCTGCGCATCATCGTTCGGTGCAGCAGGATGTCGACCACGGCGCCGAGCGCGGGGGCGATGGTCTCGGCCAACGCGATGTCGGCATCGTCGAAGCCGCCGGGCCGCCGCGTGGCAATGGAAAAGCCCGGCTCCCGGCGGCCGGCCGTGCCGATCAGCGGCATCAGGAGATAGTCGGTCAGGCCGTCGGCGATCAGCTCCTCGAAGAGCTGGAAGTCGATATCGGCGTCCGCCCCTTCCAGGCGCCGGCGAACCGCCTGGCCGGTGCGGTGCATCAGCGCAACCGGGCTGTTGAAATACATGATGGTGAACAGGTCGCGCCGCGACACCTTGCGGTCCATGACGATGCCGTCATCGGCGGTCCAGACCACCGTGTGGCCGGCGAATTGCGGGTGGATCTGCGGCAGGTGAATGGTCAGCCGGTGCAGTGGCAGACCGGCGGCAGAGAGCTGATGCGCCAGCCCCGCCATGAGATCGGGCGCGCCGGCGAACGACCGGCCCTCGGTCAGGAGCCAGCCGTTCAGGCGCACCGCCCGATCGTCGCCGACGGATCGGGGGCACGCCACCCGCGTTTCGATGACATCGTCCATGGACTGAGACATAGGTCCGGGCGGCCGCGGCACCAAGGACCGCGAGGTTGTCCAAGGATACCTTTTGGACGTCATCTCCGCGAAGGCGGAGACCTTCCGTCGGTGTCCTGGGAGAGTCCCGCTTTCGCGGGACTGACGTTCGTGGGCGAAGTCGCGCGCGTCTGAGGAGCCGACCTTAGTCCCTACGGTGCAGGCCGTATCAGCCGATGGCCGCCGCCACGGCGCGCCGCGCCATCACGCCGACCAGATGGGCGCGGTATTCGGCCGAGGCGTGGATGTCCCCGTTCAGGCCGCCGGCCGGCACCGCGATATCGGCGATCGCCTCGGGGGTGAAGGAGGCGGCCAAGGCCTGCTCCATCGCCGCGACGCGGAAGACGCCGGACTGGCCGGCGCCGGTGACGGCGACGCGCACGGCGCCGCCGACCGCCGCGACGAAGACACCGACCACGGCATAGCGGCTCGCCGGATTGGGGAACTTGGCATAGCCGGCGCGCGCCGGGACCGGGAAGGAGACGGCGGTGATGACCTCGTCTTCCTCCAAGGCCGTCTCGAACAGACCCTGGAAGTAGTCGTCGGCGGCGATGCGGCGGCGGTCGGTGACCACCGTCGCGCCGAGGCCGAGCACCGCGGCCGGGTAGTCGGCCGTCGGGTCGTCATTGGCGACGGAGCCGCCGATGGTGCCGCAATTGCGCACCTGGGCGTCGCCGATCTGGGAGGCGAGATGCGCCAGCGCCGGGATCGCCGCGCGGACCTCGCCGGAGTCCGCCACCGCCGCATGGGTGGTCGTCGCACCGATGGTCAGCGTGGCGCCGTCGCGGGCAATGCCGCTCAAGCCCGGGACCGCGCGCAGGTCGATCAGGTGGGAGGGCTGGGCCAGGCGCTGCTTCATGGTCGCCAGCAGGGTCATGCCGCCGGCCAGCAGCTTGCCGTCCTCGGCGCTTCTCAGGGCGGCAACGGCGTCGGCCACGCTGGCCGGGCGGGTGTAGTCGAAGGCGTACATGGGCTGTCGTTCCTTCCTCGTCCGGGTCGGAGCCTATTCGGCGGCCATCGGGGCGGCGGCGAGGGCGCGCCACACCCGCTCCGCCGTCGCCGGCATCTGGATTTCTTGGCCGATGGCGTCGGTCACCGCGTTCATCACCGCCGCCGGGGCGGCGATCGCGCCGGCCTCGCCGCAGCCCTTCACGCCCAGCGGATTGCTGGGGTTGGGGGTGACGGTCAGGCCGACCTTGAAGGACGGCAGGTCGTCGGCCCGCGGCATGCGGTAGTCCATGTAGGAGCCGGTGACGAGCTGGCCGGAGCCGGTGTCGTAGACCGCGTTCTCGCACAGTGCCTGGCCGACGCCCTGGGCGATGCCGCCATGCACCTGGCCTTCGACGATCATCGGGTTGACCACGACGCCGAAATCGTCGACCGCGACGAAGTTCACGATCTCGACCACGCCGGTGTCGGGATCGACCTCCACCTCGCAGATTTGGGTGCCGGCGGGGAAGGTGAAGTTGACGGGATCGTAGAACGCCGTCTCCTCCAGCCCCGGCTCCAGGTCGCCGGGGAAGTTGTGGGGGACATAGGCGGCGAAGGCGATCTCCTGGATCGACTTCTCCTTGTCGGTGCCGGCGACGGTGAACTTGCCGTCGGCGAAGGCGATGTCGGCCTCGGCCGCCTCCATCAGGTGGGCGGCGATCTTGCGGCCCTTGGCGACGATCTTGTCGGCCGCCTTGACCAGCGCGGAGCCGCCGACCGCCAGCGAGCGCGAGCCGTAGGTGCCCATGCCGAAGGGCGTCTGCGCGGTGTCGCCGTGCACCACCTCGACATTGCCCGGCTCGACGCCGAGATGGCTGGCGATGAGCTGGGCGAAGGTGGTCTCGTGGCCCTGGCCGTGGCTGTGGCTGCCGGTGTGCACGACCACGGTGCCGGTGGGCGTGAAGCGGATCGATCCGCTTTCCCACAGGCCGACGCCGGCGCCCAGCGAGCCGACGGCGGCCGAGGGCGCGATGCCACAGGCCTCGATATAGGCGCTGAAGCCGATGCCGCGCCGCTTGCCGCGCGCCGCCGCGTCGGCCCGGCGCGCGGCGAAGCCCGCGTAGTCGGCGAGGTCCAGCGCCTTGTCCAGCGAGGCTTCGTAGTCGCCGCAGTCATAGGTCATGATGACCGGCGTCTGATACGGGTAGTCGGCGGGCTGGACGAAGTTGCGCCGGCGCAGCTCCGCCGGGTCCATCTTCAGCTCGCGCGCGGCGACCTCCACCAGGCGCTCCACCACATAGGTCGCCTCCGGCCGGCCGGCGCCGCGATAGGCATCGACCGGCGCGGTGGTGGTGTAGACGCCGTCGACCGCCGCATGGATCGCCGGGATCTTGTATTGGCCCGACAACAGCGGCGCGTAGAGATAGGTCGGCACGCAGGAGGAGAAGGTGGAGAGATAGGCGCCGAGATTGGCCGTGGTATGGGCGCGCAGCGCGAGGAACCGGCCGTCGGCGCCGATCGCCAGTTCCGCCCGGGTGACATGGTCGCGGCCATGGGCGTCGGCCAGGAAGCTCTCCGACCGGTCGGCGGTCCACTTGACCGGCCGGCCGACCCGTTTGGACGCCCACAGGCAGGCCGTCTCTTCGGCATAGATGAAGATCTTGGAGCCGAAGCCGCCGCCGACATCCGGGGCGACGACGCGCAGCTTGTGCTCCGGCGCGATGCCGACGAAGGCGGACAGCACCAGCCGGTGAACATGCGGGTTCTGGCTGGTGGTGTAGAGGGTGAAGCTGTCGCTGCCGCGGTCGTAGTCGCCGATTGCGGCGCGCGGCTCGATGGCGTTGGGGATCAGGCGGTTGTTGACCAGGTCCAGCGTCGTCACATGGGCCGCGCCGGCGAAGGCGGCATCGGTCGCCGCCTGGTCGCCGAGTTCCCACTGATAGCAGGTGTTGTCGGCGATCTCGTCATGCACGGCGCTGCTGGCCCCGCGCGCCCCGGCGGTGTCGGCGACGGCGGGCAGCTCGTCATAGCCCACGGCGACCAACTCCGCGGCGTCGCGGGCCGCGGCCTGCGTCTCCGCCACCACCAGCGCGACATGGTCGCCGACATAGCGCACCTTGTCCTGGGCCAGTACCGGGTGGGCGCCCGCCTTCATGGCTGAGCCGTCCTTGGAATGGATCATCCAACCGCAGATCAGCCCGCCGAGGCCGTCGGCCGCCACATCGGCGCCGGTCAGCACGGTCAGCACGCCCGGGACGGCCGCCGCGTCCGCGGTGTCGACGGACCGGATACGGCCATGGGCGATCGGCGAGCGCACGAAGACGGCGTAGGCTTGGCCGGGCCGGTTGATATCGTCGGTGTAGTTGCCGCGCCCGGTGAGGAAGCGGTAGTCCTCCTTACGGCGCAGCGGGGCGCCGATGCCGTCGGTCGTCATCTTCGGTCGTTCCCGTGCCGAGGCGATCGGCACGCTCCCTGTTGTCCGCGGGTCGATTGCCCGGCGGACTGATTGTCGTTGGGTCGACCGCCCGCGTTTCCCGGGCGGCGTGCCGTCACTCGGCGGCGGCCGGCTGCCGCATCGTCCGGGCGGCTTCCAGCACCGCCTTGACGATGTTGTGGTAGCCGGTGCAGCGGCAGATGTTCCCCTCAAGCCAGGTGCGCACCTCGTGCTCGCTGGGGTCGGGGTTTGTCCGCACCAGGTCGACGGCGCTCATCACCATGCCGGGGGTGCAGAAGCCGCATTGCAGGCCGTGATTGTTGCGGAAGGCTTCCTGCATCGGATGCAAGGTGCCGTCCGCCGCCGCCAGGCCCTCGATGGTCGTCACCGACGCGCCGTCGGCCTGGGCGGCGAGCATGGTGCAGCTCTTCACCGACCGGCCGTCGACATGGACGACGCAGGCACCGCATTGGCTGGTATCGCAGCCGACATGCGTGCCGGTCAGTCCGAGATGTTCGCGCAGGAGGTGAACCAGCAGGGTGCGCGGCTCGACGTCGCGAGACACGGCCTTACCGTTCACCGTCATCGAAACGGTGAGTGTCATGGATGCCCTCTCCCTAGAGCATGTGGCGGGATTCTGAACGCCCGCTTCTTGCCGGTTTCGCCGCGAGGATGGGTTTGCAACCGCGACGACGCTTGAGCTTAGAAAGCGTAGGATGGGGCTTCGGGTCGGTCAAGCACCGGTGGTTGCATCCGCGCGGGTTTGCCGCTTGTGCGCCGTCCTACCAGATGGCGGCGATGATCATCACCGCGGCGACGACGATCAGGGCGCCGATCCAGATCGCCGGGCGGACGCCGTCGCGCGCCGGCGCGGCCGGCTCCGGTACCGGGGCCGGTGCGGGGTCGCTCGGGGCCGGCGCCTCGGTTGGGACTGCGGCCTCGGTTGGGGCTGCGGTCTCCGGCGCCGGGGCGCCGACCAGCGTGCCGAAGCGTTTGAAGAAGTCGTCGGCCTGCTTCTTCGCCGTGCTGGCGACCAGCCGGCCGCCGAGCTGGGCGAGCTTGCCGCCGACGGTGGCATGCACGTCATAGGTGAGGCGCGTGCCCTCCGCCACCTCCTCCAACCGCACATCGGCGCCGCCCTTGGCGAAGCCGGCCGCGCCGCCCTGGCCCTCGCCGGAGATCGTGTAGCTCTCCGGCGGGTTGAGATTGGAGAGGGTCACCTGACCGGCGAAGCGCGCCTTCACCGGGCCGACCTTGGCGGTGACCCGGGCGCGCAGTTGCGTGTCGCTCTGCCGTTCGATCTCCTCGCAGCCGCTGATCGCCTGCTTGAGGATCTCCGGATCGTTCAGCGCCGCCCAGACGGTCTGCCGCGGCGCGTTGATCACGTATTCGCCGGTGAGATCCAAGGCCCGTCCTCCCCTGCCGATGTGATGCCGTGCGCGCGCCTGCCGATTCGGTGGGCGGACGCCATGCTTCGAATGCTTGGGAAAGGCTTACCGCAAGCGGTGGCCGGCCGGCCAGCCACAACCATGTCATCATCGCCAAGACGCTTGAGCGGTTACCGCGAATCCGGCAGAGAGGATTCTATCAGGACGGTCCAAGCGCCATTTTTCGGGCGTGCCCCGTCGACCGTGAACCGGGTCACAGACCGATGCCCGGCGATCGGGTCGATCTGATAAGGCGGTGGCCGATGCGGTCGACCGGAGGATATCGCAAAGGAAGGGACCGCCGCCCCTTGTCGGCGGTGACCGGAAGCGTCGGGAGGCGGCGATGAGATCAGGCGATCGGCCGCGGCATAGGGCTTGGGCTCTAACGGCCGGGGCATTCCTGTTGGCCGCCTGCGGCGGCGCCGCGCCCGCACCGGCGGACTCGCGGCCGGCGCCGACCGGCACGGCGACAGCGCCGACCACGGCAGCGCCTGCGGCGGCGGTCACGGCCGTCACCGCGCCCTCGGCGTTCGTCAGCTTCTCCGACTGGCTGGCGAGTTTCCGCCAGGAGGCGGTGGCCGCCGGGATATCGCCGGCCACCGTCGACGCGGCTTTTGCCGGCCTGTCACCCGATCCGCGGGTCACCGATCTCGATCAGAGCCAGCCGGAATTCACGCGCCGGATCTGGGAGTATCTCGACAGCGCCGTGTCGGCGTCGCGGGTCGGCATGGGCCGCGACCGGTACGACCAGCACCGCGCCTTGCTCGACCAGGTCGGGCGCGCCTATGGCGTCGACCCGCGGTTCATCGTCGCGATCTGGGGGCTGGAGAGCGGCTATGGCGGCAATGTCGGCAGCTTCGACGTCATCCGCTCGCTGGCGACGCTGGCCTATGAGGGGCGGCGCCAGGTGATCTTCCGGGAGTTCCTGTTGCAGGCGCTGCGGATTCTCGACCGCGGCGACATCGCGCGCGAGCGGATGATCGGCTCCTGGGCGGGGGCCATGGGGCAGACGCAGTTCATGCCCGGCTCGTACCTCTCCTACGCCGTGGACTTCGATGCCGACGGGCGGCGCGATCTGTGGGGCAGCCTGGGCGACGTCTTCGGCTCGACGGCGAACTACCTGGCCCAGCATGGCTGGGTGGCCGGGGAGACCTGGGGCAGCGAGGTGGTGCTGCCGGCCGGGTTCGATTTCCGCCTGACCGGGGCGGATACCCGCCGCAGCCTGGCGGAGTGGCAGCAGCTCGGCGTGACGGGGGCACGGGGTGTCCTGCCGGCGACGCGGGGGGCGGCGGCCTTGATCGTGCCGGCCGGCCATCGCGGCCCGGCTTTTCTGGTCTACGACAATTTCCGGGTGATCCTGCGCTACAACAACGCCACCAGCTATGCGCTGGCCATCGGACTGTTGGCGGACGCGCTGGCTGGTCAGGGCGGCGTCGTCGGCGACTGGCCGGAACGCGACCCGCCGCTCAGCCGGTCGGACCGGGAGGAGCTGCAACGCCTGCTTACCGCGCGCGGCTACGACACCCAGGGCATCGACGGGATCATCGGGCCGAACACCCGAAACGCGCTGCGCCGCTTTCAGGAGGAGATCGGCGTGCCGGCCGACGGCTACCCGACGGTCGACCTGCTGCGCCGCCTCAGGTCTTAGGCCGGCTCCGCGTCTGTCCGGCGGCGGTCGCGCGCGACGTTCCAGACCATGAAGACAGCGAGCAGGGCCGCCGCCGTCGCGTGCACGCCGAGGGCGCCGGGCCAGAGAAGGGCGACCCCGAGGACGACGAGGACCGGGCGCAGCCACCAGGCGACCGGCGACTCGGCATGGCCTTCGATGGCGGCGATCAGGGCGTAGATGCCGAACAGCGCGAAGACGAAGATCTCCAGCGCCAGCCAGATCTCGCCCGCCAGGAACGGCGTGAAGGCGAACAGCACCGGCACGATGTAGAGCACCTTGGCGATCTTCCAGGCGGTGAGGCCGGTGGCCATCGGCTTGGTGCCGGCGATCGCCGCCGCGGCGAAGGCGGTCAGGCAGACCGGCGGGGTCACGTTGCTGTCCTGGCTGAGCCAGAAAATGATCATGTGCGCGGACAACAGCGCGGTCATCATCACCGCGGGATCCAGGGTGTCGCGCGCCAGCCCGCCGGCGAGCGTCGCAATCTCCGGCACCGCGAGCAGGGAGACCAGCGCCGCTGCCTCCGCCTCCGCTAGAGCCACGCCCGCCGGTACGGCCTGGGCGAGCGCTGTCGCCATCGCGGGTTCCAGCGCGACGCCCGCCGCCGCCGCCGCCGCGACGAGCTGATCGGGTTGGAAGAGCAAGAAAACCGCGGCCAGGCTGGCCGGGGCTGCCTGGCCCGCCAGGCC
The DNA here is from genome assembly GCA_028284045.1 of Alphaproteobacteria bacterium. Classification (GTDB taxonomy): domain Bacteria; phylum Pseudomonadota; class Alphaproteobacteria; order DSM-16000; family Inquilinaceae; genus JANQSN01. Next base: position 129,619 of record JANQSN010000028.1, on the reverse strand, counting down.
GGCCACCAGCTCGCCCTGGACGATCAGGTCGCGCAAGGCCGGGGCCGACAGCGTCGCCAGCACGATATAGGCGGCGGTGACCGGCAGCCCCATGCCGAGGATCAGCGAGGCCAGCGCGATCAGCAGCAGCGCCACCAGGATCTCGCCGCCGGACCAGGCGTTGATCATCAGCGAGAAGGTGTTACCGATGCCCGTCGTGGCGATGACGTTGACGATCAGCCCCACCGCCACCAGCAGCACCGCGGTCAGGATCATGTTGTGGGCGCCGAGCGCCAGCGCCTCCAGGATGCGGCGCGGCCCCATGCGGTTGGGGGTCAGCCAGCTCGCCACGATGACGGAGAGGATAGCGAAGCCGGCGGCATAGGTCGGGGTGAAGCCGTAGACCAGCATGCCCACCAGCACGCCGATCGGTGCCAGGAAGGCGATGCCGCCCTGGCGCAGCACGGGGCCGAGCCGCGGGGCGTCTTCGGCCGAGGCGGCGAGGTTCTGCTTCTTCGCCTCGATGCGCACATAGACGCCGACGCCGAAGAAGTAGAGGAGCGCCGGCAACAGCGCCACGGCGACGATGTCGAGATAGGCGATGCCGGTGAAGTTCGCCATGACGAAGGCGCCGGCGCCCATGATCGGCGGCATGAGCTGGCCGCCGGTGGAGGCCGATGCCTCCACGCCCGCGGCGAAGCGCGGCGGGAAGCCGGAGCGGACCATCAGCGGGATCGTGATCACGCCGGTCGACACGGTGTTGGCGACGGCGGAGCCGGAGATGGTGCCGGTGAGGCCGGAGCCGAGCACGGCGACGAAGCCCGGCCCGCCGACCAGCCGGCCGGCCGCGGCGCGGGCCAGCGCGATGACGAAGTCGCCGGCGCCCGACTTGATCAGGAAGGCGCCGAACAGGATGAACATGAAGACGAAGCCGGCGGAGATGCTGGCGATGAAGCCGAACATGCCGTCCTCGTTATAGGTGCTGCGCAGCAACAGCACCTCCAGCGACAGGCCGGGGAAGTTCAGCGGTCCGCCGACATGCCGGCCCCAGACCACGACATAGGTCAGGCAGGTCAGGATGATCATCGGGATCACCCAGCCGGTGGTGCGGCGCGTCAGCTCGATGGCGATGGCGACGATGGTCAGGCCGACCGCGTAGTCCAGCGGCTCATAGGCGAAGTTGCGCGCCGCCAGCGGCACCTCCTCCACCAGCAGATAGGTGATGCAGGCGACCAGCAGCACGGCCAGGGCGATATCCGCCGCCAGCACCCAGCGGTCACGGCGCCGGCCGCTGGGCCGGACCAGCGGGAAGACCAGCGTCGCCAGCACGCCGAAGGCGGCGAAATGCAGGGCCGACTTGGTCAGGTCGGGCAGGAGCCCGATGGTGTTGTAGTAGAGATGCCCGAGGCTGACGGCGACGCCGAGGACGAAGACGACCGCGCCGAAGCGCCCGGTCAGGGCGCGCAGCCGCTGGCCGCTGTCGATGGCGAATTCACGGGTATCGGCCTCGCCATCGCTGGGCGGATCCGACACGGGCGGTGAGGGTGAGACCATGAGGCGCGAGCGGCCGCGGGTGGACGGTCTCGCCCGTCCACCCGTGGCACCGACCGGGGCTTACGGGCGCAGCGCGTCCGGGATCTCGACGCCCGCCTCTTCGTAGTAGCGCACCGCACCGGGGTGCAGCGGCACCGGCAGGCCGGCCAGCGCGCCGTCCAGCGACATCGCGCCCGTCGCCGGGTGGATGTTCTCCAGGAAGGGCAGGTTCTCGTAGATCGCCTTGGTGATCTGGTAGACCACCTCCTCATCCACATCGGCATTCACCGCCAGGAAGTTCGGCTGGCCGATGGAGGTGATGTCGGCCTCCTGGCCGGGATAGGTGCCGGCCGCGATGGTGAAGGGCGTCCACAGCGCCAGGCCGTTATTGGCGCGCTCTACCTGCTCGTCGGTGAATTCCAGGATGGTGACCTCGTCGCCGACGGCGGCCTTCAGGCGGGTCATGGCGCCGACCGGCGGGCCGGCCGACGGGTTGATCGCGTCGATCTGTCCGTTCTGGAAGGCCTCGACGCTGGGCGTGTAGCCGACGAACTCCACGCTGAAATGGCTCTCCGGATCGGCGATGCCGAGGCCGGCGAGGATGTGGCGGTTGGACCCCTCGGTGCCGGAGTTGCGGGCGCCGATGGCGAAGCCGTGGCCTTCCAGCGCCACCAGGTCGTCAATGGTGCCGGTGTCGACCAGGCTGGAGCGGATGGCGAAATGCTCGACATTCGGCCACAGCATGGTGACGGCGTGGACATTGGGCTGCCGGCCGTCGGCCTCCAGCGGGCCGCTGCCGTCGGCGGCATAGGCGCCCCACAGACCCTGGACGATGGCAAACTGGGCCTGATCTTCGCGCAGCAGCTTGATGTTTTCGCCGGAGCCGGCCGAGGTGATCGCCGACATGGAGATGCCGTGCGCGTTCTCCAGCTTCACGGCGACCAGCGTGGCGATGGCCACGCCGACTGGATAGTAGGTGCCGCCGGTGCCGGCGGTGCTGAGCAGATAGCTGAGGTCGTCGTCCTGGGCGGTGGCCGGCTGGGCGGTCAGCGCGGCGAGACCCCCGGCGGCGATGCCGATGGCGGCGGCGAGGCCGGTCAGGCGGGTCTTCCACGATGTCTTGACGGTCTTCACGATGGATTGCCTCCCCTGGTTCCCTGGGTTCGCGGCGTGCGCTTGTGCCTGCGCACCCGATTGCGTGCGCTTTGCATGCGCACCCGATTGCGTGCGCTTTGCATGCGCACCTGATTGTATGCCCGCCGGCGATGCCGGCCCTGCGGGGTCGCGCATTCTGGCGGGGGGCTGCACCCGACGCAACCGATGCGTCGGTCGGCCAGCGGGCCAGCTATAGCCCTTGGCCGGGCGGGACGGTTCGGCCATACTGACGCACCCTTCCGGGCCGGCACTGGTGTCCTGCGGCAAGGCGCTGAAGCGCTGCCGCGCCGTTGCCGGCCTTCGCCCCCGATCCCGCCCGATTGTCAGGTTCCCCGTCGTTGCCGAGACCGCCCGTCGCCGTCGCACGCCCTTGCCGTTTCCTCCGTGCGATCCGGACTGTCGGGGTCTCTGCCATGGGCTGGGTGCTGGCGGCGGGTCCCGCCTGGGCGGCGGCCGACGGGGCGGCCGATCATGGCGCGCATGGCAACGGGGCTCATGGCAACGGGGCTCATGGCGACGGCGCCCATGGGGGCGGCGTGCCGCATCTGGACGGGGCGGCGCTGGACCTGATCTGGGTCGTGCCGTTCGCCGGCATCCTGCTGTCCATCGCCCTGTTCCCGCTGATCCGCCCGCATTTCTGGCACGACCATTTCGGCAAGGTCTCCGCCTTCTGGGCGGCGGCCTTCCTGGTGCCGTTCGCGCTGGTTTTCGGTTGGCAATTGGCGCTCTACGAGGTGCTGCACGTCGCGCTGTTGGAATACATCCCGTTCATCATCCTCCTGGGCGCGCTGTTCACGGTAGCGGGGGGCGTGCGGCTGACCGGCAGCCTGGTGGGGACGCCGGCGGTCAATACCGGCATATTGCTGATCGGGACGGCGATCGCGAGCTGGATGGGCACGACCGGGGCGGCCATGCTGCTGATCCGCCCGCTGCTGAGGGCCAACGAGCGGCGGCGCCACAAGGTGCACACCGTCGTCTTCTTCATCTTCCTGGTGGCCAATATCGGTGGATCGCTGACCCCGCTGGGCGACCCGCCGCTGTTCCTGGGCTTCTTGAAGGGCGTGTCGTTCTTCTGGCCGGCGACCTACATGCTGATCCCGATGCTGGTGGTGTCCGCCATCCTGCTGGTGACCTATTTCGTCATCGACACCTGGCTGCACCGTAAGGAGGATCCCGAGGCGACGCGGGTGGAGGGGGAGCAGACGCCGCTGGGCATCGAGGGCGGCGTCAACATCCTGCTGCTCGCCGGCGTGGTCGCCAGCGTGCTGATGTCGGGGGTCTGGCAGCCGGGCATCGAGTTCACGGTCTACGGCGTCCATGTGGCGCTGCAGAACCTGACCCGCGATGTCTCGTTGATTTCCCTGGCGCTGGCCTCCTGGCTGCTGACCAGCCAGGAAAGCCGACGGCAGAACGGCTTCACCTGGTTCCCGATCATCGAGGTCGGCAAGCTGTTCGCCGCCATCTTCATCACCATCATCCCGGCGATCGCGATCCTGCGCGCCGGCACCGACGGGGCCCTGGACTTCGTGGTGGCGGCGGTCAGCGACAATGGCGAGCCGCGCGTGGCCATGTATTTCTGGCTGACGGGTATTCTGTCGAGCTTCCTCGACAATGCGCCGACCTATCTCGTCTTCTTCAATACCGCCGGCGGCGATCCGGAGGCGCTGATGGGGCCGTTTGCCCAGACCCTGCTGGCGATCTCCGCCGGGGCGGTGTTCATGGGCGCGAATACCTATATCGGCAACGCCCCCAACTTCATGGTCCGCTCGATCGCGCAGGAGCGCGGCGTGGCGATGCCCAGCTTCTTCGGTTACATGGGTTGGTCGGCCGTCTTCCTGCTGCCGTGCTTCGCGCTGGTCACCTGGCTCTTCTTCCTGTAGCGCGGATGACGGCCCGCCGTTCATGGCGAGCAATCGGCTAAAATTGGATCGAATTTCTGACGCGTTCTTTTTCAGGAACGGCGGTGGATATTGAGGTCGATTGACGACACCACCGGCCTCTTAACGTCCTCTTAAGGGGTGGCTGCTAGCATCTCTGCTTATCGGCAGAATGCCGTTGACCACTCCAGAAAAGGACACCTTTGTCATGGCTGACATCTCCCTCACCGCCTCGATGCGGTCGAACCTGCTTCAGCTGCAGGGCACCACGAAGCTGATGGATATGACGCAGGAGCGCATTTCCACCGGCCGGAAGATCAACAGTGCCCTCGACGGCCCGGTCGAGTTCTTCACGGCCAAGGGCCTGACGGACCGGGCGGCCGATTTCGCGGCGCTGAAGGACGACATGGGCCAGGCGATCAGCGCGATCGAAAGCGCCAGCAAGTCGCTGGAGAGCATCGCCAACATGGTCGACCAAGCCAAGGGTCTGGCGGTCAGCGCCAAGGCCGCGAGCACCAGCGCCGAGCGCGCCACGCTCGCCACCCAGTTCGACGATATCCGGGCCCAGATCGACACCCTGGCGGCTGATGCCACCTACAACGGCGTCAACCTGATGCAGGGCCGCGGCACCATCACCGGTGCGGTCTGGACCGACAGCGTCGGTGCCATCGATGCCCTGGGCGGCATGGCCTCGACGACCATCACCGGTGCCCAGAGCCAGGACTTCACCGCGACGGTCCGGGTCGAAGGCGAAGCGTCCGGCAGTAGCTCGTTCAACGCCGGCGCGAACAGCATCTCCGCGGTTGCCACGGGCGGTGCCTTGACGGTCACCTTGGGCACGCAGGCCTCCGGCGGCTCCGGCACCGGCTGGACCGATGTGGCGGCCGGCAACGTGTCGCTGGTCGTGTCGAACTCCGGTGCGACGATGACGATCACCGACGGCACCAACTCCGTCGATATCGCCACCAGCACCATCGACGACCATGGCGAGTCGGTGACGGTTCAGCTCGGCACCATGGACGTGACGTTGGCAGCGACCAACACCGCCACGTCGGGTAACGCGCTGACCTTCACCAACGGCACGGACACGGTCAGCAAGACCATTGCCGGCACGGACAAGCGCGTTCATGTCGATGCCAAGGGTCACACCGAGACCATCGCGATCGCGTCGGACGGCGTTCAGACCTTCTCGAACTCGGCGAACTGGGGCGTCAACGGCGTCAGCATCAATGTCACCGAGGCCTCGCTGGTGGTCGGCAATACCGCCGGTCTGACCCGCACGGGCGTCGGCGGCACCGGCACGAACGACCTCAGCGTCTCGTTCAACCAGGACGGCACGGCGAAGATCAACGTGCAGGCGCAGGATGCCACGACGACGGGTCTCTCCCTGGCGGCGGCGCAGAACTCCTGGGCCGCGGACAGCGATATCGATGCCGCCATCACGAAGCTGGATACGGCACGCGATACGCTGCGCAGCCAGACCCGTGAGTTCTCCACCAGCCTGGGCGTGATCCAGACTCGTGAGGACTTCACGAGCGAGTTCGTGAACGCCCTGCAGGCCGGTGCCGACAAGCTGACGCTGGCCGACGGCAACGAGGAAGCGGCGAACATGCTCGCCCTGCAGACCCGCCAGCAGCTTGGTATCCAGGCGCTGAGCATGGCCTCGCAGTCGGCGCAGTCGGTTCTGTCGCTGTTCCGGTAAGCCCTGACGGGTAGCGCTCGATACCCCGCGCGCGCCGGGCGGCCCAGCCGCCCGGTTCGCCGGGGCGAGGGCGGGATCTTCGGGGGATGTCGGGCCCGTAGGCCGGGCGTCCCCCAGATGCCGCCTAAGGTGAGGGCAAATCCGTTCGCGTCGCGAGGGGATCGGCGCCCGGCAATCCAATGGCGTGGTTTCAGCGGTTGGATTGCCAGGACCCGATTGACCAAGACCTCATTGCAAGGAGGCGGCACGAGAAGCGTGCCGGACGCGGCGTATGCCCCTGAAGCTGAGGCTGAAGCCGAACGAGAAGATCATCGTCAATGGCGCCGTCATCGTTTGCGAACACGGCGGCACGGAGCTGACCTTCCTGAACCAGGCCCGCATTCTGCGCGAGGACGACGTGGTGTCGCCGGAGGCGCTGGAGGGCATCGGCACGCGGGGCGGCACCCGCTCCGGGGCGCGGCAGCTCTACTTCATCATTCAGCTTCTCTACATCGATCCGGAGAAGGCAGAGCAGTATCTGCCCTTGCTGGCGCAGTCCGTGGCGGCCGTCCGCGACGAGTATCCGGACCGCGGCACCGCGATCGATGGGATCGTTCATCTGCTTGCCGACGGCTTCCTGTACCGGGCGCTCAAGGCCTGCCGCGAAACCTTCCCCGATTGCGTGCCCGGCCATCAGCCGCCGGAGAGCGCCGCGCCACAGTCCAACGCAAAGACCCATGAGGATGACATGCCAAATGGATACACCGGCGGGTACGATCAGCCGCCGTCGATCGACGACCCGCGGGCCCTGGAAGCCTGGGCGCTGACCAAGGCGTCGCAGGAGCTGGAGGCATGCATCCGTCATCCCGAGGATGTGCACCGCATGCGCGATGCGCTGCGCAAGAACCAGATGCTATGGACGATCTTCCAGTCGGCCGTTTCGGAACGACAGACGCCGCTGTCGGATGAGCTGCGCGACAACATCCTGGCGCTGTCCTACGCCATCGACCGCAAGACCTTCTCCGCGCTGGGCGATCACAACGTCGACACGATCCGCTTCCTGATCGGCATCAACCGCAACGTCGCCATGGGCCTGTTGGGCTCGGGCGAAGGCGGTGCGGCAACCCGCAACGACCGGGTGGACGCAGCCCCGGCGCCGCAAGCGCCGGCGGAGAGCGGCCGGTTCGTGTCGGCCTGATCGCGCCCGTCGCGCCGCCGTCCGGAGGACCCCGCTCATGGAAGTCGCTTCATTCTCCCCCACCGTGTTCGAGACGGACAACAGCGGGCCCAAGGTCTTCGAGAAGACCGTCCGCGACGTCAACGCCGACACCTGGAAGACGGCGCGCGATGTCGGTCAGGTCCGCCTGAACCACAGCCGGCTCAACATCTTCACCAGCCTCACCAACGGCGACGAGCAGGACCATTTCAAGTTCAACGTCCCGTCCACCGGTCCGTTCCGGATCGGCGGTTGGAACGATGAGACGGTGCGCCTGCAGGTGTTGGACGACCGCGGCCGGGTGATCGCCGACAGCGATCCCGATGCCGGCGACGCCTATGAGAGCTTTCAGCGCATTACCAGCCCTGACGGCGAGGAGGGCTTCAAGCCCGGCGACTACATCGTGCGCGTCTCGCGACTGAAGGGAGACGACGGGACGGACAAGCCATACTCGCTGCAGCTCCAGATGGGCAGCAAGGTCGTCAAAGACTACGACACCACCGAGGCGGCCGCAGTGCCCGAGACGACGCCGGTTGCGGGCGTGACGCCCACGGATCCCCTGGCCGACGCCCAGGCGTCGCCGGCCACGCTGGCCGCCCAGGCGATCGGCACCATGCTGGACGACAACGCGGCCAACCTGACGAATATCCTCTCCGGCGCCTATGACAGCCTGTTCCCGCCGGTGAGGTAAGGCGAGAACGCCCATTCAGGAGATGACACGATGGACGAGATGACCATGAGCCTGGCGGGTGCGGTCTCGCTTCAGCCGAACCACGCCGATGTGCGTCCCCCTGCGGCGAAGCAATCGACGTCGACCGGGGCGGAGAATGCCAAGGTCGAGGCGGCGGAGGTCTACTACTCGCCGAAGGGCCGGATCGATCCGAGCAGCGGTCTCTACGTCCTGCAGGTTCGGGACTCGGAGTCCGGCGAGGTCATCCAGCAATACCCGAAGGAGAAGGGCGCACAGGACTATCGCCGGGCGGCCGACGCTTCCGCGTCATCGACGGCCGCGGCGCCGGTCCCAGCGGCGCCGGTCGCCGCGCCGGCAACAGATGGCAGCGACGCCGGACCCGCGCCGACGCCGGTCCAGACACCCCAGGGCGCCGGCCCATCCACGGACTGACCGACGAGACACCGCCATATTCAGGTGCTCTCGGATTTTCGAGCCAAGTCGATAACCGGTCTCGACGGAGCGGTTCGCGCGTTCGTCGAGACCGCCCCCTGGCGATCCTTCTGTCCCACATCGCCAAGGTAAACACTTTCCTAACCTTTACGTCGTAAGCCGGTAGCTGGGGCGCCCCAAGCTGTCGGCGCGTCCGCGCCCCCCGATCGACCGTTTGCAGGGATGGCATGCGCGCAATGACGAAGAGCCAGCGGCAAGCGACAGAGACGGCCGATCTGCCCGATGAGGGCGCGGGTCGCGTCGGCGTCGATCTCGTCAGCGCCGCCAACCTGTTCAACGCGGGCGACGCAGCCGGGGCGCGTCGCATCTGCTTGGCGCTGTTGGAACGGCGGCCGGGGGACGAAGGGGTCTTGCTGACGCTGGCGATGGCGGAAGCGCGGTGCGGCGAGCTCGCGCGGGCCATTGCGGTTCTGGAGGAGCTGGTCCGGGTCAACCCGAAGCATCTGGGCGCGCTCGGCTTCCTGGCCACCTTCCTGTGCGAGGCGGCGCGGCCGATGGATGCCGTGGCCGTGGTTCGCCACACGCTCGCCCTGAAGCCGGATCACGCGCCGGCCTATGCGACCATGGCGCAGGCCCTCAGGCTTCTCGATCGGCGCAGCGAGGCGCTGAAGTGCTGCGATGCCGCCTTGACGCTCGACCCGTCGCATCTGCTGGCGTTGGCGATCAAGGCCCGGGTGCTGATGGAGACCGAGGAATTCGCCGCGGCGGTCGACGCCTACACGCAGGCGATCGCCTTGCAGCCGAACAACGCCGATTTCCACCACGAGCTGGGATGGTGCCTGCTGTCGGATGCGCGGTACCACGATTCGCTGACGGCGAGCTTCCGGGCGCTGGCGTTGGGACTACGATCGGCGGCCACCTACAACAATATCGGCGAGGCCCTGCACCGGCTGGGGCCGTTGCATCCCTTCGACGCGTCGCTTGCCGGGGCGCTGATGCCGGACGGCGAGGCGCTGCCGGACGACCGGTTCGATCCGGAGGAACGGCGCCGGCACGGAAACCTGCTGATCGCGGAACTCTACTACGCGAGGGCGTTGGATCGCGATCCGGGGTTCGTCCGGTCCCTGACGAACATCCTCTTTCTCAACGAATGGTGCGACTTCGCCACGCCGCTCGCGCGGCGCCAACTGGCCGAGACGCTGGTTGACCGGTCATGGGCGCCCGATCGGTCGCCGGGCCGCCTCGAACCGCAGGCCGCGACGCGACCGGACGGCCGGATCAAGCTCGGCCTGATGTCGTCGGAATTCGGCTACCACGCGGTCGCGTACTTCCTGGACCCGCTGCTGCGCCAACTGGATCGCCAGTCGTTCGAGCTTACTCTCTACTCGACCAAGCGGCGCAACGACGATCAGGCACTGGCCATTCAGGAGACGGGGCACGCCTTCCGCGACATCGCCGATCTCGACGATGCGGCGGCGGCCCGGGTGATCGCCGACGACGGCGTCGACATCCTGATCGACACTAGCGGCCATACCGGCGACGACCGGCTCGGCATCTTTGCCAAGAGACCGGCACCGATCCAATGCCACTATCTCGGCTATTGGGGAACCACGGGCCTTACGACCGTCGACTATCTGATCGCGGACGAGGTCCTGGTGCCGCCGGCGCTGGATGCCTGCTTCGTGGAGCAGGTGTGGCGCCTGCCGCGGCCCTGGATCAGTTATCGCCCGCTGAAGGAAGCGCCGACGCCGCGCAGCGAGATCGACGCAGACCGGCCGGTCGTCTTCGGCTCCTTCAACAATGCGATGAAGTTGACGCCCGACACGCTGACGCTGTGGGCCCGGGTGTTGCACGCGGTCCCGGGGTCGGAGCTGCTGGTCAAGGACCAACGCAACATCTTCGGCGATCACTTGGACGCCGCGGTTGCGTGGCTGGTCCGCGAAGGGATCGAGCGCGAGCGGATCCGGCTGCTGCAAGGAACCAAGGCCTGGGTCGACCACATGGCGCAGTACGACCTGATGGACGTGGCGCTGGACACGATGCCGCTGACCAGCGGCACGACCGCCTTCGACACGCTGTGGATGGGCGTGCCGATCGTCGCCATGCCCGGCCGGTATCTGGGCGGACGGATCACCGCGACGATCCTGAACGGTCTCGGCCGGACCGAATGGCTGGCGTCCGACGAGGATGGCTTCGTCGAGATCGCCGTCGACCTGGCCCGCGACGTCGAGGGCCGGCGCGCGCTGCGCGCCAGCCTGCGCCGGGAGATGGTCGACAGCAAACTTTGCGACACCGCGGACATGGCGCGGGCGCTGGAAGCGGCGTTCCGCGGGATGGTGGCGGCGCGCGCCGCTGGTTGAGCGGCGTGCGACGAGCCGGGGCGATGGGGCGGCTCATCGGCTCGGCGGTTTGAGGGAGCGACGGATTCTCAACGCCAAGACGGCAGGGCCTGCGGACACCGCACGAGACCCATCTCGACAAGAAGGTAGCATTGCAGATGAGCGTAGAACTGGACTTCAACCATATGACTCTGGCCCCGCTGACGCAGTCGGTGGGCCCCAATTCCCGGTTCGCCTCACCGGCGCTCGTCATGCCGCTGGAAGACGCGCAACGGATCGTCGAGCGGAGCCTCGCCCGCTGGTCGGCAGGGACGGCCGAGCAGGCCGTCGCCTGGAACGAGACGCTGCTGGCCGCGTTCCCGGATCAGGTCACGCCGGAAGGCTATTGGCATGAGGCGTCCTCGCATGCGTGGAAGCAGTTCTTCGTTTGGGGCCATGACCATGATTTCGGGTTCGGGGAGCGCCGCTCCGGCGCGATGGGGACGCGCCATATCGAGATCATGAGCGAGGCGATCGCCCTCGGCATGATGCCGGAGACGCTGGACGGCAAGTCCGTGCTGGATGTCGGGTGCTGGAGCGGCGGGGACTTGCTGGCGCTCGCCGGCCTTGGGGCACAGGTCACGGCGCTCGAAGAACACCCCGTGGCCGCGGCGGCGGCGGCGCGCTTGTGTCAGACCATCGCCTGTCCGGCTGAGGTCATCAATCAAAGTTGCTTTAAAGACAATCCTGATTGGAAGCAGAAGTTCGACTATATCTATTGTTCGGGTGTGATCTATCATGTCACGGACCCGCTTCTTCTTTTGCGGATCTTGTTTGCCTATCTGAAGCCCGGTGGCACGTTGTTCATCGAGACGAAGATGGGCCGGAATGTGCCGGGGATGAAGGGGGACGAGTCGTGGTGCCTCTATTCCGGTACGCTGGAGAAGGGATGGAATTGGATCTCGCCGTCACGCGAAGCGCTCGGCCGGTGGATGGTCGATGTCGGGTTCCCCGCGGCGGACACGCGCATCTATGTGCGGCCGATCAATCGGACGGTCAGCCGGCTCTCGGTGGCCAGCCGCAAGGCGGCGGCCGTTGCGCTGCCGGAGCCGGCCGGCTTCTCGCGACCGGGAAGCTGGCTTGAGGGGGTCGTCTGACCGGCGGAACCGGGCCAGGGCGTCGAGACGGGGTTGCCCGTCGGCTCGGCGCCCCAAGCCCCTCAAGCCCAAGCCCATCACCAGAAAATGAAAACGGCCGGGGCGGTAGTGCCCCGGCCGTTTCCCAGTAGACCCAGCGGAGATGGTGTCGGACAGCGCCCTTAGGCGGTGCCGGCGGTCTCGCTGTCGGCCGAGAGGGTGAGCAGCTGCTCGCACATGTTCAGGTTGATCTGAATCACCTTGTCCAGGAACGTGCGATCGGCTTCGCGCGCCGCGACGAAGGTCGACTTGATCATGAACTGGCTCATCTCGGCCAGATACTTGATGTAGTCGCCGCTGATACCTTCGGAACTGCGCGAGAACTGGGTCTTCAAATGCGTCCACAGCATCGCGTTGTTGGCCATCACGGCGATCAGCCCATGGCGATCGTCCGGATTCTCGCCGGCCTTGTCGATCTCCAGGGCGGTCTGGAGGAAGGGGAAGGCGAGTTCTTCGCTCAGCGTAAGCTGCGGCGAGGTCTGAATCATACTCATCGGCGGATCTCCTGTGCCATCTCTCAATAAAGCGCGGATGAGACAGGTTGCCAGGTGGCTCCTGTTCGTTCATTTGCCGCCCGGTCCTCACGGCCGGTTAGTTATCAGCTAACAGCTTAATGTTAAACATAGGTTAACAACGTCGCTACTTAAGGGCGGCGGCAGGGCTGGCCGACACCGCGGCACGTTTAGGCATTTCTTAAGCAACCCGGGCGTATTCAAGAGGAAATCGGCAGCACGCAAGCGAGGCGCCAGAGAGATGTCCGAGCGATCGGGTGGCAATGGCAGGCATGCATCGAGCACGACAGCGCTGGAAGACCTGCCCCCTCCCGATACAAGGCGCTGGGTGTCCTCCCGCAAGGCGAAGGTGGTGGAGGCCGTCCGCACCGGGCAGGTCAGCCTGGCCGAGGTCTGCCAGCGCTACGATCTCAGCATCGAGGAATTCCTGTCCTGGCAGCGGCTGATCGATGCGCACGGCACGCCGGGCCTGCGCTCCACCCGCCTGCAGGTCTATCGCAGCGTCGCCGCCGCCTCGCGCGGCTGAGCCGCGCCTTGATCGGCTAGCGCGGCTGAACCCTGCCCGCACCCACCCTCAACGATCCGCCGCCGGGCCGCCTCGCGGCACCCCGTCGGCGTCCAGACAACCGGCGTGCCGCTCGGTGAGCCACAGCACATCCGCCGGCCCCTCGGGCCTGCCGGGATGCCAGGTTTCCGCCGAGGGGTGCTTCAGAAAGGACCGGTAGCCGAGCGGTTCCAGAAGGGCGTCGACGCCCGCCACGTCGTCGCCGGCCCGGGCAAGCGCCGCCGGCGACAGCTCGACCAGCAGCGCCGGCCGGAAGCGCGCCAGGCAGTCGCGGGCGCCGGTCAGCAAGCGTAGCTCCCAGCCTTCGATATCGGCCTTCAGGAGGTCCAGCCGGTCGGCGCCGAGGCCCGGCCATACGGCGTCGAGCGGGCGCAGATGCACGCGCTCTTCGATCGTGCGCTCAGCACCGTCCGCGTGCCCCAGATTGGCGATGCCGAACCCGGCACTGCCGGAGCGCTTGATCGGTGTCCGCAGCACCAGGTCGGCCTCGGTGTCCGACAGGCCGTGGGCATGGATGTGCACCCGGGACAGGCCGTTGAGGCGAAGCGCCGGCCGCAGGATGGAGCGGGCATAGCCGCTCGGCTCGAAGGCGTGCACCCGGCCCTCGGGGGTCAGGCGGGCCAGCAGCTTGGCGAACTGGCCGGCATGGGCACCGGCATCCACGGCGACGCCGTGGCGCGGCAGCAGGGCCGCGAACAGCGGGATCATCTCGCGATGGTGCTGCTGGGCGCAGGCCTTGTAGAGATGCGCCAGCCACGTCGCCCGGCCGCGCCAACCCAGTCGGTTCCAGTACGCCTGCATCGCCTTCGCCGTTGCCGGGCCGAAAGCGCGTTTATGCGGGGGCGGGGCGCGGACCGCAATCGGCGAGCGCCCACGCCGCCCCGGGGGCGAACCCGGATCAGATGTAGTTGACCAGCGACATCTCCGAGACCCGCGACGTCACCTCGTAGGTCGCCTGGAGATTGTGATCCAGCAACTGGTAGGTGGTGATCGCTTCCGCCGGGTCGACCTTGGTCAGGCTGCCCAGGGTGTTCTTTTCCAACGCCAGGGTTTCGCGGTGGCGGGTCAGCGTGTGCTCGACCGTGATCTGCGTGCTGGCGGCGCGCAGATGGGTGCGCGTTATGTCCTGCGTCGCCTCGACGACGAGATCGTGTGCGGCACTGATGTACTTGGAATAGAAGGCCGCCTGTTCGTCGAAGCTGGGCTCTCCCACCGCCGGGTTCTCGTTGGGGATCGGGGTCAGGATGACCATGTGCAGGGCATACATCAGCTTCTCGATGCCGTCTTCGGCCGCCGAGAAGCCGGTCGCCACCGTCTGGTCGCGGTCGATGCGGGTCTGCAGGCCCTGATCGATGTTGCCGTTGGAATCGGTCAGCGGGCCGCCCTTGTAGTACTGGTTCTCATAAGGCGTTTGCGGCGCCAGCGCCGTATTCCAGGCGCCGCTGTAGTTAAACGGCAGCGCATTCGCCGCCGTGCCGATCACGTCGTGGTTGAGGAACCAGAAATAGCCCTCCGTCGACGGGTCGAAGGCGACATTGTCGGGGCTGACGGCCAGCGTGGTCCAGGAAGCCGCGTCGACGTCGGTGGCGAACGCAACCGGAGCGCCATCGCCGTCCAGGCCGCCGAACATGTAGCCGTCGGCGGCCTGCAGATTGAGGCTGCTGACCAGGGTCGCCATCCAGCCTTTCGCCGAGTTGACGAGGTCGTGCGCTTCCTCGAACTGGTACTCGTTGTTGGCGGTGAACTTGGTCAGCTCCTGGGCGATGTCGCCGATGTCGTCGAGCACGTTGTTCGCCATGGTCAGCTTCAAGCTGGCGTTCTCGGCGTTGGTCATGAACGTCTCGCGATAGGAGATCGAGGCGTTGATGGTGACGACGCTCGACGCCTTGTCGTAGTCGGCGAAGGACGGCCCCTTGGTGCCGGTCGCCACCTGGTACTCGGTCTTCTCCACGGCGCGCTGGGTGCGCTGGATGTAGCTGAGCAGGGTATCCATGCGCTGGGCGGTGCCGACGGTAGACATGGCGACGACCTCTTCGGGGGACGGGGGGCGAGATCCGGCGGGCGGCCGGTCAGTTCACGATGCTGTTCAGCACGTCGAACATCTCATCGACGGTGCTGATGATCCTGGCGGCGGCGGAGTAGGCGTTCTGCAGCTTGATCATCTCGGAGAGCTCCCCATCGATGCTGACGCCGCTGTCCTGGCTGAGGCGGCTTTCGAGCTGGCCGACGAACAGTTCCTGTATCTCGAACGAGCGTTCGGCGTTGGACGCCTTGGAGGTCAGGTCGCCGACGATCTGCGCGTTGTAGCCGGCGAAGGTCGTGGTCATCTGCGGCAGGCCGGCGGACTGCGGGAAGGTGCTGGTGCCTTGGAAGGTGGCGGCGAGCGCGTTGGCAATGGCCACGTCGTTGCTGCCGATGGAGTAGCTGGCCGGCGCCCCGCCGTCGGAGACCAGGCGCCCGGCGGCGACACCGCGCGGATCGCTGGCGATGTCCGAGGCGACGCCGAAGGTCTCGCCGGCGCCGATCTCGCTGCTGTGGAAGGCCAAGTTGACCGTTCCGGCGGAGGAGACGTCGACGGCCAGCGGGTCGGGGGGGCCGATGCGCAGCGCATAGCCGTCGCCGCTGCGCACCAGCCGGGCGTTCACGCCGGCCGTGACGAGGGCGGCGCGCGTGTCCTCCAGCGTCGAATTGGCGGGCATGACCACCTGGTAGTTGTCGCTGGTGGTCAGCACGTTGACGGTGACGGCGGAGGTCGAGATCGCGTCGGTCAGTTGGTAGGCGTTCGACATCATGGTCGGCCCGCCGCCGTCGGTCGTCAGCAGATCGTTGAACCCAAAGAGGTTGGAGAAGCCGCTGGCGGCGTAGCTGGGACCGACGCCGCCGTTGTCGGAAACGGTGATGGCGGCGTCCAACTCGCCGGTGCCGAGGCCGGTGTCCAGCACGCCGATGCCGACGCCGGTCGGGTGGGTGGCGCTGTTGAAGCTGATCGACAGGACGTCGTTGGTCACCGTCAAGGTGATGCCGTTGACGGTCTGATTGTGCACGTCGGCCAGCGTGAAGTTGTTCATCGCCGCACCGCCGGCGGTGACGAAGGCGCTCAGCGCGGCGGTGGCGACCTGGTCGCCGTTGGCATCCAAGACGACGATCTGCGTGTCGTGACCCGTCTTGTAGCTGAGGCGCAGATTGGCATCGTCGAAGGCGTTGGTCGCGGTCAGGGTCTGCGGTGGCGGCAGCGCGGTGCCGCGGTTGTGGACGAGATTGATCTCGTCGCGCATCCCGACCGCCAGGTTGTCGAGCTGCATCTGAACCTGCGGCAGCGTCTCGTCGCGCAGCTTGATCAGCTCGCCCAGCCGGCCCCCTTGAATGAACGGCGTGGCATCGCTGCCGGGCGAGGCGGCGAAGCTGATCGTGTCGAACGACGACGGATACTCGGTCTCCGCGCCGATGGTCATCAGGTTGCCGTAGCTGTCGAAGGGCCGCGCCGCGCCGTCGACCAGGGTCATGCCGGACGGCAGATAGACGGTCAGCTCGCCGTTCTCGCGGTCGACCACGCGGATCGGCATGTGCTTCGCCACCGTCCGCAGCGCCTGATCGCGGTTGTCCTGCAGGTCGCCGATCGGCTGGCTGACGCTGGAGTAGTGGCCGATCTGACCGTTCAGGTAGGCAATATCTTCCAGGGCCCCATTGATCTCCTCGATCGCGTTGGCGATCTCCTCGTCGATGGCGACGCGGGTCTCCTGCACGCTGGCGCTCAGGTCCTCCAGCGTGTTGCCGACACCCTCGGCGCGGTCGACCACCAGGACCCGGGCGTTGGTGCCGTTGGGCGAGATCGCGAGGTTCTCAACCGCTTCGGACAAGTCGGCCAGATCGGCGCCCAGTCGACCGCCGGTGGTGGGATCGCCGAGGAGCGCGGTGATCCGGTCGAGATAGTCGTTGGTCACCTGGAAGGCGGCGAGGTCGCCCAGCTCCTGCAGCGATTCCCGGAACAGCGTGTCGTTGACGCTGCGGTCGACGCCGGTGATGCGCACGCCGCCGATGCTGTTGGACTCTTGCTGGACGACCTTGCGTCCATAGCCCGGCGTGTTGGCGTTGCTGACGTTCTGCGACGCCCATTCGATGCCGATCTGGGCGGCGGTCAGCCCGCTGATTGCGCTGTTGAGGGCACCGGTCAAGGACATGGCGCTGTTCCCTTCGCCGCCGGGCGGACGGATCCGCCCGGCCTAACCTTCACGATCACCACGCACGGTTCGTGCCAGGTCAGCGCTTCAGGTTGATCACTTCTTCCAGCATCTGGTCGCTGGTGGTGATGACCCGGCCGTTGGCGGAGTAGGCGCGCTGGGCCTGGATCATCTGGGTGAACTCTTCGGCGATATCGACGTTGGAAGCCTCCAGCGCCTCCGGCACGAACTCGCCGGCCCGGCCGACGCCGGCATCGGAGATCACCGGATCGCCGCTTGCCACCGTCGCCCGGTAGACACCGCCGTCGAGGATCTGCAGCCCGTCGGGGTTGGAGAAGGTGATCATCGGGATGCGGTAGATCTTGTGCGACACGCCGTTGCCGAACTGGGCATAGATGTCGCCCTGCTCGTCGATGCGGATGCCCTGGTACTGGCCGTAGGGCAGGCCGTTCTGCGTCAGGTTGGTGATCGCGAAATCGTCGGACTTCTGGGTGATGCCGATCGGTGCGTCGGCCTCGCCGAGATTGACGACGATGTTGGAGGCGAACCCGTTCATCGTGCCGCCGGCGATGGTGAGCTGTACCTCGCCGTTGACGACCGCCGGCGCGACGGCGGCGGAGGCGTCGCCGGCGCCGATCAGCGTGGTCGGAACCGGGGCGGCGGGCTGCGGGTCGGCCAGCGTGCCGGCATCGGTGCCGGTGTTGTTGAGGCGGATCGTCGACACGATGTGCTCGGCCTGTGGCCGCGGCGTGCCGTCGCTTTCCACCTCGTAGATGCGCACCGTCCAGTCGCGCGTCGCGCCGCCGGTGGTGCCGGTGGCATACCACTCCATGCGCACGGTGCGGGGCCGGCCGAGATCGTCGTAGAAGACCTGCTCGGAGAAGCGCTGGCTGAGGCCGGTGACATTGGTCAGCACCGATGTGCCGGTCAGCGACGGAACGGTCTCGCCGCCCGCCGCGGTGGCCGGCAGGTTGGCGCCGAGCACGACGTCGTTGGTCGTGCGGACATTGCCGCCGATATTGCCGATATTGATGGTCTCCAGGTCCTTCGACGGGAAGGTCTGGCCATCATTGTTGTAGCGCCAGCCCTGCAGGTAGAAGCCCGACGAGTTGCGCAGATTGCCGTTCGCGTCGGGCTCGAAGTCGCCCTTGCGGGTGTAGGAGATCTGCTTGTCGAGGCCCGGCGTTGCGTTGTCGTCGGAATAGTTCTGCACGGCGAACATGCCGTTGCCGTTGATCGCCATATGGGCCGCGCCGACCGAGGATTCGATCGAGCCTTGGACGGAGACGTTGTAGGACGGGGTGGCGACGACGCCGCCCGGCTCGTGCACGAACTGGCTCGACTGGGTGACCAGCGCGGAGAAGTTCGTGCCGACCTTCTTGTAGCCGGTGGTGCTGACATTGGCGATGTTGTCGGAGATGTGGCCGATGCGTCGGGTCTGGGCGTTCAGACCCGAGATCGCGGTGACCATGGAACCGTAGATCGACATTTCGAACTTCCCTCACTGTCTGGCGCGACTCGGTTGGGGCGGGCGGGATGGCCCGCCGCCGATCAGCCGGCCGGCGGTGGCGCGGGCTCGCGAACCGCGGTGATGCTGTCGAGCGAGACGAACAGATCGCCTACCTTCAACAACGGCGTTCCGGTGGACTGGTCGACGCCGGTGACGACGCCGGACACCAGGGTGGCCGGCTGGGTGATGATCCCGGCGTCGTCGACCGCGCGGGCTTCCACGAAGTAGTGCCCGGCCCCGACCGCGTTGCCGTCGGCGTCGACGCCCGGCCAGACCACGTCGTGGCGGCCGGCCGTCGTCGGGGCGGTGTCCGTCTCCCACACAGTCTGGCCGGCCTCGTCGAACACGGTGACCGTGACCCGATTGGCCGCCTGCGGCAGGTGGTAGGCAAGTGTTGCCGGCTCGCCGGAGAAGGCGAAGCCGCTGCCCACCACCTCGACCTCCTTGCCGATGTAGTCGAGCGGGCTGGACGCGAGATCCGGTTGCTGGTTCTGCTGAGCCGCCTGGATGGCGATCAGCTCGTCCATCTTCTGGTTGTTGGCGATGAGCTGCTCGACGGTGGAGAAGCCGACGAGCTGGTTGGTGAACTCCGCCGTATCCAGGGGATCCAGCGGATCCTGGTGCTGAAGCTGGGTGGTCAGCATCAGCAGGAAGTCGTCCATCGTCTCGTCGATGCTGGCCTTGGCCGTCGCCTGGTCGCCGGAGAGCGATGTGCCGGCGGCGGTGGTCGGATTGACTTCCATGGGTCTTGAGTCTCCGGTTCGCTGACTCGGGTCAGATGGTCAGGTCGAGGCGGCCGTCGGCGGTCCAGCCGCCGGGGCGAACGCCGAAGTCGCGGATATCGGCCAGAAGCGCGTCATCCGGGCCGTCGTCCGGCATCCCATCGCCGGCCGGCGCGCCGTTGCCGCCCTGGTTCTGGGCGAAGCCCTGGCCGTGCTGCTGGCCGCGCAGCGAGAAGTTCAGGCCGCCCGTGTCGGTCTGCAGCCCGGCATTGGACAGCGCGCGTTCGAGCTGGGCGCTGTCGCGGCGCAAGAGGTCCAGCGTCTCCGACTTGTCGACGACGACGCGGGCCTGAACCAGGCGGTCGTCGGCGATCTCCAGATGCACGTCGACCTGGCCGAGGGTGGCCGGCTGCAGGCGGATGGTGACGTGATTGCCGCCGGTGGCGACCGCCTGGCGGATCTGCACCGCCACCTGTTCGGTCGGCGGCGCGGTCGGCGCCCGAAGGCCGTCCAAGGCCGTGCGGAAGCTGCCGGCGGCCGCCCGCTCCGGCCCCGCGGCGGCCGGGCCGGCGGTGGCGCCGGTGGGGGTGTTCGTGTGGCCGGTGGCCGGTCGGTCGTCGCCGGCCTGGCCGCCGGTGCGGCCGTCGCCGCCGCCGGCCGCCCGCAGCGCCGCCAGCGCGTCGCGCCCGGCCTGAACGGCCGGCGAGGGCTGCGTCGGTCGTGCGTCGGCAAGCGCCTCCTTCGCCGCGTCGGGCGTGCCGACGAAGCCGGTGGCCAGCAGGCGTTCCGCCCGCCGCGGCGTGTCGGCTGCCGCCTTGTCGGCGGTACGGTCGGGCTTGGCGACCACCGCGTCCGCGCCGTCGGGCGTCGTGCCGTTGGCCGCCGCGGCCGTGGGTGCGGCGAGGTCGCGGGCCGTGACGGCTGCGCCACCGCGCGCCGCCCCGTCGCCGGTCGCCTGGCCGGAACCGGCGGGTCCTGCCGCCGCGGCGCCGGCGGCTGCGGCAAGCGCTGCGGCCGGATCATCGACCATGCCGGCGGCGTCGGCGGGCGTGGCCGCTGCGGCGGGATCGGTCTCGCCGTCCTCGCCGTCGACGGCGATCCCGGCATCGGCAAGGGCATCGAGCGCCGCCGCCAGCAGGTCTTCAGGATCCACCGCATCGTCGCCATCGCCGATCGGTGCCTCGTCGCCCGCCGCAACCCCGCCGGCGGCGGCCTGTTCGGCGATCGCCAGCGCGTTGAGCAGCGCCTTCAGGAGGGCATCCGGATCGGTCGTCGCCTCGGCCAGGTCGATATCGAGATGGCGGCTGAGCGCCTCTGCGGCCTCCGGGTCGGCCTCCATCAGCGCCTTGAAGTCGAAACCGGCCATGGTCTCCTGACCGCTGCCGTCGCGGTCGCCGCCGAGCGCGGGACCCGGGGCGCCCGGTCGTCCGGTCGCCGACGGCGGGCCGGCCGGGGGGAGGAGCTGGGCGAGGACGGCAGCAGGGTTCATGGCAGTCGATCCGTGGAGGCGCAGGCGGGGCGCGATTGGCTCGGTCAGTAGGTCTCGTTGACCGCGACGGGCACGAAGCCCTGGCCGCGGTCGGGCGACGGGGTCGCGGCATAGCCGCCGCTCTGGGCGGACGCCTTGCGGGCGCCGTCCACCACGGCGTCGATCAGCCGCTGGCTGATCTTCTGGGTGCTGTCGATGGTCTGCATGTTGAGGTCCGCGGCGTCCTTCAGGGCGCCCTCGGCGTCTTCCAGATCGGCGCGCTGGTCGGCGTCGAGCCCGGCCAGTTCCTCCCGGCGCGCGGAGAGCAGCGAGAGCTTGCGGGCGAACACCCGCTCCAGCGACACCTTGCGGTCGGTGTAGGCGTCGAGGCCGGCGATCTGCATTGCCTTCAGCGACGCGGTTTCCTCCTCCAGGACGTCGCGCAGGTCGTCCATGGTCTGGGTGATGCTGATCACCAGGTCTTCGATCCTCATGCCGACGGCACCTCTTGCAGGGAGACGAGGGAGCGGACGATGTGGTCGGCTAGGCCGACGCCACCGGCGCGCGAGAGCGTGCGGCCGAACTCATCGACCATCATCGAGCGGTAGATGTCCTCCGCCGGACCGCCGCCGAACAGCGCGTCGGTCTCGATGCCGGCGAACATGTGCTGCAGCATCTGACCGATGAAGACGGACTCGTATTCTTCGGCCGCGGCGCGGGCCTGTTCCGGCGTGTCGATCCGGCCGGCCAGCGGCATCGCGGTCGCGGTGGCGGCGGGGCCGAGGCCCGGCGGGGCGGAGAGGACCGGGTCGGTCATCACAGCACCTCCAGATCGGCCTGCAGCGCGCCGGCGGCCTTGATGGTCTGCAGGATGGAGATCATGTCGCGCGGGCCGATGCCCAGCGCGTTCAGGCTCTGCACCAGCTCCTGCAGGGTCAGTCCGGTATCGACGACGCCGAGGCGGCGGTCCTCGCCGGTGTCGACCTCCACCGTGGTGCGCGGCACCACCGTCGTCTCGCCGTCCGACAGGGGCGGCGGCTGGGAGACCTGCGGCGTCTCGGTGATGCGCACCGTCAGGTTGCCCTGGGCGACGGCGACGGTGCTGATGCGCACGTTCTCGCCCATGACGATGATGCCGGTGCGCTCGTCGATCACCACCCGGGCCGGCTGGTCGGGGTTGATCTCAAGCTGCTCGATGTCGGTCAGCAGGGCGACGACATTGCCGACATAGGCCGGCGGCACGGTAAGGCGGACGGTGGCGGGATCGGTGGCCAGCGCCACGTCGGCGCCGGCGAAGCTGTTGATCCGCTCCATGATGCGCCGGGCGGTGGTGAAGTCGGGGTTGCGCAGCGCCAGGTTGATCGAGGGCAGGTCGGCCAGCGCGAAGGCGATCTCGCGCTCCACGATGCCGCCGTCGGGGATGCGGCCGCTGGTCGGCACGCCCTGGGTGATGGTCTCCGCCTCGCCGCCGGCGGAGAAGCCGCCGACGGAGATGGAGCCCTGCGCCACGGCATAGACCTCGCCGTCGGCGCCGAGCAGCGGGGTGACCAGCAGGGTACCGCCGAGCAGGCTGTCGGCATCGCCCAGCGAGGAAACGGTGACGTCGATCCGGCTGCCCTGGCGGGTGAAGGCCGGCAGCGTGGCGGTGACCATCACGGCGGCCACGTTGTTGGTCTTGATGGTGTTGTCGCGGGTGTTGATGCCCAGGCGTTCGAGCATGCCGATCAGGCTCTGCTCGGTAAACGGCGAGCCGTTGATGCTGTCGCCGGTGCCGTCCAGGCCGACGGCCAGGCCGTAGCCCACCAGCATGTTCGGGCGAACGCCCTCGAACTCCACGATGTCCTTGATCCGCGACGTCGCCTCGGCCGGTCCGACGCCGACCAGGGCGAGGACGGCGGCCAGCATGCC
The DNA here is from genome assembly GCA_028284045.1 of Alphaproteobacteria bacterium. GTDB lineage: Bacteria > Pseudomonadota > Alphaproteobacteria > DSM-16000 > Inquilinaceae > JANQSN01. The sequence goes on along the minus strand of JANQSN010000028.1, from coordinate 106,678 downwards.
CAAGGCCAGGCACCGCAGACCGGGGCGCCGCAGACCGGGTCGGCAGGGTCGGCCGGGGCGGGGCATCTGGGTGGGGCCTGGTGTCGGCATGGCGGTGCTCTTCATCGCGGGGGCGGCCCCGTTGGGGCGCGAGCCTCGATCGGTCGCGAGGCGGTCTCGCCACCACCCATGCGAAACCCGTGCCAGAGACGGCGCGCCGCCCTTGGAACGGTCCCCGAGGTAGCGCGCCCCGCCGATGGCGGTGGATGCCGGCAAGTGGTGCCGTTCCGACCCGGCAATACTTTCCCAGCAAATCCAGTTGGTTAAGGCTTGGTTAACCGGTTCGACCGATGATCAGCCGAACTGGGTCACCCACGCCTCGCCTGGCGGGGCCGCCTGTCCCGCCGCCGAGGGAGGGATCGATGAGGATTGAGGGCCCCGGCGCGGGCAACGCGACGGACAAGACGAAGCGGACGCAACGCGGCAACGGCGCCGCACCCGGCCAGTTTGCCCGCACGCTGGGCGCGATGGCCGGCGGCGACGACGCCGCACCGCCGGTGGCGGGTGCCGGAGCGGCGACGGGCGTGGAAGCCCTGCTGGCGGCGCAGGACGTCACCGACGAAAGCCCGGGGGGTCGGCACCGCCAGGCCTATGCTCGGGGGCGCGAGCAGCTCGACGCGCTGCAGCAGATGCATCGGCGCCTGGTCGCCGGCGCGCTGTCCGAGAGCGAGCTGGAGGCACTGGCCCGGGCCAGCAGCGAACCGCGGCCGAGCGTGCGCGATCCAGGCCTCAGCCAAGTGCTGGACGAGATCGATGTCCGGGTTCAGGTAGAACTCGCCAAACGTAGGGCCGCCCGCTGATCTTGGCTGGGTGCTCGGGCGGGCGCGACGGCGCAGCGGCGGCGGCGGCCGGCGGACGGGTCGCAAAAGTCAAGAGAATCAGTTAAGTACCGGAAGAAACGAAGCGACGCGTGAGGATTGTTTGACGGGGCGTTCGCCCCTATACTCCGCGCGCGTCGGCCGCCGTCCGGCCCAAGCGCTGGCCTTGCGAGGAGAGCTGTGTTTGCCGATGGGTAACCAGAGCCCTGCCGTCCGGGTACCGGAAGGATACCGGCCGTCCGATGACGAGCCGTTCATGAGCCCGGTGATGTTGGAGTATTTCCGACTCAAATTGCTGGCGTGGCGAACCAATTTGTTGGCCGACAGCAGCGAGACCTTGCAGCATCTTCAAGAGGGCGGGTCGATGGAACCCGACCTGGCCGATCGCGCGACGACGGAGACGGACCGGTCGCTGGAGCTGCGGACTCGCGACCGCGGCCGCAAGCTGATCTCCAAGATCGATGCGGCGCTGATGCGGGTGGAAGACGGCAGCTACGGCTATTGCGAGGACACCGGCGAGCCGATCTCGATCCGCCGGCTGGAGGCGCGACCCATCGCCACCTTGAGCCTGGAGGCGCAGGAGCGCCACGAGCGCCTGGAGCGCACCCAGCGCGAGGAATAGGGCACGTTGCGCGGCGGCTTGCGGGCATTGGCATTCGGTTGGGCGGCCGCCGATCAGTCTCACGGCCATCATCTTGGCGAGCGCACGCGCGAATGCGACCCGCCTCCGTGGCTGGCCCGTTCCGATAGTGCGCCGGTGGGGCGATGTTGCCCTGTGCACCTAGATTCGGCGGCGACCTCGCGCCTGTCCGCCGCCTGACTACCCGATCACCCTCGATCGACTACAAAGCATGATGATGGCCGGTGAACCGTCGCCGATCGCGGTTGCTTGGCTAACCTGAGCCGAAGCGCGCCGAGGTGATCAATTCTCCACTGTTGGCGTGCGGATCGACCGTTTCTGGACTATTGATCTGCGTATCATTCTTCAAGATTGTCCGTATTAAGGGATTTTCAGAGGAGAACACACATTTCAATTGCGTGTGACGACCGAATGGGTAAATGATTGAGTCTAAGGCGTATATGAGAATAACGGAAGATCGTGGTTCTGATGAATCAGGCAAATGGGGGGATTCATGGTTCGCAGTGATGCTCACACGGGCAACAATCCTGAAGTAGACAATCAGCGGCTTGGCCATCTTGAGTTGCGGTGCCGCAATCCAATTGTCGCTCTTCTATTGATCGGGTTGGTGGCAGTCGTTGGTGGATGCTCCGAAGGAAAGACGCATCGGACCTTTGACCTCAATACACGGGAAAGCATGATCCTCAGCGCGGATCTACGCGGGATCTTGGTCTTGGAGCGTGGGGGGGAGACCATCGTCTGCGCGGAACCGCAACCCGACGCCGTCCGGGCGGTTGCCGAACAGTTCGCGACCAGTTTGGAAGTGCCGATTGCTGCAGAGCGAACCGTCGGCGCCGAACTCTCGCGGGCGACGCAGGAAGCGGTGGCATCGATCGGTATCCGCACCCCAACCATTCAACTGATGCGTGACCTCCTGTACCGCGCGTGCGAAGCGGTGATGAACGGCGCTATCCGGAATGGAGATGATGGTGAAGATAAGCTGTGGGAGGTGGCGAGAGCCGTCGACAACATGACGATCGCCCTGCACGCTATTGATGGTCTCACCGGAATGGGGCGCGCGCCGGCGGTGACCATTGGTACGGTGAATGCCGGCAATGCAACGGCGGAGGAGAATTCGGCGACCACGGAAGGCGTGGAGTTCACGATGAGTATTGAAAGTGGACAGACCAGAACGGCGCTCACGGGGGAAGATCTTGCGGCCATTGCCCGGGAGGTTCGAATTATATCGGTTTACGCAATTAATGATGATGATATTGGGGCGGGAGTGAGGGAAATAATAAACGTAGAGTAGAATTGGATTGATTGGAGATTGTTTTGTCAGATAGTTTAGTTTTTTGAGCAGACATTCCAATCTCGGGAGAAGATCCAAGTGCTATCATCTCTTCCGTAGGGCGTGTTGCCGTGAAATTGGGCAATATGGGCCCTCGGACGGTGTGAGGCCAAAAAGGGGCGTCAGGGACGTGCGCAGGAGCCGGATCGGATCTGTAGTTCCAGTCCTGCTGTTCATTGGTTTGGTTGGCTGCGCCTGGTCGGCAGAAGACTTGGGGGAACTGCGGCGGATCGAGGTCCGCGCCTCTGCCGGGGGCGCAGTGACCGTCTGCGCAGAGCCTGCATTTCCGGCACTCGACCCGACTGACGAGGCCATCGCAACCGCTTCACCCGGGATGTCCGTGCGGCCGGAAGATCTGTTCGTCATCTGCCGGGCCTATCAACAAGAACTGATCAGTACGCAAGACTACCAATTGGCGCTGGTATCGGCCGCGCCGGCCGCGTTGGCGTTTCACACCGTCAATCAGTTGGCCGAACTCGGCGAGGAAAGTCCGGATGTGCGCGCTGAGCTCCTGCGATCAGCCCCCGTCATGGCGTTCGTGCGCGTTTGGTGCGATGCAGTGGTCGCGCTGAGCATGCATGGTGCACCTACGCAAGCGGCGATGACTGTCGACGTTTGCGCGCCGTTCATCATCGCCAACACCGACCAGCCGGTGTTGCGGAAGACGGCTCACGATGGCCCGTGAGGTTGCGTAGGGGTGGGTAAAGGAGGGGCCCGTTCCCCGAACGGATCGAACCGTTGGCGCGATCCAGCGGTGTTCTGTCACGTGCGTCCGGCCGACCGGTCATGGTTCCATGGTCGGCATGTGGAAGGTCCGACCCGTCGTCGATTGGCTGATCGCCGAGGGGCGATTCCGCCGCTCGCCCGCCGATTTGGCCCAGGCATTGTGCGAAAGGCTGGTCGCCGCCGGCGCACCGCTGTGGCGGTTGCGTTTCGCGCCGCGGGTCGCCAACCCGCTGTTGCGCGCCTGGGGGGTGACCTGGCGCCGGGACGACGAGCAGGCCCGGGAGTATACGGTTGGGCATGGCGTCGACCGCACGGCCGTCTTCATCGGCAGCCCGTTCCAATATGTCATCGAGCGGCGCGTGCCGTTCCGCCGGCGTCTGGTGGACCTGGATCCGCAGGCGGACCATAGCGCGCTGCACGATGTGGCGGCCGATGGCGGCACGGATTTTTTGGCGTTGCCGATGGTCTTCGGCGATGGCGCGGCGCAGGGGATCAGCTTCGCCACGGACCGGCCGTCGGGATTCACGACGTGCGATATCGGCGCCCTCACCAGCCTGACCGCCTATCTGGCGCCGGTGGTGGAGGTGTTGGCGACCGCCCGGTCGATGGAGTCGCTGCTGCGCACCTATCTCGGCAACGATCCGGCGGCATCCGTGCTGGCGGGGGCGATCCGGCGGGAGGATGTCCGCACTATCGAGGCCGTGGTGCTGATGACCGATCTGCGCGGCTTCACCGCCAAATCGCTGGCCTGGCCAGCGGAAGACCTGCTGGCGGCGCTGGCCGGGTACTTCGAGGTGGTCTGTGAGGCCGTGGCGGCTGAGGGCGGCGATGTCCTGAAGTTCGTCGGCGACGGCGTGCTGGCGATCTTCCCGGTCGATGAGACCCGGGACGCTGCCGCCAGCGCCCGCGCCGGCCTGGCGGCGGCCGGCGCTGCGCGTCAGGCGCTGCAGGCACTGAACGCGGACCGGGCGGCCGCCGGGCAGGAGGCTCTGGACTTCGTTGCCAGCCTGCACCGGGGGGCCGTGACCTACGGCAATGTCGGCAGCCGCGACCGCCTCGACTTCACCGTGATCGGCCCCGCCGTCAACGTCGCCAGCCGGCTTGAGGTGCTGTGCAAACGGCTGGGCATCTTCGGCTTGGCCAGCGAGTCGGTGGCGGCGCTGGCGGGCGCACCGCTTGTGCCGCGCGGGGCGCATGAGTTGCCGGGGATTGCGGCGCCTGTGGCGGTGTTTGAGGTGGGCGCGTAGGGGCGGGCGCCCGGTCAGTTCGTCAGGGGCGCGTCTTCTTCCGGGCCGAGATAGCCGGCCAGGAACGTCTCGAACAAATCGACCTCGCTGACCTGGCGGCGCACCGAGGCGAGGTCGGCGATCGGTCCGGCCGCCCCCTCCGCGCGCGTCACGATGGCGAAGATGTTGGCCTCCGCCGTCTCTTCCATAGAGGGGCCGAAGGCGACCGCCAGCCGGTCGAGCGCCCGCCGGTCGTCCGCCAGCGCCAGGGCGATCCCGTAGTCGATGACGAGCTGGGCCTGGGCCGGATCGATGGCCTGGCCGATCGGCGGCGGCGCGCCGACGCGGTCGCGCAGCACTGCCGCCGCCGCCGGCCAATCGTGGATGCGCCACGCGATGTCGAGGCGGGCGGCCTGCACCAGGGTCCGCTGGTCGTCGGCCAGCCCGCCCTCGTCGGCCAGCAGCGCCAGCGCCGCCGGTCCGCGTTGGAGATTGGTCAGCGCCTTGGCCATCAACAGGCGCTGTTCGAAGCGCAGATCGGCGTCGATGGTCTCCGCCGCCAACCCCTCCAGCATGGCCAGCGCCGTTGCCGTCTCCCCGTCCAGGATGCGCAGCGCCGCTGCGCGCGTCGCCACGGACCGGGCGGCAGCGCCCTGCAACCGGTCGTCGGCCAGCACCATGAACAGGTCGGCGGCGCGCTTCAGGAGGTCCATGTCCACCAGCCGATCCGCCAGCCGGCGGGTCATCCGGTCGCCGACCGCCCCGTCCGGCACGAATTCCGCATAGTCCTGGAACAGCCCGACCGCGATGCTTGGCGACACCGACTGCAGCAAGGCCGTGTCGTACAGCTCCACGAACCGCGCATCGCGCCGGTCCGCCAGCGCCGCCGCCGCCGGCAGGGTCGAGAAGGCGTCGATGGCGCGTTGCCAGGTGGTCAGCGCGTCGCGGTACTCGCCGCCCTGCCAGTGCAGATTGCCGAGCCGCTCCAACAGGCGGAACTCCAGGCCGTCGCCGCGCCAGGCGAAGCGCAGGCCCTCCAGATGCGCCGCCGCCTCCCGCGGTGTGGTGCGGCCGGCCTCGACATCCAGATCCACCTGGGCCATCTCCGCCAGGACGCGGTAGTACCTGTCGTCGCGCTCGCTCACCTCCGCCCAGGCCCGCCGCGCGGCGGCCGGATTGCCGTCCGCCCGCGCGATCAGGCCGCGCAGATAGATGACGGACGGCCAGGAACTGGCTCGCTCGCCGGTATCGGTGACCAGCCAGTTCAGCCGCGCCTCCGCACTCGCCAGATCGCCGGACCGCAACGCCGCCTCTGCACTGAGCAGCATCAGGAACTCGGCGAGCGGCTGGGGAAACGCCTCGATCGACCGGCCGCTCATGGTGAAGTCCCGATAGGCTTCGCTCCACCGTTCCTGCAGCCCCAGCGCCGCGCCCCGCCACAGCGCGATCTCCGGCTCGTCGACAAGCTGCGGGTCGTCGAAATCGGCCAGCGCACTCTCCGGCTCGCGCATCAGGACCCGCACCGCGCCCCGCAAGGCCCGGTATTCCGGATGCGCGATCGCCGCGGGGCTGCCTTCCTCGATCCGCGACAGGACCGCCGCGGCCTCCGTCGCGTAGCCATAGCCGAAGAAGAACCGCGCCAGATCGAGCCGCCGGCGATCGGCCTGCTCCTCCGTCGCGTCGCCGATGGCCGCAAACAGTGCGCTGCGATCGTCGAGGAAGCTCTCCTCCCCGCGCCAGTCCCGCACGTCGAACAGGCTGTGGTGCTCCTCGGGCGTCGGCACCAGTTCGACCGGTTCCGGGTCGTGCCGGGTGCTGAGCACCAGGCCGTCGGTATGGCCGATTTCGATGCCGCCGACGGTCACGGCGACACGAACCGATGTCGAGTAAGGCACGACGACCAGCCCCTGCGCGGTTGCCGGCACTGCCGCCTCGACGAGTTCGCGGTGTGCCGCCATGGCGTAGCCGACCCTCGGCACCGGCGCGGCGAACAGCACGTCGCCGACCTCCGGGTCCTCGAAACGGACGATGTGGCGCGTCTCCGGCACGGCGATGAACAGCCGCGGCCCCAACAGGAACTCCGGCTCCGCCCGCACCTCCAGCGGCAGGCCCGGTGGCGCCGGCTCATCGGCCAGGTCGACGGTCCAGACAGTGCCGTTGCGGCGCACCTGCGGTCGCGCACTGCCGCGCAGCGGCACCCGCACGGCGACGCCGCCATGGGCCGGCGCGACATGGGCATCACCGAAGCCGCGCGCTGCGGCGACGGCCAACGCCGTCGCGTCGAGGGCTTCGTCGCCCGCGAACACCAACCATAGCGAGGCGCCGCGGCGGAAGGCGGTCAGACCGGTCTCCGCCGCCAGATCGAAGTCGGCGATCATCGGCGGTCCGACCGCGTCCGCCGTCTCGCTGTCGCCGGGATCCTCCGCCTGTGCCGCATCCGTCGCGGGCGCTGCCGACACCGACGGGGCATCGGCCGGCTCGCCCGTCGCCGTGTCGCTCTGCAGCGCGGCGTGTTCGGGCTCGGGATCGCCGGCCGGCTCATCGCCGGGACGCACCCCGGGCAAGGGTGGGGCGATCGGCCGGTCGTCGTCGCCCGGCGCCGCGGCAGTGCGCCGCAAGAGCCGGTCCAGCGGATCGACGGGCGGCACCGCGACACCGCCGTCGGCAGCGCCGGCAGCCGGCGCGACCGCGCCCAACCCGGCGACCGGCGGCCCGGCCGCGAGCTCGCCGACGATGTCGACCACCAGCCGGTCGCCATCGGGGAAATCGGTGATCCCCGCCATCGGCGGGATGTGCAGCGTCAGCGCCAGCGGCTCATCCGGTGCGCTGGCGACGGCAATGTCGCTGACCCGGCCGACCGCGGCAGCGGCGCTGAGATCGGCGGCGATGGCGCGGTCGAAGCGCAGGTCCAGGCGGCCGTCCCCGCGCACCAGCGTGTAGGGCGGCACGCGCGACCCGTCGGCGCCCGGCGGCGCGTCGGCGAAATGGATGCTGACCCGGGTGAATACCGGCAGGTCGAGCACGCGGACCTGGGCCGGCGTGTCGTCGGCGATGGTGGCATCGACCCAGGCGCGCAGGCCCGACGGATCGGCCCCGCGATCGGTCGAGCCCGCCCCGGTCGCCAATCCGACCAGCAGCGCCAGTGTCGCCAAAGCGACGACGTCGCGGCGTGCCGCCGCCATTCGGGACGGCCGCGCGGCGCCCGCGCGGGTGCGGTCAGTCGAAGCTGGCCAGAAGGCGATCGATCTCATCTTGGTCGATGGCGTTCTGGGGAAGCTGTGGACCGTTCAGCAGATCCTGGTCCGATGCCTTGCCGTTGCCCTCGCCTTCCGCGTGCGCTTCCGCCTTGGACCGCTCCACCTCCTCGCCCAGCACGCCGATCAGCGCGTCGATCTTCGTTTCGATGTGCTTGAGCGTGCGGACCACCTTTGTGATCCGCTGGCCGGTGACGTCCTGGAAGTTCGAGGCCTCGAAGATCGCCATGGCGATCTCCGTCAGCTTCTCTTGGAACGCATCTTCCTGCTCACCGGCGATGGTCATGAGTTGCTCGGCGCTGTCGAGGATGCGGCCCGTCGCTTCCTCCGTCGACATCACCACCGCGTCCAGCTCGTCGGTCGCGGTCGGAATGTACTCAGAGCCGATCTCCTGCGGGCGGATCTCCGCGATCTCGTGCCGGGCCGCCTGGATGAAGCCGGCGAGACCGTTCAGCTCCTTGTAGACCTTGAGGTCGAGCGGCGTCAGATCGCCGCTCATGGACATCACCACCTCGGTGATGATCTCCGCCACCTCTTCGCGGCTGAGCGGCCGCTCGGCATCCTCGCGCGCCTGTTCCAGCTTGTCGGCAAGCCCCGTGGAGGCCCCATGGCTGAGAGTCATGACCAGATACTCCGAACACCGGTGGCCGCGCCGGTCTGTGCCCGCATCGGCGCGACGGGGACCGTCTTCGCCGGCGAGGGACCTCGCGCGGTTCGCCGCAAGATCAAAAGGCGCCGAGAACGGACTCCAGCTTCATCTTCAGAGTCTGCGCGTTGAACGGCTTGACGATATAGTTGCTGACTCCGGCTTCTTTCGCCGTCACCACATTCTCTTTCTTCGATTCGGCGGTGATCATGATGAACGGCAGCGCCTTCAACTGGTTGTCGGCGCGCACCTCGCGCAAGAGCTGCAGCCCGGTCATCGGCTCCATGTTCCAGTCGGAGATCACCAGGCCGAAATTCTTCTCGCGCAGCATCGTCAGCGCCTGCGACCCGTCGGTCGCTTCGTCGACGTTGTCGAAGCCGATCTGCTTCAGCAGGTTGCGAATGATGCGCAGCATCGTCTTGTAGTCATCGACGATGAGCACGTTCATGTTGGTATCGACGGACATCGGTTTCTCCGTTGAGCCGGGCGATCAAGGCGTCCTGGGAACGCTTTCGATCGCCACTTGAAATCCGGGCTATTTCAGCGCTGTCAGCCTACTCAACCTTCCTTAACGTCATGTGAATCCTAGATCGACCGACGTCTTGCTCTTGGGCGCCGGCATGGCGACGACTAGTCGAGATCCGGGATCTCCAGTTCCATGCCTTGGCGCAACGCCAGTTCCGCCGTCACCGCGCGCGCCCGACCAGGATCCATGTTGGCCAGGATCGGCGCGGACTTGCGCTCGTTCATGCGTTCCAGGACGGAGATGATCACCTCCATCTCCAGACCATTGAAGATCGCTGCCGCATCGGACGGCCGCATCGCTTCGTAGATCTGCACCAGACCTTGGAACTGGGTGTCGCGCGCATCGCTCAGCTCGCCGATCAGGCCCTCGATATGCGTGCGCAGCGTCTCCAGCTCCGCCAGTTTCTCGTCGACCCGCCGCTCCGCGACCAACAGCAGCGCCTCGCGCTCGTCGAGCCGCCGGTCGCGGGCCTCCAGCGCCGACCGGCGCGTCGCCAGGTCGTGCAGCACCGCCACCTCCGCGCGGGTCAGCGACGCAGGATCGAAGTCGTCGAAGGACATCGGCGGCTCGCCGACCGCATCGGGTGCGGGGTCTGCCGGCTCGCCGGCCGCGCCCGTCTCGTCGCCGGTTGCGGGAAGGTCCGCCGCCGGCTCGGCCTCCGCCACCGTGATCGGTTCGCCGTCGGGATCCGCGGCGGTCCCGTCCGCGCCGCCACCGGGCACCGGCTCGCCGTCCGCGGCATGCTCGGCCAGCGGCTCGTCGGCCGCCTCCGACGCCAGCGCCTCGACCGCCGGCAGGCCATCTCCCTCGCCCGGCTCCGCCAGGCTCTCGCCGCCGGGGGCCCAGGCGCCCGGGTCTTGGACCGCTTCCACAAGATCGGCGAAGCGCACGCCGATGGTCAGAACGGCGACCAGGATGATCGTCGGCACCAGGCGCAGCCGCTTGGGGTGCAGCCGCCCAGCGATGCGGGCCGGCAGGTCGGCCAGACCGTCCGCGACATCGGCAAGACTGGTCAGCGGCGTCGGCGCCGGCTCGGCGATGACGCTGGGCAACGCAACGTCGCCACCGTCGCCGTCGCGGGCCGCTGCCCCGTCCGCCGGCCGATCGGCGTCCGCCCTCTGCCGGCGGCGGCGCTCCCCGGTGCGGGGACGGCTCGCCGGACGGTCGCCGCCGGCTGGCTCGCTGGCGGCGCGCCGGTATCCGCGCGCCGCATCCCGCGGCATGGCCCGGCCGTCGTCGCCGTCGCCGGTCTCCACCGCGGGGCTGAGCCCCGGGGCCGGTCGCGGCGACGCCCCCGACACCGGCGTCGGCGCCGGCTCGGCGGGCGGTGCGGCGTCGGCCGACCGCGCGGCGGCGGTCGGCGGCGCTTCGGCCCTGTCGGGGCGCCGCGAAGTGCGGCGCGGCGGTGTGTCTTGGTTGGGCTGCGACATGGCCGTCACCGCATCTCGTCAATCGCCTTGAGAAGATCGCGATCCGGCGGCGGCCGCCGGCGGCCCGTACCGGCGGGGGGTGCCGCCGTCAGACCCGACCGGTCGGGGGCGCCCGGCGCAGGGGGGGCCCCGCCCGCCCCGGCAGCGGCCGCGGCGCCGGCCGGCGGCGGCCTGGCCTCGCTGCGGTCGATCCCGAGGCGCCCGGCATTGTCGAGCAGGTAGCTCAGGTCGTCGCGAAGCTGCTGCGCGCGCACCAGCTTCTCGTCCAGCGCCTTGGAGGTCTCCTCCGCCGCCGCGCGCAGACCCTTGATGCCGCCATCGGCCCTCAGCGCGGCCTCCGCGAAGGTGCGGGTCGCCCGCTCCAGCTCCGCGCGGTTATCGCGAAACCGGGTCAGCCGGCGGTTGAGGATCGACGCATAGACGATGGTCGCCACCAGGAGCGCGATGATCAGGCTGTCGAGGAAGGGGCCGTAGAAGGCGTTCATGGTTGACCCTCCGCGCGGCTCACGGGCGCGTCCTCGATCTGCACGGCGATGGCACCCTTGCGGCGGCCCATCCGCCCCAGGAACATGCTCTGGTCGCCGCATCTGAGGTCGACCAGCCCGTTGGGATTGGTGTTCAGCATGAGCTGCGTGCCGATCTGCCAGTTCAGGACGTCGCGCAGCGACAGCGAGACCTCGTCCAACACCGCATCGATGGTCACCCGGGTCTGCCAGAGCTGGGTGGCCAAGTGGTTCTCCCAGATGCTGTCGCGGCCGAACTTCTCGCCCATGAACATCTGCAAGAGCAGTTCGCGCACCGGCTCCAGCGTCGCGTAGGGGATCATCAGCTCCAGCCGGCCGCCGCGGTCCTCCATGTCGATCCTGAGCTTGGCCAGCATCGCCGCATTGCCGGGCCGGACGATGGTGGCGAAGCGCGGGTTGGTCTCCAGCCGGTCGAAGCGGAAGGTGACCGGCGACAGGGGATCGAAGGCGGCGCTGAGATCGGCCAGCACGACATGCACCAGCCGCTCCACCAGATTGCGCTCGATGGTCGTGTAGGGGCGGCCTTCGATGCGCATCGCCGCGGTGCCGCGCCGGCCGCCGAGCAGCACGTCGACGATCGAGTAGATCATCGCGCTGTCGACCACCAGCAGGCCGTAATTGTCCCACTCCTCCGCCTTGAAGACCGACAGCATCGCCGGCAGCGGGATCGAGTTCAGGTAGTCCCCGAAGCGGATCGAGGTGATCTGGTCGAGGCTGACCTCGACATTGTCGGAGGTGAAGTTGCGCAGCGACGTCGACATCATGCGCACGAGGCGGTCGAAGACCACCTCCAGCATCGGAAGCCGCTCATAGTTGACCATGGCGCTGTTGACCAGCGCCATAATGCCCGTGTTGTCCTCGGTGCCGTCGCCGCCACCGTCGAAGCCGAGCAGACTGTCGATCTCATCCTGGTTGAGGACGCGGTTGGCGCTGGGCGGCGCGCCTTCCGGCGGCGCACCGTCGTCGCCCTCCTCCGCCATGGCCGCCCATTCGTCGGCCATCGCGTCCTGGTCGGCATCCGCCTCGCCGGCGGTCTCCGCTTCCCAAGCGGCGGCCAGGTCGTCTTGATCGGTATCTGTATCGGTATCGGTTGGCATCGCTCAATCCAGGGCTCAATCCAGGCTTCGACCTGAAGGCGCCCGAAAGCCCGGGGCACGCGGGGGGTCCGGTTTCGCGTCGCTACTGGACCAGCATTTCCTTGAACAGCACGTCGCGCACCCGGTTGGGGTAGACGGCATGGTTCACCCGGCGCAGCAACTCCTCGCGCAGCCGGTAGAGCCCCGCCGACCCCCTGAGATCGTCCAGCCGCAGCTCGCGCAGGTAGATCTGGAAGTTGTCGATGATCCGCGGCATCACCTGCTGGATCTGGTCGGCGTCGGCGAAACTGTTCAGCTCCAGACTGACCGTCAGGCTGAGGAAGGCCTGGCGCCGCTCGCCGGTGTCGAGGTTCACCGTCATCACCGGCATCTCATAGAAATAGCCGGGACCCGACGGCTCCTCCGCCTCCGCGCCTTCTTCGGCCGGATGCGCCTCTTCCGCCTCGCCGCCGCCCAACAGGCTGTCGATGACGCCGGTCACGTACAGCGCCGCCCCGCCGCCGGCGAGGACCAGGACGGGCAACACGAAGAACAGGACGAGCTTCTTGCCGCTCAGTTTCTTGCGCGGCAGCTCCTCCACGATCTCGTCAACGGCGCCGTCCAATTCCTGCGCGGACATGACCCTTCGCCCTCACGGCTGGTTACCGACGCAGTCTAGGAACTCCGCCGTTAAAAAGTGATTGAGTAGGGATTCCGCCGGTTTAGCGGGCGGTTCGGGCCGGTGGGCAGAAACGTCCCGGCAGCAACCGGCCGGTCCGGCGGCCGGGCCGGGCGGCGGCCCGCCGCGGGGCCGGCCAGCCGCCCGGCGCCCGAGCGTCCCTGCGGATTGGCACGGGCCATGCATAGCCCAGGGCGAGCGCCCCGGCCCTCCGGCCGACCGCCCCTTGAGACAAGGTTCGTGACCGATGGAAAACGCCGCCTACGTCGCACTGTCCCGCCAGATCACCCTGCGCGACCAGATGGCGATGGTGGCGCAGAACGTCGCCAACATGAACACGCCCGGATACAAGGCGCAGCGCATGCTGTTCCAGCAGTATCTGACCCCGGTCGAGGCGGGCTTGGGGTCCAGCGGCGGTGCCCGGCCGCTGGCCATGGTGATCGACCAGGCGGTGGTCTCCAACCCGCGCCCAGGTGCGGTGGAGCGGACCGGCAACGCGCTGGACGTCGCCCTGATCGGCGACGGCTATCTGACGGTCGAGACGCCGGCCGGCCCCCGCTACACCCGCAACGGCCGCCTGTCGATCGATGCGGAGCGCAACCTGATCGACGGCAACGGCCTGCCGGTGCTGGACCGCGGCGGCCAGGCGATCCGCCTGCCGGAGACCGCCGAGGACATCGCCATCGCCGGGGACGGCACGATCCGTGCCGGCGAGGCGGAGGTGGCGCGCCTCGCCGTCGTCCGCTTCGAGAACCCGGCCGGCCTGCGCCAGCTCGGCGGCAACCTGCTGGCCAGCAACGAGCGCCCGACGCCCGACGACGCCACGCGCGTCGCCCAGGGCATGATCGAGCGCTCCAACATCCAAGGCGCGGTGGAGATGACCCGGATGATGGAGATCTCCCGCGCCTACCAGCGCGCCCAAGACATCGTGAAACGCGAAGACGAACGGATGAAGAGCGCCATCGAGCGCCTCGGCCGGCTGAAATAGGTCCGCTCAAGGCTCGCGGCCCCATAGGAGACGTTAGGTCATGCAGTCCCTCGGTATCGGCGCCACCGGCATGCTGGCGCAGGAAATGACCGTCCAGGTCATCGCCAACAACATCGCCAATGTCGGCACCACCGGCTTCAAGCGCCAGCGGGTCGAGTTCCAGGACCTGCTCTACCAGCACCACACCCGCATGGGCGAGGTGTCCAGCCCCGACGGCGCGACCATGCCCAGCGGCGTGCAGATCGGCGCCGGCGTCGAGCTGGGCGCGGTCTACCGGATCAACGAGCAGGGCGGCATGCAGCGCACCGACAACCCGCTCGACATCGCCCTGGACGGCAACGGCTTCCTGCAGGTCGAGATGCCCGACGGCGGCACCGCCTACACCCGCGCCGGCGAGCTGCAGCTCAGCCCGGAAGGCGAGATCGTCACCCCCGACGGCTACCGCCTGATCGGCCCCGCACCGATTCCCGCCGGCGCCCAGGAGATCGGCATCAACGGCGAGGGCCGGGTCTACGCCACACTGTCCGGCGAGACGGAGCCGACGGAGCTGGGCCAGATCCAGCTCGCCACCTTCTCCAATATCGGCGGGCTGGAAGCGATCGGCGACAATCTGCTGCGCGAGACCGTGGCCAGCGGCACCGCCCAGACCGGCACCCCCGGCAGCGAGGGTCTCGCCCGGATCCATCAGGGCATGCTGGAGGGCTCCAACGTCAACATCATCAGCGAGATCACTCAGCTCATCGCCGCCCAGCGCGCCTACGAGATGAACGCCAAGGTGGTCAGCATCACCGACGAGATGATGCGCGCATCGGGCAACATGCGCTGACGGTAGCGCGCCGCCACTGACCCCACCCGACCGGACGCACCGCCATGAACCGCCTCCTCACCCTCCTGCTAGCGCTTGCCGCCCTGGTGACGGCCGCCACGCCGGCCGCCGCCGCGACCTTGCGCAGCGAGATCGTGATCAACGGCAGCCAGATCCGGCTGGGCGATCTGTTCGCTGGGCTGGCGCCGCAGGCCAGCCTGCAGACCGTGGCGACGGCGCCGGGGGAGGGCGGTCGGGTCGTCCTCGATCCGGAATGGATCGTCCGGGTTGCGCGGGCCTACGGCGTCGACTGGCAGCCCGGCTACCGCGTGCCGACGGTGACCATCCGCCGGGCCGACGCCGACGAACGCGCGGCGGCGGAGACTGCCGTGCGCATGGCGCTGACGCGGGTGATCCTGGCTGGCGCGGAAATGCCGGCTGAGGACGACGCGGCGGGCGACGATGCGGCCGCCGATTTGGCGACGACGGTGGTGGCGGAGCTGGAGATCCCGGTGCTGGCGCAGCGCATCCGGCCGGGCGAGGTGATCGGCGCGAACGACATCGCCTGGCGCAGCCTGCCGGAAAGCCGGCTCGACGACAGCATCGTCACCGATGCCGACGAGCTGTTGGGCATGAGCGTGCGGCGCGCGCTGTCGGCCGACCAGCCGGTGCGGGCGGGCGATCTGCGCCTGCCGGTGATCGTGCCGCGCGGCACCACAGTATCGATGGTCCTGGAAAGCCCGGGCCTGCACGTCACGGCGCGCGGCCGGGCGCTGGAGGACGGGGCGCTGGGGCAGACCGTCCGCATCGTCAATGTCGACAGCAACCGGACCGTCGACGCCGTCGTCATCGGTGCCGGCGCCGTCGCTATCCGCTCACCGGCCTTGTTCTGATCCGGCGGCCAGCCGCCCCGGTCCCGATCTTCGCGCGAGAAGGAGCGCATCCGACCATGGCTACCCCCCTTGCGACAGGCCCGTCAGCTCCGCTAGGCCGGATCGGCCGGCCGGCAGTTCTTGCCGCCGCCCTCCTGGTCGGGGCCTGCGGTGCCGGCGAGCGCATCGCCAATATCGGCCGCCCGCCGCCGCTGTCGCCCATCGTCAGCCCGACCGAGGCGCCCGGCTACACGCCCGTCAGCATGCCGATGCCCGCGCCGCGGGTGGCGGAGAACCAGCCGAATTCGCTGTGGCAGGCGGGCTCGCGCGCGTTCTTCCGCGACCAGCGCGCCGGCGAGATCGGCGACATCCTGACGGTGGTGATCGAGATCGACGACAGCGCGGAGTTCTCCAACGACACCTCGCGCTCGCGCGGCAGCAGCGAGGATGCGGAGATCCCGTACTTCCTCGGCTTCGAGCAACGGCTCGACCGCTGGCTGCCGGACGGCGTCGACAACACGAACCTGACCGAGTTCGGCTCGACCAGCAGCTCTACCGGCAGCGGCTCGACGGCGCGCGAGGAAAAGCTTGAGCTGATGATCGCCGCGACGATCACCCAGGTGCTGCCCAACGGCAACATGGTGATCTATGGCCGCCAAGAGGTCCGCGTGAACTTCGAGGCCCGCGACCTGGAAATCGCCGGCGTCGTCCGCCCGGAAGACATCTCCACCCGCAACACCATCGGCTACGAACAGATCGCCGAGGCCCGGATCTCCTACGGCGGCCGCGGCCAGATCACCGATGTCCAACAGCCGCGCTACGGCCAGCAGCTCTACGACATCATCTTCCCGTTCTGATGGGGGTGGGCGGCGGCTTGTTTCACGCGCCGCTCCAGGAGTTGGGCGCCGAAACGGCGCCCAACTCGTGCCCGCGACAGACGCCAGCAGGATTTCTTCGCGAGCAACCCCATGGTAGAAGCGGCGGAACGATCGTCCGCGCGCTCCACGGTCATACGTTGCAGCAGATTACCTGAGATATCGACGCGACACGCAGCAACTCATTCTTACGTTCCCATTGTTCGGGTTAAGTATCTGAATCCACCAACCCCAATTCGATACTTAACCTAACCAATGCGGCTCCCACGTTCAAACTAAGTCGTCACGAATGTGCCAAGGTCAGTCGCTTTATGAACAGTTTAGGTTCGACATTTTGATTTCACAACAACCTCTATACTCTCATTACGCTGAGTCTTTCGAAGACTCTCATTGGAATTCAGACTGATTTGTCGTCAGCAATTCGATAAATTATATTTGATAGCCGTCTAGCTTTCTTTGCTATATCGCTGAGTTTCATTAAATATCTATCACTCGCAATATCACTCTTGGTATAATCCATTTGGGTTTCTTTTTGTATTTCTGCGCATATGTCCAGTAGTGACTGTATGGTTGTTCCACTAATGGACTCCACACTCGGAGAGCCTATCTTTGATTGACTAAAATCTATTGCTCGCCTCAAATACATTATCGGTAAAAGAGATTCAGGGTTACTAATTTTCCCATCTATGTATGATAGGCGATCATATAGCTTGTTTATGCTATCAATTACCTCAACAATTGTTTGAGATTCAGGTGTGCTTTTCTCCCGAAATTTCTTCAAATCAATTGATATCGAAACAGGATTGCTGGCAGGGCTATCACTATTTTCAAGGGCCTGAATCTGCCGACCAATTTCACATCTCGCGTCTACAACACTGTCTGGATTTGTCATATCAAACAGTATTGTACGTGTTCCAGCAACATCGAATGGTATTCTCTCGCCTTTTCGTATTAGCTGAATATATGGTTGGCCGGTAGCGTGTCTCAAAGCCAGTTCATAGAATACATTTGGATTATGTTCACTTAGGTCGGCAACGACCAGCGGTGACTCCATAATTCGTTCAATTACCTGACTGGTGATCGTGCCCGGCTCAGAAATCTCGTCTGCTCGAACCGGTTCAAAACCCGACTCCGATAGGGCTGGTTTGATGATGTGTTTATAGACTTGGTCGGAGCGTTGCCGCGTCTCGGTTTCTGGATCGCCAATCGGACAAATCACAAATGCCGATCTGACTTCCATTCTGGTCTCGCTGGATAATGATAGAGTTCATGGAATCTCAAAAATCAGGATACGACAACTACTTTTCGTTCGTCAAGTCAATAGCGAGTTGCTGACGCCTGATAATCAAGCTTTCGTTGAGTGGCGCGTATGTCCGATCAGACACCTCGGGCGACGGAAGTGCGCATTCGCCGACAGTAGTAGCCTATCCAGCATTAGGAGATTCGTTTGCGAACCGCACTTGGTCGATGTGCATCAATTCCCGTAGGTGCAGAACTACCGGTTCGGGCCAAACGCCGACGACCAGCAGCCCAGCTTGAGCGTGATCTCGAACGCCCTAACCCAATGCCTCGCCCTTACCCCAACACCTTGAAAACCTCTTCAGCGTCCAAGGCCATCAGCGCATCGGCCAAGGCCTCCTTCATCCCCTGGAATTCGATCGTGTCCGCCGGCGATGCCTCACCGGCCTTGTGCATGCGGCTGAGCTGAAAGAAACGGTCGGGGATCAGGCCCCCGCGCGGGGTCACCGCCAGGGACCGGCCGCGGTAGCCGATGCGGAAGTAGAAGCGGCCCGTGACGGCCGCCAAGGCGTCCGGTACGTCCGCGTCCGTGTCGAGCCGGAACCGGTTTCGGGTGACCGCCCGCGTCACCATCTCGAACGCGTCGATCGCGCCCGTCCCCGGAAAGGCGGTGAAGACCTCGATCTCGCTGCGCTGGGGGATCTCGTGCGGGCTGAGCTGCGAGAAGGCGAACTCCAGGACCTTGAAGCCGAGGGCGACACCCCCGATGTTCTCGCGCCCGTGGTATTTCACGAGATCTTCTAAGCACAGCGCGATGACATGGCTGCCGTCGCGTATTTTCAAGACGTCACTCATCCGTGTTTCTCGTCATGCCTGTGAGTCCTCAGGTCCGGCGGTGTCCCGGTCCGGGGACCAGACCCGCGTTCGCAACAGGATCTCGGTGGGCCGCGCCAGAATCCGGCTGGCGAAGGCGCGCTTGACGCGCTGATAGGCCGATTGCTGGGACGGGGTGCCGCCGCCCTCCTGAAACCGGGCGACTTGGTCGAGGAAGTTTCGCGGGAAGACGGCGGGCAGGGGATAGGCAGAACAAAACCGCTCGCCATAGCCGCCCTCGAAATAGAACCGACCTTCCGGCGCCTCGGGCGCGTCGCTCGGCGCACAGGTCGGGTCGACACGGACCCGATCGTCGGTCTCGGCACCCGAAACCAGGCGCAGACACGCCAGGATACCCGGCCCGCCGAAGGCCACGCGGAAGGTCAGCCGCGACCGCTCCGGCGGCGCGCCCGGCGACAGCGCCGGCAGCATCCAGCCCACGACCCGGTAGCACAGCGCGGCGGCAACGATGTTCTCCGGACCGGCGCAGGCCAGCAGGTCGGCGTGGGTGAGGGCCACAACCGCCCGGTCCTCCAAGATCTGCAGCATGCCTGCCGCCTCCCTACCGCTCACGCTCAACCGCTGCGGCCGCTCGGGCGGCGCCGTCCCGCGGGTCCGGCGCGCCCGCACGGCGGCGCGTCAGCCGCCCAGGCCGACCTCCTTGAAGTTGTAGAAGAAACCGGAGGGGTGGATGCGGAACCCCTGTACGGCGCTGCTGGCGGCGGCGACATACACCTTGAAGACCAGCGGCATCACCACCGCTTCGTCATGCAGGATGGTCAGTGCCTCGCGATAGGCGGCGTCGCGATCCAGGCCCGGATCGAGGGTTCGGCCGAGGTCGACCGCGGCATCGAACCCGGCATGCGCCCAGTTCTGGTAGTTCAACTCCGCCGCGGAGTGGAACTGCGACTTCAGGTGCAGGTCCGGGTGGCCGATCATGTCGGGCGTCCAGAAGACCACCGACAGGTCGTAGTCGCCTTGTCGGACGAGATCGAGCATGCCGGGCCAGGTGTAGAGGCCGATCGTGACCTCGACGCCCTGTTGCGACAGCAAGGCGGCCATCGCCTCGGTGATCAGCGGCATCTCCGTGCGCGACGAGTAGCTTAAGATCTCCAGCGTCAGCGGCTCTCCGTCGCGCTGCCAGCGTCCGTCGACCTGCGCATAGCCGGCCTCCGCCAGCAGCTCGGCGGCGCGATCGAGGTCCGGCGCGTAGCTTGGCAGGTCCTGCGGCACCCAGTCGTGGCTGTCGCGGAAGAACTGCCAGGCCGGCTCGCCGACACCGTCGAGGGCACCGGCAACGATCAGCTCGCGATCGACCATCAGGTTGAGGGCCCGGCGAACCCGCGCGTCGCCGACCGGGCGATCGGCGGCGGCGTTGAACGCGGCGTAGTACAGACCCGCGCTGGGCGCCTGGAACACCGCGAACGCGGGCTCTTCGCTGAGGCGCTCCACATCGCCGGGCAGGATGTTGGCGGCGAGATGGATCTCGCCCGCTTCCAGGGCGATCGTCCGGGCATGGTGGTCGGGAATGTAGCGGTAGTCGATTTGCGCCAGATCCGGCAGGTCGCCCCAATAGCCGTCGAAGCGTTCGACGATCGTGTTCTGCTGCGGGTTGTATTCGACGAACCGCCACGGCCCGGTGCCGACCGGCTGGACGAACGCACCATCGGCGTCGAAGGAGGCGGCCCCGTAGATGCCGGTGATGGCGTCGGTCAACTGGTTCGGCAGGGCGGCGAACGGCGCGTTCGTCTCGATCACCAGCGCGTGGGTGTCGGCCGCGGTGATGGTGTCGATGTTCAGCAAATCCGCCGCGTAAGGCAGCAGGTCGATGACCCGTTCCAGCGAATGCTTGGCGGCCGCCGCATCGAACGGGGTGCCATCGTGGAAAACCACGTCTTCGCGCAGTTCGAAGACCCATTGCGTCGGCGACGGGCGGCTCCAGGACAGCGCCAGCCCCGGCTGGAGCTGCATGTCGAAGTCCATCTTCACCAGCGTGTCGAGGATCTCGCTCTCGTTGAAGAAGCGGCTGCGCCGCGCGGTCATCGACAGCGGCAGCGATTCCCACATGGTGCCGATCACCAAGGTCTCGTCGCCGTCCTCAGCGACGGCGGGCGGCGACGCGCCGACCATCAGCAGACCGGCGAGAAGGGCGGCAGCCCCAACGGCTACGCAACGCGTCATGCGCATGAAGCATCTCCTTGTTTGGCAGCGCGAAGTTTGATGGGTCGGGAAAACGGGGAGCGGCGGCGCGTGGCGGGATCGGCCAGCGCGTCGCCCAGCAGGTTGAGACCCAGCACGACAGTGACGATGGCGAGGCCAGGTGCGGCGATCAGCAGGGGATGGGCGCGCATGTGATGGCGCGCCTCGGCGATCATCAGGCCCCATTCGGCCGTCCCCGGTTCCGCGCCCAGACCTAGGAAGCTGAGGCCGGCAAAGGACAGGATCGCCCAGGACAGCGAGTAGGTCGCCAGCACCACCAGATGCGGGACGGCGGCCGGCAGCAATCGCCGCACCAAGACGCCACCGAAGCTGACACCCAGCGCCTCGGCGGCCCGGACGTAGGCCTGGCCGCGCTCGACGACCGCGAGGTTTCTCGACAGGCGCGCATAGTCGGCCCAGTGCACGCCGGCCAGGGCGAGAACGATGCTCCACAAGCCGATGCCCAGAATGCCCGAAACGGCCAGCGCCACCGCGAATGCCGGAAAGATCAGCACGGCATCGACGACCCGCATGGCGAATTGGTCGAGGCGGCCGCCGACCAGCCCGGCGGTCAGGCCGATCGCCGTCCCGACCGCAGCGGCGACCGCCACGACGACCAACGCGGCCAGCGGTGTCACGTGCAGCCCGTGCAGCAACCGGCTGAGGACGCAGCGGCCCATATGATCGGTGCCGAGGGGGAAGGTCGCCGATGGCGGCTGCAGCCGGCCCAGGAAGTCCACGGCCTGCGGATCGTGCGGCGCAAGCCAGGGCACCGCGGCGCCGACGACGGCGATGCCCAGCAGGACCAGTCCGACACGGGCGCTCATTGGTGCGCCTTCGGGCGGGTGGGCGCGGCGCCGTGGTCTCCGCCGGACTGTCGGGCCGCCATGCTAAAGGCTCGCCCGCGCGCGCGGGTCGATCAGCGCGATGGCGGTGTCGACCAGCAGGTTGATGACGACATAGGCGATGCCGATGACCAGGATCGCGCCCTGGATCATCGGAAAGTCTCGATTGAGAACCGCTTCGGCGAGGGCGCGGCCCAGACCCGGCCAGCCGAATACGGTTTCGACGACGATCGCGCCGTCGAAGATCCGCGCCGCCTGCAGCCCCAGAACCGTCAGCACCGGGGCCGCCGTGTTGACCAGGCAGTGGTCGGTCAGGACACGCAGGGGCGCGACGCCCTTGCTGCGCGCCGTCCGCGCATAGAGGGCCTGGCGTTGTTCGATCAGCGCGCGGCGGACGACCCGGGCGACGACCCCGACCGACGACGTGGCGATCACCAGGGCCGGCAGGACCACATGCGCCCAGGTGCCGTAGCCGGACGACGGCAGCCATCCCAGCACCAGGCCGAACAGCAGCATGAACAGCAGCGCATGCCAGAAGTTCGGGATGGCCATGCCGACGACCGCGAGACCGGTCAGCAACCGGTCCCACCAGCCACCGGCCTTCAGCGCGGCGATCACGCCCAGCGGGATGCCTAGCAGCACGACCGCGAACGAGACGCCGGTGAGCCACAGCGTCGCCGATACCGCGAGCCGCAGTTCCTCGATCACCGGATCGCCGGACCGGAAGGACATGCCGAGATCGCCGGTGAGCGCCGCGACCATCCAACGCAGATACTGCATCAGTATGGGCGCGTCGAAGCCGTGCTCGCTCCGGAAGCGGTCGAGGGCCGACTGAGAGGGGATCTCGCCGGCCATCTGATAGGTCAGCAGCACCTCGGCGAAATCGCCCGGCAGCGCGCGCAAGCTCAAGAACGCGGCGAGAGACACGCCGACCATCAGGCCCGCGCCGTAGATCAAACGCCTCGTGAGTGCCTGGACCAGCGCCGGATCCGCGGCAATCGCCCCTTGTCTCTGCCGGTTGCTCGGCACGATACGCGCTATCCGCCTACGGGCTAGAAAGCCGCCAGGCCAGATGGGGTTACCCGGGGGCGGGTAGGACTATCGCCCTATCAAAATGCGAATGCAACTCACTCTCATGTATAGGAGGCCTCTCGAATGGAGACGGCGCGCGTCGCCGATGCCCTAGACCCAATGTTTGCTGTCTGAAGGGGTTGGCGGCCCGTCCCACGGTACGCGCCCATCAAGGGTTCCGCCTGGCGTGCCTCTTTCCGTTTCAATCGGCTGGCGGTCTCTGCCGGCGCCGGGAAGACGTTGGGAGGGTGTTACTCGGCAGCCCGCTAGAGATGTTTAGCCCCGGAGTGTGATGGCGTACTCGTCCAGGGACCGAACATCCGACCCGCGAACCGCGCTCTGACGATCGATGAGAGCGGGAGTTCAGCCAAAGCGGTCCTGCATTAGAGCCGCCGATCGGCCCTGCAGCCCTTAGCGGCTTCTTAATCACTTTCTGCGAGCGTTCCGGAGATCAAGGGGCACGATCGTGCCAGGACGGCGCCCCGTGCGCCGACCGGAAAGCGGCCGGCCGCTACGGACCCGCGGGCTGACAACTTCAAACGGGGTAGACCGATGGATGATTTGCTCAGTGAATTCCTGACCGAGACGACTGAGAACCTGTCGGTGCTTGACGTCGAGCTGGTACAGCTTGAGCAGAATCCGAACGACCCCAATCTGCTGGGCAACATCTTCCGCCTGGTCCACACGATCAAGGGCACCTGCGGCTTCCTCGGACTGCCGCGTCTGGAGCGGGTCGCCCATGCCGGCGAGAACGTGCTCGGCCGGTTCCGCGACGGCGCGCTGGAGGTCACCCCGACGGCCGTCAGCCTGATCCTGGAGAGCCTCGACCGCATCAAGGCGATCATCGGCGGGCTGGAGGCCGAGGAGAAGGAACCGGCCGGCGACGACAGCGACCTCGTGGCGCGCCTCAACGTGCTGGCCGAGGGCGGTTCGCCGCCCGCGGCGGAGGGCGAGGCGGCCGCGCCGGAACCGGCAGCGGAACCGGAGATGACCGCGCCGGTCGCCGCAGAACTCGACGACCTCGACAACGACCCGCTGCTCACCTCCGACGAGCCGGCCGAGGCGGCCCCCCCCGCGGAGCCCGAGCCCGAGGTGGAGCCCGAGCCCGAGCCGGCGCCGCCCCCCGCCGCACCACCGGCGCCCGCCGCGGCGGCCAAGCCGGCCGCCGAAGCCCGGCCGGCCGCCGAGGCGAAGGAAAGCCAGGTCGCCAACCAGACGATCCGCGTCAACGTCGATCTTCTGGAGAACCTGATGACCATGGTCTCGGAGCTGGTGCTGACCCGCAACCAGCTCCTGCAGATCCTGCGCAGCCACAAGGACAGCGAGTTCAACGCCCCGCTGCAGCGGCTCAACCACGTCACGTCGGAATTGCAGGAAGGCGTGATGAAGACGCGGATGCAGCCGATCGGCAACGCCTGGGCCAAGCTGCCGCGCCTGATCCGCGACCTCAGCCAAGAGCTGGGCCGCAAGATCGAGCTGCAGATGTTCGGCCAGGACACCGAGCTGGACCGCCAGGTGCTGGAGCTGATCAAGGATCCGCTGACCCATATGGTTCGCAACTCGGCCGACCACGGCATCGAGCCGCCGGCCGTCCGCCTCGCCGCCGGCAAGTCGGAGATCGGCAAGGTTCGGTTGAACGCCTATCACGAAGGCGGTCACATCATCATCGAGATCAGCGACGACGGCAAAGGGCTGTCGGTGGACAAGCTGCGCGCCAAGGCGGTCACCAACGGGCTCATCTCCGAGGCCGATGCCGCCAGCATGTCCGACAGTCAGGTCCATCAGCTTATCTTCAAGGCCGGCTTCTCCACCGCGGAGCAGGTCACCAGCGTCTCCGGCCGCGGCGTCGGCATGGACGTGGTGCGCACCAACATCGAGAAGATCGGCGGCACCGTGGAGCTGAAGTCCGAACTGGGGCGCGGCACCACCTTCATGATCAAGATCCCGCTGACCCTGGCGATCGTCTCCGCGCTGGTCGTGGAATGCGCCAAGGAGCGGTTCGCCATCCCGCAGATCAGCGTGGTGGAGCTGGTGCGCGTCGGCGGCCACAGCGAGCATTCGATCGAGCTGCTCAACGGCGCGGCCGTCTTGCGCCTGCGCAACCGCCTGCTGCCGCTGGTCAGCCTGCGCAAGCTCTTGCAGCTCGAAGCGGCGGAAGGCGAGGGGACCGAGAGCTTCGTCGTCGTCACCCAGGTCGGGGCCTACTCCTTCGGCATCATCGTCGATCGGGTCTTCGACACGGAGGAGATCGTGGTCAAGCCGGTGGCGCCGATCCTGCGCTCGATCGAGATGTTCTCCGGCAACACCATCCTCGGCGACGGCAGCGTGATCATGATCCTCGATCCCAACGGCATCGCCCAGGCGACCGGCGAGATCACCGTGGCGGAGGGCATGGCCGGCACCACCGAGACGCAGCGTCAGGCGACGGGCGACGAAGCGGTCGCGCTGCTCCTGTTCCGCGCCGGCGACGGGGCGCCGAAGGCGGTGCCGCTGGCGCTGGTCTCGCGCCTGGAGGACATCGAAGAGAAGAACATGGAGCTGTCGAACGGGCGGCTGGTCGTGCAGTACCGCGGCAAGCTGATGCCACTGATCCCCTTCGACGGCATGTTCCATCCCGGCGGCGAGGACGGCCGCAAGCCGGTCCTGGTGTTCTCCGAAGGCGAGCGGTCGATGGGCCTGATCGTCGACGAGATCGTCGACATCGTCGAAGAGAAGCTGAATGTCGAACTCGCCGGCGAGCAGTCGGGCCTGATCGGCAGCGCCATCGTCGACGGCCGGGCGACCGACGTCATCGATGCCGGCGCCTACCTGACCCAGGCCTATCACGACTGGTTCGGCGCCAATGGCGAGGCCTTCGAGAGCGACGAGAAGCGCAGCCGCATTCTGCTGGTCGATGACAGCCCCTTCTTCTGCAACATGCTGACGCCGCTGTTGACGGTGTCGGGCTACGAGGTCACCGCGGTGAGCAGCGCGGAGCAGGCCTTGGCCATGGCGGAAGAGGGCCAGATGTTCGACGCGATCATCTCCGATATCGAGATGCCCGGCATGAGCGGCTTCGACTTCGCAGAGCGGGTGCGCGCGGAAGGGCCCTGGCAGGCGCTGCCGCTGATCGCGCTCTCGTCGCACGCCACGCCGCGCGATCTCGACCGCGGCCGCGAGGCGGGCTTCACCGACTATGTGGCGAAGTTCGATCGCGATCTTCTGTTGAACAGCCTGGCGGAGACGCTGAACGACGTCTACGGCCAGGCGGCCTGATCGGGCGGCCATACCCGCGGCCGGGTCGATCGGGAACGTCCGAGGGTGGCGGGTTGCTTGGGCTGCAGCGTGTTCTAAGGGGTGCACCATGAAGACGTGCCTGGTGGTCGACGACAGTCGCGTGGTCCGCAAGGTCGCTCGAAAGATCCTGGAGGATCTCGATTTCGAGTGCGAAGAGGCGGAGAACGGGCAGGAGGCGATGCACGCCTGCGCCCGGCAGATGCCCGATGCGGTTCTACTCGACTGGAACATGCCGGTGCTGTCCGGCATCGAGTTCCTGCGCCGTCTGCGCAAGATGAGCGGCGGCGAAGAACCGAAGGTCGTGTTCTGCACTACGGAAAACGACCTGGCGCATATTCAAGAAGCGCTGAGCGCCGGCGCCAACGAATACATCATGAAGCCGTTCGACAGCGACATCATACAGACCAAGTTCGCACAGGTCGGTCTGATGGAAGCCGTCGGCTGATCGACGGGCTCGAACCGATGCCACCGCTCACGCCCACGCGCCCCGCGTCGGCCCGCGATACCGCCGGGACAGACCGTTACGCTGTCATGGTGGTGGACGACAGTGCGGTGATCCGCGGGCTGATCAGCCGCATCCTGGAAGCCGACAAGGACCTGGAGGTCGTGGCCTCGGTCGGCAACGGCCGGATGGCGGTCGATGCGATCCGGCGCCGGCCGGTGGATGTCGTCGTGCTCGATATCGAGATGCCGGTGATGGACGGGCTGGAGGCGCTGCCGCTCTTGCTGAAGGCGTGCCCCGCCGCGCGCGTGGTGATGGCGTCGACGCTGACCAAGCGCAATGCCGACATCAGCCTGAAGGCGCTGGAGGCCGGAGCGACCGACTACATCGCCAAGCCCACGGCGGTGCGCGACATCCATTCCACGGAGAGCTTCCGCACCGAGCTGTTGCAGAAGGTCAAAACGTTGGCCGCCGCCGCCGGGCCGCGCCGGCCAAGCTCTGCCCAGCGGTCCGTCTTCTCCGCGGACGCCCGGCGTCGGCCGGGCACGCCGGGTGCGGCGGCGCCGGCCACGCTGGCGCGCCGCGACGGGGCGTCCGGCGCGCCTGGCGCGGCGCCGCGCACGCGCGACTTCCCCAAGCAGTTCCGGCCCGAAGTTCTGGCGATCGGCAGCTCGACCGGCGGTCCGCAGGCGCTGTTCGAGGTGTTGAAGCACCTGTCGCGCGGCTTGTCGGTGCCGCTGATCATCACCCAGCACATGCCGCCCACCTTCACCACCATCCTGGCGGAGCACATCTCCCGCCAATGCGGCCTCCAGGCGGCCGAAGGGGTGGATGGCGAGGCGCTGGTACCCGGGCGCTGCTATGTCGCGCCGGGTGACTACCACATGACGGTCGTCGCCGGCGGCGGGTCGGCACGGATCAAGCTGAGCCAAGGGCCGCTGGTGAATTTCTGCCGGCCGGCCGTCGATCCGATGCTGGAGAGCGCGGTCAGTCTCTTCGGACCGCGCGTTCTTGCCTTGATTTTAACCGGTATGGGTCAGGATGGCATGCTCGGTTGCCGCGCAGTCGCGGGCGGCGGGGGCGCGGTGGTTGCACAGGACGAGGCGACCAGCGTCGTTTGGGGGATGCCCGGTGCGGTGTCTGGCGACGGGTCGGCCAATGCGATCCTTCCGCTCAGTGATATCGGCCCGTTCTTGAGGCGCCACGTCGTGCGTGCGGCGGCTTGAGGCGCGGGCTTTGACGGACGGAGTTCGAGGCATGAAGGGCGACGATTTCGCCATGTTCCAGACGCTCTTGAAGCAGCGCTCCGGCCTCGTGCTGTCGCGCGACAAGGCGTATCTGCTGGAAAGCCGGCTGATGCCGGTGGCGCGCAAATGGAACCTGCGCGGCCTCGACGAGCTGGCGCAGACCGTCCGCTCGAAGAAGGACGAGCGGCTGTTGCGGGACATCACGGAGGCGATGACCACCAACGAGTCGTCCTTCTTCCGCGACACCAAGCCCTTCGACCAGCTCCGCAGCATCATCCTGCCGCGCTTTCTGGAGGCGCGCAGCCAGGCCCGCAAGATCCGGATCTGGAGCGCCGCCGCATCGAGCGGGCAGGAACCCTACACCATCGCCATGGTGTTGAAGGAAGAGGCCGCGCGGCTGCGCGGCGTCCAAGTGGAGATCGTCGCCACCGACATCTCCACCGACATCCTGGCGCGCGCCAAATCCGGCCTCTACACCCAGTTCGAGGTGCAGCGCGGCCTGCCGGTCACCCTGCTGGTGAAGTACTTCCGCCAGCGCGGCGACAAGTGGGAGATCAGCCCCGACCTGCGCAGCATGGTCACGTTCCGCGAGTTCAACCTGCTGGGCGAGATGCGCTCGCTCGGCCAGTTCGACATCGTGTTCTGCCGCAACGTGCTGATCTACTTCGACCAGCCGACCAAGACGAAGGTCCTGGAAGGGATCAGCCGTCTGCTGCCGCCCGATGGCGTGCTGCTGTTGGGCGGGGCGGAGACGGTGCTGGGCGTCAGCGACCGGTTCCGGCCGATGGACGGCCAGCGCGGCATCTACACGCTGTCGGCCGAGGCGGCCCCCGCGACCCGGCCGTCGACACCGGCTTTCGGCAGCACGGCCGCCCGCCAGGCGCTGGTGGGGTAGCGGGATCGCGCGGCGACCGGCCGCATCGATCGGCCCGCCGCCTCAGGCATCTTCGCCGCGCCGGCGGCAACTCTTCATCGGCACGACTTGAGGGAGGTTTCCGCCTTCGCGGGAACGACGACGGTCATGGGCGGCCGTCGTCGTCGGGAGGGTCCGGCCTCTACGGTCAGGGGCCGAGGACGAGCACGCCTCGGCCGTCCGCTGGCCTTGACAGCCTGTTGAAAGGCCATCCCTCCAACATCATCCCCGCGCAGGCGGGGGTCTTTTCATTTCAATCGGTTGGACGTTCCCACCCGCACCGGGGACGCCATTGGTCGGTCAGCGGAAACTCGACCGCATCGGAACAGCGGGCGGCTCGGCCCTGTGCCTCGCCGCCGCCCCTATGCCCAACCGGTCTCAGGCGACCGCGACGGCCTCGGCGTGTTCCGGCTGTTGCTCTTCGGTCGGCTGCGGATCGCGCAGCACATAGCCGCGGCCCCACACCGTCTCGATATAGTTCTCGCCGCCGGTCGCCTGGGTCAGCTTCTTGCGCAGCTTGCAGACGAACAC
Organism: Alphaproteobacteria bacterium; assembly: GCA_028284045.1. Classification (GTDB taxonomy): domain Bacteria; phylum Pseudomonadota; class Alphaproteobacteria; order DSM-16000; family Inquilinaceae; genus JANQSN01. Next base: position 77,588 of record JANQSN010000028.1, on the reverse strand, counting down.
GTCGATGATCTTCAGCTCGGGCTCGTCCATGCCGCCGTAGAGATGGTTGAGGAACATCTCCTTGGTCAGCGTGGTGCCCTTGCGCAGGGAGAGCAGCTCCAGAATGCCGTACTCCTTGCCGGTCAGGTGCATCGGGTGTCCGCCGACCTCGACCGTTCGGGTATCGAGATTGACGGTCAGCCGGCCGGTGCGGATGACGCTGTCGGAATGGCCCTTGGAGCGCCGCACGATGGCATGGATGCGGGCGAGCAGCTCGCGCTTGTCGAACGGCTTGGTCAGGTAGTCGTCGGCGCCGAAGCCGAGGCCCTTGATCTTGTGATCGAGCTCGCTGAGCCCGGACAGAATGAGGATCGGCGTATCGACGCGTGCCGATCGCAGCCGGCGCAAGACCTCGTAGCCGTCGATGTCGGGCAACATCAGGTCAAGAAGAATGATGTCATAGTCGTACAGTTTACCGATTTCGAGACCGTCCTCTCCCAAATCGGTTGTATCGACAATGCAACCCTCCGACTGGAGGATCAGTTGAACGCTCTTCGCCGTGGCGGTGTCGTCCTCGACAAGCAGAATTCGCATAGCAATGGGCTCCTCAATGTCGTCGCTTGTACCGTGCTATTCCGGAACTGTACTGGCACCGAAGGAAGACCAAGGGGCGGTCTCGCCGAAGCGAACCCGCCGAATGCCGCAAGCCTGCGACATTAATAAAGGTTAATGCGCATTCGTTAAGCGCATCTTAAGGCAGACTGTCAAGGTGAATGTGATGCGATCTTAGAGGGGTGCAGCAACCCTTTGAAATGCAATAATGTACAGTCTTCGTTCGATGACGGGCGGCCAAAAAAAAAGTAACCGACGACGAGTTGTCGCGCCTTCGTCCGTCGGGTCGGCCCCGCTTAACGGCCCCTTAACCCAGATCGCACACCATAGCTGATGAGCCTGCCCGCAAAGTGGCCCGGTGCTACGCGCCCGGCCGGCGGTCGGTCGTCTCTCATGAGATGCCATCGGTCATGCCGCAATCCGCGCTTCGCACCCTGATAGAGACCGTCGAAGCGGTGCCCGCCTATCGGCTGTCCGGCAGCGTCAGCGCGATCCAGGGCATGATGGTCGAGCTGGGCGGCATCCCGGCGCGGGTGCCCTTGGGCGGTCGCTGCCTGATCACCGCCGCCGACGGCCGGCCGGTTCCCGGCGAGATCGTCGGGTTCCGCCGCGGCCGGGCGCTCGCCATGCCTTTCGGGACCCTGGACGGCATCGGCTACGGCGCCCCCGCCCGGCTGATCGTCGAGGCGGCGGCCCTGACCCCGACGCCGGAGTGGCTGGGCCGGGTGATCAACCCGCTCGGCGAGCCGATCGACGGGCTCGGCCCCCTACCGGTCGGACCCTACCCGGTGCCGCTGCGCAACCGTCCGCCGCCGGCCCATCGCCGCCGGCGGGTGGTCGGCAAGCTGGATCTCGGCGTACGGGCGCTCAACAGCTTCGTCACCTGCTGCCGCGGTCAGCGCATGGGCATCTTCGCTGGGTCCGGCGTCGGCAAGTCCGTCTTGATGTCGATGCTGGCCCGCTACACGGCGGCGGACGTCAACGTGATCGGCTTGGTCGGCGAGCGCGGCCGCGAGGTCCAGGAGTTCCTGGAGGACGATTTGGGGCCGGAGGGGCGGGCACGCAGCGTCGTCGTCGTCGCCACCTCCGACGAGAGCCCACTGATGCGCCGCCAGGCGGCCTATGCGACGCTGACGGTGGCAGAGTATTTCCGCGACCAGGGCGCGCATGTGCTGTGCATGATCGACAGCATCACCCGCTTCGCCATGGCGCAGCGCGAGATCGGCCTGTCGGCCGGCGAGCCGCCGACCAGCAAGGGCTATCCGCCCACCACCTTCGGCGAGCTGCCGCGCCTATTGGAGCGCGCCGGTCCCGGCACCGGCGACGGCGCGATCACCGGCCTGTTCACCGTGCTGGTGGAAGGCGACGACCACAACGAGCCGATCGCCGACGCCGTGCGCGGCATCGTCGACGGCCACATCGTGCTGGACCGCGCGATCGCCGAGCGGGGCCGCTATCCGGCGATCAACATCCTGCGCTCGATCTCGCGCACCATGCCGGGCTGCAATGCCGCGGCGGAGAACGACCTGGTGCGCCGCGCCCGGCAGTTGCTGTCATCGTACGAGGACATGGCCGAGCTGATCCGTCTCGGCGCCTACCGCAAGGGCAGCGATCCGGGGGTGGATGAGGCGATCCACTTCAACCCGGCGCTGGAAGGCTTCCTGCATCAGGACAAGCGCGACCGCACCGGGCTCGACGAAGGCTACCGCCGCCTGGCGGAGATCCTCGGCATGCCCGATCCGGCGGCCGTCGCGGCCGAGGCCCAGGCCCAGGCCCAGGCCCAGGCCGAGACCGAGGCCGGAGAGGGCGACGGGACCGCCGAGCCGTCCGAGCCCGCCAATCTGGCGGTGGCGTGATGGCCAAGTTGACGGGCCTGATCCGCCTCAGCCGCTGGCGGCTCGACGAGAAGCGCCGGGCGCTGGCGGAGTTGGAGGCGCTGGCCGCGCATCTGCACCGTCAGCGGACGGACTTGCAGGAGGATCTGCGCCGGGAGCAGGGATTTGCCGATGCTCAAGGCGCACCGCAGCCGTCGCTCGGCGCCTTCATCCAGGCGACCTTGAGCCGGCAGGCGCATCTGACGCAGTCGATCGCGGAGGTCGAGCAGCGCATGACCATCGCGCGCGACGAGATCGCCGATGCTTTCCGCGAGGTGAAGCGCTATGAGCTGGTGGAGGCCGATCGCCGCGCCCGTGCCGGCGCCGAAGCCAAGCGCCGCGAGACCGAAGCCCTCGACGAGGTCGGTGCGGTACGCTTCCAGCGCGCCCGCGCCGCGTCGCCTGCTGGGTAAGGCCGACTATCGCCCCGATCGCGCCAGACGGACCCAGCCTTCCGCCCCCGTCGCCAGGGTCAGGGTGCCGCCGAGACCGCCGGTCGCCAGCGCCGCGGCGTAGAGCGACTGGATCTCTTGGCGCTCCTCGCCGGTGAAGCGGTGGCGCGAGCGTAGCGCGACGTCCAGGAGGCGCGGGCGCAAGACCCCGTCAAGCTGAACCGGCCCGACCTGGCTCAACGTCACGTCGACCAGGAAGCGGCGCCCGCCCGGCCGGTCGGCGGGCGCGGCGGCGCCGGCATCGCGCCGGACGCGCGGGACCGACAGCGTCAGCGTCGACCAGCCTTGACCGTGGAAGACCGGCAACTGGAAGCTGCGCCACTCGCCGCCGGCCGCGTCGCGGGTGGTCTGCACGGCCCCGGCGAGGTCGCGGCCGATCCGCGCCAGCACGTCGGCACGCCCGGTCGCCTCCAGGACGCGCTGGGCGCGATCGCCGATCAGGTGACGCACGTCGCCGCCCTGCAGCGCCGACATCAGGAAGATCAGCGTGCCGCCGAGCTGCGGCGTCGGCTGCAGCACCGTCGTCTGGGCGGTGCGGCTGGCCAGCCCCGGGTCCGACTGGCTCAGCGCCGCGAGGGCCTCGCGCAGGCCCGGCATCGGATTGGCGTCGCCGGTACCGGCGGCGGCGATGCCGGTCGGACCCGTCGCGGCGCCGGCGGGTCCCGCCGACGCGGGTGCGCTCGTGCCATAGGGCAGCGGTGCTGTCGCCCGGGCCACTATGGTCGACGCGGTTGCCGGCGTCGTCGCCGGTGTGCCCGCCGTCGTCGCCGCTGTCGAGACGGGTGCACCGCCGGTTGCTTGCCCCTGGACCGGGACCGCCCGACTGGCCGGGCCCGGCGCCGGCTGCGGGGCCGCCGGCGCGGCGGCGGGGGCCGGTGCGGCGGTGGCCTGGCCGGCGGGTGTCGGTGTCGGCGCCGGCGGTCCGCCCGGTCGTGCCGCCGTCGCTGGGGGCTGGCCGCCGGTTTGGGTCGCTTCGGCCGTCGCCCCGGCCGATGGCGTGGCGGTGGGGTTCGCCGTCGCGGCGCCCGCCGATGCCGGGGCGCCCGCGCCCGGTGCTCCGCCCGGCAGTGCCGCCGGCCCGGCCGTCATCGGCCCGCTACCGGTCGGCGATGGTAGTCCCGCCGCCGATGCCGGCGCGCCCGGCAAGGCCGGCGTCGGGGCGGCACCGGTCGGCCCGGCCGCGCGGAGCGCCGGGGCGGCGCCCGGTTGCGACAACAGACCGGTCAATCCCGCCAGAGGGCTCGCCAGCCCGGCCGGCAATGCCGGCATCGCCGCCATCGGGCCGGCCGGGAGTCCCGCCGTCGCGAGCCCGCCGAGGCCGCCCGCGGCGGGCGGTGCCGCCGGACCCGGCAGGCCGAGGATCTGGGCCGGCATCGGCCGCACCGACAACGCCGCCGGGCTGATCGGCCGGCTCGGCGGCGGCAGGTTCACCGTAACCCGGGCACCGAGCGGCAGCGCCTCGGCGCTGCGGAAGGTCAGCGGCCCGAACTGCGTGCGCAGCACGGCCTGGCCCGCATCGCTGGCGATGACCGTGCCGGGAACCGCAATCGGCCGCGTCGCCTGGGCCAGCCGCTGGGCCAGGAGATCGGGCAGGCTGCGCACCTCCCCCGAAACGCTGGCGCCGCCCGAGCCGGCGGCGGCCGCGCCGGCCGTCGCCGGCGGCGCCGGTGGGGCGGCGCCCAGGCTCATGAGGCGTCGCCGTGCTCGCCGGTACCGAACAGGCTGGCGGCGATCCCCTCGACATCGCGCGCGGCGTCGCAGGAGGGCGATCGGTTGAGGATCGGCGCCTGGGCGCGGATCGCCTCGCGCACCTGCGCATCGCGGCGCACCACGCCGGCCAGCGGCGGTTTGCAGCCCAGGAAGCTGTCGCACGCCTTCAACAGCGTGCTGTAGGTCTGGGCCCCGTCGCGCGGCGTCGTCGCCATGTTGACGATGATGCGGATGTCGTGTTCCGGCGCGCTGGACTTGAGGATCTTGATCAGCGCGTAGGCGTCGGTCAGCGAGGTCGGCTCCTCATTGGTGACCACCAGGGTGGTGCCGACCGATTGGGCGAGCTGGCAGACATTGCGGTCGATGCCGGCGCCGAGATCCAGGAGCACGCGGTCATAGTCGCCGGAGACGGCGTTCAGCGACGCGCGCAGCTCGGTGACCCGCTGCGGCGCCAGGTTGGCCAGCGCCCCGCTGCCCGACCGGCCGGCGATCACATCGAAGCCGCCCGGCCGATAGGGCATCGCCGCGCCGGACAGGCCGATGGCGCCGTCCAGCACCGCGCCGAGATCGCGCTTGGGCATCAGCCCGAGCTGGATGTCGACATTGGCGAGCCCGAGATCGCCGTCGAACAACAGCGCCTTCAGGCCCATGCGCGCCAGCGCGTGGGTCAGCGTGATGGCCAGCCAGGTCTTGCCGACGCCGCCCTTGCCGCTGGCGATGGCGACGAAGCGTTCGCGGCCGGCCGGCAGCCTCGATGGGGTCCCCACGGAGGCCGCTAGGGTGTTGTCGCGCGCGTCGGTCATGGGTCAGGTCCCGGTCTTGAGACGGTCGGCGGGAAGGTCGGTATGGGACAACAGGAGGTCGGCCAGCGCGGACGGGTCGAGCGGTGTCAGACCGTCGCGGATCAGGGCGCTGCGGGTGAGGTCGGCGAAGCTGAGCCCGGCGCCGGCGGCCGCCGCAAGCGGGGTGCCGTGGCGGCGGCTGGTATCCGTGCGGGTGACGATCAGCCGGGTGGCGCCGAGGCCGGCGAAGGCGACGCCGGCATCCGTCGCTTCCAGCGGATCGGTGCCGTCGGGCAGCACCAGCACCGGCTCAACCGGCCGGCCGTCGATCAGCTCGGCCAGCGTCCGGCGGTCGGCCGCGCTCAGCGGGTTGCAGCCTTCGCTGTCGATGATGACGAACTCGTCGTCGGCGACCGCCGCCAGACGATCGTCCAGCGCGTCGCCGTCGGCGGTCGGGTGGAGGGGAACCTTCAGCGCATCGGCGAAGGCGGCCAGGCGCGCGCCGCCGCCGGTCCGGCCGCGGTCGGTATCGATCAGGACCGCGCGGCGCCCGTGCATGACGGCATGGGCCGCCAGCTTGGCCGCGGTCTGCGTCTTGCCGGCACCCGGGGGGCCGATCAGCATCACCGGCCGGATCGGCGCCGGTCCACCGACCAGGGAGGCGAAGCGGTACTCCCGCTCCAGCACCTCGATCAGCAGGGCGCCCGGCTCGGCCGCCCGGCTACCCTCCGCCAGGGCGAGGAGATAGTCCGCAATGGGGGCGGGCACGCCGTTGTCGCGGAAGGCGAAGTAGAGCTGATCCAGGGCGGTCAGCCGTTCCGGCGCCGGGCGCGGGCGCCGTCGCGGCGACGGCGGCCGGGGGGTTGCCGGCGGGGCGCCTTGCGTGGGTCTCGCCGGCGGGTCGGTGCGCCGGCGGCCGCCCGGCTTGCCGGCCGACGGGCGCGGTGTCGGTGCGGCGCGCGGCGCGGGGTCCGCGGGCGGTGGGTTGCCTTCCAGCGCAGCCGTGACGCGGATGCCGCCGGACGGGTCGTCCTCCGTCGCCAGAATGATGGCATCGTCGCCCATCACCTCGCGCACCTGCGCCATCGCCTCTGTCGAGGTCTTCGCGGTGAAGGTCATCAAGTGCACGGGCGGGGTCGCCTTCGGGTTGCGGGGGTACGGCCGGTCGCGCGGGCGTCGGGCGCGTCGGGGCCGCGCGTCAGATCTGGCCGAGCGTCTTGATCTTGGCCTTCGGATGTATCTCGTTCTGCGACATCACGATGGTCGCCGGCCGAAAGCGCTCGATGATCGATCGCACATAGGCGCGGATGCCGGGGCTGGTCAGCAGCACCGGGTTCTCGCCCATCATGGCGTGCCGCTCGAAGGTTTGGCGCACCGAGGTGATAAAGTCCTGAAGGCGCGACGGCGCCATGGCGAGCTGGCGGTCCTCGCCGTCGCCGACCACCGCCTCGGCGAAGGCCTGCTCCCAGGGACCCGACAGCGTGATCAGCGCGATGTACCCGCTCTCGCCGGTATGGGCGTCGGAGAGCTGGCGCGACAGACGCGCGCGCACATGCTCGGTGATCTGGCTGATCGCGCGGGTGTAGCCGCAGGCCTCCGCGACGCCCTCCAGGATGGTCGGCAGGTCGCGGATGGAGACCCGCTCGCCCAGCAGGTTCTGCAGCACGCGCTGCACGCCGCCGACGGTAATCTGCGAAGGGATCACGTCGGCCACCAGCTTCTGCTGGTCGCGCCCGAGCTCGTCCAGAAGCTTCTGGGTCTCCGCGTAGGACAACAGCTCCGGCATGTTGTCCTTGACCAGCTCGGTCAGGTGGGTGGTGATCACCGTCTGCGGATCGACGACGGTGTAGCCCTTGAACATCGCTTCCTCGCGGAAGGATGTGTCGACCCACATCGCCGGCAGGCCGAAGGTCGGCTCCACCGTCGCCTCGCCGGGCAGCGAGATGGCGTCGCCGCGCGGGTCCATGACCAGCAGCGTGTTGGGACGGACCTCGCCGCGCCCGGTCTCGATCTCCTTGATGCGGATGACATAGCCCTGGGAGGGAAGCTGCAGGTTATCCTGGATGCGCACCGAGGGCATGATGAAGCCGATGTCGCTGGCGAGCTGCCGCCGCAGCGCCTTGATCTGATCGGTCAGCCGGCTGCCGTGCTCGGAGTTGATCAGCGGCAGCAGGCCGTAGCCCAGTTCCAGGCGGATCTGGTCGATGGCCAGCGAGGCGGAGATCGGTTCCTCCGCCACCGGGGCGGCGGCCTGGTTGCGGACCTGGGCGTCGGCCGCCTGGCGGCGCACCGCCTCCTGTCGGCGGCCGAGACGCAGCGCCGCGTAGCCGGCGAGGGCGGCCAGCGCCAGGAAGGGCACCATGGGAATGCCCGGCAGCAAGGCCAGGCAGATCAGCAGCACGGCGGCCAGCGCAATCGGCTTGGGATTGGCGCCGAGCTGGCCGAACACCGCCTTCTCGGTGGTCTGCCGGGCGCCGGCCTTGGACACCAGCATGCCGGCGGCGACGGAGACGATGAGGGCGGGGATCTGGCTGACCAGGCCGTCGCCGACCGTCAGCACGGTATAGGTCTCCGCCGCATCGGCCAGCGTCAGGCCCTGCTGGGCGGTGCCGATGATGATGCCGGCGATGACGTTGATGAACACGATCATCAGCCCGGCCACGGCATCGCCGCGCACGAACTTCGCCGCACCGTCCATGGCGCCGAAGAAGTTGCTTTCGTCCTCCAGCTCCTGGCGGCGCGCGCGGGCCTGAGGTTCGTCGATCAGCCCGGCGGACAGATCGGCGTCGATCGCCATCTGCTTGCCCGGCATGCTGTCCAGGCTGAACCGGGCGGAGACTTCCGCGATGCGGCCGGAACCCTTGGTGATCACGATGAAGTTCACGATCACCAGGATCGCGAAGACGATGATCCCGATGACGAAATTGCCGCCCATGACGAAGGAGCCGAAGGCGGCGATCACCGCGCCGGCGGCGTCCGGCCCCTCGTGCCCGTTGGCCAGGATCAGCCGGGTCGAGGCGAGGTTGAGCGACAGCCGTAGCATCGTCGCGATCAGCAGGATCGTCGGAAAGGAGTTGAGGTCGAGCGGCTTCTCCAGGAATAGCACGGTCATCAGGATGAGGACCGAGATGGTGATCGAGATGGCCAGCGAGATGTCGAGCAGCCATTTCGGCATCGGCAGGATCAGGACAACCAGGATCGCCACCACGCCGAGCGCCAGCGCGATGTCGCCGCGCATCACCGTGCGGCCCAGCGTGCCGATCATCTGCCGGCCCTGATGGGTCGGGGTCTTCGCCGGGGAGGGGGCCGGTGCCGGGACGGTAGGCGTGCCGGTGCCGGCGTCGAGCTCGCTCACGCCACCCTCTCCCGCACCCTGTCCGGCCGGCCGGCCATTACAGGCAGGCCCGTTCCGCTTCGCCCGGCGCCGGCACGGCGATGCCGGCGTCGCCGTACTGCTTCAGCTTGTTGCGCAGCGTGCGGATGGAGATGCCGAGGATCGTGGCGGCGTGGGTCCGGTTGCCGAAGGTGTGCTGCAGGGTCTTCAAGATCAGGTCGCGTTCCACCTCCGCCACGGTGCGGCCCACCAGGGCTGCCGTGCTGGTGTCGCCGGGCGGCGTGCTGCCCTCCGCGGAGGCTGCGCCGTCGGGGGCGGGGTCCGGGTCCGCCGCGGCCATCGGCGCCGCCTCCGGCGGCGGCAGCCAGGCGCCGGGATCGGCCATCCCGCCGTCGGCCAGGGCCGTGTCCGCCGATGCCATGCCGCCCAGGGCGATGTCCTCAGCCTCGATCATTGTCCCCTCGCTCAGCAGGACGGCCCGGTGGATGGTGTTCTCCAGTTCACGGACATTGCCGCGCCAGGTGTGGCGGGCGAGCTTGGCCTCCGCCCGTTCGCTCAAGCGGCGGTCGCCGAGCCCGTTGTCGGTGGCGAACCGGGCGGCGAAATGCCCCGCCAGATAGCCGATATCGGCGGGCCGTTGGCGCAAAGGGGGGATGGCGACGCCGACCACGTTGATCCGGTAGTAGAGGTCCTCGCGGAACGTGCCGGCGCGCACCTCGGCGTCCATGTCGCGGTTGGTGGTGCAGATCAGGCGGATGTTGACCTTCACCGGCTTCGATCCGCCGAGCCGGTCGATCTCCCGCTCCTGGATGGCGCGCAACAGCTTGGCCTGCAGCCGCGGATCCATCTCGCTGATCTCGTCGAGCAGCAGGGTGCCGCCATTGGCCTCCTCGAACTTGCCGAGGCGCCGCGCCACGGCGCCGGTGAAGGCGCCGCGTTCATGGCCGAACAGTTCGCTTTCCAGCAGGGTTTCCGGGATCGCCGCGCAGTTGACGGAGATGAAGGGCTTGTCGGCGCGCCGGCTCTTGCGGTGCAGGTAGCGCGCCATCAGCTCCTTGCCGGTGCCGCTTTCGCCGCTGACCAGCACCGACGCATCCGACGCGGCGATCTGGTCGGCCAGGCGCAGGACGCGCAGCATCCGCGGATCGCGCGACAGCAACTGATGGCTGTCGGCGGCGACCGCCTCCAGAACCGCGGCGATCAGATCGGCATCCGGCGGCAGCGGCACGTATTCGCGCGCCCCGGCCTGGATCGCCCGGACCGCGGCGCGGGCGTCGCTGCCGATGCCGCAGGCCACCACGGGCACCAGAATACGCTCCGATATCAGCGCGTTGCACAGCCGCGCGACGTCGAGCGCGACGTCGACCATGACCAGATCGGCGCCGCGGCCGTCGCGCAACGCGGTCAGCGCCTGGTCCACCGTCTCGGCATGCACGACACGGGCGCCGCGGCCCATGGCGATCTTGCCAGCGGTGGTGATGTGGCCGGCGAGCGTGCCGACGATGAGCAGGCGCATGGTGATCGCTTCGTTCAGGCTCGCCGGCCGGTCAGTTCCGGTCGGACTTGATGATCTCAGTCATGGTCACGCCCAGCCGGTCTTCCACCACGACGACCTCGCCGCGGGCGACCAGCCGGTTGTTGACGTAGATGTCGATGGCTTCGCCGACCCGGCGGTCCAGCTCCACCACCGCACCGCGGCCGAGCTTGAGGAGCTGGTTGACCTCCATCGCGGTCTTGCCCAGCACGGCGGAGATCTGCACCGGAATGTCGTAGATCGCCTCCAGCTCCTTGTTGATCTGGGAGGGCGTCAGTTCCTCGAAGGCGGCGGCCTTGTCGGTGGCACCGAGGTCGTCGAGGTCGAGATGGGTCTCGTCGGTCATGATCGGGCCTCGTCAGGGCTGGGGGCGGCGAGGCTAAGCTCGGCTGCCGGGGTGGGTTCGGCGACGCCGATATCAGCCGGCGGCAGCGCGGCGGGGGCGTCGTTGGCGTCGAACAGGCGCGCCATGGCGGCGTCGACGGTGGTCAGCACGGTCGCGGCGATCCGTTCCGCGCCGCCCTCGGCCCATTGCAGGCGGCCGTCGCCGGGGGAGAGGTTATCGTCGGGGCGGATGTCCAGCCGGCCTTCGAAGCCCATCTCCTCCGCCATCTCCACGATGCGCGGCGCCAGCATGTCGGCCTGGCTGGTGGGGATGCGCACGATCAGCCGTGGCTCGTTCAAGAGGCCGGACAGGCACTCGCGGATCACCGCTTCGATCTCTTCCAGCCCGTGGCGCCGTGCCAGCTCCGGCTGCAGCCGGCGGACCATCGCGACGGCGAACAGGGCCGCCTCGCGCTTCAGCGCCGCGTCGCTTTCCGCCTGGCACTCGATCAACAGCGCGATCTGCTCGCCGAGCCGCGTCAGGGTGGCGACGAGTTCGGCCTCCGCCGCCGCCTCCGCCGCGCTGCGGCCGTCGGCCTCACCGTCGGCATAGCCGCGCGCCCGCGCCTCCATGACCTCTTCTTCGCTGAAGGTCGGCGGTGGCGGTTCCTCCACCACCGGCTCCGACGTCTGGGCGTCGTCGGCGATGGCCGTCGCCTCGGGTAGGGCGACGGGGTCGAAGCAGGTGTCGAAGAGGAAGCGGCGGGCATCCATGGCGTTCGGGTCCGGTTGTCGGCAGGTCGGCCGGCGGGACGGCGGATCAGTAGATCAGCTCGTCCTCGCTCTTGCCCTCGGAGATCAGGATCTCGCCGCGGGCGGCCAAGTCCTTGGCGGTCTGCACCATCGCCATCTGCGCCTCGTCGACGTCCTTCAGGCGGACCGGCCCCATGGACTGCATCTCTTCCTTCAGGAACTTCGCGGCACGTTCGGCCATGTTGTTGAAGAACATCTGGCGCAGCGTTTCCGACGCACCCTTCAGCGCGATCGACAGCTTCTCCTTCTCCACCGAGCGCAGCAGGGTCTGGATACCGCTCTGGTCGAGCTGGGCGAGATCCTCGAAGGTGAACATCAGCGCCTTGATCCGCTCCGCGCTGTCGCGGTTGCGCTCCTCCAGAGCGGACAGGAACTTGTTCTCCGTCCCGCGATCGAGGTTGTTGAAGATCTCCGCCATCATCTCGTGGGCGTCGCGGCGGTTGGTGCGGGCCAGGTTGGACATGAATTCGGTCCTCAGCGTGCGCTCGACGTCGTCCAGCACTTCCTTCTGCACCGCCTCCATGCGCAGCATGCGCATGACGACTTCCATGGCGAAGCTCTCGGGCAGCAGGGCCAGGACGCGCGCGGCGTTGTCCGATTTGATCTTCGACAGGACGACGGCGACGGTCTGCGGGTATTCGTTCTTCAGGTAGTTGGCCAATACCTGCTCGTTCACATTGGCCAGCTTCTCCCACATGGTGCGGCCGGCGGGACCACGGATGTCCTCCATGATCGCCTCGACCTTGTCGCGCTCCATGACCTTCAGGAGCAGGCGCTCGGTGCTTTCGAAGCTGCCGACCAGCGAGCCGGTGGAGGAGATCTGCTCGGCGAACTCCACGCACAACCGTTCCACCAGCGTCGCGCTGATGGTGCCCAGATTGGCCATGGTCTGGGACAGTTCCTTGATCTCTTCCTCATCCATGAAGGTGAACAGGCGCGCGGCGTGCTCTTCGCCGAGCGACAGCATCAAGACGGCGGCCTTTTCCGGCCCCGTCAGGCTGCGGTAATCCTCGCGGATGCGGATCGACGGCATGCTCGTGTTCGCTCCTCGGCGGCCGGCCGGGCCTCAGGTTTCCTGGTACATCCAGCTTCGGATGATGGAGACCGCCTCTTCCGGGTGCTTCTCCACGATCTCGCCGATCTTGCGCAGCGAGGAGGCGCGCACGCGCCCTTCGACCTGATTGATGTCGATCAGGGCGTCGAGCTCGTCGTCTTCCGGGGTTGCCGGGCTCGGCAGCTCCGGCGTCGCCAGCTCGCTTAGGCCCGGGGCCGCCAGCGCCTTCTGCAGCGCGCCGGCATCGGACAGCAGGCCGCCGAACTCCTCGCTGTCATGGCCGCGGCTGCCTTCCAGCACGCGGGTCAAGAGCGGGCGGATGACCAGCAAGATCACCAGGACGGCAACGACGCCCAGCACCAGCATCTCCGCGATGCGGAACAGGTCGTCGCGCGGCATGCCGAGGATGGTGGCCGGCGCTTCGGACTCCGCCGCCGCCATCTCCTCGTCCCAGAACGGCATGTTGACGACGTCGACGACATCGCCGCGCCCCTCGTCGAAGCCGATGGAGGAGCGCACCAGGGCGCCGATCTGGGCCAACTCGGCCTCGCTGCGCGGCGAGTAGGTGCGCGCGCCTTCCTCGTCCACCACATAGGTGCCGTCGACCAGCACCGCGACGGACAGCCGCCGGACCACGCCGCCCTCGCGCACCATGTTGCGCACGGTGCGGCTGATCTCGTAGTTCACCGTCTCTTCGGTGCGGTTGGTGGTGTCGCGGGCGAGCGCGGACTCGCCGCCCTCCGACGCCGTCGGATCGGGTTCCGGCAGGTTCTCCGACACCGAGACGGGGTCGAGGCCGACGCCGTCGGCGCTCTCGGTGGAATCTTCGACGAGCTGGGTTGAGCGGGGGACTTGGCCGTCGGGGTCGTAGGCTTCCTCCGTCGTGGTCACCCGGTCGAAGTCCATCTCCACGGAGACCTGGGCGCGCACATTGCCGTAGCCGAGGGAGCGCGACAGCAAGGTCTCGACGGCCTCCGACAGCCGGCGCTCATAGGCGACGCGCATCTCTTCGCCGTTGCGCAGATGCAGGTCGACGGCGTCGCCTTCCTCGCTGCGCGCCAGCAAGTTGCCGCGGTCGTCGACGATGGAGATGGCGCCGGGTGTCAGCCGCGGCACGGCGGTCGCCACCAGGTAGCGGATCGCCTGGATCTGTTGGGCGGTCAGCCCGGCGGAGCCGAGGCGCAGGAAGACCGAGGCGCTCGGTTCCTCCGGCTCGCGGGCGAACAGTTCGCGCTCCGGCAGCACCAGATGCACGCGCGCCTGGCGGATGCCGGCCATGGTCGAGATGGTCCGCGCCAGCTCGCCTTCCAGCGCGCGCAGGCGGTTGATCTGCTGAACGAAGTTGGAGGTGCCGAAGCCGTCGGACTGGTCGAACAGCTCATAGCCGAGCGAACCGCCGGCGGGCAGGCCTTCTTCGGCCATGGCGAGGCGCAGCCGGTCGACCTGATCGCCCGGCACCATGACGCTGCTGCCACCGGCGCCGACCTGGTGGGGAACCCCCATGGCCTCCAGCCGGGCGACGATGGCCCCGCCGTCCGCCATCTCCAGGTCGCCATAGAGCAGCGCGTAGTCGGTGGTAGAGACGCGGGTGCTGAGAAAACCGAAGAAGACGATCAAGGCAACGCCGACGCCGCCGATCATCGCCAGGCGCGCCGGGCCCATGCCCTTCAAGGTCTGTAAGAGTCCACCCACATCCGCTGTCCCGAAAGGCGCCTCGAAAAGCGCTTTGTCCTGCCTTTCGAAGGTCGGTTCGCGGCATGAAAAACCGATTAATGATGCCGGCAACTCTTGCCGGGTGGCGGTTCTCGGGTAGTTAAATTCTGTTAATGTTCAACGCGTTGTCTTCAGGCCGGTTGTCCGGGGCGCGCCGGGTTGAGCAGCGGCGCCCGGCTCGCGACCGGTGGCGCGGTGAGTCAGTCCTGCGCGTCATCGTCGACAGCGTCGATCCAGCTCTCGCGCCGGGCGACGGGAAGGCCGAGGGCACCGGCGGCCGACCCGGCGCCGAGCGCCGCCCACATCGCGATGTCGGGGGCGGCGGGTTTCGGCTCCGGCGGTGCCGGGGCGGGCGGCGGCTGGGTGGGCACCACTGCCGTCGGCCGATCCGCCGCGGCACCGGCCGGCGGTGCCGGCTCGACCGGCGGCTCCGGCGGCGGCTCCGGGGTCAGTGGCTCCGGGGCCAGTGCTTCCGGCGCGGGCGGTTCCGGGTCGGGGGTGGGCGGAGCCGCCACCGGGGCCTCGTCGGGCTCCGGCATCATCTCCAGATCGAAATCGGGCGCATCGGGGGGTGCCAGAAGCGTCAGACCCGCCCAGTCGGCCGACCGGATCAGCCAAGTGCCGTCGGCCTGACGGTCGCCGGCGGACAGCCGGACGGTGTCGGGCAGGCCGCCGATCCTGAGGCGCAGCGGGCCATACTCGGCGACCAGCGCGGCCACGGCGGACAGGTCGAGCGGCAGGGCGATGTCGTCGCCTGACCCGTGCGGCGATTCGCTCATCCGGTGCGCGATCCGTGCATGTCGATCCCCTCCGTCGGGCCGGTCCCGCGGGGCGTTCCGGTCCGCTTTCCCGCGATACCGTCAGAAAAATAGCGGAAACCGGGCGATCTGCCGAGATCCCGTCGGCTTGGGCGTCGTCGCGGTCTGGGCGTCATGCTAATCGGTTACGATATTGCGTGCGGTATCACGGCTTGGGGCGACGATCGCGCGAATGGCGTCGGAACGGCAAGGGATGGTGCAGGGCGGGGGCGCACGCTGGCGCGGGACCCCGGGGGATGCGGCATGACGGGGGAGGTGTCGGCGGCGACGCCGGTGACGCTCGCCGTATGGCGGCGCCTGGACGTGCTCTTGGCGTCCCTGGCGATCGCCGTGCTGGCCACGACGGTCCCCCTGGCGGCCCACCAGGCGCTGGCGGGGGCGGCCGGCGAGGCGGCCGTGCTGCCGGCCGCCGGCTGGGCGGTTGCCGCCGCAGCGCTGGCCGGCACGGCGGCGCTGTGGCAGCTCCGCCACGCGTTGGTGGCGCGCACCATCGCCCGCCATGTCCACCACGCCGACCTCGCCGGTGCCGACGCGCTGATCGTCCGTGCGGCCGGCCGGCCGGACGGGCGCCGCCGGCTCGCCCGTCTGTTCGATGCGATCGGCCTGCAGGCGGCGCGCCCCTGGCCGCTCGCCGCCGCCCTGGCCAGCGTGCCCGACCTGTTGCGGGCGGTGGTCGCGGGCGCTGTCTTGCTGCTGGTATGGGGGCCGCCGGCCTTGTGGGTGCTGGGGGTGGCCGCGCTGTTGGCGGCCGCGGTCGGCGGCGCCATGGCGGGGGCGGTGCGGGCCGAGCGGCGCGAGAGTGCCGCCCAGGAACAACTGGCGGCGCTGACCGCGGAGATCCTCGCCGGCATCGTCACCGTCAAGGCGTTGGCGGTGGAGGAAGCGATGATGCGCCGGGTGGAACGCCTGGCGGAGACGGTGGCGGCCCACGCGGCCCGGCGGCTGATCTGGGGAGAGGTCGTGGCGTCCGTCGCCGCGATGCTGCCCTGGGCGGCGGCCGGTGCGGCGGTGTTGGCAGGTTTGACCCGGACGGCGGCCGAGGTAACCGGCCCGGCCGACTGGCTGGTCGTGGTGGCGCTGGCCTGGCTGGTCGGCCAGGCGCTCGGCGCACCCGGTGCGGCGTGGGGTGCGCTGGGACCGGCGATGGCGCGCGATCGCCGCGCCGTCACCGGGCGCCGCCGGCCGGCAGGTGGCCGGCCCGGCGCCGATCCGGTCAGCGGGCGGCTACGCCCGGCGATCAAGGGCCATCTGGAACTGGAGTCGGTGACGCTGCGGTACGACGAGACCGCACCCCCGGTGCTCGACGACGTGTCGCTGGTCATCGCGCCGGGCGAGATGGTGGCCATCGGCGGCGACAGCGGCGCGGGCAAGTCCTCCATCATCGCGCTGTTCCTCGGCCTCGCCATGCCGGCCGCGGGGCGGGTGCTGATCGACGGGCGCCCGCTTGCCGCCTATGAGCCGGCCCCCCTGTCCGCGCAGCTTGGCTGGATCGGCCAGGATGCGCCCCTCCTGCGCGGGACGCTGCTGGACAACCTGACACTGTTCCGCGGCGGCGCGGTGCAGGAGACCGCGTTGCACCTGGCCGGCGAGATGGGGCTGTTGGAGGCGGTGCGCCGCCTGCCGGCCGGGCTGGACACGCCCTTGGGAACGACGGTGATGCCGGTCCTGTCCGATGGCGTGCGCCATCGCATCGCCATCGTCCGCGCGCTGGCGCCGGAACCGCCGGTGGTGCTGTTCGACGATGCCGGCACCGCGCTCGACCACGACGGCGACCGCCGGCTGAAGCAGGTGCTGGCCGCGCTGAAGGGCCGCGCGACGGTCATCGTCAGCAGCCATCGCCCGTCGCTGGCCGCGCTGGCCGACCGGCGCTACCGGGTCTCGCAAGGCCGCCTCTACCATCTGGCGGCCGATGGCGGGGTGGAAGAGGCGCCGGCGCTGTTGCCCGATGCGGGCGACCGGCCGGCCGGCGGGGCGGACGCGCCGTGAACGGCGACCGCGCTCTCGCGCCCGCCGCTGCCCCCGGCGCGATCGCCGAGGCGGCGATGGCGCCGGCGGCGCCCGGCCGGGCGACCGAACCGCTGGTGGCCGCGCTGCGCGACCAGCAGATCGACGGTTTGGCGCGGTTTTCGTCCTACGCGGCCTGCCTGATCCCGCTGCTGACGGCGCTGGAGTGGCGCGGCGAGTTGGCGCGGCTCAGCGAGGCCCTGCCGCATGCCGAGGGTCGGTTCGATCTCGACGACCTGTTGCACGCCCTGTCGGTCCTCGGCTTCGAGTGCCGGGCGGTCGGCGGCAGCGTGCAGTCGCTCGACCCGCGCAACCTGCCCTGCCTGCATGTCCCGGCCCATGGCGAGCCGCAGGTGATCGTTCAGCGGCGCGACGACGCGGTCCTCGCCTTCCGCGGCGCCGACAACCGGATGGACTGGCAGCCGGTCGACAACCGGCGCGGCACTGCCTGGCTGGTATCGCCGGCGCAACCGGCCGGCCGGCGCGGCCTCGCCGCGGACGGCGCCCAGCCCGCCGGTGCGGCGTGGTCGGAGGGGCTGCGCGCGCGCCTGGCCCGCCATCTGACGCCGGCCGTGCTGCTGACCGTCCTGCTGCAAGGACCGATCCTCGCCGTTCCCTTCCTGCTGGCGGCGCTGGTCGATGGCGCCGTCGCCGGCAATGCGGTGGCACCGGCGCTGGTGGTCGGCCTGATCGCCGCGTTGGCGGCGGAAGCGGCGATCCGGGTCGTGCGGGCGGGATCGCTGGGCTTCCTGGGGGGGCGGCTGGGCTTTCTGACCGCGACGGCGCCGCTCGCCCGGCTCTTGAGCCTGCCGCCGGAGCGGCTGGAGACGGCGGGCCTGGCCGACCAGCTCGCCCGGCTGGACGAGGCGGCCGCGCCGCGGCGCCTGGTGGCCGGTGCCGCGCTGGGCCGCCTGATGGACGCCGCCGCAGCGCCGGTCGCCCTGGTGGCGTTGGCGTTGGCCGGCGGCTGGGCGGCGCTGCCGGCGGCGGCGGCGGGGCTGGCGATGCTGGCCGTGCTGCTGCTCGCCCGGCCGGCCGTGCGCCGGCGCCTGGCGGAAGGCCGGCAGTCCCGGCGCCGCCGGTTCGCCTTCCTGGCGGAGATCGTCGCCGCGGCGGAGCTGATCCGCGGTTCCGGCATCGGTCCCTTGTGGCTGGAGCGGGCACGCCCCGTCGCCGCGGAGGATGCGATGTCCGGCCACGCCCAGGACCGGCTGGGCGCCCGGCTCACCCTGATGCTTGGCGTTTTCGGCGCGCTCGGCGTCGGCGGGGCCCTGGCGGTCGGCCTAGTGACGGCGGAGGCGGCAGTGCCGGCGGGATCGCTGCTGGCCATCGGTTGGCTGGCGGCGCGCGGTTTGCTGGCGATCGGCGAGGCGGGCGGCCTGGCGCTGCCGGTGGGGGAGGGGCGCCACGCGCTCGGCCTGCTCGACCGTCTGATGCGGGTGGCGCCGGAGCCGGCGGTGGCCGATCCGTCGCGACCGGCGCCGCGCTCGGCCGGGCAGGTCGGGCTGCAGGGCGTGGTCTACGGCTATGATCCCGACGCGCCGCCGGCCCTCGCCGGCATCGATTTGGTCGTTCCGGCGGGCCAGGTCCTGGCCGTGCTGGGCGCCGACGGGGCGGGCAAGTCGACGCTTCTGCGGCTGGTCGGCGGGCTGGCGGTGCCGCAGGGCGGGATGGTCACTTTGGACGGCCAGGATGCCCGCCGCATCGACCCGCGCCAGCGCCGGCGCTTGGTCTCCTATCTGCCGCCGGCCAGCGATCTCTTCCACGGCACGGTGGCGCAGAACCTGCGCCTCGCCGACCCGTTGGCCAGCGACGAGCGGATCGTGCAGGCGGCGGCGGAGGCCGGCGTCTTGAGCTTCGTGTTGAGCCTGCCCGACGGGTTCGACACCAAGCTGGGCGATGTCGACCAGGCGCGCGTGCCGCCGGGCTTTGCGCGGGCCCTGGCGTTGGCCCGCACGCTGGTACGCGATGCGCCGGTTGTGCTGTTGGACGAGCCGGGCAGCCCGCTGGACGAGCTGGGGGATGCCGCGCTGATCGATGGGCTGCGCGCGCTCGCCGGGCGGGCCACGGTCCTCGTCGCGACCCATCGTCCAGCCCATATTCGCGCGGCCGACCGGGCGATCATCCTCGACCGCGGAACCATCGCGTTCGATGGTGCGCCGGCGGCGGCGCTCGACCGGCTCTTGGGACAAGAGGAAACGGTGCGATGAGCAGCGAGATCACGCCCTACGATCCGGGGGACGGTCGGGCGCTCGACATTCGCGACCGTCCGGCGGTGCGCGAGATGGCGCGGTCGATGGCGTTGGAGGAGCAGCGCCGTCCGGTCTGGCTGTGGGCGGCGCTGACGCTCGCGGTCCTGGTGATCGCCGGCGCGGTGGCGTGGACGGCGTTGACGGAGGTCGACCGCGTCGTCGAGGCGCCGGCCGTGGTCCGGCCGGTCGAGACGCCGTTCGCGGTGCGCTACCCGGAGGCCGCGCATGTGGCGGAGATCCTGGTGGCGGAAGGCGACCGCGTCTCGGCGGGCGACGCGCTCTTGGTGGTCGCCGCGGCGATCCAGCCGGGCGAGCGCGAGGCGCTGGTGGCGCGCCTGGCCGAACTCAGCCTGACCATCGAGCGGCTGGACGCCCTGGCGCTCAACCGCGACCCGGATTTCTCCGATTTCGAGCTGGGCTTTCCCGGTCTGGTGGCGGCCCAGCGCGCGCTGTTCGAGGCGGAGCTACAGAGCCGCGACATGGCCAGCCTGAGCGGCCGCGCGGCCGTCGACCAGCGCGAGGCGGAGTTGACCGCCGAACGCACCCGCCTCGACACGCTGACCCTGCAACTGCCGATGGCGCAGGAGGAGGTCGACCAGGTGACCGTGGAGGTCGAGGCCGGCCAACGCAGCCGGCTGGACCTGTTGATCCGCCGCCGCTCGCTGGCCGAGTTGGCGGGCAGTCTGGCCGACGCGGAAGACCGCGTGGCGGCGGCGGAAGCGGCCTATGAGCAGGCGCTGGCGGAGCTGGAGGTGGCCGACGCCGCCTTCGCGCGGGAGGCGTTGGAGCGGGCCAGCACGCTGGCCGGTGAGCGGGCGGGCGTGGAACAGCGCCTGATCCGCATGGACGCCGGAGACGCCGGTCAGACCCTGACCACGCCGATCGACGGGGTGGTGGTGCGCCTCGGCGTCAACCGGCTGAACCAGATTGTCGAGCCCTCCCAGGTGCTGGCGGAGATCTCGCCGCCCGGCGACTTGGCGCAGGTGGAGGTGCGGTTGCCACCGGAGCGGGCGGGCGAGGTCCGCGTCGGCCTGCTGACCCGGGTCCGGGTGACCGGGCTGCCGGGCCAACCGTCCGGCGGCTTCACCGGCACGGTCGAACATGTCGCCGCTGCGCCGAGCGCGGATCCCGAGACCGGCGAGAGCTATGTCGCCGCGCGGGTCCGCCTGCTGGATGCGGTGGGGGCGGCCGCCCGGGCCGCCGCCCCCGGGGCCGCGGCGGAGGTGCGGGTGGTGGTCGACCGGACCAGCCTGCTGGCTTCGTTGTTCGACCGCCGCTAACCGCCCTACGGCAGGTCGGCCAGCAGCAATTCCGCGCCTTCCGGGCCGGCGGTCACCTCAAGCGTCTGCGTGCCGGCGATGCGGGCGGCATCGCGGGTGTTCAGCGCAACGCCGTTCACCGTCACGGCACCGCGCGAGACCACCAAATAGCCCTGGCGGGTCGCCCCGAGCGGTTGGGTGATCCGCTCGCCCGCCGCCAGCGTGCCGCCCAGGAGGGCGGCGTCCTGGTGGATCGTCAGCGCCTCGCCACCGGCGTCCTGCGGCCGGCCCGACGCCAGCGCCACCAGGCGCCCCTGCCGGTCGGCCTTGGGGAACCGGCGCTGGGCCCAGCCGGGTGTCAGCCGCCGCTCGGCCGGGACGATCCAGATCTGAAACAGGGTGGTCGGCGTCGCTTCGTGGTTCCATTCGCTGTGCATGATCCCGCGGCCCGCGGTCATCACCTGCACGTCGCCGGCCTCGGTGCGGCCGCGGTTGCCGAGATGGTCCTCATGCGTAATCGCGCCTTCGCGGACATAGGTGATGATCTCCATGTCGCGATGGGGATGCATCGGGAAGCCGCTGCCGGGCTGAATGGTGTCGTCGTTCCAGACCCTGAGCGGTCCGACGCCCATGCGCGCAGGCTCGTGGTACTCCGCGAAGCTGAAATGGTGGCGGGCGCTTAGCCAGCCGTGCTCGGCCCGGCCGAGATCGTCGAAGGCGATGCGCTCGATCGTTGGCGACGGGGCACCGGTGGGGGTCTGCATGGCAAGGGTCGTCATCACGCTGCATCCCTTCTCAACCGGTCGCGGTCATGCGGGGCCATGAGGTCGAGTGCCGGCCCCGCGGGCACGATCCCGGTCGGGTTGATGGTGGCATGGCTGGCGTAGTAGTGCCGCTTGATGTGGTCGAAGTTCACCGTCTCGGCGGTGCCGGGTATTTGGTAGAGCTCCAACAGGTAGTTGGAGAGGTTCGGGTAGTCGGCGATACGCCGGCGGTTGCACTTGAAGTGCCCGACATAGACTGCGTCGAACCGCACCAGCGTGGTGAAGAGGCGCCAATCGGCTTCGGTCACCCGGCCGCCCACCAGATAGCGTTGGTTGGTCAGCCGAGCGTCGAGCCGGTCCAGCGCGGCGAACAGCTCCTCGAACGCCTCCTCATAGGCGTCCTGGGTGGTGGCGAAGCCGCAGCGGTAGACCCCGTTGTTGATCGACGGATAGACCTCCGCGTTCACCGCATCGATCGCCGCGCGCAGCGGTTCGGGATAGAGATCGACCGACGGATCGCCGCCGACGCCGTCGAAGGCGGTGTTGAGCATGCGGATGATCTCCGCGCTCTCGTTGCTGACGATCGTGCGCGTCCGGCTGTCCCACAGCACCGGAACGGTCACCCGGCCGGTATAGGCGGGGTTCGCGGCGGTATAGACCTGGTGCAAGAAACGCGCGCCCAACAGCGGCTCGGGCGTGTCGGCGAAGTGCCAGCCGTCGGCCCCCATGAAGGGGTCGACGACATGCACCGGGATCAGTGCGCCCAAGCCCTTCAGCGCGCGCAGGATCAAGGTGCGGTGCGCCCAGGGGCAGGCCAGCGAGACATAGAGGTGATAGCGCCCGGCCTCGGCCTTGAAGCCCGACGCGCCGTCGGCCGTGACCTGGTGGCGGAAAGCGCTGTCCTGGCGCACGAAGCGGCCGCCGCTCTTGGCGGTGTCGTACCACTGGTCGCGCCAGACGCCGTCGACGAGAAGACCCATGATCGGAAGTCCTTGGAAGGCGGTGACGGCCGCTCAGCCGGCGAGCTTCGCGGCGATGGTGGCGACGTGGCGGCCTTGGAAGCGGGCGAGATCCAACTCGTTCTCGCTGGGCTGCCGGCTGCCATCGCCCGCGGCGATGGTGGTCGCGCCGTAGGGGCTGCCGCCGCTGATGGCGTCCAGCGTCATCTGGCCGGCGGCGGAATAGGGCAGGCCGACGATCACCATGCCATGGTGCAGCAGCGTGGTGTGGAAGGAGGTGAGGGTCGTCTCCTGCCCGCCATGCTGGGTCGCGGTGGAGACGAAGGCCGATCCGACCTTGCCGATCAGCGATCCCGACGCCCACAGCCCGCCGGTCTGGTCCAGGAAGTTGCGCATCTGCGACGCCATGTTGCCGAAGCGGGTCGGCGTGCCGAAGATGATGGCGTCGTAGTCCACCAGCTCCTGTGGCGTGGCGATCGGCGCGGCCTGATCCAGCTTGAAGCCGTGTTTGCGCGCGGCGTCCTCCGGCACCAGCTCCGGCACCCGCTTCACCGTGACGTCGGCACCGGCGCCGGCGGCGCCCTCGGCGACCGCCCCGGCCATCGTCTCGATATGGCCGTAGCTGCTGTAGTAGAGCACCAGAACCTTCGCCATCGTCGTCGCTCCGTTCAAGCGGTGTGTCGGGACGTCGTCGTCCTGGCCTGCGAGATGGCGCGCGGCGGTCGCCGGTTAAACCGGCGTCGATGCACAAGACTGTTTCGTTCTCGGGGACAATCTGCTAGCCGGGCGCGGAATTCGCGCGTCCTGGAGGTCGAATTCATGCGCCCGGGAGGTCGGTGGCGATGGACAGCGTAAACGCCATGATCGTCTTCGCCCGTGTCGTGGAGGCCAACGGCTTCTCCGCCGCCGCGCGCCGGCTCGGCCTGTCGAAGTCGGCGGTCAGCAAGCAGGTGGCGGCGCTGGAGGACCGGCTGGGCGCGCGCCTGCTCAACCGCACGACCCGGCGGATCAGCCCGACGGAGATCGGCCAGGCCCTGTTCGAGCGCTGCCAGCGCATCGCCGCGGAGGTGGAGGAGGCGGAATTGGCGGTCACCCGCCTCAGCGCCGCGCCGCGCGGCCGGCTGCGCGTCAACTCGTCGATGTCGTTCGGGCATATCTTCCTGGCGCCGCTGTTGCCGGCCTTCCAGGCGCTCTATCCGGAAGTCACGGTGGAGCTGACGCTGAACGACCGACTGGTCGATGTGGTGGAGGAGGGGTACGACCTGGCGGTGCGCATCGCCCGGCTGGGCGACTCCAGCCTGATCGCCCGCAAGCTGGCCGATGCCCGGCGGATCATCGCCGCCGCGCCGGCCTATCTCGCCCAGCACGGGCGCCCCGCCGCGCCCGCGGACCTCGCCGCGCACAACTGCCTGACCTACAGCTATGTGGCGCGTCCCGGCGTGTGGCGGGTGGGCGATGCCGACGGCGCGGTTCACGAGGTGGCGGTGACCGGCAGCCTGCACACCAACAACGGCGATGCGCTGCGCGCGGCGGCGCTGGGCGGCCTCGGTATCGTCGATCTACCGACCTTCCTGGTCGGCGACGACATCGCCGCCGGCCGACTGGTCCACTTGTTTCCGCACTATGTCGACCGGTTCGGCGGCATCTACGCCGTCTACCCGCACAACCGCCATCTGTCGGCCAAGGTGCGGGCGCTGGTGGACTTTTTGGTGGAGCAGATCGGGCCGCGGCCGCCCTGGGATTGTCCCTTCGTCGCCGGGCGGGACGCCCCGGCCGCTCAGTAACGCGCCCAGTCGGGTCGTTCGGGCCGGATGACGGCGTCGCCAGCGGCGAAGGTCTGCTGGCCGGCCTCCGCGCCGTTCAGGGCGTCGAGCCGCAGCAGGGCCAAGGCCCGGTTGTCGCGGCCGCTGCGGATCTCGCCGACCTCCCGCCCGTCGGCGGTCACCCGGGTGCCCGGCGGGGGCAACGGCCCGTCGACGCCGACCGGCATCAGCCGGCGCTTGACCAGGCCGCGGTAGCGGGTGCGCGCGGTCAGCTCCTGGCCCATGTAGCAGCCCTTATCCCAGGCGATGGCGTTCAGGTCGTCGTAGTTCATCTCCAAGAGCGTGGAGCGCTCCACCTCCGCATCGCGGGTTCCGTCGGGCACGCCCGCGTCCAGGCGCAGCCGGTCCAGCGCCTCCGGCGCCGCCGGCGCCAGCCCCTGCCCGCTCAACAGGTCCGCGCCCCCCGCCGCCGGCAGAAGGGCCCGCGCGCCGAGCCGGCCCAGCCGTGGGTCGACGAAGGCGAGGCCCGCGCCCAGGGCCCGCGCGGCGCCTGGATCGCCGGCATCGAGGCCGAGTGCTTCGGCCGCCCCGTCGCCGATCGCCGCGAACACCGCCACGTCGTCGCCCTCGGCCGCCAGCGCAACCTTGGAGCGCAGCTTGAAGACCTTCAGCCGGCGCAGCAGGTCGTCGACCCGGTCGGCCGCACAGTCGATCAGGAAGCGGTCGTCTCGGCCGACCACGAAGAAGTCGTGCAGGAACTTTCCCTGGGGCGTCAGCAGCGCGGTGAAGACGGCGCGCGTCGGGGAGACCAAGCGCATGTCGTTCGACACCAGGCCCTGCAGGAAGGTCGTTCGATCCTCCCCGGCGATCGACAGGACGGTGCGGTCGGCAAGCGGCAGGAAGGCGGCCATGGGCGGGGTCGAGCCTCCGGCATGCGGGCGGTCTGCGGCAACCCTTCGCAGGTAGGGTGGGCCCACCACCTTGGCAAGGCGCGCGGCGGCGCGCTATGCAATCAGCCCCGCTTCGCAGCCGAAGCCCCGACGTTTGCGCATCCTCTTCATCACCGCCAACCGGCTCGGCGACGCCGTGCTGTCCACCGGGCTCTTGGGCTGGCTGGCGGACCGGCACGCCGGCGCGCGCTTCACCGTGGCCTGCGGCCCGGCGGCCGCCGGGCTGTTCGCGGCGCTGCCGGGGCTCGACCGGGTGATCGATCTCGACAAGCGGCCCTTGGGCCGGCACTGGGCGGGGCTGTGGGCCGGCACGGTGTCGCGGCGCTGGGACATCGTCGTCGACCTGCGCAACTCCGCCGTCTCGCTGGCCCTGCGTGCCCAGCGGCGGATCATCCGCCATGGCCGGCGGGACGACCGCGTGCATGTGGTGGAGGAGTTGGGCCGTCTGGTCGGCGCCACCCCGCCGCCGGCCCCGCGGCTGTGGCTGGACGCGGCGACCCGCCGGGCCGCGGCGCGGCGGATGGCCGGCGAGGCGCCGATCCTGGCGGTCTCGCCCACCGCCAATTGGCGCGGCAAGGAATGGCGCCAGGACCGCTTTGCCGCGCTGGTGGCGCATCTGACGGCGCCCGGCGGCCGGCTTGCCGGCTATCGGCTGGCGGTCTTCGGCGGACCGGGGGAGGAGGCGCGCGCCCGGCCGGTGGTCGAGGCGATGCCAGCCGACCGGGTGATCGACCTGGTCGGCCGCACCGACCCCGCCTTGGCTGGGGCCTGCCTGGCCCAGGCCCGGCTGCATGTCGGACTGGACAGCGGGCTGACCCATCTCGCCGCCGCGGCGGGGGTGCCGACGCTGGCGCTGTTCGGGCCGGGTTGGCCGGCCCGATACCGGCCCTGGGGACCCGACACCGCCGTGGTGACGACGCCGGACACGGTGGAGGAGATGATGGCCCGTCCGGGCTATGATCACCGCACCACCGATACGCTGATGGATGGACTGACGGTCGACCAGGTGGCGGCGGCGCTGGCGGCGCTGGCCGACCGGCTGGCCCCGGTCCGATCGCACGCCGAGGGAGAAAGCCATGGCTGAGCGGTATGATCTGGTGCTCACCGGCGGGCGGGTGGTGACACCCAGCGGCGCGGTGGAGACGGATGTGGCGGTGCGCGACGGCCGGATCGTCGGTCTCGGCGACTTCCGGACGGCTGCCGCGGCGGAGACCCTGGACTGCGGCGGCCTCACCGTGCTGCCCGGGGTGATCGACAGCCAGGTGCATTTCCGCGAGCCCGGGCTGGAGCACAAGGAGGACCTGGAGAGCGGCAGCCGCGCCGCCGTCCTGGGCGGCGTCACCGCGGTGATGGAGATGCCCAACACCCGGCCGCTGACCGACAGCCCGGAGACCCTTGCCGACAAGCTGGCCCGCGCCCGCGACCGCATGTGGTGCGACCACGCCTTCTTCGTCGGCGCGACGCCGGCCAATGCCGACCGGCTGGCGGAGCTGGAACGGTTGCCCGGGGCGGCCGGGGTAAAGATCTTCATGGGCTCGTCCACCGGCGATCTGCTGGTCGCCGACGACGGCACGCTGGCCCGCGTGCTGGCCAGCGGCCATCGCCGCGTCAGCGTCCATGCGGAGGACGAGCCGCGGCTGGTCGAGCGCCGGGCGCTGGTCGCCGACGGCGCATCGGTCGAAAGCCATCCGGACTGGCGCGACCGGGAAAGCGCGATCCGCGCGACCAAGCGGCTGATCGCCACCGCGCGCGCCACCGGCCGCCCGGTGCATGTGCTGCACATCACGACGGCGGAGGAGCTGGAACTGCTCGCCGAGGCGCGGGACATCGCCACGGTCGAGGTGACGCCGCAGCACCTGACGCTGGCTGCGCCGGACTGCTACCGCGCGCTGGGCACGCATGCCCAGATGAACCCGCCGATCCGCGGTGCGGCCGATCGCGCCGCCTTGTGGGACGCGATCGCTAGCGGGCTGGTGGACGTGCTGGGCTCCGACCACGCGCCACACACGGCGGAGGAGAAGGCGCGGCCCTATCCCGACAGCCCCAGCGGCATGCCCGGCGTGCAGACCCTGGTGCCACTCTTGCTGGACCGGGTGAACGCCGGCTGGCTGACCCTGGAACGGCTGGTGGACCTGACCGCCGCCGGCCAGCAGCGCCTGTTCGGCATCACCGGCAAGGGGCGGATCGTTCGCGGCTATGATGCGGACTTCACCATCGTCGATCTCTCGGCGGAGCGGGAGATCACGCAGGATTGGCTCGCCTCCAAGTCCGGCTGGTCGCCCTTCACCGGCATGCGGGTCAAGGGCTGGCCGATAGCGACGGTGGTGCGCGGGCACATCGTCATGCGCGACGGGGCGCTGACCTCGTCCCAAGCCCGGGGCCGGCCGATCCGCTTCGACGCCACCGCCGACCCGGCGGCGTGACCAGACTGCCGCCCCCCGGCGACGGGTTCCCGTCCCCGACGCGTTGATAGGGATAGACGGCGCTGACGAGCCCGGCCAGGGCCCGCGCCGGTCAAACCCGAGACGCTGAGGGAGCGTGAGATGAGACGCACGACATTGTTGGTCACCACGGCCGTGGTGCTGGTCACCGCCGGGGGCGCCTGGGCGCTGGCGGCGGGACCGGGCGACCGGGCCTATGGGCTGGAACGGATCTTCGAGCGCTTCGACGCCGACGGTGACGGCCAGGTGACCCGCGCGGAGGTCGATGCCTTCCGCACCGAGCGCTTCGAGGAGATGGATGGCGACGGCGACGGGGTCGTCAGTCTCGACGAAATGCGCGAGGCGGCGATGGCGATGGCCGCAGAGCGGGCGGAGGCGCGGTTCGCCGACCTCGACGCCGATGGCGACGGGACGCTGGTCGTGGACGAGCTGGCCCCTGAGCGCGAGGTCGACATCTTCGCCCGGTTGGATGACAACGAAGACGGCGTGATCACCGAGGACGAGCTTCCCTTCGGCCCGCGCCGGGGTTTCGGGCGCCATGGCCCGCCCTGGTCCGGTGACGACGCCGCGGCCGAGTGACGGGTGACGCCCCCTGACGGGGGATCGCGAGGGTGCCAGCCGATGCCATCGCCGACCGGCGGATCGGGCCAGCCGCCGGCAGCGGTGGCGGAGGACACCGTTTGCGACGGTGTCCTGGCGGCGCGGGCGCTGGCCGGCGATCCGCTCGCCTGCCGCGGGCTGATGGAGCGCCACTTGGCGCCGGTCCTGCGCTATGCCGCGCGCCTCCTGGCCGATAGCGCGGAGGCGGAGGACGTCGCCCAGGAGACCTTCTTGCGGCTGTGGCGCTCGCTCGACCGCTGGTCTGGCGACGGGTCGGGATTGGCCGCCTGGCTGTTCCGGGTCGCCCACAATCTGTGTATCGACAGGATCCGCCGCCGCCGCACGGTGCCGTTGGACGCGGTGGCAGAGCCGATGGACGAGCGGCCGGACGCCGCGGCGGCGCTGATCCGCCGGGAGCGCGATGCCGCCGTCGCTGCGGCCATCGACGCCTTGCCGGAGCGTCAGCGGGCGGCCTTGCTGCTGTGTCATCACGAGGGCCTGAGCAATGCCGAAGCCGGCGCTATCCTAGGCGTCGGCGTGGAGGCGGTGGAAAGTCTGCTGGCACGCGCGCGGCGCAGCTTGCGCCAGCGGCTTGTGGTTGAGGCGCCGGCGGAGGGGAGCGGGTGATGACGCAGGATGGACGAAGCTTCTCCAAGGCCGCGCTGGATCGCCTGATCGACGTGCATGGCGGCGATCCGGACCGCTGGCCGATGGCGGATCGGGCGGCCGCGCTGGCCCTGGTGGGGGCGTCGCCCGCCGCGGCCGCGCGGCTGGAGGACGCACGCCGGCTCAACCGTCTGCTCGACACGCTGCCGGCTGCACAGCCAACGCCGGCCCTGGCGGCGCGCATCCTGGCGGATGCCGAGAGCGTGCTGGCGTCGGCCCCCGTTTCGGACCCGCCGCCGGCGCGGCCGCGCCGCGGTGGTGGTTGGCGGCGCCGGTTGGCGGGGATCGCTGCCGTGCTGTGGCCGGACCAGCCGGCCTGGCAGCCTTCGGCCGTCTTCGGTCTGTCGCTGGCGGCGGGACTGGCGCTGGGATTGGTGCAACCGGTGGGGCTGACAGGCCTCTTCGACAGCGCCAACGGAACCGATGGTGCCGATGTCAGCGGGCTGGTGTTCGGCGAGACCGTTTTGGAGGAGGGGTGGCCATGACCGGCGCGCCGGAGGAAAGCGCCGTCGGCGGGTCGCCGGGGGGACCGTCGGCCGGTCCCGGCCGCGGTCGGCCGCGGCTGCTGCGCGGACTGTTGATCGCCTCGCTGGCGGTCAACCTGTTCCTCGGCGGCGTGCTGATTGGCGGTGCGCTGATCGGGCGGCCGGCCCATCTGCTGGGCGGCGGCTTCGACAGCCTGATGGCCTTGCGCGAGGCGGCGATGGCGCTGCCGGACGACGGCCCGGCGGTGCTGCGGGGCGCCTTCCTGGAGCGCCGGGGCGATCTCTTCGGGGAAGTCCGGGGGCTGCATGCCGCGCGCCGCGACGTCCGCGCTGCCATGACCGAAGAGCCGTTCGATCCCGACCGGGTCGCCGCGGCCTTCGCCACGCTGCGCGGCCAGACCGCCGATCTGCAGACGCTGGTGCACGAAACCTTGGCCCAGGCGATGGCCGATCTGACGCCCGAGCAGCGGCATCTGTTCGCCGAGGCACTGGCCCGGCGCGGCGGCGGGCACGGCGATCGCGGCGACGGCTCGCGCGGTCCGCATCGTCGGGACGCTCCCCCGGCGCAATAGCGTTCCCTCATCACCCGCAAGTCCTCGACTGCTGCGGCCTGGCTGGTGCAAGGTCGTCTATAGAGCGCGGTGGGGTTGGGTGGAGACGGGTCTGTTTCCACCGAACCTGTGAATCGCGCTCCAGCAGGCTGCTGAAGAACACCTTCCCAACGTCATCCCCGCGCAAGCGGGGATCTCCAACCGATTGAAACGAAGAGATTCCCGCCTTCGCGGGAATGACGTTTGGGGCCAAATCTGGCGTTCTTCCGCAGCCTGCTAGGGCGAGCCGAGACCACGAAGAAGGGTGATCGAGATGACGGGGACGTTTCGGGCCTGGCTTTTGGAGCAGGGGGGCGACGGGCAGGTCAGCGGTGGTCTCACCGAGTTGAGCGCGGACCGCCTGCCAGCCGGCAATGTCACGGTGGCGGTGGAGTACTCCACGCTGAACTACAAGGACGGCATGATCCTGAACGGGATCGGCCGTCTCGTTCGGCAGTACCCGCATGTCCCCGGGGTCGATTTCTCCGGGACGGTGGAGACCTCCAACCACCCCAGGTTCAAACCCGGCGACAAGGTGGTGCTGACCGGTTGGCGGGTCGGCGAGGTCTGGTGGGGCGGCTACTCCCAGAAGGCGCGGGTCGACGGCGACTGGCTGACGCCGATCCCCGACGGCTTCGATACCCGCCAGGCGATGGCCATCGGCACCGCCGGGCTGACCGCGGCGATGGCGCTGAACGCGCTGGAGCGCGACAACCTGGCCCCGTCCGACGAGGGCGATTTCCTGGTTACCGGATCGTCCGGCGGCGTCGGCAGCGTCGCGGTGGCCCTGGCGGCGCGCTCGGGCTATCGGGTCGTCGCCTCGACCGGCCGGGCGGAAGAGGCGGAGTATCTGCGCCGGCTCGGCGCGGCGGAGATCATCGACCGGGCCGAGCTGTCCGACGGTCCCGCCCGGCCGCTGGAGACCGAGCGCTGGGTCGGCGTGGTCGACAATGTCGGGTCGAAGACCCTGGCCCGGGTCATCGCCCAGCTCAAGAGCCGCCGGGCGGTCGCTGCCTGCGGCCTGGTGCAGGGCAACGATCTGCCGGCCAGCGTGCTGCCCTTCCTGCTGCGCGGCGTGCGGCTGATCGGCATCGACAGCGTGCTCTGCCCGGCCGATCAACGCGAGGCGGCCTGGGCGCGGCTGGCCCGCGACCTCAACCGCGACCTCCTGGAATCGATGACCGAGGTTCAGCCGATCACCCACCTCGACCGCCTGGGCAAGGCGATCCTGCGCGGCCAGGTGCGCGGGCGTACGGTGATCGACGTCAACGCGTAGGGCAAGCGGTGGGGTCGCGCTGCGGCTCCGTTCACCGGTTCTTCACGCCTCTGCCGCACCCTAACCGCCGGTAGTCCGCGACGAAGAAGGATGAGGCGTCATGGGGAACCGAGGCATGCAGGCCCGGCTGGCTGGGATCGCCGGCGCGTTCGCCCTGGCTGTCTTGCTGGGGGGGTGCGGGTCCGAGCTTGATCCCTGGGCGCCGCAGACCATCGCGCAGGACCAGATCGGCTATACGCCGGGCGCGTCGACGATCTATTGCTATTCGACATTGGCGGAGGTCGATTGCTTCGACGAGCCGCAGCCCGGCCCGCCGAACCGCTTCGTCAGCGGCTATATCTACGATTGATGCCGGCGGGGCACCGGCCTCAGCCGGGTGCCGAAGACCATCGGATTTCGCCTTGAACGTCAGTCCCGCGACCGCGGGACTCTGTTTTGTTTCAATTGGTTGGAGACCTCGCCGGCGCGGCGTTGACGTTGGGGGTTAGGACCGTCGACGCCTCAGTAGGGCGCGCGTGCGGGGGCGCGATGCGACGCGGCAGACCCGCCCAGGTCCTCCACGACGGTCTGCAACAGCATCACCAAGGGTGACACGTCATCCAGCCGGTTGTCGACCGACGGCGCCTCGCTCAACCGGCGGGCCGCGTCGGACGCGTTGGTAACCAAACGCTCCGCCAACATGCTCGTCCATCTCCCCTGCCTCTCATTCCGAGGTTAGGGTAGGTGCGAGCCGAGCGGAAGACCGGAAGGTAGTTAAGTATCGGTAAATCCTCAGGCCGCATGTAAGCAGTCGGGCGCAACGCCCTGAGGTGCGGACAGGATCTGGGTTCGCAGAAAATTGGTAAATACACCCGCGCCAGGCACCGGGCCGGCCGGAACCGACCCGGTATGCGCGAGAGGGAGGCCTGCGCCCCCAGGTTGCGCATCTCAACGACGCCGGACGACCTCGATCCCGTGCAGGGTCTCCTGGGCCTCCAGGAGCGAGGGGACGAACTTTTCGGCGAGCCCGAGATGGCAGGCCTGGGCCAGCAACTGGTGAACCGCGTCGCCCAAGAGGCCGTTCAGCCCCAGGCCCTCGGTCCATCGGCGGTAGTAGCTGAGGTCTTTGCGCGCGTTGCCCAGCGCGAACTTCAGCCCCGTCAGGTCGCCTTCCAGCGCCTTGGGCACCACCATCTGGAACATGTTGCTGTTGGCGCCGCCGGCGGAGATCACCTGGTAGAACTTGTCGAGATCGACCGAGGCCCGGGCGCCTGCCGTCAGCACTTCGGCGATCAGCGAAGCCGTGCCGAGCGCCAGGAAGTTGTTCAACAGCTTGACCTGATGGCCGGCGCCGGTCGGGCCGACATGGAAGATGTTCTCGCAGAATGCCTCCAGGGCCGGGCGGATGCGCGCCAGCACCGCGTCGTCCGCGCCCACCAGGGTGTTCAGCCGCCCTTGCTCCGCCTCCACCGGGGTGCGGGTCAGCGGTGCATCCACCAGCGCCGCCCCGGCCGCCGTCAGGTCGGCGGCGATGCGCAGCGTGGAGGCCGGCTCGGCGGTGGAGCAGTCGACCACCACCAGCCCGTCATGGGCCCCGGCGATCAGGCCGTCTTCCGCCCCGTTGCCGCCACCATAGATCAGCGCTTCGACCTGCGGGCTGCCGGTCACGCACAGGAAGACGATGTCGGAGGTCCGCGCAAGCTCGCTCAGGCTCGTGCCCTCGCCGGCGCCGCGCCCCACCAGATCGTCCACCGGCGCGCGGTTGCGGTGACCCATCACCGTGACCGCGAAGCCCTTCTCGATCAGGTTTTTCGCCATGCCGTGGCCCATCAGCCCGACGCCGATGAAGCCGATACGCTCAGCCATGTGTCTGCTCTTCTTGTTCTCGGAAGGCGCCGATCGAGGGGACGCGGGTCGCACCCCCCGACGGCTGATGGTCGAGCCATAGCCGCCCCGACGCCGGCTTGGCAAGCCGCCGCCCGCGATGCACACCCCGATGCCCCGACCTGGCGGCCGCGATGTCAGCCGGCCAGCCGCCGCGGGGCCGGTGCGGCGTCCAGCGCCGGTGGATCGGGCGGATCGCCGCGCGAGACCGAGGGTGCGCTGGCCTCGGGCTCGCCGCTGCGGAGCTGACGGATCAACTTCGCCGTCCGGTTGGCGTCGAGGCCGGTCGCCTCGGCATGCGCCGCCACGCGATGAGCCAGGTCGACCGTGCGGGCCGGTCCGATCATCTCCAGGGCGCGGCCGATCTCGGTCAGCACCGTGGTGCCGGTGAGCATGCGCAGCGCCGGCGGGCCGATGGCGATCGGGCGGGGGCCGGCGTTGATCACCGAGAAGCCGAGCGCCTCCGCACCGCGCCGCGCATAACCCCAGTTGATGAAGTTGCGCACGCTGATCCGCGCGCCGGCGGCCTCGCCATACGCATCGTCGTGCTTGCGCGGGCGGCCGCGCCGGGTGGTCCCCGCGGGGGGCGCGGGGTCGAACGAGAAGGGATCGGGCATCGGGTCTGCCTCCGTTCAGGGCTTTCGTGTCCTGTCGGCCGGCATTGCCCCGCCGACCGTCATGAGCCCTTGATGCCGCGATCCCCGCCCGCCCCGCAGTGCGGGCCGTCACAGGCTTGCGCGTTTCCTGCCGGCGCCGACGGCCCCTTGGAGGGCCGCCCTTGCCTGACGCTTCGAATGCAAGGAGCGTCGTGTCTGAACCTTTCGCAGTGTGTTTGGGATCGAGTACCGTTGATCGTGACAAACAGGTTTCGACTATGCTGCATGCGTATGTCGGCGCGAATGAACCAACAGGGGGATAATCGATGAGCAGTGTGATCGGCGACGGGCCGGACGGCCTCGCCAATCCGATCGAGACGGACTACCAGATCGGACAGGACAATATCCGCCGCAAGCTCGGCCCCTTCGGCCTCGATATCCACAACCCGGTCTTTCTGATCTCCGGCCTGACGATCGTCGCCTTCGTCTTTGCAACGCTGGCTTGGCAGGATGAGGTCGGGCCGCTGTTCGGCAGCCTGCGGGTCTGGCTGACCTCTTCGCTGGATTGGTTCTTTCTGAGCGCCGCCAATGTCTTCGTGATCTTCTGCCTGGTCCTGGTCGTCTCGCCCCTGGGCAAGGTGCGCATCGGCGGCACCGAGGCGAAGCCCGACTATTCCTACGCTGGCTGGTTCGCCATGCTGTTCGCCGCCGGCATGGGCATCGGCCTGATGTTCTTCGGGGTGGCGGAGCCGATCTCGCACTACAGCTCGTCGCTGGCCGGCACCACGGTTGAGGACGGGGTGCGCACCGACTGGGCGCCGCTGGGCGCGGCGCTGGACGATCCGGCGGCGGCAGCGGAGCTGGGCATGGCCGCGACCATCTTCCACTGGGGGCTGCACCCCTGGGCGATCTATGCGGTGGTCGCGCTGGCTTTAGCCCTGTTCAGCTACAATAAGGGGCTGCCGCTGACGATCCGGTCGATCTTCTATCCGATCTTCGGCGAGCGGGTGTGGGGCTGGACCGGCCACGTCATCGACACGCTGGCCGTCTTCGCCACGCTGTTCGGTCTGGCCACCTCCCTCG
This sequence comes from Alphaproteobacteria bacterium, assembly GCA_028284045.1. GTDB lineage: Bacteria > Pseudomonadota > Alphaproteobacteria > DSM-16000 > Inquilinaceae > JANQSN01. The sequence continues at coordinate 43,038 of JANQSN010000028.1, read as the reverse complement.
GCCTGGGGGCGGAGCAGGCCAATGCCGGCCTGGAGTTCCTGTTCGGCTGGGAGGTCACCGACACCTCCAAGATCCTGCTGATCCTCGGCATTACGGCGGTCGCGCTGGTGTCGGTGCTGCTCGGCCTCGACGGGGGCGTCAAGCGGCTGTCGGAGATCAACATGGTGCTGGCGCTGGCGCTGCTGGTGTTCGTCGTCATCGCCGGTCCCACGATGGAGCTGCTGTCCGGGTTCGTCAGCGGGCTGATCGCCTATGGCGAGCACCTGCCGGCGCTGTCCAACCCGGTCGGCCGGGAGGATTCGAACTTCGCCCAGGGCTGGACGTCGTTCTACTGGGCGTGGTGGGTGTCCTGGTCGCCCTTCGTCGGCATGTTCATCGCCCGCATCTCGCGCGGCCGTAGCGTGCGCGAGTTCATCATCTGCGTGCTGCTGATCCCGACGCTGGTCTGCGTGTTCTGGATGACCGTCTTCGGCGGCACGGCGATCAGCCAGATCGTCAACGACGGCTACCAGGCCGTCGCCGACGCCGGGCTGGAGCTGAAGCTGTTCACCATGCTGGAGGCGCTGCCGCTGACGGCGATCAGCTCCTTCATCGGCATCGTGCTGGTGATCGTCTTCTTCGTCACCTCCTCCGACAGCGGTTCGCTGGTGATCGACACCATCACCGCGGGCGGCAAGGTCGATGCGCCGGTCTCCCAGCGGGTGTTCTGGTGCACCTTCGAGGGGCTGGTGGCGATCGCCCTGTTGCTCGGCGGCGGGTTGACCGCGTTGCAGGCGATGTCGGTCTCCACCGGCTTCCCCTTCACCGTCATCCTGCTGATGGCGTGCTACGCCATCTGGAAGGGGCTGGCGACCGAGCCGCGCTGAGCCCGCCGGCTGCCGGACGGTTCCGCGGGTCGCCGCGGGACCGTCCGGTCCGCCCGCGCCCGGCGGCGCGGACAGGCGATGGACAACCCTCCCGAAAAACGTGCAAAGTCCGAACTGTTTAGTGCGTCCACTGCGTCGATCGAGTGACGGGTCGATCGGCGCTGGGGTCGGGGAGCGCACGTCCGCTCGGACTTGAGGGGCTAAGGATGGGCGGATGGCGGACGGTCTGATCTCCGCGGCGGCGGACAGTGCGCTGGAGGACTTCCTGATCGCCCTGTCGGCCTTGCCGAATGGGCGGCGGGAGGCGCTGTTCCGCTCCTACCTGGAAGACAAGATCGACGCGCTGGAGCAGCTTGAGATCGAGTATCACGCCTTCCTCGCCGACGCGGTGGGGATCGCGGCGCAGCGGATGCAGGACATCCGCCTGGAGGTGATCGAGCTTCGGTTGAACGAACTTGAGAACCCCGCCTTCAACATGCGCGACATGGTCTTCGACCTCGCCGTCCTGGTGACGATGGAGCTTGCCGTCATCCTGGCGCCGCATCTCCTGGTCGGGGCGGCCGGCGGCGCCTTCGGCATGCTCGTCTCCAACCGGCAGCGCAGCCGCACCGTGCGGCGGTTCGGCGGCGACGGCCTGCCGTTGAAGCTGCAGGGCGAACTGGTGGACGGCTACACCGAGAGGCTCGGGCGCGAGCTGGTCCAGAAGTACAACCGCATCGAAGAGCTGGAGGCGGAGTTCCGCGCCGCCTCCCAGGTCTACCGCAACGCCAATGCCCGCAAGCTGAAGGCCGACCGGTTCGGCGAGCTGAGCCAGATGACCCAGGCCGAGCAGGACCTGAAGCGGGCCACGGAGCGGGTGCGCGAGGCGACCGCGGCCAAGAACAAGGCGATCGACGATGCCAAGGCGGTCCGTATCGACCATGCCGTGGCGCGCGAGCGTCTGCGCCTGTTGGAGAAGGAGATCGCCGACACCAAGCTGCCGGGGAAGATGGCCAAACAGGCGGAGATCGGCGACGGCAAGCTGGACGATTTCTGGAAGGCGGTGGTCGGCGACACCACCGAAACCATCCGCGGCCGGCTGGCGGAGGAGGCGGGACCGGGTCTGCAGTCGCTGGCCAAGTACCAGGCCAACCCGCCGCCGACGGACAGCGTCATCTCCTACCGCTTCAGCCCGACGGAGGTGATGGCGAGCTATCTGGCGATGATCCGGCGCGACCAGCGCGATGCCTCGCTGCAATTCGCCCGCATGCGCAATCTGGTGCGCTACACCGCCGACGACAGCCTGTTCGTCAGCCGCAACATCCAGGCGATGACGCGCTGCCTGCTCGATGCCGTGGCGACGGCGGAGACGGATATGGCGGTGCTGCCGACCATGGCGCCGATGGTGGCCTACGGCATCGAGTTCATGATGTGGGGCTATTGGCTGAACAACACCGGCAAGCTGACGACCCAGGCGATCGCGAAGGCCGTGCCGCATAGCATGAGCGACGGGCGGTACGGCCCCGGCGACAGGGCCTTCTTCTTCGAGAACGTGCTGCTGACCCAGGTCTGGAACGAAACCCAGACCCTGCCGGCGCTGACCCCAGGCACCGCGCCGATCACCGCCTATGTCGCCCGGATCAAGGGAACGGCCTATCCCATGGCCGGCGGCTTTCCCGAGGCGCTGACCGATCACCTCTACAAGACCTTCACCGCGCCCTATCTCGACTTCGTCGACGTGCCCTTGCCCTGCCGCTATGACGCGGCGGAGAAGGCCGCGCTTAAGAAGGCGTACAAGCTGGAGAAGTTCATCCGCTTCGGGCTGGTGGAGAACCCGGAGCGGATCCGCCTGTTCCGCCTGATGGCGGTGCTGAACACCCATGCCTTCCAGCATTTCTTCGCCCAGCTCGACGGCGTGACGCCGGCCCCGTTCTTCGCCGACAAGGGCAAGTCGGCCGAGGACATCTTCCAGCCCTTGTCGGAGGAGCCGGCGGGCACGGGCCTGACGGCGGAGGAGGAGGAACGCCTCGCCCGGTCCAAGTCCACCCGCATCGTCGAGATGTCGGGGATCGGCGACGAGCTGACGGTGAAGTTGCTGATGCAGACGGTCGACCGGCTGATGCTGGACGTGCGCAACAAACGCGCCGCGGCGGAATTCTGGATGGCCAACTCCGCCGAGTTCGATCTCTACGTGCAGTTCGCCACCTTGGAGCATGCCAACGCCCAGCGCGACCTGGCCCGCGAGCTGGACCACATCGACACCGTCCTGTCCGCCGCGCCCGACTTGGCCGAGCTGGTCGACGAGGCCCATCTCGCCGAGGCGCGCAAGCTCACGACCGAAGAGCTGGCGCCGCAGAAGCCCCTGATCCCCTCGATCTTCGGCGACTGATGCCGCCGTCCCCCATGCCGAGAGGTCCGCGATGAGTCCGACGCAAGAAGACCTGTTCCGCTTCTTGAGCCTGCGCCAGCCGCAGCGTCTGCTGCGCCACCGCATCGACGAGCGCCTGGTCCGCGACTTCCGGCCCAACCTGAAGGGTTCGCTGCACAACGACCTGTTCGGCGCTGCCGAGTTCGACCAGCGGCTCGCCCGGGCCGAGGCGTATCTGCGGGGGCCCGCCTTCCTGCCGGCCGGCGCGCCGGAGATCCGCGTGGCGGATCCGACGACGGAGCTGTTGTCGGCGGTGCTGCAGCCAGGCGTGGCGCTCGACGACCTGGACGAACAGCTTCGCGTCACCTTCCCGGAGATCGACAGCGTCGTGAAGGGCGATCCCGAGACCGAGGTGGTCCGCCAGTTGGCGGTGTTCGCCGCGCGGCTGTGGGACAGCTTCTATGCCCTGACCGTGAAGGGCTTCGCCGGTTTCACGCAGACCAACTACCTCGCCGACACCATCCGCAGCCTGCACGTGCTGCGCCTCTACCGCCTGCATGTGGAGGCCGGCGAGACCACTTGGCGCGGACACCGGTTCGTCGACTACGACCTGATCATCGCGCCGCGCCGGGATGCCGAGCGGCCGGGGGGTGACGCCGATCCGGTCTCCGAGCCCAAGCCGCCGCGGCGCGACGACGGGCCGGCCGGCCCGCTGGAGCGCGAGCGTCAGCGGCTGGTCGCCGAACTGGGCCGGCTGCGCGAGGCGGGTGCCGTCCTCGACCGCACGCGCCGCGCCAACCAGCAGGGCCGCCGCGGCGGTGCCGGCCGGCGGCAGAAGGATGCGTTGAGCCAGGAGGCGCGCGCCGCGCTGGTCCGTGTCGCCATGCCGGGTGCCGACGACACGGCCCAGGTTCCGGATATCGGCGAGGCCGGCCGCCGGATCGCGGCGCGCCGCCAGGAGATCAGCAACCGCATCCGCCAGATCCGTATCGCGCTGGCCAATGGCGGGGTGGACGCGCCGGGGCATCGCCCGCTCGGCCGCTGGGGCGGCGGGGATGCGCCGGTCCCGGCGCCCGCGCCCGGCGACGCCGTGCTCAGCGCGCAAGCCACGTCGATCGCGCTGCCCGGTTTCTTCACCGACGGCGATCTCGACATCAGCCTGTCGGTCGGCCGCATCCGCCCGCCGCTGGTCGGCGACATGATCCTGGTGGAGCAGGAGCTGAAGGCCTACGAGATGGGCGAGCTGGCCAGTATCGAGAACGTCCTGAAGGGAGAGCGGCGGGAATACACCACGCGCACCCTGTCGCGCTCGACCCAGTCCAGTTCCTCCACACGCGAGACCGAGACCACGGAGAGCGAGAGCGTCAAGACCGACGAGCGGTTCCAGATGTCGTTGAGCGCGACGGAGGCGGCGGAGAACGCCTTCGCCGCCGATCTCGGCGTGTCGGTCAGCGGCAAATACGGCCCGGTCAGCATCGCGATGACCGCCAACGCCTCCTACAGCCAGTCGCGGTCGAGTTCGGAGACCCGGGCGCAGGAGACCGCCCGCCAGGTCACCGAGGAGGCGGCGAAATCGGTGCGCAACCTGGTGCGCGAGTCGAGCGCGCTGACCCTGATGGAGGAGGTCGAGAAGACCTCCCGCCACGGCTTCAACAACGAGGGCGGCACCGGCCACGTCTCCGGCCTCTACCGCTGGATCGACAAGCTCTACAACGCGCGCTCGGTCAACTACGGGCGGCGCCTGATGCTGACCTTCGACGTGCCGGAGCCGGCCGCCCTGCTGCACGCCGCCTTCGAGGCGGCGGAAGAGAGCGAGCTGGTGGAGCCGATCGCGCCGGAAGACTACTACACCCTGCCGTCGGGCAGCGTCGGCCATGCCGGCTTGGTCTCGGGCGTCGAATACTTCACCGACCACACGGTGCTGAACGAGAAGAACTTCGGCAAGCTGGCCGCGAAGTATGACGTGACCGACATCACGCCGCCGCCGCCCGACAAGATCACCCGCGCCAAGGCGATCGCCTATCCCGAGGCCGCGACGGCGGAGGACATCAAGGACCACCAGCAGGCCGGCAACGAGCTGTCCTACGTCGCCGCCGACAACTCTTTGCGCGTCGATCCTGACTACAAGATCAACCGGATCGGCGTCTGGGCGACCAAGGGGAATTCCGGCGGCTTCGGCTGGTACGCCGACACCAATCTGCTTGGCGTCCGCAATAACGACGAGAACACGCTTCTCGTGCTGGTCGGCAACAAGTCGTTCCACTTCCACGCGTCGAAGGACGGCAACGACGCCCGGGACATCATCACCGATTTCAACCGGGCGCAGGAGGTGGGCGAGAACGAGCTGTTCGGCGACGCCGTCGTCGATACGCTGCCGGTGACCATCCAGGCGGATTTCGAGGGGCTGTTCACCTTCAACGTGATCTACACCGCGTTGTTGCGGCCGGAGGCGTTCGAGGCCTGGCAGATCCGCACCTGGGCGGCGATCCTGCAGGGCTACCAGCGCAAGAAGAAGGAGTACGACCAGCTCAAGCGGCTGGCCGACAACGCCGCGGAGGCGGAGGTGGCGGAGACGACGCTGGTGCTGCGCGACAGCCAGTACCGCGAGATCGAGCGCACCGAGCTGAAGCGCGGCTGCATCGACATCCTGACAGAGGGCACGGCCATCGGCATCGGCGCGCTGGAACGCGACGCGGACGGCACGCCGCTCTATCCGACGGAGGATGCGCCGGATCTACGCTCCCCGCTGACCAACGGCGTCATCGCGGCCTTCTTCGAAGAATCGTTTGAATGGGAGCAGATGACCTATCGGTTCTACCCCTATTACTGGGCCGATCGGGGCGACTGGCAAGCGCTGCGCGCAATGCAGGGGGCCGACCCGATCTTTGAGGGGTTCCTGAAGTCGGGCCAGGCGACGGTCACCGTCTCCGTCAAGCCGGGCAACGAGCGCGCGGTGGTGATGTTCTTGAAGACCGGACGGATCTGGACCGGCGGCTATCTGGCGCTGTTCGACAACATCGACTCGCTGACGGTCTATGACGATGTGGAGAACGGCCTGATGTTCGATCCGCCGGTGCAGGTGGGCGCCGCTTGGCCGGTGCGCCTGCCGTCCAGCTTGATCCGCCTGCAGGCCGACGATGCGCTGCCCGAGTTCGAGACGAGCTTCGAGTTGGGCGAACCGGAGACGGATTTCGAGCCCTCCGCCCCCGGCACCAGTAGCGACCCGGTGTTTTAGACGGCTGTCGAGACTCGTTGCGCCGACCTCCTGAAGCCCTCCCCCATCGAGGGGGAGGGACGACTGTTGAGTCGATTATCCCTGGGGGGTAGGTCGGGGTCTACGGCACCGCGACGTTGTCGATCAGGCGGGTGGTGCCGAGGCGTGCGGCGGCCAGCAGGCGGGCCGGGCCGTCGTTGGGGTCCAGGCGGTCGAGCGGGCGGAGGTCGTGGGCCGTGCAGCAAGCGAAATAGTCCACGCTCTGGAAGCCGGCGGCCAGAACCGCCGCGGTGCCGGCCGCCGTCGCCTCGCCGACCGGCGTGCCGCCGGCGATCGCGCGGGCGGCTTGGCGCAGCGCCTGCTGCAGCGCCGGGGCGGCCGCCCGTTCCGTCGGCGTCAGGTACTCGTTGCGCGAGGACAGGGCGAGGCCGTCGGCCTCCCGCACGGTGGCGATGCCGAGGATATCGGTCGGAATGTCGAGGTCGCGCGCCATCCGGCGGATCACCATGAGCTGCTGGTAGTCCTTCTCCCCGAAATAGGCGCGGTCGGCCAGGGCCTGCAGCAGCAGCTTGGTGACCACCGTCGTGACGCCGGCGAAGTGGTCGGGCCGGTGGCCGCCCTCCAGCCCCTCCGTCAGCTCGGCCACCGTCACCGTCGTGCGATGGCCGTCCGGATACATCTCCGCCACCGCCGGGGCGAAGACCAGGTCGGCGTGGTGGCCGGCCAGGGCGGCGACGTCTGCCGCCTCGCGGCGGGGATAGCGGCCGAGGTCTTCGCCGGCACCGAATTGCTTCGGGTTCACGAAGATGGTCGCCACCGTGCGGTCGTTGGCGCCGGTCGACGCCGCGACCAGGGCCAGATGGCCGGCGTGCAAGGCGCCCATGGTCGGCACCAGGCCGATGCTCCGGCCCGCCCGCCGCCAGGCGGCGACTCGGCCGCGCAGGTCCGCGACGGACCGGACAATGGGCAGGGATGACGGTGTCGTCATGGCCGGTCAGTTCCGCGGGCCGGTGCCGAAGCAATGCTCCGGCCCGGGGAACTGGCGGCGCTTCACCTCGCCCGCGTAGTGCTCGGCCGCTTCTGAGACCAGGCGGCCCATCTCGCCGTAGCGCTTGACGAAGCGCGGCGTGAAGTCGGTGAACAGGCCGATCACATCCTCGGTGACCAGGATTTGGCCGTCGCAGGCGGGCGAGGCGCCGATGCCGATGGTCGGAATCGCCAGGTCGCCGGTGATCTCGCGGGCCAGCGGCTCCATGGTCCCCTCGATGACCAGCGCGAAGGCGCCGGCCTCTGCGATGGCGCGGGCGTCGTCGGTGATGCGCCGGGCAGCCTCGTCGGAGCGCCCTTGCGCGCGGAACCCGCCCATCTGGTTGACCGATTGCGGGGTCAGCCCGACATGGCCCAACACCGGGACGCCGCGTTCGGTGAGGAACGCGACCGTCTCCGCCATCTCCGTCCCGCCTTCCAGCTTCACGCCCTGGCAGCGCGTCTCGCACATCACCCGCGCGGCGCTGCGGAATGCCGCCTCCTTCGACTCCTGATAGGTGCCGAAGGGCAGGTCGACGATCACGCAGGCCGTCGACGAACCGCGCATGACCGCGTTGCCATGCGCGATCATCATGTCCAGGGTGACGCCCAGCGTGCTGTCGAGCCCGTAGAGCACCATGGCCAGGCTGTCGCCCACCAGGATCAGGTCGACATGGGGATCGACCAGCCGGGCGACCTGGGTGGTGTAGGCGGTCAGGCAGACGATCGGCTCGCCGCCCTTTCGCGCGGTGATCTGGGGTGTGGTGGTGCGGGCGTTGCGGGTCTGGACGCTCATCGGCGGGCTTTCCGGACAGGGGTTCGGGATCGCAAGGTGCGGCCGGCGGTGGCCGGCCGATCGGGAGAGATTGCGTGACGCTGGAAGCCTACCTTCTCTACCTGGCGACCGTCGCCGTGTTCTTTGCGACGCCGCCGGGTCCCAGCCAGTTGTTGATGATCTCCAACAGCCTGCGCCACGGCGTGCGCGCCAGCCTGGCGACGGCGGCCGGCGACCTCAGCGCGAATTCCCTGCAGATGACGGCGGCGGCCTTCGGCCTGGCGGCGGCGGTGGCAGCCTCGCAAGAGGCGCTGAGCGTCATCAAATGGGCGGGGGTGGCCTATCTGGTCTGGGTGGGCGTGCGCACTCTTCGCGCGCGCCCGGCCGACCCGTCCGCCGCGGCGAACCGGCCGGCGGGGCGTGGGCGGCTGTTCCGTCAGGGGTTTCTGACGTCGGCCGCCAATCCCAAGGCCGTCGTCTTCTTCGCCGCGCTGTTTCCGCAATTCATCGATCCGACCCGGCCGATCTGGCCGCAACTGCTGATCCTCGGGACCACCTATCTGGTGGTCGACGGCGTGCTGCTGGTGGTCTGGGGCAGTCTGTCGGTACGGCTGCTCGGGGGCTTGCGGCGCAGCGGCCGGCTGATCAATCGGCTGTCGGGTAGCTTGATGATCGGTGCCGCCGGGCTGCTGGCGCTGAAGGATCCCCGGGTTGCGGGGTCGTAGGTACTCCGCTTCAAAGCACCTTTAGCGGTGTCGCCGTCCGCACTGTCTCCTGAGGCGTATCGTGGCCCTCCGGCCGGTCGACGTCGGCCAGCGTGCGCCGCAGCGCGCCGGCCAGCCGGTCGCGCAGGTCCGGCCGGGCGAGCGCGAAGGCCAGATTGGCTTCGATGAAGCCGACCTTGTCGCCGCAATCGAACCGGGTGCCGTCGAAGCGCAGGCCGTGGAACGGCTGGCTGTCCAGCGTCGCGTTGATGGCGTCGGTGAGCTGGATCTCGCCACCGGTACCGGGCACGGTCGTCTCCAGCGCCTGCATCACCTGGGGGTCGAGCACGTAGCGGCCGATGATCGCCAGCGTCGACGGCGCGACCTCCGGCTTCGGCTTCTCCACCAGGCCGCGGGCGCGGGCGACGCGGCCGTCGTCCGCTGCGACGTCGAGGATGCCGTAGCTGGCGGTGCGGGCGGGGGCGACCTCCTCGACCGCCACGACATTGCCGCCGCGCGCCTCCCACACCTCGATCAGTTGGGCGAGGCAGGGCCGGTCCGACATGATCAGGTCGTCCGGCAGGATGACGGCGAACGGTTCGTCGTCGGTGAAGGCGCGCGCGCATCTGACGGCGTGGCCGAGGCCCAGCGGCGCCTGTTGGCGCGTGGCCAGGATGGTGCCGGCCTTCGGCATGCCGCCCATCAGCTCGGCCAGCGGCTCCTGCTTGTCGCGCTCGCGCAACAGCGCCTCCAGCTCCGGCGCGTGGTCGAAATGGTCGACCAGCACCGCCTTGCCGCGGCCGGTGACGAACATGCAGTACTCGATGCCGGCGGCGAACGCCTCCTCCACCGCGTACTGGATCAGCGGCTTGTCGACGACCGGCAGCATCTCCTTGGCGACCAGCTTTGTGGCCGGCAGGAAGCGGGTGCCCAGCCCGGCAACCGGGAAGACGGCCTTGCGAACCCGCCGGGTCACGGGCGGCATCCGTCGGTGGCGCCGCGCGCAGCCGAGGCGCGGGCGGGGGGCTGGAATCTCGTGCTCATGGACGTGGTGTGCTCACGGGGGGCGGCATCTCCCAACAAAGCGCCGTCAAGGCGCCGGCCGGACGCGCCGGATTGGCACAACCGGCGGCCGACCCCCCAGGGCCGACCCCCACGGCCGACCCCTCAGGGCCGGTCAGGATGCACGGCGTGTCGGCTTTTTGTCGAGGCAGGAGGGGGCAGGGCGGATCGCCGCTGGCAGAGGCCGGACAGGGATCCGGCCAGAAGGGGGCGCAGCGACGGGGATGCCTTCCCTGCTGACTTCGCCACCATCTGGCCGGGTTCCTTGGGCGGTTCGCCGTTCTCGGCGGGGACCGCCAACGCTCGATGCTCGATCGCCCTCGTGCGGCGGTCCCTGTTGGCCCGCCGGGTCGTTGCGATCTACGCGACCTTGGCGGGACGGGTCTCCAGGCCCGCAAGATAGGTCAGGAGCGCCTGCTCATCGGGGCGCAGGCGATTCGGGGTCTCGATGTAGCAGCAGCCGACCAGCTTGCGGGTGGCTTCCCAGTACCGGCCATCGTCGATATCGCCCTCGATACCGCGGTTGCCGTTCATCGGCGGGCAGGCGTCCAGGAAGTGGTCGACCCGGCTGCGGTCGGCAAAAACGGCGCCGGCATCCCGCTCTTCCAGCGCCTTCGAGACGCTATCGACGATGTCCGAAGCTACGGCAATCGTTCGATCTCTCATCGTCTTCTCCATCATGGCTTCCATACAAACCATTATAGCTTCTGCATGTTGCGTTGCAATGTCGTTAAGAATTGTAAGTTAGCATTCGAAGAATTTAATCCCACGGAGACCGCCGATAAGTGACGGAAGACGATGTGGTTAGGATACTGACGCGTGCCCGCGAACCGCCAGAACCGGGTCGGAATTCCGCGGCGATTGCTCAGCGGTGCTGTCCGATTCTCGCGCGTCGGCGACGATCACCGCGGCGGCGACGGCGTCAGCAGCCGCCTCTGCCATTTGTGCATTGCGGGCATGCACCACCGCCAAGGGACCGTCCGGACCGACGGGGGCGCCCGGGGCGGCGACGGCGCTGAGGCCGACCGCCGGATCGATGCCGTCGGTGGGCTGGGTGCGGCCGCCGCCCAGCGCGATGACCGCCAGGCCCAGCGCGCGGGTGTCGATCCGGTGGACGCGGCCGGGCCGATCGGGGAGGACGGGCCGCACCACCGGGGCCTGCGGCAGGTACCGGTCGGGATGCGCCAGAAGGTCGGCCGGCCCGCCGAGATCGCCGACCATGGCCTGAAACCGCTCCGCCGCTCGGCCGTCCGCCAGCGCGGCCTGCAGTCGCGAGGTCGCCGTGTCGACGTCGTCGGCCAATCCGCCCAGCACCAGCAGATGGGCGGACAGGGCCAGGGTGACGCGCAGCAGCCGGGTATCGGTCGGGCCGCCGGTCAGCGCGGCAATTGCCTCCGCCACCTCCAGCGCGTTGCCGGCCGTGGTGCCCAGCACGGCATCCATATCGGTGATCAGGGCGCGCATCTTCAGGCCCGCGCCAGTGCCGACATCGACCAGCGCGTCGGCCAGGGCGCTGGCCTCGGCGCGGCCGGCAGCGAAGGCGCCGTTGCCGGTCTTCACGTCCATCACCAGCGCGTCCAGCCCGGCGGCCAGCTTCTTCGACAGGATCGAAGCGGTGATCAGGTCGAGGCTTTCCACCGTGCCGGAGATGTCCCGGATGGCGTAGAGCCGCCGGTCGGCCGGCGCGATCTCGTCGGTCGCCCCGACGATGGCGCAGCCCTGCGCCTTGACCACGCGCCGCAGCCGGTCGAGCGGCGGGCGGCTGTCGTAACCCGGGATGCTGTCCAGCTTGTCGAGCGTGCCGCCGGTATGGCCGAGCCCGCGGCCGGAGATCATCGGCACGAAGCCGCCGCAGGCCGCCACCAGCGGGGCCAGCAAAAGGCTGACCTTGTCGCCGACGCCGCCGGTGGAATGCTTGTCGAGCACCGGCCCGCCCAGGTCGTCGGCCCGCCAATCGACCACGCGGCCCGATCGGGTCATCGCCTGGGTCAGCGCGACCCGTTCGTCACGGCTCATGCCCTTCAGCAGCGTGGCCATGGCGAAGGCGGCGGCCTGGGCGTCGCCGACACTGCCGTCGACCAGGCCGCTCACGAAGGCGCCGATCTCGTCGCGGGACAGGGCCAGCCCGTCGCGCTTGCGCCGAATGGTCTCCTGGGGAAGGAACAAGGCGGGCCTCAGCCGGGTGATGCCGTGGCCAGCAGCGCCCGGACCTCGTCCAACAGGCTGCTGGCGCCGATGCGCAGGCCGGCCGGCGATCGGCGGAACTCGGCCGGGTCCGCCGCGCCGGCGAAGGTCCCGTCGTTCGCCAGCGCCAGATAGCCGGCCGCCTCGGCGACGGTGCGGATGCCGCCGGAGACCTTGACGCCGACGGGCCGGCCGGCGCCTGCGGCGGCTTCCAGCAGCAGGGCGGCCGCGGCCAGGCTGGCGCCGGGCGGCCCCTTGCCGGTGCTGGTCTTCAGGAAGTCGGCCCCGTTGTCGATGGCCAGCCGGCAGGCCTGGGTGATCGGCGCCGCCCGGTCCATCGCGCCTGTCTCGATGATCACCTTCAACGGGGCGGTGCCGCTCGCGTGCCGGCCGGCGGCGAGGACTTCGCCGGCCGTCGCCAGGTCGCCGGCCAGGACGGCGGCGTAGGGGATCACCAGGTCGATCTCGTCGGCCCCGGCGTCGCGGGCTTGCGCGATCTCCTCGGCGACGGCCGCCGGCGTGCCGCGGGCCTGCGGGAAGTTCGCCACCGTGGCGGCCGGCACGCCGCTGCCGGCCAGCCGCTCGCGTGCCCGGGCGATCCATTGGGGGTAGACGCACACGGCCGCCACGGGACCGTCCATCGCCTGAGCGCACAGCCGGTCTATGGCGCCGACCTCGGCTGCCTCGTCCAGATTGGTCAGATCCATCAGCGTCAGCGCCAGGGCGGCCGCCCCGGGGCTGGCTACCGCCGCCGACCGGGCGCGGGCCACGGCGGCAGCCAGCGGGGCGGGCAGCGCCAGGTCGCTGCCGCTCATGACGCGGCCGCGGGAAAACCGGGCAGGGCGCGGGTCAGCAGGGCGGCCAGATGCGGTGCCGCCGCGGCGGCGACGGCCAGGGTCTGGGCGTGCGGTCCTTCGTCGGCGGTCGCCTCCGCGCCGCCTGGCGGACCGTTCACCACGACGGCGAGTCCGGCGGTCGCCAGGCCGGCATGGCGCGCCAGCACGCATTCCGGCGCCATCGACATGCCGACGATGTCGGCGCCCAGGCAGCGCAGCGCGCGCGCCTCCGCCACCGTCTCGAACTGCGGTCCCGGCATATGCGCCAGCACCACCGCCGGCAGCGCTTGGCCGAGCGCCACCGCCGCGGCGTCCAGCGTCCGCGCGAGCGCGGGGTCGTAGGCCGGCGCCATGGCGACGAAGCGCGGGCCGGTCGCCGGGTCGTTGGCGCCGGTCAGCGGGCTTGGGCCGGCCAACGCGATATGGTCGGCGACGCGCACCAGCGTGCCGTTCGCCAGCGCCGGATCCAGCCCGCCGACCGCGGCGGTCAGCACCACCTGGCGGCAGCCGAGGCGGCGCAAGGTGCGGATCGGCACCGCCATGCCCGCCGGGTCGCCTTCATAGCCGTGAACCCGGCCCTGCAGCACGGCGACGGGCACGCCCGCGAGATCGCCCAGCACCACACGCCCGGCATGGCCGTCGACGGCGACCGCCGGGAAGCCCGGGATCTCGGCATAATCCAAGGCCGCGCGCGGGGTGACGGCGTCGGCCACGGCGGCAAGGCCGGAGCCCAGCACCAGGCCGACCCGCGCCTCGGGTCCCGGGGCGGCGGCCGCGATCGCCGCCGCGGCCTCGTCCACCGGATGGCGCGCCGTCACGATCCGTCCAGATGGTCGGGGCCGAAGGCATGCGGCAGCAGCACGCCCAGGGTCGTCGCCAGGCGGACGCCGCCGGCATCGCCGATGACCAGCGGCACCAGCGGGTCGGAGAACTCGTTCAGCCGCTGGCGGCAGGCACCGCACGGCGTGCAGATCGGCGGCAAGGCCGCGGGGTCGGCATCGAGCGGCGCGCCGCTGACCGCGACCGCCAGGATGCGCCGGTCGCCGGCGGCGATCATCGCGCCGATGGCGCTGGCCTCCGCGCACTGCCCGACCGGGTAGGACGCGTTCTCGACATTGGCGCCGACATGGATGCGGCCGTTTTTGGTCAACAGCGCCGCGCCGACGGCGAAGCGGGAATAGGGCGCATAGGCCTGCGCCCGGACGGCAACGGCGGCGTCGAGCAGGCGGTCCAGCACCGGATCGCCGTCGACCGGAAACTCGCTTGCATAGTCGGCGGGTTCGGACATCAGCGTTCCTTGACGTAGGGGATGCCGCTCGCCTTCGGGGCGACGGCTCGGCCGATGAACCCGGCCAGCAGCACGACGGTCAGGATATACGGCATGGCCTGGATAAGCTGCACCGGAACCTCGCCGATCAGCGGGACCGACACGCCTTGCAAGCGCGCTTCCATCGCCTCCAGGAAGCCGAACAGCAGGCAGGTCAGCAGCACCGGCACCGGACGCCATTTCGCGAAGATCAGCGCCGCCAGGGCCAGATACCCCTTGCCGGCGGTCATGTCGCGTACGAAGGCGGCATTGTGCGCGGTGGAGAGATAGGCCCCGGCGATGCCGCACAGGATGCCGGTGACGATCACCGCCTGATAGCGCATCCGGGCAACCGAGATGCCGGCGGTGTCGACGGCGGCCGGGTTCTCGCCGACCGCGCGCAGGCGCAGGCCGAACCGCGTCCGGTAGAGCACCCAGGCGGTCAGCGGCACCAGCGCCACGGCCGCATAGACCAGGATGTTGTGGCCGCTGATCAACTCCCCATAGACCGGCCCGAGGATGGGGACCGGCGCCAGCGTCTCCGCCAGCGGCAGCTCGATCGGGGTGAAGCGGGTGGCGGTGACGAAGTCGACGGTGCCGTTGGCGAAGCCCTGCAGCCCGGCCATGATCCAGCTTATGACCGGGGTCGGCGCGACGAGCAGCGCATCGATGCGCGCCGCCAGATCGGCGTCGCCCGCCTCCAGCCGGTTGGTCAGTTGGCGCAGGGTGCGCAAGTCCGGGTCTTGCTGGACGATCAGCGCCATGGCCGCGTCGCGGTCGACGGGGACATAGGGCAACTGCACGCCGGCGAAGGGGGTACCGTTGGACAATGCCGGCGTCTGCCCGCCCTCGCGGAACCAGGCATGGCCGAGCACCGGCGTCAGCCCCATCACCAGCGTGTTGATGGCGACGCCGGAGACCACCTGGTTGCCGCGATGGGTGATGCAGGCGAAGCCGTGCAGCAGCGCCAGCACCACCGAGGCGGCGATGCCGGCGACCAGCCCCGCCCAAACCGAACCGGTGAGGTAGGCGGTGGTCGCTGCGGCGAAGGCCGCCCCCAGCATCTTGCCTTCCAGGCCGATATCGACGATGCCGGCGCGCTCGCAATAGAGGCCGGCCAACGCGGCCAACACCAAGGGCGTCGCCAGTCTGAGCGAGCTGTCGAGAAGCTGGATGAGGCTGAGGAAGAGATCCATCTCAAGCCCTCCCGCCGGGCGGCCGCCGGGTCATGGGACGGCCGCCGCGGCCGGTCGGGCGAACCAGCGCGCGATGGTCGGCCGAAACATGTGCTCCAACGCCCCGGCGAACAGGATCACCAGGCCTTGCACCACGACCACCAGCTCGCGGGTGACGTTGTCCATCTCCACATCCAGCACGAAGCCGCCCTGGTAGAGCGCACCGAACAGCAAGGCGGCCAGCACCACGCCCACCGGGTGGTTGCGCCCCATCAGCGACACCGCGATGCCGGCGAAGCCGTAGCCCAGCACGAAGTCGCGCAGCAGGCGGTGGTGGTCGCCCATCACCGCGTTGAGGCCGACGAAGCCGGCCAGTGCGCCCGACACCACCATCGCCAGGATGATGTTGCGCGCCGGCGAGATGCCGGCATAGACCGCGGCCCGCTCGTTCTGGCCGACGGTGCGGATCTCGTAGCCCCAGCGGGTGTGCCAGATGAACACCCAGACGAAGACGCAGGCCGCGATCGCCCACAGGAAGGACAGGTTCAGGTCCGACAGGCCGAGATCGATGCCCGTCCAGCCGAAGGCGTCCTGGATCGTCGGCATCCGCGCATGCTCGGCGAAGGCGCGGCTGGCCGGCGATTGCTGGCCCGGCTCGATCAGCACGTTGACCAGCAGATAGATCATCAGCGACGAGGCGATGAAGTTGAACATGATCGTCGTGATAACGATGTGGCTGCCCCGCTTTGCCTGCAGATAGCCCGGCACGAAGGCCCAGGCGCCGCCGAACAGGGCGCCCGCCAGGATGGCCGCCGGCAGGATCAGGATGAAGGGCAGGAAGTCGAGATAGAGGCAGACCAGCCCGACGCCGAGCCCGCCGATATAGGCCTGACCCTCGCCGCCGATATTGAACAGCCCGCAATGGAAGGCGACCGCCACCGCGAGACCGGTGAAGATGAAATAGGTGGTGAAGTAGAGGGTCTGGCCGATCGACTCGCCGTGCGGATAGATCGCCGATCCGTCGCCGACGGCGCCGACCCAGATCCAGTAGACCGCCTCCAACGGGCTCTCGCCGACGGCCAGCATGACCAGGCCGGACACGGCGAAGGCCAGCGCCAAATTGAGCGCCGGGATCAGGCCCCAATCGGCCCAGCGCGGCAGATCGCGGTTCATGCGGATTTGGCGAGGGGCGCGGGCGGCCGCCCGGGGGGCGGCGCCTCCGGCGCGATGCCGGCCATCATCAGCCCCAGCGTGCGTTCATCGGCGTCGGCCGCGGCGATCTCGCCGACGATACGGCCGTCGAACATCACCAGGATGCGGTCGGCCAGGCTCATCACCTCGTCCAGTTCGACGGAGACCAGCAAGATCGCCTTGCCGCGGTCGCGCAGCGCGATCAGCCGCTGGTGGATGAACTCGATGGCGCCGATATCGACGCCGCGGGTGGGCTGGCCGACGATCAGCAGGTCGGGATCGCGCTCGATCTCCCGGGCCACGATCAGCTTCTGCTGATTGCCGCCGGAGAAGTTGCCGCCGGGCAGATGGGCGTTGCAGGGGCGCACGTCGTAGTCCTGCATCTTGGCCACGCAGTCGGCGACGATCGCCCGGTGGTGCATCAAGACCGGGCCGTTATAGGCCGGGTCGTCGTGATAGCCGAGGATGGCGCACTCATTGGCTTCGAAGCTGGTCACCAAGCCTTCGCGCTGGCGGTCCTCCGGCACATGGGCGATGCCGAGGCGGCGTGTGTCGTGGGCGTCCGCGGTGCGGGCGATCGGCCGTCCGGCGATGGCGAGCCGGCCGGCCGTGGGGTGGCGGATGCCGGCGATGGCTGCCATAAGCTCCGACTGGCCGTTGCCGGACACACCGGCGATGGCGAGGATCTCGCCGCGCCGCACCTGGAAGCTGACCTCCTTCACCCGCGCCGCACCACGGCCGTCGGCGACGCTGAGCCCGGCGACGTCGAGCAGGACGGGCCCCGGCTTGGCCGGTGTCTTGTCGACCCGCAGCAGTACCTTGCGCCCGACCATCAGCTCCGCCAGGGCGTCGCGGTCGGTCTCGGCAGTCGGGACCGTGGCCACCACCGCGCCTCGGCGCATCACCGTGACCGCATCGGTGATCGCCATGATCTCGCGCAGCTTGTGGGTGATCAGGACGATGGTGCGGCCCTGGTCGCGCAGCGAGCGCAGGATGTGGAACAGGTGGTCGGCCTCCTGCGGCGTCAGCACGCCGGTCGGCTCATCGAGGATCAGGATCTCCGCGCCGCGATAGAGCGCCTTCAGGATCTCCACGCGCTGCTGCAGGCCGACCGGCAGGGCGCCGACGGGCGTGTCGAGATCGACCTCCAGCGCATGTTCGCGCGCCAGGCGCTCCAGCGTCGCGCGGGCGTCCGCCAGGCCGCCGGACAGCCGGGCGCCGCCCTCGCGGCCCAAGAGCACGTTCTCCAGCACGGTGAACGGGTCGACCAGCATGAAGTGCTGGTGGACCATGCCGATGCCGGCGGCCAGCGCATCCTCCGGCCGGCCGATCCGGCAGGGCTGGCCGTTGACCCGGATCTCGCCCCGATCGGCCTGGTAGAAGCCGTAGAGGATGCTCATCAGGGTCGACTTGCCGGCGCCGTTCTCGCCGACGATGCCATGGACCGTGCCGCGGGCGATGTCGACCGAGACGTCGCGGTTGGCGTGCACCGTGCCGAACCGCTTGTCGATGCCGATCAGCGCGATCGCCGGCGGGGCGCTGGCCCCGCCGGTGCCGCCGGCCGCCGTGCCGGGCACGGGCTCAGCGTCGATCGACATTCAAACCTTCC
Source organism: Alphaproteobacteria bacterium (assembly GCA_028284045.1). Classification (GTDB taxonomy): domain Bacteria; phylum Pseudomonadota; class Alphaproteobacteria; order DSM-16000; family Inquilinaceae; genus JANQSN01. The sequence goes on along the minus strand of JANQSN010000028.1, from coordinate 24,743 downwards.
CTCCCCCTCGATGGGGGAGGGCTAGGGTGGGGGTGATGGCACCGCCCGGCGTCGGCGCCTTCGAGACGGCTCTCTTGCGCCGCAACGTCCGTGCCCATCCGATGGCACTGCTGAGGGGGTGTTTCTTCATCCGGCTTTTCCACCGACAAGCAGCACCCCCACCCAACCCTCCCCCATCGAGGGGGAGGGCTTTAGCGGGCGGCGGCGATGAATGCCGCGTCAGCCTTCGTAGTCGCAGCTATTGTCCGTGCGGTAGTCGATCACCGTCACCTCGCCGGCGACGATGGCGTCGCGGGCCGCCTCCACGGCGTCGCGCATCTCCTGGCTGACCAGATCGGTGTTGTGCTCGTCGAGCGCCCAGCCGACACCGTCTTCCGCCAAGCCGAGATCCAGCAGGCCGGGCTCCCACGTGCCGTCCTGTACGGCGGCGAAGGCGTTGTGCGCGGCGACGTCCACCCGCTTGATCATCGAGGTCAGCATGGTGCCGGGCTGCAGGTGGTTCTGGTTGCTGTCGACGCCGATCGCCAGGTTGCCGGAGTCCGCCGCCGCCTGGTAGACGCCGATCCCGGTGCCGCCGGCCGCCGCGAACACGACATCGGCGCCGCGGTCGAACTGGCTGCGCGCCAGCTCGCCGCCGCGGGTCGGGTCGTTCCAGGCCGCCGGCGTGGTGCCGGTCATGTTCTCCAGGACCTCAAGCGTCGGGTCGACATAGTGCACGCCCTGGGCGTAGCCGCAGGCGAAGGCGCGGATCAGCGGGATGTCCATGCCGCCGACGAAGCCGACGACGCCGGTTTCGGTCGCCATCGCCGCCAGCATGCCGACCAGGAAGGAGCCTTCCTGCTCCCGGAAGATCACCGACTGCACGTTCGGCAGGTCGATGACGGCATCGATGATGGTGAACTTCACCTCGGGGAACTCCGCGGCCACCACCTCCACGGAGTCGGCCTGGGCGAAGCCGGCCGCCAAGATCGCCGAGGCGCCGCTGCGCGCCATGCGGCGCAGCCCCTGTTCGCGCTGGGCCTCGTTGGTCACCTCGAATTCCAGATAGGAGACCCCGGCCTCTTCGGCGAACCGCTCCACCCCGTTGTAGATGCCTTCGTTGAAGGAGCGGTCGAACTTGCCGCCCATGTCAAACACGACGGCCGGCACGAAATCGCCGTCCTGGGCCGTGGCGAGGCCGGGGGCGAAGGCCGGTCCGGCGGCGAGGGCGGTCGCGGCCAGCGCGACGGCGAAGCGGGTCATCGTGTTGTCGTCTCCCTGTTGGGCCCGGCCTTGCGCCTGGCGCATACCCGCTATCCTATGCCAAGCGCGCGCGGCGATGCCAAGGGCGGGCTACAGATCGGCGCCGTGGTCGATCAGGGTTCGGGCGATCACCAGGCGCTGGATCTGCTGGGTGCCCTCGTAGATCTGGCAGATCTTGGCGTCGCGGTAGAGCCGCTCGACCTCCACGCCGCGGATGTAGCCGAGCCCGCCGAAGACTTGGACCGCGTTGGCGGTCTGGGCGACGGCCATGTCGCCGGCGGTCAGCTTGGCCATGGCGGCGGCGGCATTGGCCGGCTGGCCGTGGTCGAGGCGCAATGCGGCGTCGCGGGCGAGCGCGCGGGCACCGGCGATGGCCGTCGCCATATCCGCCAGCATCCATTGCAGGCCCTGGTTGTCGAGGATCGGCCGCGCGAACTGGCGCCGGTCGCGGGCGTAGGCCAGTGCGGCCTCCAGCCCCGCCTGGGCGATGCCGACGGCAAGCGCGGCGATGCCGACGCGCCCCTTCTCCAGGACGCTCATCATCATATGGAAGCCGCGGCCGGGCGCGCCGAGCCGTGCCTCGGGACCCAGCCGCACGCCGTCGAACGCTAGCGCGCCGACCTGGCTGGCGCGTTGGCCCATTTTGGCCTCCTTGCGGCCTCGGGTCACACCCGCCGCCGCCAGGTCGACGATGAAGATGCTCATGCCGCGATGGCCGGCCGACGGATCGGTGCGGGCGAGCACCAGCGCCAGGTCGGCGACCGGGGCGTTGTGGATCCACAGCTTCTCCCCGGTGAGGCGCCAGCCGTCGCCGTCGGCGACCGCGGTCGTCTTCAGCCCGGCGACGTCGGACCCGGCCTCGGCCTCGGTGATGGCGTAGGCGACGACCGTTTCCGCCGCCAGGATGCCGGGCAGGTGGCGGGCGCGCTGATCGGGCGTGCCATGTGCGGCCAGCAGCGTCGCCACCAGCTCCACCAAGCCGCACTGGTCGGCGATGCTGGCATAGCCGCGCGACAGCTCTTCCATCGCCACGGCATAGCTCAGCGTGTCGAGCCCGGCGCCGCCATGCTCGGCCGGCACGGTCAGGCCGAACAGGCCGAGCGCGGCCATCCGCCGGTAGATCGCGCCAGGAAACCGCTCCTCCCGGTCGAGATCGGCGGCGGCCGGGCGGATCTCCGCCTCGGCGAACCGGCGGACCGTGTCGCGGATCTGGTCGTAGTGGGCGGGGTCGTGCCGGGGGGCGAGGATCATGGGGCGGATGACCAGGTAAATCGATTGATCAAATACCGATGGTCGATCCGCCGACGGCGGCTGTCAACGCTCCGCACCATCCGTGCCGGCGAGGAACCCGCCGAGGAAGGCCGCCAGATTGTCGCCCAGCGCCGGGCTCGGGTAGCCGCCTTCCTGGACCAGCACCGTGGGCAGGCCGATCGCGGCGATGCGGTGGCCCAGCCGGGCGAAGCCGGGGGTGGAGACGGCGAGGCCGGCCAGCGGGTCGCCGGCATAGGCGTCGAGGCCGAGTGCGACCACCAGCGCTTGCGCCTCGAAGGCCGCGATCCGGGCACACGCGGTTTCCAGCGCCGCGGCGACCCCGTCGTCGCCGGTGCCCAGCGCCAGCGGCAGGTTCAGGTTGGCGCCGGCCCCGCCGCCCTCGCCCTGCTCGCCGGCATGGCCCCAGTAGTAAGGGTAGAACCCGGCCGGGTCGGCGTGGATCGATGCGGTCAGCACGTCCCCGCGAGCAAAGAAGATGCCCTGGGTCCCGTTGCCGTGGTGCAGATCGATGTCGAGCACCGCGACGCGCGCGACCTGGCGGCGCAGCCGTTCCGCCGCGATGGCGGTGTTGTTGAGATAGCAGAACCCGCCGGCTTGGTCGGCGAAGGCGTGGTGGCCCGGTGGCCGGCACAAGGCATAAGCGGGGCCGTCACCGGCGGCCACGCGGTCGGCGGCATGGGCCGCCGCATGGCTGCTGGCCAGGGCGGCGGCCCAGGTCTCCGGCCCGATCGGACACGCCGTGTCGGCCTGATGCCAACCGGCCTGGCCGACCGCCGTGGCCGGATAGCCGTCGGCGCGGCTGCGCGGGTGGACGTTGGGGATGACCTCCGCCCCAGCGCCGGGCACCGCCTGCCAGCGCGCGTGAATGCCGGCCAGAAAGTCGAGATAGGCGCGGGTGTGCACGGCGGCGGCCGGCGCAGTACCGAGATCGGGCGGCGCGGTGATGGGCAGGCCGAGCGCGGCGACACCGGCCAGCAGATGGTCGATGCGCGCCGGCACCTCCGGACAGTCGCGCACCACGCCGGCCGCCAGGAAGTGGCGGGGATGGTGCGCCCGCTGGGCGTCGGAGAAGATCACGTGCATGGGTCGGGGACTCCGGTCGACAGGTGTCGACCCGACCCTAGCGCGGCTGCAGCGTCATCACCCGCGGAAACGCCACGGCAACCGCCGCCGGGGTCAGCGGCATCTGCACGAAGTCGCCGTCCAGCCACAGCGCGAGCTGGTCTGTGAAGTTGTCGCTGTTCAGCCAGCCGTCCTGGCCGCCCAGCAGCACGAAGTAGTTGGCGTCCGGATCGCCGAGATCGGACAGATGGCGCGACTGCGAGCCGAACGGCGCGCTGTGCCGCTCCGTCGTCAGGTCGTGGCTGGTCTTGTAGAGGGTCTGGCGCGACCCATCGATCGGGATGTCGACGACCCGGTAGCGCTCCCCCAGCACCGGCACCCGGCCGAGCACGAAGTGCTGCAGCGTCAGCCGGTGAATGTCGCCCCACACGCCGCCCCCGTCATGGGCGGCCACGGCGGCATCCAGCCCGGCGCGCACCGCGCGGCGCCAGGCCATCTCCTCTGCCGTCGGGGTCAGGCGCAGCGTGATCGTGCGGGAGAAGCCGAGATCGCCGAACACCGTGAAGTCGCGTTGCCGGCCCAGCCCCTCGGCCAGCGTCTCGGTATAGGCGACCAGGAAGTGCTCGAAGGCCAGCGCCTCGCGCGAGCTTGCCTCGTACCGCCCGTCCCAGGCCGACAGGACGACCCGGGCGCGGCGCCGGTCGGGCGTGTCGGCGGCGGCCGGCGTGCGGTCCAGCCGGGCGAGCACGGCATCGCGCAGTTCCACCCCCAGCGGCGAATAGACGTCCTGCTGCCAGGCTGCCAGGTCGTCGAGGCCGACAGGCGCCGATCCGCCCAGCAGATGGGCCAGTCGGCGGATCCGCTCATCGGTCGGGAAATAGGTGCCGATGGGCACGGTGCTCGGCCCCGGCCGGTTGTTGGCGGAGGCGACATAGCCGGCGGCCGGGTTCAGCACGAAGGGCAGATCGCCCGCGTCGGCCAGGTCGGCCCAGGTCTCGTCGGCGCGGTCCGGCGTGGTCAGCAGGCGGTCCAGCTCGTCCGCCGACCGGCGGGGCAGGCGGGTGGCCACGACATGGCCGATATTGCCGGCCGTGTCGGCGACGATGAAGTTCTGCGCCGGCACGCCGAAGCCGGCCATGGCGTCGCGGAACGCCGGCACGGTATCGGCGCGGGCAGCGGCCAGGAGCGCGCTGATCTCGTCGCTCGGCTGGTGGCCGATCCAGCGCAGCGCGACGTCGCGCCCGTTGATCGACGGGACGGTTTCGGCATCGGTGATCACCGGCCCATAGGGGCTGACCCGGATATCGATCGTCTCGTCGTGCCAGAACCGGACGCCGAGTTCCGCCGTCTCGGTGCGGAAGCGGTCGGCGGGCAGGTCGCTGACATCCACCAGATCGCTGTTCAGCGAGCGCAGATTGGTGCCGCCCCACGCCAGCGTCGGCGTGCGCCCGAAGCCGAAGACCGGCACGCCCGGGGTCGCCATGCCGACCACCTGGTAGGACGGCGAGCGCAGACCGGCGATGAACCAGATATTCGGCAGGTTGAAGCCGAGATGGGGATCGTTGGCGATTAGGGCGGCACCGGTGGTGGAACGGTCCGGCGCGACGGCGAAGCTGTTGGAGCCGGTGCGGCCGAGCAACACGGCGAGCCGGGCGGCCCGCGCCAGGGGGCTCGCCGCGCCGTCCGCCGGTGCTGCCTCGGCCACCAGATCGGCGGCGGCGAAGCTGGCCGCCCCGTCCCGGCCCAACCGGCGCGCCGCGGCATAGAGCGCCTGGAAATCCGGCTCGTCCGCATAGGGCAGCAGCGCGAACCAGGCGAGCCAGTTGATGTCGACCCCGGCGAGGCGGCCGACGGCGATGGAGTCTTCCGCCCGCCACGGCTCCGCCGGGTCGAGGTCGAGGACCCGGAACTCGTGGGGCAGCCGGTCGGCCGGCAGGCTGGCCTTGTAGGCGTTGACCCCGTCGACGAAGCGGTCGAGCCACAACCGGCTGTCGGCGGGCATCGCCGCCAGCGTCGCCTCTGCGGCCCGGCCGAAGCCCAGGGTGCGCAACGCCACGTCGATGTCGCTGAGCAGCGGTCCGCCCATCTCCGCCAGGCGCCCGGCGGCGACGCGCTTGGCGACTTCCATCTGCCCCAGCCGCAGATGCGCGTGCACCATGCCCAGGACGAAGGCGGCGTCGGCGTCGCTCTCCGCCTCGATATACGGCACCTGGAACCCGTTCCAGCGCACGGTCACCGGGCCGTCCAGCGGCAGGTTCTGGGTGGGGAAGGCGGCCAGCCGGTCGTCCAGGCCGACCGGGTCCGGCGGCGGCGTCAGCAGGGCGCAACCACCGGCCAGCAGTAGGGCGAGGCCGGCGACGGCCCGGCGCGCCAGCGCCGCCGGGTGCCGCCGGGTGATCAGGCGGGTCATGGATTTGGGGGTCCCGTCCATCGTTTCCGGGCGCGCGCCCCCTTAGAGCGCGCCGCGGCGGGTCGGGCAAGGTGACCGAAGGACGCCGGCTCGCGACATCGCGGCGCATCGCCCGGCCGTCTCCCGCGCTTGGCGAGGGGGGCTTGAAGACGGACCGCCAAGCCGTGCTATGGCCATCGCCCCTTCCGCCTTGTGAGAGAGTCCGACATGACCATCACCATCGACAGCCTGGAACCGCTGCTCGCCCTGGTCGCCGGCGTCGCCATCCTGGCGGTGCCGCGGCTGCTGAACTACATCGTCGCCGGCTATCTGATCCTGATCGGCCTGCTCGGCTTCGGTATTCTGAACCTATGACGGCGAGGGACGACGAACCCCTCGCGCGCCGTCTTGCCCAGCCGGCGGGCCGAGATATAGCCTCTTAACCGTTGCGGCGACCGCCGGACATCAACGCGACCTTGAGGGGTGGGATCATGACGGCATGGTGGGTGGCCGCCGGCGGCTCGGTCTACGGGCCGAGCGACGCCGAGGCGGCCAAGGTGATCGTGCGCGAGAACCCCGGCTGCTGGGCCTTTCGGGCCGGCTGGCCCGACTGGCAGCCGGCGCATGAGGTGCCGGACATCCGGCGCATGAAGAAGGACGGGGTCACGCCGTTCCCGCCGCCGCCGGAGATGCAGCCCAAGCCTGGCGACCTGCCCGGCGGCGCCGCGCCGCCGCCGATTCCCGCCGCCGCGCCGCGGGTCGACGCGACCAAGCCCGCCGCGCCGCCAGCGGCCGCACCCCCCGCAACGACCAGCAGCAGCCTGGCGGCCTCCGGCGGGTTCGGTGCCGCCGGTGTGACCGAGGGGATCGACTTCCGCATCCACGGCCACGAGACGCAGTTCCTGGAGATCGAGCTGGACCCCGGCGAAAGCGCCATCGCCGAAGCCGGCGCGATGATGGCGATGAGCGACGGCATCGTCATGACCACGGTGTTCGGCGACGGCACCAATCAGGACCGCGGCTTCATGAGCAAGCTGCTGGGGGCGGGCAAACGCGTCCTGACCGGCGAGAGCCTGTTCGCGACCATCTTCACCCATGAAGGCCGCGGCAAGGCCCGCGTCTATTTCGGCGCGCCGTTCCCCGGCACCATCATCCCCGTCAACCTCGCCACCGTCGGCGGGCGGATGATCTGCCAGAAGGACAGCTTCCTCGCCGCCGCCAAGGGCGTCGAAATCGGGCTGCACTTCCAGCGCAAGATCCTGACCGGCCTGTTCGGTGGCGAGGGCTTCATCATGCAGCGGCTGAGCGGCGACGGCTGGGCCTTCCTGCATGTCGGCGGCTCGATCCTGGAACACACGCTGGCGCCGGGCGAGACGATGCGCGTCGATACCGGCTGCGTGGCGGCCTACGAGCCGTCGGTGGAGATGGACATCGTCATGCAGAAGGGCGTGACCTCGATGATCTTCGGCGGCGAGGGCCTGTTCCTGGCGACGCTGACCGGTCCCGGCAAGGTGTGGTTGCAGTCGCTGCCGTTCAGCCGCCTGGCCGGGCGGATCCTGGCGACCGCCGCGCCGACCTCGCGCGGCCGCGGCGAGGGCTCGATCCTTGGCGGGTTGGGCGGCCTATTGGACGGCGACAACCGGTTCTGAGCGCGCCTGTCGCGCTTGCGGTCGTCGGAGGGCGAAACCAGCACACGAACTCTTGAATGGAACGATCGCGTTCGCTTCGGCCAGTCTGGCGAAGGGGCCCGGGTGGGCGCCGCCGACCGGAACCGGGGGGTGGAGCGCGATGAAGCGACAGAAGCGGAAAGCCGGTGGTCGCCAGGGACAGGGCGCACGCCCCGCCGCCGCGCAGCGACAGCCGAACGGCGGGGGAGCGGCTGCGACATCGTCCCGACGCGGCTTCCTGAAGCGGGCGGTCGGCGGTGCGGCGGCCGTAGCGGCTGTCGGTGTCGGCGGCTGGTACTTGGTTGCGGAGGTGCGCGCCGGTCTGCGGGAAGAGGATCTGTCCCAGATCGGCAACGGCATTCCGGCCGTGGTCCAGATTCACGACCCGCAATGCCCGCAATGCCGGGCGCTTCAGCGCGAGACGCGCGATGCCCTGGCGGCCTTCGACGGCAGCGAGTTGCAATACCTGATCGCCAATATCCGCAGCGACGAAGGCCGGCGGTTCGCGGCAACCCATGGCGTCGGACATGTCACGCTGCTGCTGTTCGACGGCGACGGCGAGCACCGCGATACCCTGGTCGGCCGCAACACCGCCGAGCACCTGGAGCGCGCCTTCCGCCGCCATCTCCACGCCCCCGGATCGTAACCGGGGTCGGGCCTACTCGCCGGCAAGCGTCGAGGACAAGGCCAAGAGGTCCTGGAAGCGGGTGCCCTGGATGGTGATGTGGGCGCGCATCGCCTGGGCCGCGTGGTCCGGCGACCGGGCGGCGATCGCCGCGACGATGTCCTCGTGCTCGTCGAAGCTGTCGCGCATCCGCTGGGCGATGCGCAACTGCAGCCGCCGGTAGGGTTTTAGCCGCCGGGCCAGGGCCGTCGCCTGGTCGCGCAGGAAGGCATTGTGGCTGGCCGCGTAGATCGCGGCGTGGAACGCCTCGTTCTCGTAGTAGTACCGATCGGTCTCGCCGGCCTGCAGCGCGTCGGCGCACGCCGCCAGCGTCGCGCGCAGCCGCGTCAGGTCGTCGGCGGTGTGCCGGCGTGCGGCGAGCCGGGCGCACAGCGCCTCCAGCTCGGCCATCACTTCGAACATCTCCACCAGCCGCTGCGGACCCAGCTCGGCCACGAAGGCGCCGCGATGCGGACGCAGCTCCACCAAGCCCTGATGCGCCAGATGCTGCAACGCCTCGCGGATCGGCGTGCGCGAGACGCCGAAGCGCGCGGCCAGCGACACCTCGTCCAGGCGGGTGCCGGGCTTCAGCGCCCCGGCGAGGATCTCGTCCTCCAGCGCATCGATCAGCGGCGGCGCGCGTTTGCTGGGTGGTTTGAGTGTCGGCATGGGTCCTGTCCGCCGACCCTGCACACGAGCCGGCGAAGTTTGTATACAATTCCTTGACAGCCCTGCCAAGTCCCTTACCATGCGAAGCGTAGGGGTCGCCGGTATGCGGCGGATCTGCTGCCAAATCGCCTCAGAAAACAGGCGCAAAGCGCTGTCAATAAGGGAGAAACAACCATGAAGTTCGGTCCCGCTTCCGCCCTGGCGGCGGCCCTCGTCCTGGCCGGCGGTGCGACCGCCGGCGCGGAGACCCTGCGCCTGTCGCATCAATGGTCGACCGGCGACGTGCGCCATGAGGTGGCCCAGATGGTCGCCGACCATGTCACCGCCGCCGATGTCGGCCTGGAAATCCAGATCTTTCCGTCGCGCTCGCTGTTCGCACCGCGCGAGCAGTACACGCCGTTGAGCCGCGGCCAGCTTGAGATGACGGTGTTGCCGTTGGCCTACGCCGCCGGTCAGCGCCCGGCCTACAATCTGACCCTGATGCCGGGCCTGGTGCGCAACCACGACCACGCCGCCCGCCTCAACGACAGCCCGTTCATGGACGAGATCGAAGCGATCCTGGCCGAGGACGACGTTATGGTGCTGGTGCACGGCTATCTGGCCGGCGGCTTCGGCAGCACCGAGGGCTGCATCACCAACCCCGACGATGTCGCGGGCCTGCAGATGCGCGCCGCCGGCGCGGCGTTCGAGCAGATGCTGGCGGCGGCCGGCGCCTCGATCACCTCCATGCCGTCGTCGGAGCTGTACAACGCCCTGCAGACCGGCGTCGTCGACGCGGCCAACACCTCGTCGTCCAGCTTCGTGTCCTACCGGCTCTACGAGCAGCTTGGCTGCTACACGCCGGCCGGCGACGTCGCGCTGTGGTTCATGTACCAGCCGCTGCTGATGAACAAGTCGACCTTCGACGGCCTCAGCGAGGACCAGCAGGCCGCCCTTCTGGAGGGTGCCGCCGCGGCGGAGGCCTTCTATCTGGAGGAGGCGAAGGCGGCCGACGCGGCCTCTGCGCAAGCTTTCGAGGAGAACGGCGTGGAGATCGCCGCGATGACGGAAGAGGATTTCCAGGCCTGGCGGGCGATCGCCATGGAGTCGTCCTACGCCGACTTCGTTGCCGACGCGCCGGACGGCCAGCGGCTGCTCGACCTGGCTTTGGAGGTCGAGTAGGCGAGAAACCCCGGCGGGGCGGGCCGGTTCGGGCGCTTGCCCGGCCGGTCCGCCCGCCGGTCCCGCGACCCCTGACACGCGCTCAGCCCAGATGACCGAGGTTTCGCCCCGATCCGGGCCGCACCCGTGGATCGCCGGCTTCTGCCGCGTGGTCGGCCGGGTCACCACCGCCTTCGGGGTCCTGGCGGCCGCCATGGTCGTCGCCGCCGTCGCCATCACCTGCCAGATGATCTGGGTGCGCTTCGTGCTCAACGCCTCGACCATCTGGCAGAGCGAGGCGGTCGTCTATCTGATGATCGGGGCGACGCTGCTCGGCCTCGGCTACGTCCAGAAGCTGCGCGGGCACGTCAATGTCGACCTGCTGCAGCATGTCCTGCCGCCGGGCGCGCGCCGCGCCATGGTGGCGGTGGTGCTGGCCGTCGCCCTGGCGATCGCCGTGCTGATGACCGTGCACGGCTACGAGATGTGGCACCTGGCGGCGGAGCGCGGGTGGCGGTCCGACACCGTATGGGGCGTCAAGCTGTGGGTGCCCTATCTGGCGGTGCCGCTGGGCTTTGCCTTGTTCGCCCTGCAACTGGCGGCCGACACGCTGGCCGAGATCGCCGGTTTCGCCGAGCCGCCGCCGACCCCGCCGGAGGACTGACCGCCCGTGGATCCGCTGGTCATCGGTCTCCTGATCGCGCTCGCCACCGTCGCCGTCCTGTTCTCCGGCATCCAGGTGGCGGTCGGCCTGATCGTCGTGTCGACCGGCTTCCTGCTGGTCTTCGAAGGGGCGCGGACGCTGGAGCTGCTGCCGGAGATCTTCTTCGCCAAGCTGAACAATTTCGCGCTGCTGTCGATCCCGATGTTCATCATCATGGGGGCGGCGATCTCCTCCACCCGCGCCGGGGCGGATCTCTATGAGGCGCTGGAGCGCTGGCTGACCCGGGTGCCGGGTGGGCTGGTGATCTCAAACCTCGGCGCGTGCGCGCTGTTCGCGGCGATGAGCGGCTCGTCGCCCGCGACCTGTGCGGCGATCGGCAAGATGGGCATCCCGGAGATGCGGCGGCGCGGCTATCCCGACGGCGTCGCCGCCGGGTCGATCGCCGCGGGCGGCACGCTGGGCATCCTGATCCCGCCCTCGGTCACCATGATCGTCTACGGCATCGCCACGGAGACCTCGATCGGCCGGCTGTTCCTGGCCGGCGTGCTGCCGGGCCTGCTGCTGGTCGGCCTGTTCATGGCGTGGTCGCTGTTCCACACCTGGCGCGAGGGCACCGTGGCGTTCGGCCGGGTGCGCTATTCGCTGGCGGAGAAGCTGGCGATCCTGCCGCGGGTGCTGCCGTTCCTGGTGATCATCGCGGGCGTGCTCTACGCGCTCTATGGCGGGGTGGCGACACCGTCGGAGACGGCGGCGGTCGGCGCGCTTCTGTGCATGGGCGTGGCGATCGTCCTGTACCGGCTGTGGAACCCGGGGGCGCTGTGGGTCGTGCTGCGCGACAGCACGCGCGAGAGCGTGATGATCCTGTTCATCATCGGCGCGGCCGGCGTGTTCGCCTTCATGATGTCCAGCCTGTTCGTCACCCAGTCGATCGCCGCCTGGATCGGCACGCTGGAGGTCAACCGCTGGGTTCTGATGGGGGCGATCAACCTCTTCCTGCTGGTCGCCGGGTTCTTCCTGCCGCCGGTGGCGGTCATCTTGATGTCGGCGCCCATTCTGCTGCCGATCGTCACCTCGGCCGGGTTCGATCCCTATTGGTTTGCGGTGGTGCTGACGATCAATATGGAGATTGGGTTGATTACCCCGCCGGTCGGTCTCAATCTTTATGTGATCAACGGCATCGCGCCGGACATTTCGTTGCGGACCATTCTGGTCGGCTCCCTGCCGTTCGTCGCGTGTATGGTGCTGGCGATCCTGCTGCTGTGCGTGTTTCCGGGGATTGCAACCTGGCTCCCCGACGCGGTGATGGGGCCGAGCCGATGAATGTGCTGAACGATCTCCTGGGCCGGATCACCGAACGCGGCCGCACGCTGATCGGTCCCGGCGACCCCGGCGCGGATCTGTTGGCGCAGGCGCGCGCGCTGTTGTCCAACGAAGGCGAGGCGTCCGGCGTGGCGCGGGCGCGCAACCTGCTGGACCGCTACCATTCCCTCGATCCGCGCTCCAAGGCGGCCTTCCTGTCCAGCCTGGCGGTGCAGATCGGCCCCGATCTCGACCGGGTGATCCGCGGGATCGAGCAGTTCGAGGCCGATCCCGGCCCTGCTACGGCACGCGACCTGCACGACGCCGCGGAGCCGCGCACGGACGAGCTGCTGCGCCGGCTGAACCGGGCGCCGCAGGGCACCCGCGACCTGGTGCGCATGCGCGCCGACCTGATCGAGGTCCAGCCGATGACGCCGGAGCTAGCGGGGTTGGACCGCGACTTCCGCCGGCTATTGAGCGGCTGGTTCAACCGCGGCTTCCTGGCGCTCGACCGGATCGACTGGCACACGCCCGCCGTGGTGCTGGAGAAGATCATCGCCTACGAGGCGGTGCACGCCATCCATGACTGGGAGGATCTGCGCCGCCGGGTCGCCGCGCCCGACCGCCGGCTCTACGCCTTCTTCCATCCGGCGATGCGCGACGATCCGTTGATCTTCGTGGAGGTGGCGCTGTTGCGCGACATCCCGTCGGCGATCGGGCCGATCCTGGCGAAGGAGCGCGAGCCGCTGGCGCGCGACCGGGTGACGACGGCGGTCTTCTACTCCATCTCCAACTGCCAGAAGGGCCTGCGCGGCGTCTCCTTCGGCCATTTCCTGATCAAGCAGGTGGTGGAGGAGCTGCGCCAGGACTTCGATATGCTCAAAACCTTCGTCACGCTGTCGCCGGTGCCGGGGTTGCGGTCCTGGGTACAGACGCAGCTCGGCGAGGGCGAGATGCTGACGGCGGACGACCGCGCGCGGCTCGCCGCCTTTGAGGGGGAGGACGACGACGCTCCGCTGGATGGCGCGGACGATTTCCTGGCTTCGGTCGCGGCACGCTACCTGGTGGAGGCGCGCGACCGGCGCGGCGGGCCGGCCGACCCGGTGGCGCGCTTTCACCTGTCCAACGGCGCGCGGCTGGAGGCCGTCCATGCCCGCGCCGATCCCGGCATGCGGGCCCGCCGCAGCGCCTACGGCATCATGGTCAACTACCGCTACGATCTCGGCGAGATCGAGCGCAACCACGAAGCCTTCGTGCAGAGCGGCCAGGTCAAGCACTCCAGCGCCGTGCGCCGCCTGCTGCGCACTCGCTAGCCCCCCCGGGCCGCGATCCGCATTCAAGCGATCCTGCGGCCGCCCCATCCCCGTCGTCCCGATCCGCTACCCATGACCAATCACCTGTTGGACACGCTGAAGGTCGCCGCCGGCGAGCGGCACGCGTCGGTCTTCGCGCGCCGCCCGGACGGCACCGCGGACACCTATGGCGACATCGTCGATCTCGCAGGGCGCATAGCCGCGGTGCTGCTGGACGCCGGGCTGATGCCCGGGGACCGGGTCGCCGCGCAGACGGATAAGAGTGTGGAGGCGATCGCGCTCTATCTCGCGACCGTTATGGCCGGCGGCGCGTTCCTGCCGCTCAACACCGCCTATACGTCCGACGAGATGGCCTTCTTCCTGGGCGACGCGGCACCGAGGGTGGCGGTGGTCGATCCGGCGCGCCAAGCCGCGCTGGCGCCGGCGATCACGGCGGCCGGCGTTCCGGCAGTGCTGACGCTCGGCGCGGACGGGGGAGGTAGCCTGATCGAAGCCGCGGCCGGTCGGACACCGGCGGCGCCGATCGCGCGCGGGCCGGATGATCTGGCGGCGATCCTCTACACCTCGGGCACCACCGGCCGCGCCAAGGGGGCGATGCTGAGCCATCGCAACCTCGCCAGCAACGCGGCGACGCTGGCCGCGCACTGGCGCTTCACGGCCGACGACGTGCTGATCCATGCGCTGCCGATCTTCCACACCCACGGCCTGTTCGTTGCCACCAATGTGGTGATGGCCACCGGCGGTACGCTGATCTTTCTGCCCGCCTTCGACGCCGACCGGATCGTTGCCGCCTTCGCTCAGGGCGCGACCGCGCTGATGGGCGTGCCGACCTTCTACACCCGTTTGCTGAAGCATCCCGGGCTGACGCGCGCGGCGGTCGCCGGCATGCGCCTGTTCGTCTCCGGCTCCGCGCCCTTGTTGTCGGAGACGCATCGCGACTGGCAGGCGCGGACCGGCCACGCGATCCTGGAACGCTACGGCATGACCGAGACCAACATGCTGACCTCCAACCCCTACGAAGGGGAGCGGCGGGCCGGCACGGTCGGCTTCCCGCTGCCGGATGTGGCGGTGCGCATCGCCGATCCGGACAGCGGCGCACCGCTCGCCGACGGCGAGATCGGCGCCATCGAGGTTGCCGGCCCGAACGTCTTCGGCGGCTATTGGGGGTTGCCGGAGAAGACCCGCCAGGAGTTCCGCGCCGACGGCTTCTTCATCACCGGCGATCTCGGCCGCTTCGATGCGGAGGGCTATCTGCACATCGTCGGCCGATCGAAGGACCTGATTATCTCCGGCGGGTTCAACGTCTACCCGAAAGAGGTGGAGGCGCTGATCGATGGCCTGCCCGGCGTCGCGGAAAGCGCGGTGATCGGCCTGCCCCATACCGATTTCGGGGAGGCGGTGACCGCCGTCGTGGTGCCGCGCGATCCGGCGGTACCGCCGCAGGAGCCGGCGGTCCTGGCGGGTCTGGCCGAGCGCCTCGCCCGCTACAAGCAGCCCAAGCGGGTGCTGGTGGTCGACGCCCTGCCACGCAACGCCATGGGCAAGGTGCAGAAGGCGGCGCTGCGGGAGACCTATGCCGGGCTCTATGGGGGCGGCGGCTGACCCTCCGCGCGCCGTCGCCAGGCGAGCCAGGCGAGCCCGGCGAGACCCAGCAGCGACAGCCCGGCACCGGCTCTTTCCGACCAGTGCGGGGGCAACCGGATCTCGATGCGCTGCGCATCCGGCGGGGCGGTGAAGGTGACGAGGCCGAGATCCGGGGTGGGGGCGAGGTCGACGGTCTCGCCGACCTCGGTCCGGGCCTCCATGTGCCGCCAATAGGGCACCGGCAGGATCACCGGTCCCGAGATCGCCGGCACTACCGACCAGGATCCGGGCGCGATCGACAGTGCCGTGTAGCCGTCGGCCGTCCACCGCGCCGCGTCCAGCGCCGCGCGGATATCGTTCAGGCCCTGCCAGCTCTGCCGGCCGTCGGCGATCACCGCCGCGGCGATCGGCTGGAAGAAGGCCGGCGGCAGATACTCCGCCGCGCCGGCGAGCACCATCGGCTCTCCCGGGCGCTCCAGCCCCGCTTGGATGCGGGCGATCGAGAACGGCGTCGTTGCCGCCAGACCGAGGGGCAGCGCGATCAGTCCGACCGCGGCCGCCAGCCGGGCGGAGCGTCCCCCGGCCCCGCGCAGCGTTGACGCGAGAACGCCGGCCGCCAGCCCCGCCGCCAGGTCGACGAAGACCATCAACCGCCAGGGGAACTGAACCCGGTCAATGATCCAATGCGCCCAGACTGGGTGGGCGAGCCCGGTCATCAAGACGGCGGAGAGCCCGACGGGCACTCCGATCCACAGCCAATAGGCCCCCCGTTCCGCGCGCGGGAGGCTCAACAGGGCCAGCAGCGCGACCAGCAACGCGACGGCGAGACAGAGGCCGACCACCGCGGCCACCGCCGGGTCGGGCGCGTCCGTCCCGTCGAGGAACAGCCAGTTCGTGGCGGTCATATGCGCTTCGAACAGGGTCGCGGCCGACACGTCGCCCAGCAGGACGACGGCCGGCAGCCAGTAGAGCCCGGCCAGCGCCAGCCCGATCGCAGCCATCGCGCCGAGGCGCAGGAGAGCGGTCAGGGCGCGGCCCCGGTTGGCGAGTGCCCAGACCAGAAAAACGGCGCCGAACACATGCCCGGCCAACAGGGCGCTGGGCAGGTGGCTCAAGATCAGCCCGGCCAGCCCCAGCGGGAAGGCGAGGCCGGCCCGCCCATCCCGCAGCACCGATACCAGGCCGAGCGCGACGAGCGGCACGAAGACATAGGCCGCGACCTCGCCGACGGCCTGGCGCAAGAACCAGTCGACGCCCAGGTGATAGGGCATCAGCGCATAGGCGACGGCCCCGGCCAGCGCCGGCCCCGCCGCCAGGAACCGCCGCGCCAGGGGGTAGAAGGCGACCGCCGACAGCCCGATCAGCAGGCCGCCGGCCAGGGCGAACACGGTTTGCGGCGCGCAGCCTGGGCAGACCAGCCGGGCCGGGCCGGCCGCCAGGTAGAACGGCAGCGGGCCGTAGAAATAGAGGTCGAGGCCGCCCGCCCCCTCCCACAGCGCCGGCAAGTGGCGGGGGTAGAGGCTGCCGGCGGCGAGCGCCTCTTCGAACGCCACGAACCAGGAGATGTTGAGGATGTATGAATGGCCGACCGGTGTCGCCAGGGCGCCAAGCGCCGCGACCGAAAGGCCGGCGAATAGAAGCAGGAAGAGTTGCGGTCCGTAGCGGCCGCGGATCCCGATCATCTTCGGGCGGCGGCCCGGTGATCGGCCTTGCCATGTTTCGGCGGGACGCGCGGCGGTGCGTCGGTCTCGCGGGCGGTCATGGCAGGGTTCTCCGATCGGCGGTTGTCGCCACTGTAGGGCCGCGACCATACCTTTGCCCATCGCGCCGATCGGTATCGGGCGCGCTTGAGCAATCGGACCCCGCGATGATCGAGCCTGCCGACTTCGAAGCCATCCTGCACCGCGAGTTGCCGCTGGTCGGCAGTTTCGGGGTGCGGGTCGCGGCGCTCGGCGACGGAACGGCCGTGCTGACCATGCCCTACAGCGACACCTTCGTGCGGCCCGGCGGCACGGTGATGGGGCCGGCGCTGTTCTCCATCGCCGATGTCGCGCTCTACGGCGCCGTGATGAGCCGCATCGGCCATGTCGAGCTGGCGGTGACCACCAGCATGACCATCAATTTCCTGCGCCGGCCCAGACCGGCGGCCGTGCGGGCCGAGGCCCGTCTGTTGAAGCTCGGCCAGCGCCTGGCCTATGGCGAGGTCACGCTGTTCTCAGAGGGGCTGGACGACCCGGTGGCCCATGCCACCGGCACCTATTCCATCCCGCCGGACGCGGCGCATCCGGTGCGGATCGCGCCGGGCGATCCGGTACTCTGATACCGTATTTCTAAGCTTCTGACAAAACACGGGTTTATCTTGACGTCGGCGGTTGATGGGCGCTATACGGGCGACCCTGCGGAGCGGCCTTGGCCGCTCCATCCGAGAGGGACGCCCCAAAGACGAGGGCAGGGATGCGATGTTGAAGACCTTCTCCGCCAAGCCGCATGAGGTGGAGCGCAAATGGTTCGTCGTCGATGCCGACGGCGTGATCCTGGGCCGTCTCGCCAGCGAGATCGCCCGGCGCCTGCGCGGCAAGCACAAGCCGATCTACACCCCGCATGTCGACACCGGCGACCACATCATCGTCATCAATGCCGACAAGGTGCGGCTGACCGGTCGCAAGGCCGATCACGACGTCTTCTATTGGCACACCGGCTATCCGGGCGGCATCAAGGGCCGCACCAAGGGCCAGATCCTGCGCGGCCGGCATCCGGAGCGGGTGGTACAGAAGGCGGTGGAGCGCATGGTGCCGCGCGGGCCGCTGGGCCGCCAGGTGATGCGCAAGCTGAAGGTCTATGCCGGGGCGGACCATCCCCATGCCGCCCAACAGCCGGAGGTCTTGGACTTCGCGGCGATGAACCCGAAGAACAAGAGGTAGCCCGATGACCGAGAGCGAGACCACGCTGAGCGATCTGAAGGATCTCGGCGGGCTGCAGCCGGAGGTCGACGAGGCGCCGCCGGAGCCGGTGCGCGACGCGCAGGGCCGCTCCTACGCCACCGGCCGCCGCAAGGACGCGGTTGCCCGGGTGTGGGTGAAGCCGGGCAGCGGCCGCATCACCGTCAACGGGCGCGACCAGGAGACGTATTTCGCGCGTCCGGTGCTGCGCATGCTGCTGGCCCAGCCCTTCCTGGTGACGGAGCGGCTGAACCAGTTCGACGTCATCTGCACGGTGACCGGCGGCGGGCTGTCCGGTCAGGCCGGCGCGGTGCGGCACGGCATCAGCCGCGCGCTGGTCAACTACGAGCCGGAGCTTCGGGTGCGCCTGAAGGCCGTCGGCTTCCTGACCCGCGACAGCCGGCAGGTGGAGCGCAAGAAGTACGGCAAGCGCAAGGCCCGCCGCAGCTTCCAGTTCTCCAAGCGCTAACTCGGGAGTGGTGGACGGCGGTGCGCTTTGCGCGCCGCCGCCTACCGCGACGGCGCGGCTGGCTGGCGATCGGCCAGCAGCATCCGCAGGTCGTCGAGGATGTCCGGGCGGCGCTCTGCCAGGAGCAGCAGTCTGCCCATCGCCATGCTGGGCTCGACGAGCGCACGTTCATACTTGTCGAAGGCTCTGGGGCCACCGCCGAACAGCTCGCCGGCAGCGCTCTGTGACAGCTTCAGCTTGCGCCTGATGCGACGCACCGTCTCCGGCCTGGGGATGCCGTCCGATCGCTCCTTCAGGGCGCGCAAAGCGTCATCGACAACGGCCATGTCGTCGCCGACATGAACACCGTCGCCATCGCCGGCCGGATAGTAGCCCGGCAACGCGACGACCGCCGACAGGTCCTTGTAGCGTACGACGAAGGGACGCTCACCGCGGTGGAGGACTTCGCCGGTCTCCGGCGACGTCAGGGTCTCCGTGGCCGATGACGTTTGCCCCATGTCATTTTTCCTTGAACGACAGGACGGTGAACTCGGTCAGGATGCTCGCTTGAAACTTCACATAGAGCACAACATCACCTGACGGGACGTGATAGACGTCCTGCCATACCTTGTGGTCGGCGTAGCTCGTCATCGACTTGTAGAACATGCGCCGATCCATCGATCGAATGATGGTGGCGACGCCGCGCCGGTCGAAGCCGAGCGCGACCGCATCCCGCAGCGCCGATGTGGTCATGGACAGCTTCGATACGTTGCC
This sequence comes from Alphaproteobacteria bacterium, assembly GCA_028284045.1. Classification (GTDB taxonomy): domain Bacteria; phylum Pseudomonadota; class Alphaproteobacteria; order DSM-16000; family Inquilinaceae; genus JANQSN01. The sequence goes on along the minus strand of JANQSN010000028.1, from coordinate 5,617 downwards.
CAGGACGGCCTTGACCGCCTTCAGATCGTAGGTGAGCTTACGCTTCTCCATCGTCGCGCCGACCTTACCACCAATATGGTGTTGGACGCGACCGCCGCAAAGGCCCTTTCCGGCCGCATCGGGCCGGGAGAGGGGAGGCGGCCGCGCCCTGTCGGTCGGTCAACGGCCGTCAGTTGGTGCGGATCCAGCTTTCCTCCAGGCCCTCGCTGTTGGAGACCTGGGTGAAGGCGATGGGGCCCTTGCCCGGCGCGTACCAGGTGGTGCGGACCCGGCGGGTATCGTCGCATTCCACGACATAGGCGGACGTGTTGGGCAGGCCCGGCCGGATCACGTCTTCGGCGCCGGTGACGCGGCAGGTCGTCCGCCGGTCTTGCGTGCGGCCGGTGTGCGAGACCGCTTGGCGCTGGTAGACACCGGTGCTGCCGACGGTCAGCGGGTAGAGCGAGTCGATCACCCGGACCTGGGCGGTGGCCGTGTGCCAGTTGGTGGAATCGCCGCATCGCGTCCAGCTATCCGACGGCGCGAACCAGTCGGCGGACCGCGTCCAGGTGCAGCCATTGTCCTGGCGGGTGCGAATGCCGCCGCCGACGCGCTCGATGGCGAACCGCTCGGTCGTACCGTCGATCAGGCTGGTCGCCGCAAAGCCGGAAAGCTCGCTGGCCGACGGTTGATTGACCGCCGGCAGGGTGGACGACACCGCCGCCGTGTCCGGACGGTTGCCACCGAACAGGGACACCACATCGTTGAAGGCAGCGTCGAAGGGGTTGCTGCCCCCGGCGCATCCCGTCAAGACGACCAGAAGACCAACAGCAGCATACTTCATCGATCGGACTCCCGAGCAGGTGATGGCATCAACCGGGCTGTCGATGCCTCTCGGCCGCAACAACGGATGGCGATCGCGGTTATTCCATCGTCCCGGGGCGATTTTCTCGGGTGGTCCGGACGGGCGGCGCCAGGTCATCGCCGACGGTGCCGCCGACGCGCGTTTGAGGGGGGCGTTGCCAGGCTTCCGGCGATCCTCTAAGCCGGGTCGCCAATGACGATTTGCCAGAGGACGGCGATGGACGGGCCGAAGCTGAGGGTCGGGATACTGGGTGCCAGCGGCTACACCGGGGCCGATGCCGTGCGCCTGCTGCTGCGTCATCCGGCCACGGAGATCGCCGCCCTGACCGCCGACCGCCAGGCCGGCCGGCCGATCGATGCGGTGTTCCCGCATCTCGGCGGCTTCCGCCTGCCCGACCTGGTGGCCTGGGATACCGTCGACTGGTCGGACCTCGACGTCGCGGTGTGTGCCTTGCCGCATGGCACGACGCAGGAGATCGTGGCGGCCCTGCCGGAGACCGTGCGGGTGGTCGACCTGTCGGCGGATTTCCGGCTGACCGACCCCGACGTCTATGCCGAGTGGTATGGCCACGCCCATCGGGCAACCCATCTTCAGGGCCGGGCCGTCTATGGACTGACGGAGCATGCGCGCGACGCGGTCGCGGCGGCGCGGCTGGTTGCCTGCCCGGGATGCTATCCGACGGCCGTGCTGCTGGCGCTCTTGCCGGTGGTGCGGGGTGGGCTGGTCGATGCCGGGCGCCTCACGGTCACGGCGCTGTCGGGGGTCAGCGGTGCCGGCCGCGCGTTGAAGGACGCCAATCTGTTCTGCGAGGCGGGGGAGGGGGCGCATGCCTATGGCATCGGCCGCCATCGCCACATGCCGGAGATGGAACAAGAGCTGGCCCGCGCCGCCGGGGCGCCGGTGGCCCTCAGCTTCACGCCGCATCTGGTGCCGATGAACCGGGGCGAGCTGATCACCGCCCATGTCGTGCTGGCGCCCGGCGTCGGGGTCGACGACCTGCGCCGGCACCTGTCGGACGCCTATGCTGGGGAGCCGTTCGTGCGGGTGCTGCCCGCCGGTGCCGCGCCGGCGACGCGCCATGTCCGGGGCAGCAACCACTGTCTGATCGGCGTCTTCGCCGACCGCCGGCCGGGCGAGGCGCTGATCGTCTCGGTCATCGACAATCTGGTGAAGGGGTCTTCCGGCCAGGCGGTGCAGAACCTGAACCTGATGATCGGCTTGCCCGAAACCCTGGGCCTGGAGCAGGTGGCGCTGTTCCCCTGACCCGCCGCGACCTGTTGAAGCCCTCCCCCTTGATGGGGGAGGGTTGGGTGGGGGTGATCCCTGCCGGTGGAAGAACCTGATGAAGAAACACCCTTTCGACCGCGCCATTGGGTGGGCACGGACGTTGCGACGCGAGATGGGCCTCTCGAAGGCCCAGACGCCGCGTGGCGACATCACCCCCACCCTAACCCTCCCCCATCGAGGGGGAGGGAATCCTGACTGTCGATTGACCCCTAGGAGACCCCGCCGATGACCGGACTTGTGCTGCCCTATCGCGGCGTGCGGCCCCGACTGGGCACGGGCGTCTTCTTGGCACCGGGGGCGACGGTGATCGGCGATGTGGAGATCGGCGACGATACCAATATCTGGTTCGGCTGCACGGTGCGCGGCGATGTCAACGAGGTGCGCATCGGCGCCCGGGTGAACCTTCAAGACGGCAGCGTCGTGCATGTCACCGGCGGCGGGCACGGTACCTATATCGGCGACGACGTCACCCTCGGCCATATGGTGTTGATCCACGCGGCCACGCTGGAGGCAGGATCGTTCATCGGCATGCGGGCCTGCGTAATGGACGGCGCGGTGGTGGAGAGCGGCGCGATGGTCGCCGCCGGCGCCCTGGTCACGCCCAACAAGCGGGTGCCGGCCGGCGAGCTGTGGGGCGGCAGCCCGGCGAAGAAGCTGCGCGACCTGACGGCTGAGGAGCGCGCCGACCTGACCAGCACCGTCGGGCGCTATTGCGGCCTGGCGGGCGAGTACCGGGCCGCCGGCATCGGCGACATGGACCGCGCCTGACCCTGATCAGAGATCGGAAAGCGGGAAGGCCGACCACCGTCTCCGGTGACCGGCCTTCCTCTTTCTCGGCGGGTGACGCCGATGACGATCAGACCCGCGCCTTCACATAGCTGCCGGGCGCGTCCTCGATCGGCTTATGGGTGTCGCTGCCCACGGCACGCGGCTCGACCTTCGCCGCCCCGCTCTGCTTGGTGACCCATTTCTGCCATTCCGGCCACCACGAGCCGTCAAAGCGCTTGGCCTGCTCGTACCAGTCGTCCGGATCGGCCGGGTTCTTCGTGCCGGTCCAGTAGCAGTACTTGTTGCCCGCCGGCGGGTTGACGATGCCGGCGATGTGGCCGGAGGCGCCGAGGCAGAACTTCATCGGCCCGCCGACCCGGTTGACCAGCGAGTAGTTCGACTTCCAGGGCGCGATGTGGTCTTCCTTGGCGGAGACCATGAAGCCGGGTGTCTTGATTAGCGACAGATCGATCGGCACGCCGGCGACGGTGATGCCGCCCGCCTCCACCAGCTTGTTGTGCTGGTAGAAGTTGCGCAGATAGAAGCTGTGCATCACCGAGGGCATCCGCGTCGAATCGCTGTTCCAGTAGAGCAGGTCGAACGGGAACGGGTCCTTGCCCAACAGGTAGTTGTTGACGACGAACGACCAGATCAGGTCGTTGGCCCGCAGCATGTTGAAGGTCGTCGCCATCTGCGAGCCGTCGAGATAGCCCTTCTCGCTCATGACGTCTTCGAGGCCGCTGATCTGCTCCTCGTCGATGAAGACGCCGAGCTCGCCGGGCTCGGCGAAGTCGGTCATCGTCGTGAAGTAGGTGGCGCTCTTGATGCGGTCGTCGTTCTTCGCCGCCATATAGGCCAAGGTCACCGCCAGCAGCGTCCCGCCCAGGCAGTAGCCGATGGCGTTGACGTCGCGCTCGCCGGTGATCTGCTCGATCACCTCCAGCGCCTGGATCGGCCCTTCCAGCATGTAATCGTCGAACGACTTCTGGGCCAGCTTCTCGTCCGGATTGACCCAGGACGTCACGAACACCGTGTGCCCCTGGTCGACCGCCCATTTGATGAAGCTGTTCTTCTCGCGCAGGTCGAGGATGTAGAACTTGTTGATCCAGGGCATGACGATCAGCAGTGGCCGCTTGATCACCTGCTCCGTGGTCGGGGTGTATTGCAGAAGCTGCATCAGGTCGTTCTGGTAGACGACCTTGCCGGGGGTGACCGCGAGGTTCTTGCCGACCTCGAACGCGTCGTAGTCGGTCATGCTGATGCGGAGCTGGCCGCCGCCGCGCTCCAAGTCGCCCAGCAGGTTCTCCAGGCCCTTGATCAGGTTCTCGCCGCCGCTCTCCAGCGTCGTGCGCAGCACCTCGGGATTGGTCATGACGAAATTGGTGGGGGCCAGGGCGTCGACGAACTGGCGGGTGTAGAAGTCCAGCTTCTGCGCCGTCTTCGGCTCCACGCCGTCGATGTCGCGCACCGTCGCCTGCATCCAGCGGGCGGCCAGCAGGTAGGACTGCTTGATGAAGTCGAAGAGCTGGTTCTCGTCCCAGGCGCTGTCCTTGAAGCGGCGGTCGTCGCGCTCCGGCTGGACGACGGGATCGACCTCCTGACCCAGGAAGCGCTGCGTCGTGCGCTGCCACAGGGTCATGTAGTCGTTCCACAGATTCATCTGCGCCTGCATGATCTTGGCCGGATCGGCCATCATCTTCGACGTCATCTCCATGAAGGCGGAGCCGACGTTGAAGGGATCCATGTTCTTCGGCTTGGCGAGATCGGTGGCGTGGCGTTGCAGGAAGTCGGCGACCAGCCGCTGGCTGCGGGCGGCGATGTCGGCCATGGCCTGCCCCATGGCGACCGGATTGGCCATGGTCGGGCTGCCGTCGGCAGCGTTGGCGGAAGCGGCGGACTTGTCGGCCATGTTGGAACCCTCTCATGGCAGAAACGAGAAAAGGGCCCCCCGGCGGCATCGCCCGTTCGACGACCAACCGAACGGTGGGTTGGCGGCGGGCGGACGGCGGACCCGATTTTGCGGCGCGATATTAGCCGCTTTCGTTTACCCTATCACGCCAGCGGCGAAAAATGATTCATGTCAGACACGGCTGGCAAACAATCGGCCGAGTCCGGGGGCGGGCGCGTCGCAACGCCGGCATCGCGCCTTTGTACCCGCGGGATCTTGATAGAGCGGGCGGCTTTGCGACACCATCGCCCGCGCGTTAACCACCGGCGACCGAAACCGAAGGGCCCGAGATGCTGATCTTCGCCTGTTCCCCAGCCGCAGCGCCGCGGCCGGCGCGCCCCTCGGCACCGCCCCGCACCGGCGGCGACGGCAGCGAACCGGTTCGGCGCCCCGCGGCGCGGCGGCTGCGCTGCCTGGCGCTGGCCGCGCTGCCACTGGCGCTGGCGGCCTGCGGCGACGGGCGCCTGTTCGACGGCACGCCCTATGTCGGCGAGATCACGCCGACGGTGCAGCCGCCGCAAGGCTTCGAGCCGGCGACCGGCGAAGCGTTGGCCGATGGCGCGGTGGCCGGCGACGGCGACGTGACGGCGGGCGCGGCTGCGCCCACCGTTGCGGTCGAGGCATTGGCGCCGTCGGAGCCGCCGCCATCGGCGCTGCCTGCTGCGGCCGCGTCGCCGGTGCCGGCCGTCCCCGCTGCACCGCCGGCGGCGGCGACACCCGTCGAGACGGCTTCGGCTTCGGTACCAGCCCCGGCGGTGATCCCGGCGTCG
>JANQSN010000018.1 GCA_028284045.1 Alphaproteobacteria bacterium | reverse complement strand
GACCGGGTGATCATCGAGTGGGACACCTTCAACGTCGGCGAAGGCAGCCGCGTCGACTTCATCCAAGAAGACTTCATGGCGGCGCTGAACCGGGTCTTGAGCGGTGGGCCGTCGCAGATCCTGGGCGCGATCAACGCCGGCGGCACGGTGGTCATTTCCAACCCCTCGGGCGTGGTGTTCGGACCCTCGGCCAGTGTCGACGTGCAGTCGATCGTCGCCACCTCGCTGGACATCATGAACAGCCGGTTCATGGCCAACGACCTGACCTTCGACCAGGCGGGCGATCCGACGGCGGTGGTGTCGAATGCCGGCTCGATCACCATCGGCGAGGCCGGGTTGGGGGCGCTGGTGGCGCCGGGCGTGGAGAATTCGGGCGTGATCCGCGCCCAGGCGGGCACGGTGGCGCTGGCGTCGGGCAACGCGGTGACCATCGACCTCTACGGCGACGGGCTTGTGCAGCTTGCGGTGACGTCGCCGACCACGGCGGTGCCGGAGCGGGCGGACGGCACCGAGCTGGACGCGCTGGTGACCAACCACCCGGACGGCGCGATCTACGCCGACGCGGGCTCGGTGATCCTGACGGCAGAAGCTGCCCAGGGCCTGATGGACAATGTGATCAACCTGGACGGCATCGTGGTGGCGAACACCATCCAGGATGTCGGCGGCCAGGTGGCGCTGGTCGGCGGCCAGCACGGCGGCGTGACGGTCGCGGGCGAGATCCTGGCGCAGGGCGACGACGCGGGCGAGGCCGGCGGCACCGTGCACGTGCTGGGCGACGAGGTGACGCTGGCCGACGGTGGCTCGATCGACGTGTCGGGCCAGGCCGGCGGCGGCGACATCCTGATCGGCGGCGACTATGCCGGCGGCCCGCAGCGGGATCTGTCGGGCCTTCAGTATGTCGAGCCCGCGGCGGGCGGCGTCGGCACGGTCATTTCGACCGGTCCTGTCGTGGAGAGCGCCGGCTATATCCAGACCGCAGAGCTGACCTATTTCGCCGAAGGCGCCAGCGCGACAGCGGATGGCGCGGCCGACGGCCAAGGTAACGGCGACGGCGGCAATGTCATCGTCTGGGCGGACGACGCGACGGCGTTCTATGGCGAGATCAGCGCCACCGGCGGCGACGGCGGCTTCGTCGAGACCTCAGGCCGGGAGCGCCTGGCGGTCTGGGGATCGGTCAACACCGGTGGCGGTGAATGGCTGCTCGATCCGACGGACATCCACATCCGCAGCAACAGCGGCGATACCTTTACCGTCGATTCGACCGGCCTATTCGAGGCAGATGACTCCGGTGACGATAGCATCTTCTGGGTCAATGTCGAATCGCTGGAAGACGCACTTGCGCTGGGCGACGTCACACTGAAGACCGGCGAAGGCGACAACGCCGGCGGCATCTATCTGCTGACGATACTTGATAATGAGATTGGCGATACCGGCAATATGCGCGACTTCGCCGGCCACACGCTGACCTTGGACGCGACCCAGAATATTGTTGTCGATCTGGTCGACAACGACGGCCGGGGCAACCCGCCCCTCGCGGGCACGGGCACGCCCCCCTATACGGACATTGATGGTACGGCGGTCAACACGACGGATCTCAATCTGACCTTGATCGCCGGCGGCTCGATTGCGATCAACGATACGATCAAGCTGCGCGACAGCGGCGGGACGCCGGACGGCAATCTCCACCTCGACGCCAGCACGGTCGATCTCGATGCCGATCTGGATGTCGCCAGGGCCAACCTCTCCGGCACAGCAACCACCGTCAATGTCGTTTCGGACAACGCCCAGATCCAGGACGCGATCGACGTCATCGACGCGGCCAGCACGTCAGCGGTCGTCAGTGTCGGTGCCGGTGATTTCTCCAGCTACGTCGTGGACCAGGAAGGCCTGACCGTCTCCGGCGACGCCGGCGGCGGGACGACAGTCAACACGGCCAGCCCCGGGGCGACAATCAACGCCAACAACGTCACCATCGAGAACCAGACATTCGTCGGCACGGGCGCCGCCGACGATATCGGCGTGCTGGTGGACGGCAGCGCCGGTACCGGCACACCCGGGTTGGTCGGCGCGCGCATCCTCAATGTCGACATCAGCAACGTGAACGACGGCATTCGCGGCGTCGGCGACATCCGTGGTGTGACCATCCAAGGCGTCACCATGACCGATATCGTCGAAGACGGGGTCAACTTCGTCGACACCCTGACCGATGCCACAATCCTGATCGGCGGGATCGCGCCGGGAACGGCCAACAGCATCGTCGCCGGATATGACGGCATCAGCGCCGAAGACATTAGCGGCGGCAGCTTCATCGTCGCCGGCAACACGCTGGTTGAGGGCGGCGACAACGGCATCCTGCTCGGGGCCATCACGGCTGAGGCGACTGTCGGCATTGTCGACAACGAGCGGATCCGCGGCGTCGACATCGACGGCATCAGCATCGCCAGCGCCGATGACAGCACCATCGCGATTGCCGAGAACGCCGAGATCATCGGCGACGGCTTCGACGCGATCTTTTTCGACGGTCCTGTTAGCGACGCAGACGTCACGATCGGTTCGGCGACCGTGACAATCGACGGCGAGGCCACGGACTTCGGCGGCAATGGCTGGATCGAGGGCTACGAGCACGGCATCCTGTTCGGTGATGAGGTGACCGACGGTGCCAAGATTCTGATCGCCGACAACCTGGATACGTCCGACAACGACGTCAGAGACGGCGGCATCGTCGGTCACGATGAGTCGGGTATCCGCTTCAACGGCATCACCGACGGGTCGACCGTGGACATCAACACCAACACGGTGTTCGGCGACGAAGATGGCATCCACCTGGCCTATACCGAGGTCGCGTCCCAGGTTCTGCCCGATTTGCTCGATCCGACCGGTTGCGGCTGCGCCCTCTACGCCATCGACGACTCCTATGTCGCGATCTACGACAATCCGGAGATCTTCGGCAACGACGACAACGGTATCCGGGTTGAAGGCGTGCGTGGCGGCGACCGGACCGGCTGGGATCTCGAGATCTACGGCAACGGCTATATCTACGGCTACGACAACGGCATCCGTCTCGCACCCGGTGAGGACTACGCAGAGGGTGTACGCTTTGATGGGGATACCGTCGTCGGCGCGATCGCGTTAGAGGAATGGGCGATCCGCAACGCCTCGGTGCTGATCGACCGCAATGGTCTGATCGAAGGCTATGAGGAGAACGGCATCCTCGTCGAAGGCGTCAGCCAGGAGGTTGGCGGCAACACGTTCGAGGAAGATCCCCTGCCCAACCTGCAGATCGGCGGGCTGCCGGACGAGGAGCGCCCGTTCGGCAACGGCCTGATCACCGGCTGGGAGAACGGCATCCACATCACCTGGGGTACATCGGTCATCGACGCCTATCGCGCGTCATGGTCAACCGATCAGGGCCTCGGCGAAAACGGCATCCAGAGCGAGTATGGCATTCCGTACGGGTACGACATACTGGAAGACATTGCGGTACCAGACGAGATTGTGCACGCGCAGGATCTCGGCCTCTGGGCGATCGACAACGGCGTCGTCCACATCGTCGGCAACGACCGCATCGAAGGGGCGATCGACACGGGTATCCTGGTCGAGGGCGTGCGGTCCTTCGGGCAGTTCGAAACCGACGCCTATGACGATGGCGTATCCTACGCGACGCTGACGGATGCGCCCACTGCGTCCTACGACAATCTGCTGATCGCCTATAACGGGCTGGTGGTGGAGGATCCGGACGACTCGCAGACCCAGTCGGCCGTCGTCAACGTGACGCTCAACAACGATGATCAGCCCGGCATCTACGGCGGCACCAACGGCATACACATCGCCCATGGCATCGACCTCTCCCAGAACAGGACGTTCACGGTCGATCAACCAATGGGACAGACGGTCCAGCGGCTGGGGTTCGGTCTAGGTCCGTTCCCGGAGTTCGGCTTGTGGATCTACGGCGGCCAGTCCGACTTGGTGTTGGACGTCGATGTCTCTCCAATCCATGGTGCGCTTGACGCCTGGGCGGTGCGCGGCGGCCAGGTGACGATCTGGAACAACGGGATGGTGGACGGCGGCATGGACAGGCGCCGTGCAATGCAGGCCGACAACGGCTACTTCATGGACAGCAACGGCATCCGGGTCGATGGCGTCACCGGCGCGCTGGCAACCCGTCCGCTCGACGCGCTGATCTTCGACGTCGAGACCGAGGTTGAGATCGCAGTCGATGTCGATGCTGACCATGACATTGTCGAACTGGAGAATTATCCGAGCCACAACTTGCTGATCGAAGAGAATGCGATCATCAGCGGCGGGGATACCGGTATCAATCTGGCCCGCGGCCTCGGCGTGGAATTCAGCCTCGGCTCTGGCGGCGAAATCGGCGAGCCGGTGATCCCCGGCCCACATCCTCCGATAGGTATCGGCGGGCCGGGATCCATCGGCGGGCCGGGACCCATCGGCGGACCGGGACCCATCGGCGGACCGGGACCCATCGGCGGGCCGTTCAACGATCTTGAATCCCTGCTCTCCGACTCGACGCTGACGGGCGGCTTGTGGGCAATCGACGAAGGCCGCGTGGTGATCGCCAGCAACCAGGAGATCACCGGCGAGACCCTCCACGGCATCCTGGTCAAGGGCGTGCGCCACGACCCCACCGACACAAGCCTCACGGGCGTGTTCGGTGGCGGCGACCTGAACCTGGATATCCGGGGCAACACGGAAATCGACGGCGGCGAGGAGAGCGGAATCACGATCAGCCGCGGCTACCAGTTCACCATCGATCGGGCACCGGCCAACAATCTCTTGGCGCTGTCTTTCGACGGTCTCGAAGGATCGTTGGAGGGCTGGGCGATCGACAATGCCCGGGTGCGGATCTCCGGCAATCAGGTGATCGACGGCGGCGATGGGATCGAGGTCTTCGGCGTGCGCGGCGACGGCGAGGGCGATGAGACGGCCGCCAACCTGTTGATCGCCGACAACATCTCGATCACCGGCGCCGTCGACGGTGTCGCCGTCCGCAGCGGCTTCAGCGTCGGGCTCGACTTCGTCGGTTCGGGCATCGAGGACGGATCGTTCGAACCGCCCCCTCGATCGCCCTTCGGCCTCGGTCGCTGGCTCGACTTCCTCGGCGGCGACATTGTGAGCTCGCCGAACACGACGGCGGATGTCGGCGTCGAAGGCGGCGTGGTGATCATCGACGGGAACACGCGCGCTCAAGGGCTCGACGGTGACGGTATCGAGTTCGACGTGGTGCTCGGTGACGCGCTTGTGCGGATCTCCGACAACACCGACATTCTCGGCCTCGACGACATCGACGCACCGGTGGATGGCGACAACGGCATCGAGCTCAACGGCGTCGGCGGCACCAACACCCTGCTAGTCATCGAACGCAACGGCAATATCGTCGGGCGGGATGACGGTATCCATTTCGACAACGGCGATGATCCCGCGGGGGGCGGAGGCGCCGTCTTCAACGGTGCGACCGTGCTGATCGACCAGAACGGCACGGCGACGGTGGAACCGGGTGGTGCGGACTACACTGGCGACCAGTTGGTCGATCTCGATACCTTCACCGTCACCGGCCGGATCGGCGGCGTCCGGCAAGATGGCATCGAGTTCGACGCTGCCATCGAAAGCGGCGCTCAGGTCACCATCCAGCGCAACCTGATCGTCGACAGCCCCGACAACGGTATCCAGGTCGAGGCTGTCGGGACGCCGGTTGAGCCGGATCAGGACGATGACCCGACGGTCTTGAACATCCTCAACAACGTCATCGACGGCAACGGCCGCTTCTTCGAAGGGGAGCAGGGCATCGGTCGGGATGGCGACGGCATCCTCTTCGAGGGCCGGTTCGAGAATGCGCTGGTGCAGGTCTATCAGAACTTCATCACCCGCAACTTCCGCGACGGCATCCGCGTCGACGAAGAAATCGATATCGGCGAGACGGTGACCGGACCCGGCGGCACGCCGATCAGCGGGCTGTTCGTCAACGTCAACTTCATGCCGGGCAACAGTCCGCTGATCGAGGATCCGGCGGGCGAGTTCTTCAACGGCGGCTTCGGCTTCAACAATCTCGGGCCCGGCACGCCGGACCTCAACGCCAACTGGTGGGGCGGCACCGACGTGACCGACGTCTTGTCGGCGATCAACGGCGTGACTATCGTGCCGACCGACTTCCTGATCGTCGCCGATCCGCCGGGCATCCCGCCGGCGGAGGATGCCAACGGCATTCCGAGCTTCACGACGGCGGTCACCGGCCTTGAGGACTTCGCCTTCCAGCCCGGCGCGATCGTTGACTTGATCCCGGTGGCGTTGGACGAAGCGGCGATCCTGGATGTCCTGGACTTCTTCCAGCGCTTCGGCATTCCGATCGCGCAGAGTGAGAACAACAACCCCGGCGGCGACGCCTACCGCTCGAACGAGCTGGGCGTCGGCTTCCAGACCAACCTGTTCGCGGACGGCAACGCGATCGGCAGCATCGAGCCGGCCGCGGGCGAAGAGGACGAGGACGAAGACACCGGCCAGCAGGGCCCGGTCAATCTCGGCGATATCGAGCCGGCCGCCGGCGGCCCCGGCAGCCCGCAGGCCCAGAATGAGGATACCTGCGTGGCCACCTTCCTCGGCGACGTCTGGAACGCCGCGGCGGCCTGCCAGTAATCCGGGAGGCCTAGGTTCAATCGACATTCAGGACTTCCCTCCCCCTCGATGGGGGCGGGTTAGGGTGGGGGTGATTGTCGGGGTGGGGGTGATGTCGCCGCACGACGTCAGCGCCTGCGGGGCGCCCATCTCGCGCCGCAACGTCCGTACCCAACCAACGGCGCCGTCGAAAGGTGGCTCTTTGTCAGGCTTCTCCACCGACAAGCATCACCCCCACCCAACCCTCCCCCATCGAGGGGGAGGGCTTCAACGGGCGGCGGCGATGACTGTCGATTCAGTCTAGAGCAGGATCATCTGAGCGCGGCAACCGGCGGCGGTTGCGCCCGGAACGCCAGCCGGTAACATTCCGGCTGGCGTCCTCGTAGCGGCGTCACCACCCATTCGTCCCGCCGACTGGAGGCCCCCTGTGGCCGATCCCATCCCCGCCGCCATCGATCCCGCCATCGACCCGCGCGCCCGCCTGGCCGCGCGCGCCCTCCTGGAAACGCGGTCGATCTTCGTCCGACCGGAGGAACCGTTCACCTTCACCTCCGGCCTCGCCAGCCCGGTCTATGTCGACTGCCGGCGGCTGATCTCTTTTCCGCGGGCGCGCGCCCGGCTGATCGGCCTGCTGGTCGACCAGGTGGGCGAGGCGGCGGGCCTGGAGGCCTTCGACGCCGTGGCCGGCGGGGAGACGGCGGGCATCCCGTTTGCCGCCTGGGTGGCCGACCGGCTGGCCCTGCCGATGCTCTATGTCCGCAAGAAGCCCAAGGGCTTCGGGCGCGACGCGCGCATCGAAGGCGTGGTGTCGGCGGGCCAGCGGGTGCTGCTGGTGGAAGACCTGATGACCGATGGCGGCTCCAAGGTCGATTTCGTGCAGGCGCTGCGCGAGGCCGGGGCGGCGGTCGCGCACACGGCGGTGATCTTCCGCTACGGCGTCTTCGCCGGCGATGCGCTGGCCGGGCTGGGCGTCGCCGCCCATGCGCTGGCGACCTGGACCGACGTGCTGGCCGTCGCGGAGGCCGATGGCCTGTTGGGCGCCGACGCACTGGCCGCGGTCCGCAGCTTCCTGGCCGATCCCGACGGCTGGTCGGCCGCCCATAGCGGCGCCGTCGTCGGCCAGGCGAGCTGAGCCGGTGGGCCGCCTCGCCCGCCTGGCCGCGGCCGTCACGCTCGCCCTGCTGCCCGCCGGGACGGCGGCAGCGGACGACCGGCACCTGACCATCGGCGTCAGCCAGTTTCCGCCGATCCTGCACCCGTCCATCGAGCCGTCGGTGGCGGCCAGCTACATCAACCACATGGCCCGCCGGCCGATCACCACCTTCGATCACGACTGGGCGCTGACCTGCGTCGTGTGCACGACGCTGCCGACGCTGGAGAATGGCCTGGCGACCCGCGTCACCCTGGACGACGGCCGCGAGGCCGTGCGCATGACCGTCGACCTGGCCGACGACCTCGCCTGGGGCGACGGCACGCCGGTCACCACCGACGATCTCGTCTTCTCGTGGGAACTGGGGCGCCACCCGCTGGCGCCCTACGCCAATATCGAGCTGTACCAACGCATCGTCGACATCGATGTGGAGGGCCCGCACCGCGCCCATCTGACCGTCACGCCCATCATCTACGACTACAACGCGATCAACGACCTGGAACTGCTGCCGGCCCATCTGGAACGCCCGATCTTCCAGGACGACCCGGCAAACTACCGCAGCCGCACCCTCTACGCCACCGATCCGACCGAGCCGGGGCTGTGGTTCGGCCCCTACCGCCCGGTCGCGGTGGAGAGCGGCGCCCAGGTCGTGCTGGAGCACAACGAGACCTGGGCGGGGCCGGAACCCTTCTTCACCCGCCTCACCGTCCGCAGCATCGAGAACACGGCGGCGTTGGAGGCCAATCTCCTGGCCGGCGACATCGACATGATCGCCGGGGAGCTGGGGCTGACCGTCGACCAGGCGATCGCCTTCGCCGATCGCCACGGCGATGATTTCCAGATCGATTTCCAGCCCTCGCTGACCTACGAGCATATCGATCTCAACCTCGACGACCCGGTCCTCGCCGACCGCCGCATCCGCCGCGGCCTGCTCCATGCGCTCGACCGACAGACGCTGGTCGACCAGCTCTTCCAGGGCCACCAACCGGTCGCCCATACCTCCATCGCCCCGCTGGACGTCGCCTACGACCCGGCAGTGCCGACCTACGGTTTCGATCCGGAACGGGCGGGCCAGCTGTTCGACGAGGCCGGCTTCGACCGGCTGGAGGACGGCATCCGCCACAACGCCGACGGCGACGCGCTACGCTTCACGCTGATGACCACGGCGGGCAACCGCAGCCGCGAGCTGGTGCAGCAGGTCTTGCAAGCGCAGTGGCGGTCGGTCGGCGTCGACATCTTGATCGAGAACGAGCCACCGCGCGTCTTCTTCGGCAGCACGGTCAGCCGGCGCGCGTTCGACCATATGGCGATGTTCGCCTGGGTCTCGCCGCCGGAGAACGTGCCGCGCACCATCCTGCATTCCAGCCATATCCCGACACCGGAGAACAACTGGGCCGGCCAGAACTATCCGGGTTTCCGCAACGCGGAGATGGACCGCCTGATCGCCGCGATCGAGGAGGAGCTGGACGCCGACGCCCGGCTGCCGCTGTGGGCGGCGTTGCAGGCGCTCTATGCGGAAGAGCTGCCGGCGCTGCCGCTCTATTTCCGCTCCAACCCGCATGTGCTGCCGGTGTGGCTGGAGGGCGTCCGGCCGACCGGCCACCGCACGCCGTCGACGATGTGGATCGAGACCTGGCGCCGCATCGACCGGCCGTGAGGCGCCGCATCCGGGGCGCCGTCGATGCTGCGGTTCGCCGTCCATAGGGGGCTGCAGGCCCTGATCGTCCTGGCGGCGATGAGCTTCGTCGTCTACGCCCTGATCGGGCTGATGCCGGGCGACCCCATCGACATCCTGCTGTCCGGCAATCCGGAGATGACCAGCGCGGATGCCGAGCGGCTGCGCGCGCTCTACGGGCTCGACCAACCCTTGGTGGTCCGCTACCTGGCCTGGGCGGGCAACGCGCTGGCCGGCGATTTCGGCTTCAGCCGGGTGCATGCGGTGCCGGTCGAACAGATCCTGCTGCCGCGCCTGGTCAACACGCTGCTGCTGATCGGCGCGGCGGTGGTGCTGGCCCTGGCGATCGCCGTGCCGCTCGGCGTCTTGGCGGCGGCGCGGGCGGGCAGCCGGCTGGATACCGCGATCAACCTCGCCTGCTTCGCCGGCGTGTCGATCCCGCCCTTCTGGCTGGCGCTGTTGCTGATCATGCTGTTCGCCGTCGCGCTGGGCTGGCTGCCGGCGGGCGGCACCGGCGCGCTGGAGGCCACGGGCCTCTGGGACCAGGCGCGCCATCTGGTGCTGCCGGTGGCGACGCTGACCTTGGCCAGCGTGGCCACCTATACCCGCCATGTCCGCGCCGCCATGCGCCAGGAGCTGGCCCAGGACTATATGCGCACCGCCGCCGCCAAGGGCACCGCGCGCCCCCGCGCGCTGTGGCGTCATGCCTGGCCGAACGCGACGGCGCCGCTGATCACCCTGGTCGCGCTGGACTTCGGGGCGCTGTTCTCCGGCGCGCTCGTGACCGAAACGATGTTCGGCTATCTCGGCATGGGGCGGCTGATCTACGACTCGGTGCTGGGCAACGACTTCAACCTGGCGTTGATCGGCCTGCTGCTGGCCACGGTGATGACCCTGCTGGCCAACCTCGCCGCCGACATCGCCTATGCCGCGGCCGATCCGCGCGTCACCTACCGGACCGGACCCGGATGACGACGGGCGGCCCTCGGCGCCGGCACCTCGGCCTTCCGGCGGCCATCGCCGCGGCGGTGCTGGCCGGCCTGGCCGTCGCCGCGGCCGCGGCACCGCTGGTGGCCGCCCTCTTGGGCCACGATCCGGCGGGGGTCGATCTGCTGAACCGGGCGGCCCCACCCTCGCCCGCCCATCCCCTGGGCACCGACGAGCTGGGGCGCGACCTGCTGGTGCGGCTGCTCTATGGCGGGCGGGTGTCGTTGACCGTCGCCGTCGCCGCGGCGGCCGGGGCGGCGCTGATCGGCACGGTGATCGGGCTGGCCGCCGGCTACTTCGCCGGGCGCACGGATGCGGCCCTGATGCGCGTCACCGATGCGGTGATCGCGCTGCCCCTGCTGCCGCTGCTGATCGTCCTGTCGGCGGTGGATCCGGCGAAGGTCTGGGGCGGCCTGGAGGGCGACCCGGGCGGCGGGCTGGGGCGCATCATCCTGATCGTCGCCCTGGTCGGCTGGACCACGGTGGCCCGGCTGGTGCGCGCGGCCACGCTGTCGGTGCGCCAGCGCGACTATGTCCGCGCAGCCCGCGCGCTGGGCACCGGCCATCTGGCGATCATGGTCCGCCACATCCTGCCCAATGTCGCCTCGCCGGTGATCGTCGCGACGACGCTGGCGGTGGGCCAGGTGATCCTCTTGGAATCGGTGCTCAGCTTCCTCGGCGTCGGCATCCAGCCGCCGGCGGCGAGCTGGGGCAACATGCTGACCAACGCGCAGGAGCTGATCTGGACGGCGCCGCGCCTGGCGGTGATGCCGGGCGCGCTGATCTTCGTGACGGTGATCGCCTGCAACCTGTTGGGCGACGGCCTGCTGAACGCCTACGACCCCAGGCTGGGCGGCAACGCGCGCCGCCCGGCTTGAGGTGCGTCGATCAGCCTTCGCGGAACGTCACCGGCCCATCCGCCAGGGGAACCAGCCGAACGACATAAGGCGCCCCGACACCGGCGGGCGGCGGGCTGCCGGCCGGTGCGACCTCTTGGAAGGTAACGGCGACGCCGTCGCCGGCCGCCGTCACATCGGCGATGTCGACGCTGAAGCCGGCCGCATCGCGGCCCTGCAGGAACACCGCGACGGCCATCGCCCCGCCGGGCAGCGGCCCCGGCTGCGGCTGGCCGATAAGCTGCCACAGGATGTCCCAGGCCCGCTGATCGCGCGCCGTCATGGTCAGGTCGACGGCGACGGCGCTCAACGGACCGCCCCATTGGCGCGCCCCGGCGATCTCCAGCACCGGGGCCGGGGCCGGGGTCGCCTCAGCCTCGGTCGCCTCCGGCGCCGCCTCGGCGGTCTCCATCGCCGCCGCGTCATCGGCGTCGGCGCTCGGGGCCCCCTCTTCGTCGGCACACGCGCCCAGCGTCAGCACGGCGGCCACCGCCGCGGCCAGGCGCCACCCCGTCGTCACCGTCTCGGCCATAGTGGACAACTCCCTGTTCGTCCGTCCCCGTTGTTGCTTCTACGGCGCCTTGCGCCGCCGTTGAACCGGCGCCAGCCCGCTCCCCCGCCCGGCCCGCCACGGCAGTATCCTGGAATGGGGGGCCGGGCGGGGGGGCGGGCGGGTCAGCGTCAAACGAAAAGCTCCTAACGCGCCCCTAAGCGCCGTCTCCGCCGGCGCGCGGCAGCCGCTGTTCGACCAGCGCGGCGAAGAAGCTGGCACCGACCGGCAAGATCTCGTCGTTGAAGTCGTAGCCCGGATTGTGCACGGAGCAGGCGCTCGGACCCCCGCCCTGCCCGACCCAGAGATAGGCGCCCGGCCGCGCGTTCAGCATATAGGCGAAATCCTCGCCGCCCATCACCGGCTCGATGTCCTGGCGGACCCGGTCGGCGCCGACGACCCGGCCCGCCGCCTCCGCCGCGAACGCGCTTTCGCGGTCGTGATTGACCGTCGGCGGATAGCCGCGCTCGACCTTGCAGGCGATGGAGACCTGGTAGGCCTGACCGAGGCCGGCGACCAGGCGCTGCATGTCGTCGGCGACGCGCCGGCGCGTCTCCTCGCGGAAGGTGCGGATGGTGCCGCACAGCACCGCCTCGCGCGGGATCACATTGTAGGCGCTGCCGGCCTGGATGCGCGTGACGCTGAGCACCGCGTTGTCCAGCGGGTCGGTCCGGCGGCTGACCAGGGTCTGCAAGGCGGTCACCACCTGGGCGGCGATGACCACGGGATCGCGCGTCAGATGCGGCATCGCGGCATGACCGCCGACACCGTTGATGGTGATGTCGAAGGTGTCGGTCGCGGCCATCATCGGCCCGACGCGTACGCCGACTTCGCCCGCCGGCAGCTCCGGCCAGTTGTGGATCGCGTAGACCTCGTCGCAGTCGAAGCGGTCGAACAGCCCCTCGCGGACCATGACGTCGGCGCCGCCGCCGCCCTCCTCGGCCGGCTGGAAGATGAAATGGACGGTGCCGTCGAAGGCCCGGGTCTCCGCCAGGTAGCGCGCCGCGCCGAGCAGCATGGTCATATGCCCGTCGTGGCCGCAGCCGTGGAACACGCCCGGCGTCTCCGACTGGTAGGGCAGCCCTGTCTCCTCCGTCATCGGCAGCGCGTCCATATCGGCGCGCAGGCCGACGCGGCGGCCGCCGTCGGACTGGCCGCGCAAAACGCCGACGACACCGGTTCCGGCGAGGCCGCGATGCACCTCGATACCCCAGGACGCCAGCTTCTCCGCCACGATGTCGGCGGTGCGGAACTCCTTGAAGCCAAGCTCCGGATGGCGGTGGAAATCCTGCCGCCAGGCGGCCATCTCCGCCTGCCACGCGGCGATGCTGTTGATGACGGGCATCCGCGCCACATCCTTCTCTATCGGGGCTTCTCTACCGGAGCCCATGCATTCTGCGCCCAGAAGCCTTAGCGCACCCGCTCCGGCGGGGCCAGCCTCCCCAACGCCGCCTCGATGCCGGCACTGGTCGGCAGGCTCTCCTGCGCCCCCAGCTCCTGGCACGCCAGCCCGCCGGCGACCGCCGCGCGATGCAACGCGGCCGGGAGATCGTAGTCCGCATCGAAGGACGCGGCGAGCACCCCGGTGAAGGCATCGCCGGCGCCGGTGGTGTCGACCGCCTGCACCGGCAACCGGCCGACCCGCCACAACTCCCCCGGCCGGGCGGCGAGCGCACCCTCCTGCCCCAGGGTGACCACGCAGGTGAGGTGTGCCGCCTCCGCGATGGTCAGCGCCAGCGTCGCCGGATCGTCGACCGTCAGCCCGAGCACGCCGGCGACCGTCTCCGCCTCCACCTGGTTGACGATCAAGACGTCGAGCAGGTCGAGCACCGGCCGCGGCACCGGTGCCACCGGCGCAACGTTGAGGAGGGATAAGGCGCCGCTCTCATGGGCATGGCGGATCAGCGCCCAGTTCTCCGCCGGGCGCACCTCCATCTGCAACAGGACGGTCGTCGCCGGGACATGCAGGCTGGCTTCCGGCACCCACGCCGCGCTGGCATAGGCGTTCGCCCCGGCCGCCACGGTGATGAAGTTCTCGCCCAGCACGTCGACGCAGATGGAGGCGACGCCGGTATTCTCCGCGACCTGGCGGACGCCGGCGGCGGCGATGCCGTTGGCGGCCAGGTTCTCCAGGAGACGCTCGCCGAACGGATCGCGGCCGACGGCGCCGACCATCATGACCTCCGCGCCGGCCCGGGCCGCCGCGATGGCCTGGTTGTTGCCCTTGCCGCCGGGCTTGGAGACATAGCCCGGCGACATCACGGTCTCGCCACGCTCCGGCAGGCTCGGCACCTGCATGACCAGGTCGATGTTCAGGCTGCCGAAGACCAGAATCATGGGCGATGCCGCGAGACCGTCAGGCCGGCGTCTATCCGATCAAGAGTCGATCAATGGGCCATCAGGACCGGCACGGTCATGTGCCGGATCATCCGCCGGGTGACGCCACCCAGCACCAGCTCGCGCAGCCGCGGCCGGCCGTAGGCCCCCATGACGATCATATCGGCGGAGAGGTCCGCCGCGCGCGACAGGATGGCGTCGCCCGGATCGATGTCGCGGGCGTAGATGTGCGAGGCCTCGGCGCTGATGTCGTGGCGCGCCAGATGCAACGCGATGTCCGCGCCGGGTTCGTCCCCCAGCTCTTGGGGTGGGTTGACGCACAGCACGGTGACATGGCGCGACCGCTCCAGGATCGGCATGGCATCGGCGACGGCGCGCGCCGCCTCGCGGCTGGCATCCCAGGCGATCAACACCCGCTCGCATATCGTGTCGGCGCGGAAGGCGTGCGGCACGAACATCACCGGGCGTCCGCTGCTCAGCACCAGCTCGTCGGCATCGATCATGCCCTCGACGTCGTCTTCCTCCGGATCCGGCTGGCCGGCGATCATCAGATCGGCATAGCGAGACAGCAGCGCCGCGGCCGCGGTCGGCTCGCCCCGGGCGACCCGCCATTCCGACCGGTCGTACCGCCCGACGGCCTGCAAGCGCTCCTCGAACAGGCGGTGGGTGGACTGCGCGACGGTCTCCATCGAGGTCTCGTGGATCTGCCGCGCCTCCGGCGGGATCTGCGCCATGACGAAGGCCGGGACGGTCGACGGCTGCTTGATGTATTGGCCAATCAGATGGGCATCGAACCGGTCGGCCAACGAGGCCGCATAGTCGATCCGGTCGCGGGAATGTTTCGACTGGTCGACAAGGACCATCAGGTTCTTCAACGCCATTGGTGTGATCCTCTGTCCTCGTGATGCCGGTGCTGCCGGCCGCGGACCACACGCGCCCGGCAAACCGTGTCGGGCAGAGGATCACGGCCCGGCAGCGCCGGGTGTCGGCCCTGCCGCCGGCAAGGCTCAATGGGGGAACGATCGGCGGCGCTGGGCGCCCCGCCGGCTCGGGCCGGCGGGGATCTTACGACGCACGATCGGGGCCGGCCAGCGTTCTGCGGCGCTAGACCACGCCCCATCGCGCCCCCGCGCACCTCAGCGCACCTCGACGAGCGCGCGCAGGGCAACGTCGCCCGCCGGGTGCAGGGCGGCCTGGTCGACACGCGGCCCGGTTGCCCACAGCCGCACCTCGCGCACCAGCGGGATCAACGCCCCATCCGCCCGCGCCAGGCCCAGCGCCTCGCGGATCAGCCCATCGCGCGCGGCCGGGTCGTACTCCACGGCGATTCGGCGGGCCAGCGCCGCCACCGCCTCATTGCGATAGCCGGCACAGTTCCATCGCGCCGTTCCTGCCCCGCCATCGGCCGTCAACAGCTCCGCGATCGGTGCCGCCGCGTCGAAGCGGGCCGGCAGCCAGCCCAGCAGGTAGAGGTCGCTCTCGCACGCCGCCCCCCGGCCGATCGCCTGCAGATGCGCCACCGGTGGCCGCAGCCGCAGCGATGCGCGAATGCCGACCGCCTGCAGCATATCGACGACCGATCGGCACAGCGTGACGTCGTGGACGTAGCGGCCCTCCGGACAGTCGAGCACCGGATGCAGATCTCCCGCCACGCCAGCGCTCCGCAACAGGCGCCGCGCGGCCGCCGGGTCATGGTCCGGCGCCGGCACGCCTTCGTCGTCGATATCGACGACCGCCGGGGCGATCAGCCGGTCGGCGGGCACCACGCCTTCCCCCCCGGCCTGAGCGACCAGCCGCGGCCGGTCGATCGCCCGGGCGACGGCCGCGCGCACCCGCCGGTCGGCGAAGAGGCTCTGCTCACCGCGCTGGTCGAGCCCGAGGAACAGGACCCGCAGGCCCGCCGTGCGGTGCACGGTGATCGCCGGGTCGGCCTCCAGGCCGGCCACGGCGGCCGGCGGCACGGGCTCCACCATGTCGACCGTGCCGGCACGCAACGCCTCGATCCGCGCGTCGGCATCGGCGATCGGGCGCAGGGTCACCGCCGCCACCCCCGGATCGCCGGACCAGCCCCACCAGTCGCCATGGGCGCTGAGATGCGTCTCGCCCGTCTCCGGGTCGGTTTCGGCACGGAAGGGACCGGTCCCGTTGGCGGTCAGGTTGGCGAAGCTGTGCACGCCGGCACCGCGCACCACCGTCGCGGCGGCATGGTTCTCCGCCCAGTCCCGGTTCATGACGAACAGATAGGCCAGCTCGCTGAGCAGCGTCGGTCGGGGTTGGTCGCCGGTGGAGATCTCCACCGTCAGGGGATCGACGGCCCGAATGTCGGCGATCGATGAGGCCGTCCAGGCCATCTCGCTCTCCGGCTGGGCCGCCCGCTCTGCGGAGAAGACGACGTCCGCCGCGCTCAGCGGCCGACCGTCATGAAAGGCGACGTCCGCGCGCAGATGAAAGCGCCAGGTGACGGCATCGACCTGCTCCCAGCCCACGGCCAGCGCGGGTTCGAGCACCAGATCGGGCCGGCGATGCACCAGCCCCTCATAGACCGCCAGCTTGGCGATGGTGGTGATGCGCTCGTTGTTGATATGCGGGTCGAGGCCGAGTACCGGCGCCGCGGTCGCGTAGACCAGTGGCTCGGCGCGCGCGGCGCCGGCGGCCAGCAGCACGAGACCGGCCGCCGCCGCGGCCCGGCACCGCATGGCCCGAGACCTCGGCCCCAGCGCCCAGCGATCAGTGCGCCATCAAGACCGGAATCGTGGCGTTGTTCAGGACATGGCGGGTGACGCCGCCGAGGATCAGCTCGCGGACCCGGCTGTGCCCATAGCCGCCCATCACCAGGAGATCGGCGTTCTCGTCCCGCACCACGGACAGAACCGCCTCCCCCACCGCCTGATGGCCCGCATCGACCAGCCGCGGCACGGCCGGGATGACGTGCCAGGCGAGGTAGGACACCAGCTCCGCCGCACGCGCCGGGCTGGTCTTGCCGCTGGCGACGGTGACCACGACGACCTTCTCCGCCTGGCTGAGGAAGGGCAGCGCCCCGGCCACGGCGCGGGCGCAGTCGACGCTGCCGCGCCAGGCGATGACGATGCGCCGCCCGATCGACTGGCCGGTGGGCAAGGGCGGCGCCATCAGCAAGGGGCGCCCGCCGCCCATCAGGGCTGCCTCCAGCGACAGGGTGAACTGGAGGTCCTCCTCCGACGAATCCGACCGGCCGAGCACCAGCAGGTCGCCCAGATAGCAGGCGCGGACGATGACGTCCTCCTCGCGGCCGGCTTCCTCGCGGAACTGGATCGATGCCGTGCCGGGGCCGGGCGGATCCTCGTGCAAGGCCATCCCGCCGCCGGCCACGACCTCGTTGAAGACCCGGCGGGCCGCCTCGGCGCGCGCCGACCACTCCGTCTCCGCCGAGGTCATGAGCTGCTCGACCACCGCCGACGACATGCCCTCGCCGACCAACGGCACCGCCTCGTTGGCGCTGAGGCGGGCGAACACGGCATCGACATGGGCCGAGAAGGCCTTGGCGACAGTGACTGCGGCCGGCAGCGTTACCCGGTCGCGGTCCTGCCCCGTCAGCGGGGCGACAAGGATCTTCACCGTCATGTCGCGAACTCCTCCCGGGGCGCGGGGGCGCCCTCACCGAATTGATTATTATAGCAGAAAGGCGTTTGCGCCTGACCGGCGCGGGGAACATGGCAGCCGCCAGGCGCGATCCGGGCGGCGCATGGGCGCAGCCCCTCGGCCGGCGCTACAGCAGGGTTTCGGCCACCGCGCGAACGTGGTCGGCCTGGCCCAGCGCGGGCACATGCGCCCAGGTGATCCGCCCCAGGTCATAGGCCAGTTGCCGGCGCAGCACGGACCCGTCGGCGTCGGAGGCGTCGCCGGCGCGCATCGCCAGCCGCTCCTCCAACAGCGGCACCGGGGCCTCCAGCCACAGCCCGGCGAACTGGGCGCCGGCCTTCAGCGCCTCCGCCTCGATGCCGACGCGCTCCTCCGCGCCGGCGAAGACCGCATCGGCGATAACCGACAGGCCCTCTGCCAAGGCGTCGGCCGCCCGGCGGCGAATCGCCTGGTAGACGGCGGCCGTCGTCTCCGCGTCATAGGCCGTCGCGGGCAGCGGCTGGTCGAGCGGACATCCCTTGAGGTGCTTTCGCACGACATCGCTGCGCAGCACGACCGCCCCAGGCTGGCGACCGACGCGCGGCGCCAGGCGGCGCGCCAGCGTGCTCTTGCCCGTGCCCGACAGGCCGCCGACGGCGACCAGCTTCGGCCGGACGGGGGCGATGAATGCCGTGGCCGCCTCCAGATAGGCGCGGGCCTCCCCCGCAATCGCCTCCCCGGTCGCCGCGTCGGCCTGGGCGTCGACGGCGCTGGCCATCACCTTGGCGCGCACCGCTGCCCGGGTCGACAGGAACAGCGGGACCAGCGGTACGCCGTCGAAGTCCCCGGTGCGATCGAGATAGAGATTGACGGCCCGGTTGGCGAGCGCACCGAGCCCGCGCATCCACAGGTCCATGATCAGATAGGCGACATCGTACCAGACGTCGACGTTGGCGATCTTGTCGTTGAACTCGATGGCATCGAACAGGACGACGCGGTCGTCCTGCAGGATCAGGTTGCGCAGGTGCAGATCGCCGTGGCACTGGCGCAGGCTTCCCGCCGCAAGCCGCCGGTCGATCCGGTCCGACAGCCGGTCGAGCGCCGGACGGGCAAGCGCGGCGAGACGGTCCAGGCGGTCGGCGGGAAACACCGCCGTCGCGTCGGCCATCTCCTCGATATTGTCGTCGATGATCCAGCGCAAGCTGGCGGCCGCCTCCGCCGGCCGCCGCTCGGCCTGGGCATGCAGGTCGACCGTGGCGTCGATGACCTGGTCGATGAGCGGAGCATCGAGCAGCCCGCGATCGGCCCGATCGCTGAGCAGCGCCGCCTGGTCGAACCGGCGCATCTCGACCAACCATTCCAGAGCGTCGCCGTCAGCCTCCACGTCGGCGTCGGCGGCGTCGGCGGCGTCGGTAAGCGCCAGCCGGCCGTCGCCCGCGCGGATGACGCGCCGGATGCCGAGATAGAGGTCCGGGGCGGTGCGCCGGTTCAGCGACACCTCGCGCCGGCAGGCGGCCTCGCGCCGCGCCAGGGTCGAGAAGTCCATATAGGGAAAGTCGACGGCCCGCTTCAGCTTGAAGGCGCGGTCGCCGACGAGGAACACGACGGCCCCGTGCGTATCGATACGGGTGACTTGCCGGCCGCCATGGGTCGCCGGATCGGCAAGGAAGGCGATGATCTCCGACTGATCGGTCACGCGCCCTCCCGGCCGGCGGTTCCGCTCAACCTCAACAGACTAGAGCATCCTGCGTCCGAACGGACGCAAATAAGATGCTCTAACACTCTGAATTAGATCAACTTATCTGTGTTCAGATGAGTCCATCTGAACACAGGTTGATCTAGAACAGACGAAGGCGCCAGATCCCGACCGCCCGGCGGCGCGGCGCTGGCGCGCCCCGCCCTAAACCAGCTCGCCCAGCGTATCGCGAACCACGGAGACGATCTCTTCGTGATGCTGGGAGATCGATTCGGCAGCGCTGCCCAGTACGATGTTCAACTCCAGCGTCGTCGTCGGGACGTAGCGCGCGATCGCCCCCAGCACCTCGTCGTCGAGAATGCCCACGGGGTCCACGCCGGCGGTCCGCGCAACCCGATCGCGCCAGTGCTTCAGCGCGGAGGTGACGGCCTGCGCGATCTGCGCCGCCTCCTCCTGCTCGCGCCGGTCGCGGAACAGGATCAGGAGACGCCACGCCCCGTCGTCGTAGGCGGTCTCGATGCGTTCGACCTCGACGGATGAGAGAAAGGCGGCGACGGCCGTTTCCGATACATCACGGGCGTCGCCGCCGGGAATCTCGAAACTGCGGACGGACAGGCTCATGTTGCACTCCGGGCCTTGGGCGATCCACGGCCTTCAGCCCTATCACAAACAAGTTAACGTTCTCTCAGCCTCCCACCGCTTGCTCACCGCCACGCAAGCTGCCGAAGAACACCTTCCCAACGTCGGCCCCGCGCAAGCGGGGACCTCCAACCGCTTGAAACAAAAAGATTCCCGCCTGCGCGGGAATGACGCTAAGGGTTAGATCTGGTGTTCTTCGGCAGCCAGCTCACGGATAGAGCCGCTGGGTGCGCCAACCGTCGCCGCTGCGGACATAGGCCAAGCGGTCATGCAGCCGGAACAGCCGGTCCTTCCAGAACTCGATGGCGTCGGGCCGGATGCGGTAGCCCAGCCAATGCGGCGGCCGGGGCACCCGCACGCCGTCGTGGCGGGCCTCCACCTCGCGGATGCGCGCCTCCAGCGTCGCCCGGTCGGGCAGCGGCTGCGACTGCAGGGAAGCCCAGGCACCGACCTGCGAGCCGCGCGGGCGGGTGGCGAAATAGGCGTCGGCCTCCTCCGCGGTGACGCGTTCCACCGGCCCCCGCACCCGCACCTGGCGGCGCAGGCTCTTCCAGTGGAAGCAGGCCGCCGCCTTCGCCACGGCCGCCAGCTCCTGGCCCTTGGCGCTCTCGGCGTTGGTGTAGAAGACGAAACCGGACGGATCGACGCCTTTCAACAGCACCATGCGGACCGACGGCAGGCCCGCCGCATCCACGGTCGCCAGCGCCATCGCGTTGGCGTCGTTGGGCTCGCTGATCTCCGCATCGGCCAGCCAGTCGGCGAACAGGGCGTAGGGGTCCCGGCCGTCGGGAATGGGCGTGTCGTCGATACCGGCGGGATCGCTGGGGCCGGCCTGCGCATCGGTCATCTTCGCATCGTTCCGTCTGCTTGCCGCGGCAAGGGCACCGATCGCCGCCCCGGCGTTAGGAAGTCGTTTGCAGCCGGCGCCCAGACTGGCGGTCTCCGGTGCGCTTGCAACCACCGGGCCGAAAACCGATCATCCAGGGGCGCGCCCGGCCCGGCGCGCCAACCGTTCCGCAGCCATGGTCTTGCGTCCCGTGACCGAGGTCCCGCCCTCCAGACCCCAGCCTTCCCGGCGCTGACGCCCATGCAGCGGGACCCTTACGACGTCCTTGGCGTGCCGCGGTCGGCAGACGGGCACGACATCAAGCGGGCGTACCGCCAGTTGGTCAAGACCTACCACCCCGACCGCAATCCCGGCGACACGCAGGTCGAGCAACAGTTCAAGGACATCTCCGCCGCCTACACCATCCTGGGCGATGCGGAGAAGCGGGCCCGCTACGACCGGGGCGAGATCGGCCCCGACGGCCGGCCGACCGGGCCGTCGGCCCACGCCGCCTGGCAGCGCGGCGCGCGCAGCCGTGGCGGCGACGGCCGGCGTGCCGGTGCCCGCAGCACCATCTTCGACGATCTCTTCGGCCGCGGGGGGTTCCGCACCCGCGGCGCAGACATCGGCTACACGCTGACGCTGCCGTTTGCCGATGCCGTGCTCGGCACGCGCCGGCGCCTGCGGCTGTCCGACGGCCGGGAGGTCGAGGTCCAGGTGCCGCCCGGGGCGGAGCACGGCCAGACCCTGCGCCTGAAGGGCCAGGGCACGCCCGGCATGGGCGGCGGCGAACCCGGCGATGCCTTCGTGGAGATCCGGGTCGAGCCCCACCGCCATTTCCGCCGCCAGGGCAGCGACCTCAGCGTGGAGGTGCCGATCACCTTGCAGGAGGCGGTGCTCGGCGCGGCGATCGAGGTGCCGACGGTGGACGGCCGGGTGACCGTGCAGGTCCCGGCCGGCGCCAATACGGGCAAGCGGCTGCGCCTGCGCGGCAAGGGCGTGCCGATGCCGGACGGCGGCCGCGGCGACCAGTATATCGACCTGCATGTCGTGCTGACGGACGCGGAGGATCCCGCCTTGGCGGAGTTCGTCCGCCGCTGGCAGCCCCGCACGACGGTCGATCCCCGGCGCAAGGCCGGCCTGACCTGAGGGCCGGCGGGCGTCAGTCCGACCGCAACCGCTCCAGCGGCAGATTGACGGTGTTGTCGGCTTCCGCCGCGGGCTCTTCGGCCGGCGGAGCCAACAGCATCGCCAGCGGGACGTCCAGCGCCTGGCTGGCGGCCGCGTCCAGGCGGTCCAGCACCGCCCCGGCCCGCTGCGACCACGGCCCGTCGGCGCCGGGCACGTCCCTCTCGCCGCAGGTCAGGCCGATATCCAGGGCGCGTGCCAGGTCGCTGACCGTCACCGAGGCGAGGTCCCGGCTGACCACCCAGTTCTCGTTGGCGGCGCGCACGACATAGCGGGCGTCGCGCAGCTCCGCCAGGATCCCGTCGATCACCGGGGTGCCCACGGGCAGCCGCCTGAGCAGATGGCGCCGGCGCACCCCGACGCCGCGCCGGCTGCCGTCGGCCAACGCCTCCAGGACCGCCAGCGCCAGCATCAGCCGCTGGCCGGTGGACAGGCGGTGATAGCCGCCGATCAGCCGGTCGGCCCGGAAATCCGGCACGGCGGCCGCCACCTCCGCCCCCAACAGCACGATCGACCAGGCGAGGTAGAGCCAGACCAGGAAGATCGGGATGGTGGACAGTGCCCCATAGATCGTCTCGTAGACCGGGAACGCGGTCAGATAGAGCCCGAACAGGCTCTTCGATAGCTCGAACAGCAGGGCCGAGACCGCCCCGCCCAACAGCGCATCGCGGATGTCGACGGAGCGGTTGGGGATGATCCAATAGAGCAGCGTGAACGCCACCGCCTCGAAGACGAAGGGCAGCAAGCCGACCCAATTGGCCATCGGCAGCGCGTCGCCCAGGCTGGCGCCACGGAAGAGTTGGTTGGTCACCGACAGGCTGGCGGCGAACAACAGCGGCGTCAGCGTCAGGATCGCCCAGAAGGACAACAGCCGGACCAGGAGCGAGCGCGCATCGCGCACCCGCCAGATGGCATTGAAGGCGCCTTCGATGGTCGCCAGCAACAGGACCGACGTGACCATCAGGCCGATGATGCCGACAGAGGTCAGCCGCCCCGCGTTGTCGGCAAAGCCTTGCAGATACTCCGACACCCGGTCGCCGACCTGCGGGACGAGATTGTCGAACAGCAGCGCCTGCGCGGAGTCCTGCACCTCCTGGAACGCCGGAAAGGCCGACAGCAGCATCACCATGATGGTGGTCAGCGGCACCAGGGCCAAGAGCGAGGTATAGGTCAGCGCCGCCGCCGATTGCGTGCAGCGATCCCGCCAGAAGCGCCGCGCCGCGAAGACCGCGAAGCGCGCGGCGATGACCGCCCGATCGCGGATCAGCGGGCGCACCGCTTCCGGCCGCCAGGACGGCAAATGCGCCGTCATGCCCCCCGTCCCCGCCGACGCGGCGAAACGGCCCTGTCGAAGGCCGCCCCCCCCGGCTTTGACCGACCCTGGCTTTTGTGTAGGATCGCTCGCATTCCAAACTCCCGAGCTTCCCGTTGTTCCCGAGGCGGATGGATGACCGTTCCTGAGTCCCTGATGGCCGGCAAGCGCGGCCTGATCATGGGCGTTGCCAACGACCGATCGATCGCCTGGGGCATCGCCAAGACCTGCGCCCATCACGGGGCGGAGCTTGCCTTCACCTACCAGAACGACGCGCTGGCCAAGCGTGTCCGGCCGCTCGCCACCAGTCTCGGCAGCGACCTGCTGCTGCCCTGCGATGTCGGCGACGATGCCAGCCTGGACCAAGTCTTCGAGGACATCAAGCAGCGCTGGGGCCGGCTGGATTTCCTGGTCCACGCCATCGCCTTCTCCGACAAGGCGGAACTGACCGGCGACTACTTGCAGACGTCGCGGGACAATTTCCGAAACACAATGGATGTGTCCTGCTACAGCTTCACCGCGGCGGCCCGCCGGGCGGCACCCTTGATGGGCGAAGGCGGCGCCATG
This sequence comes from Alphaproteobacteria bacterium, assembly GCA_028284045.1. Taxonomy (GTDB): domain Bacteria; phylum Pseudomonadota; class Alphaproteobacteria; order DSM-16000; family Inquilinaceae; genus JANQSN01. Next base: position 98,634 of record JANQSN010000018.1, on the reverse strand, counting down.
CTGACGCTGACCTATTACGGGGCGGAGCGGGTGATGCCGCACTACAACGTCATGGGCGTCGCCAAGGCCGCGCTGGAGGCCAGCGTGCGCTATCTGGCGGTCGATCTCGGGCACCAGGCGATTCGCTGCAACGCCATCTCCGCCGGCCCGATCAAGACCCTGGCGGCGTCGGGCATCGGCGACTTCCGCTACATCATGAAGTGGAACGAGCTGAACGCCCCGCTGCAGCGCAATGTCTCGATCGACGAGGTCGGCAACGCCGCCCTCTACCTGCTCAGCGATCTCGGCAGCGCGGTCACCGGCGAGGTCCACCATGTCGACTGCGGCTATCACACCGTCGGCATGGTCGCCGTCGACAAGGCGGCGGAAACCGCCGACCTGCTGCAGGGCCTGAAGCCGCGCGGCTGACGGCACCCCGCGCGCCCCACCTCAGCCCGAGCCCCGCCATGGCCGGCAACAGCTTCGGCACTGCCTTGCGCTTCACCACCTGGGGCGAGAGCCACGGTCCCGCCATCGGTGTCGTGGTCGACGGCACGCCGCCCGGCCTGGCGCTGGACGAGGCGCTGATCCAGCGCGATCTCGACCGCCGGCGGCCGGGCCAGTCGCGCTACACCACACAGCGCCGCGAGGCCGATGCCGTGCGCATCCTGTCCGGCGTCTTCGACGGCCGCACCACCGGCACGCCGATCGCGCTGGAGATCGAGAACACCGACCAGCGCTCGCGCGACTATGGCGAGATCGCCCGCACGTTCCGGCCCGGCCATGCCGACTACACCTATTGGGCCAAATACGGCATCCGCGACTACCGCGGCGGCGGACGGGCCTCGGCGCGCGAGACGGCCAGCCGCGTCGCCGCGGGCGCGATCGCCCGGCTGATCCTCACCCAGGCCGGCATCCGCGTGCGCGGCGCGATGATCGCCATGGGCGATCGGGAGATCGACCGGGCGCGCTGGGACTGGGCGGCGGTCGACGCCAACGACTTCTTCTGCCCGGATGCCGAGGCGGCGGCGGCCTGGGGCCCGGCGCTGGATCAGATCCGCAAGGCCGGCTCCTCCATCGGCGCGATCGTGGAGGTCGTGGCCGACGGCGTGCCGGCCGGGCTGGGGGAGCCGATCTACGACAAGCTCGACGGCGACCTCGCCCGTGCCATGATGACCATCAACGCGGTCAAGGGCGTGGAGATCGGCGACGGCTTCGCCGCGGCGCGGCTGCCCGGCGAGGTCAATGCCGACGAGATGCGGCGCGGCGCCGACGGCCGGCCGGTCTTCCTGTCCAACCATGCCGGCGGCATCCTGGGCGGCATCTCGTCGGGCCAGGACGTCGTCGTCCGCCTCGCCGTGAAGCCGACCAGCTCGCTGCTGATCCCGCGGCGCACGCTGGACATCGACGGCAACGAGACGGAGATCGTGACGCGCGGACGCCACGACCCCTGCGTCGGCATCCGCGCCGTCCCGGTGGCGGAGGCGATGATGGCCCTTGTGCTGGCCGACCATTGGCTGCGTCATCGGGCGATGGGACCCGACGTCTTCCGGTAAGGAGAAAGGCGGCCGCCGATGTGGCGATTTCTGGTGAGGCTGTTTGCCGTGGTGGGCGTGATCGCCGTGCTGATCGTCGCCGGCCTGGGCGTCGCCGCCTGGCGGATTACCGCCACGTTCGACGCGCCGGACCCGGTGGCGGAGGACAGCGTGCTGGTGCTCGATCTCGGCCGGGCGCCGTCCTTCACGCCGGATGGCGGCGTCCCCCTGCCCTTCGCCGGACCGGACGCACCGACGGTGGCAGAGGTCGCCGACGCGATCGTCCGGGCCGCGGCGGATCCGCGGATCACGGGTCTGGTCGCCACCGCCGACGGGGCGCCCTTGAGCTTCGCCGTGGCACAGGAACTGCGCGGCGCGGTGGACACCTGGCGCGACAGCGGCAAGCCGGCCTGGCTGTTCGCCGATGACCTCGGCACGCCCGGTGCGGGCAATGCCGTCACCTACCTCGCCAGCGCCTTCGACGAGATCTGGCTGCGGCACGAAGGCCAGGTGGCGCTGACCGGAGTTCGCATCGAGGTACCGTTCGCCCGCGATGCGCTGGACGCGCTGTCGGTCGAGCCGCAATTCGCGCGGCAGGGCGACTACAAGACGTTTCCGGAGACCTTTACCGAGAGCGGCTTTACGCCCGCGCATCGGGAGATGGTGACCAGTCTCGCCGGCGACCTGTTCGCCCAGCTCGTCGACGGGATCGCCGATGGGCGCGGCCTGTCGCCGGCGGTGGTCCGCGGCCTGATCGACGACGCCCCGCTGCTCGCCGAGGAGGCCGAGAGTGCCGGGCTGATCGACGCCATCGGCGACGACACCGCCTTCGACGCAGCGCTGGAAGAGCGGCTCGGCGAGGTGGAGCGGCTGTCGCCGTCGGACTATCTGGCGCGCACCGCCGAGGAGCGCCCGGCGGCCGACACTCGCATCGCGCTGATCCACATCACCGGCAGCATCGTCGCCGGCGGCGACGAGGAGCCGCCCGGCTTCGGCGGCAACACCGCGCGCGGCGGCGAGATCGCCGCGGCCATCGACGAGGCCGCCGAAACCTCCGGGATCGCCGGCATCCTGCTGCGCATCGACAGCCCCGGCGGGTCGGCGATCGCCACGGCCCGGATCGCCAGCGCCGTTCAGCGGGCGCGCGACGCCGGGTTGCCGGTGATCGCCTCCATGGGACCCGTGGCGGCCTCCGGCGGCTATTGGGTCGCCAGCGGCGCCGACGAGATCGTCGCGCAGCCGGCGACGCTGACGGGATCGATCGGCGTGTTCGCCGGCAAGTTTTCGACGCGCCGCCTGTGGCAGGATCTCGGCGTCCGCTGGGGCATCGTCCAGGAAGGCGACAATGCCGGCCTGTTCTCCCTGGTCACCCCCTTCACCGCCGGCGAGCAGGCGCGCATCGCCGCGGTGGTGGACGCGCTCTACGCGCAGTTCATCGCCGTGGTCGCCGCCGGCCGCGGGCTGGAGCCGGCGGCGGTCGAGGCGGTGGCATCGGGGCGGGTGTGGACTGGCGCCCAGGCGGCCGGCATCGGCCTCGTCGACGCGCTCGGCGGTCGGGCGGAAGCGTTGGCGCGGCTGCGCGCGGCGCTGGATCTGCCAGCGGACGCGCCGCTGGCGCTGGAACGCTTTCCGGAGCCGCCGGGCCTGTGGGAGACGGTGCAATCGCTGGGCGACGGGGGGCTGCCCGCCGTCGCCCGCCTGGGCATGGGCACGCCGCCGCTCGACGCGGCGTTAGCCGTCCTCGCCGACGATCCCGCTGGCCACACCATCGCCCGGTTCCTGACCATTCTGGCGGACGGACAGCCGGCCAGCCTGGTCATGCCGCCGATGGTGGTGCGCTGAGGTTCGGGCCGTCCGGAGGCCGCGTCCGTACCGGAGCGGGGACACGCGGGCGTCCGCCGCCACCCCCGCCCTACCGGACGCCTATGGATCAATCGACATTCAGACCTTCCCTCCCCCTCGATGGGGGAGGGCTAGGGTGGGGGTGATGTCGCCGCATGACATCGCGCTTGGGAGGCGGCGCTTGGAAGGCGCCCAGCTCGCGCCGCAACGTCCGTGCCCATCCCATGGCGCCGTCCAGCGGCGCCTCTTCTTCCGGCTTGTCCACCCACAAGCATCACCCCCACCCAACCCTCCCCCATCAAGGGGGAGGGCTTCAACGGGCGGCGGCGATGAATGTCGATTCAGCCATGGATCAGCAGCCGACCTGGCTGCCGCCGATGCCGCCGACGCCCGCGCCGATCAGGCCGCCGGCAACGCCGCCGGTGACGCCGCCCGCCGCCAGGCCGATACCGGAGCCGATCGCCCCGAGCCCGAGGCCGCCGATTGCCGCGTTCTGCGCCGAGCAGGGATTGCTGCCCGGCGTATGGGTTCCCGCACACGCCCCCAGAAGCAGCACCGAAGCCGCCGCCACCACCAGCTTCGCCCGAGAGGTCGTCGTTCGAGACATGGCCCAACTCCCCATTTCGTCGTCTGACCGGCAGCGGCATTGACCGCATCGCCGATCCTCATCCTGGGCCACATACCATCGCACGGTCCCCCGACGCAACGGTGCGGGCACCGGGCGTGCGCTTGAAGTATCACATTTGCTTGAACGCCGAAGTGCTTCTGGATCCGAACAATTGTGATCCTCAAGCTCCGCCGTTGCGGCCAGCCTGCGGCGTTGGTTCGCCGCGATCATGCACGGCGGCGATCAGGAATTCACGGTTGCCGCGCGGCCCCTCGATCGGGCTGTCGTGCAAACCCAGGACCCGCCATCCCTGGTCGATCTCCAACCAGGTGGCGATCCGCTGGCAGACCGCCTCATGCAGGTCGGGGTCGCGCACCACACCGCCCTTGCCGACCTGGCCCCGGCCGACCTCGAATTGCGGCTTGATCAGCGCCACCAAGCGCGCGCCCGGCCGAGCCAGCGACAAGGGTGCCGGCAGCACCGTCTGCAGGCCGATGAAGCTGGCATCGCAGACCACGAGGTCGATCGGATCGGGGACCTGGTCGCCGGTCAAATGGCGGGCGTTGGTGCGCTCCAGCACCACGACGCGGGGGTCGGCCCGGAGCGACCAGGCAAGCTGCCCGTGCCCGACATCCACGGCGTAGACGCGCGCCGCGCCGCCGGTCAGCAGCACATCGGTGAAGCCGCCGGTCGACGCCCCGACATCCAGGGCGACGGCATCCGCCGGATCGATGGCGAACCGCGCCAGCGCGGCCGCCAACTTCACGCCGCCGCGGCTGACCCAGGGATGCGGCGCGGACCGGACATGCAGCGCGCTGTCTGCCGGCAGCATCTCGCCCGGCTTGTACACCGGCCGCTCCCCGACCGAGACGACGCCGGCCATGATCAGCGCCTGGGCCTTGGCCCGGCTCTCCGCCAAGCCGAGATCGACGAGCCGCTGGTCGGCGCGGACCCTCCCGCTGGAAGATGCCATGGGAGGCGGTCGCCCGTTTCGGCCGCCGTTTGCCTTGGCCGGCGCCCACGCCGGCCGGCGGTCAGGCCATCACGGAGCCGTCGCGTGCCTCGCCCGCCCCCAGGGCCTGCAAGGCGGTGGCGACGATGCTGGGGGCGTCGAGACCGGCCTCGACATATTGCCGCTCCGGCTTGTCCTGGTCCTGGAAGCGGTCCGGCAGGGTCATGGTGCGGATGCGCACGCCCTGATCCAGCAGCCCTTGCCCGGCCAGGTACTGCAGCACGAAGGCGCCGAAGCCGCCGACCGATCCTTCCTCCACCGTGATCACCACCGCATGGTCGGCGACCAGGCGGCGCACCAGCGCCTCGTCCAGCGGCTTGGCAAAGCGGGCATCGGCGACGGTGGTCGGCAGGCCGTGCGCGCCGAGCTGCTCGGCCGCCTCCAGGCATTCCGCCAACCGGCAGCCATAGCTGAGCAGTGCCACCTTCGATCCCTCGCGCAGGATCCGCCCGCGCCCGATCTCCAGGGGCACGCCGCGCTCCGGCATCTCCACGCCCATGCCTTCGCCGCGCGGATAGCGCACGGCCGACGGGCGGTCGTCGATCGCCACCTGGGTTGCGACCATATGGACCAGCTCCGCCTCGTCCGCCGCGGCCATCAGCACGATGCCGGGCAGGCAGCCGAGATAGGCGGTGTCGAACGACCCGGCATGGGTCTGACCGTCGGCACCCACAAGGCCTGCGCGGTCCAGCGCGAAGCGGACCGGCAGGCCCTGGATGGCCACGTCGTGGACCACCTGGTCATAGGCGCGCTGCAGGAAGGTGCTGTAGATCGCCGCGAAGGGCTTGAACCCTTCCGCCGCCAGGCCCGCGGCAAAGGTCACCGCATGCTGTTCGGCGATGCCGACATCGTAGCAGCGGTCGGGGAACCGGTCCTGGAACAGGTTCAGCCCGGTGCCGGCGGGCATCGCCGCGGTGATGGCGACGATCCGGTCGTCCCGCTCCGCCTCCGCGACCAACGAGCGGGCGAAGACGGAGGTGTAACTGGGCGCATTGGCCTTGGGCTTGGCCTGCGCCCCGGTGACCACATCGAACTTGGTCACCCCGTGATACTTGTCGGCCGACTGCTCCGCCGGCGGATAGCCCTTGCCCTTCTTGGTGACGCAATGCACCAGGATCGGCCCGTCCGACGCATCGCGCACATTGGTCAGCACCGGCAGCAGATGGTCGAGATTATGGCCGTCGATCGGGCCGACATAGTAGAAGCCCATCTCCTCGAACAGGGTGCCGCCAGTCATCAGGCCGCGCGCATATTCCTCCGCCCGCGCCGCCGCCCGCTTCAGGGGCTTGGGGAAGCGGTCCGCCAGATCCTTCATGAGCTGGCGCGCGGAGAGATAGGACCGCGAGGAGATCAGCCGCGACAGATAGGCGCTCATCGCGCCGACCGGCGGGGCGATCGACATGTCGTTGTCGTTGAGGATGACGATGAAACGCTCGTCGCGCGAGCCGGCATTGTTCATCGCCTCATAGGCCATGCCAGCGCTCATCGCGCCGTCGCCGATCACGGCGATGACATGGTTCGCGTTGCCGGCGAGGTCGCGGGCGACCGCCATGCCGAGCCCGGCGGAGATCGAGGTCGAGCTATGCGCCGCGCCGAACGGGTCGTAGGCGCTCTCCGCCCGCTTGGTGAAGCCGGACAGGCCGCCGCCCTGGCGCAGGGTCCGGATGCGCTCGCGCCGGCCGGTCAGGATCTTGTGCGGATAGCACTGGTGGCCGACGTCCCAGATCAGCCGGTCGTCCGGCGTGTTGAAGACGTAGTGCAGCGCGACGGTCATCTCCACCACGCCGAGGCCGGCGCCCAGATGTCCCCCGGTCACCGAGACGGCGTCGATCAGCTCTTCGCGCAGTTCGTCGGCGAACTGGCGGAGCTGCTCCGGCTTGAGCGCGCGCAGATCGGTTGGATCCTGGACCTGATCCAACAGCGGTGTGGTCACGGGCATGAAGGCTCTCTCTCGACTTAAAGTGTCCCCGATGCCGGTCCATGGCGTCGCCTTTGCCGGCGGGATGGGCGGCGGCCGTCCGCTGTTTCCGCCCTCTTCGCGCTACAGCTCTTGTCCTTGGGATGGCACCTGATCTTGGGATTGCACCTGATGAGGACCGCTTGAAACGCCGAGTCGGCAGAAGAAACTGCCAACCTAATTCCCGGTGGCAGACCGTCAACGCCGGCCGCCCCTTGTTCCGTCGCCGACATCAGCGGCGGACCGCCACCGTCACATCATCTTGACAGTTTGACCACGCGGGACAAGGCCGCGCAATCCCCCCGCGGCCTTCCGGCCGCGCAAATGTCGGCCGTGTTGCACCGAACCGCCGCCCGTCTCCGTCGCTCAGGCGCGCCGATCGACGACGAAGCGCGCCACCCGGCGCAGGTTCTCCGCCCGCGCACCGAAGCTGTCGAGATGGGCGATCGCCTGATCGACCAGAATGCGCGCCTGGGCATGGGCCCGCTCCACGCCCAGGATGCTGACGAAGGTCGCCTTGCCGGCGGTGCCGTCCTTGCGCACGGACTTGCCGACCTCCGCCTCGTGCCCTTCGACATCCAGCAGGTCGTCGGCGATCTGGAACGCCAAGCCCATGTCATGGGCATAGGCCTGCAGGGCGTGGCGGCTGTGGTCGTCGGCCTTGCCGAGGATGGCGCCGGCGATGCAGGAGAACGCGAACAGCTCCCCGGTCTTCAGGCGCTGCAGGCGGGTGATCTCGCCGATGTCGAAGGTCTGCCCCTCGGCGATGATGTCGAGCATCTGGCCACCGACCATGCCGTGCGCGCCAGCGGCCCGGCCGAGCGCCCGGACCAGCCCGCAGCGCACCGCCGGATCGGCATGCGTCTCCACATCGCCGAGAATCTCGAAGGCCAGCGTCAACAGCCCGTCGCCGGCCAGGATCGCCGTCGCATCGTCGAAGGCGCGATGCGTCGTCGGCTGGCCGCGCCGCAGGTCGTCGTCGTCCATCGCCGGCAGATCGTCATGCACCAGCGAGTAGCAGTGCACGCACTCCACCGCCGCGGCGACGCGCAGCGCGCAGGACGTCGCCACCGCGAACAGCCCCGAGCTCTCCAAGACCAGGAATGGCCGCAGCCGCTTGCCGCCGCCCAGGGTGGCGTAGCGCATCGCCTCGAACAGCCGGGTATGCGGCTCACTGGGCAGGCGCAACAGCCGGTCCAGCGTGCGCTCCACCTCGCCGGCGGCCTCCGCCAGGGCCGCCTCCAGCGCGCTCAAGACGCGCTCTCCGTCGGCAAGGCGGTGTCCGGCCGGGCCTCCGGCGTGCCGTCGGCGGCGCGGTGAATCCTCTCTATGGTCAACTGGGCCTCGCGCAGTTTGCCGGCGCAATGCGCCCTTAGCTGCGATCCGCGCTCGTAGTCGCGGATGCTGTCCTCCAACGCGCCCTGCCCGCCTTCCAGCTTGCGCACGATGGCTTCAAGCTCCGCCATGGCGGCCTCGAAGCTGAGCGCGGCGAGGTCTTCCGCCGGCGCGGCGCCGAGATCGGACGGCTCGGATTGCTCGGACGGGCCGGCGGCCGGCCGCCCTGGATCGACGGGATGGGTCATGGGTCTTTAAGGTCTGAAGCAGTCTTCAGGACTTCCGGAAGCGCGGCACATTACTGACAGCGGCCCGGCGCGACAACAGACGAGCCATGGCTTGCCTCAGCCGGCCATCAACTCGCGCACATGCACGCGCACGCAACTGCCCAGCGCCATCAGGTCGTAGCCGCCTTCCAGCACCGACACCAGCCGGCCGTCGCAGGCATGCCGGGCGAGATCCACCAGCTTCGCCGTGGCCCAGGCATAGTCGTCCTCCACCAGATGCCAGCCGGCCAGGGGGTCCATGGTGTGGCCGTCGAACCCGGCGGAGATCATCAGAAGATCGGGCTTGAACGCCTCCACCATCGGCAGGATGCGGTGGCTGACGGCGGCGCGGAACTCCGGCGAGCCGGCGCCGGAGCCCAGCGGCACGTTCAGGATGTTGTCGGCGGTGCCGACCTCGTCGGGGGAGCCGGTGCCGGGGAACAGCGGGGCCTGATGGGTCGAAGCGTAGAACAGGTCGCTGTCCATCCAGAAGATGTCCTGGGTCCCGTTGCCGTGATGCACGTCGAAATCGACCACGGCGACCCGATCGATGCCGTGGACCGACCGGGCATGCGCCGCCCCGACGGCGACGTTGTTAAACAGGCAGAACCCCATCGGCCGGGTCGCTTCGGCATGGTGGCCCGGTGGGCGGACGGCGCAGAAAGCGTTGCGCGCGCCGTACGGATCCTCCGACCCGGCGAAGACGCAGTCGACCGCGGCGACCACCGCGCCGGCCGCCCGCAACGCCGCCTCCCCCGATCCCGGCGAGATCACCGTGTCGGGATCGATCGCGCGATAGCCCTGCTGCGGGATGCGCGCCAGCACATGGTCGACATAGTCCCGCGGATGGCAGCGCGCGATCTGATCGACGGTCGCCGAGGGCGCCTCGCGCCGATCCAGCAAGGCGAACTCTTCGGCCTCCAAGGCCCGGTGGATCGACTGCAGGCGCGCCGCGCGCTCTGGATGCCCCGGCCCGGTGTCGTGCTCCAAACACGCCGGATGCGTAAACAGCACCGTGTTCATGCCGATCCTTTGGCCGATCCTCTGGTTCCGTCCGACTCGCGGCCGCCCCCGGCCGACCGGGTCGCCGCCGGGGCCGACGATACTGTGGTGCCGGAGACCCGGTTGCCAAGCGGGAATACCTGCCCGGTGGAGAAATCGGTTGCCGCGGACCCTCGGCGAGTGCATTGAAGGCCCTGTTGTTTCATCCATATCGATGCTCGGTGGAGCGCGACCAGGGGTGTCGGCCGCGGATTGCGGGGACACCGGCCTCGGCCCCCGCATCGCCACAATTTCGGACCATAGGCCGCCGATCGGCGGCGCGCCGGCCGGGACTGCGCGCGAGCACGCCGCCACCCGGATCGGCGCCACGGGCCGTCTTGGAGGTTCCTTTGGGTGTCATGAGCGACAGCTCGGTGTCCACCGCGCCCGGCCGGCGGCCGGCGCGCTCGCTGACGGCCGCCCTGGCCGCGGGGGCACTGGCCCTGGCGGTGACAATGGGCGCGGCCTGGCTCGGCGCGCCGGGCGTGGCGGCGGCCCAGCCGCCGGCGACCGTCTTCACCGACATGGTGCGCGACGTGCCGCTGGCCCAGACCGTACCGGTGATCGGCCGCCTGGTGCCGCGGGAGATCAGCATCGTCGCCGCGCTGATCAGCGCGCCGGTCCTGGACGTGCTGGTGCATGAGGGCGACCGCGTCGAGCGCGGCCAGATCCTGGCCCGCCTGGCGCCGCCGCGTCTGGCCGCCCAGCGCGCGCTGGCGGCGGCGGAACTGGCCGAGGGCGAGGCGGAACTGGCGGCGGCGGAGGCCAATCTGGCGCTCTCCGTCCAGGAGTTCGAGCGGATCGACGGCTTGCGCGGTAGTTCGGCCTTCTCCCAGGCCCGCTACGACGAAGCCGCACAATCGCTGAACCGGGCCCGGTCGCTGGTCGGCGTCGCGGAGGGCCGGGTCGCCGCGCTGGCCGCCGCGGTCGACCTGACGGAGATCGACCTCGGCAACGCCACGATCCGGGCACCGATCCCTGGCGTGGTCAGCGAGCGCTATGCCGATGCGGGCGAGTATGTGAACGTCGCCGACCCGATCGCCACGATCATCGACGACACGGCCTTGGAGATCGAGGCCGCGGTGCCGACCGACCGGGTCGCCGGGTTGACCCCCGGGCGCGAGATCATGGTCACGCTCGACGACGGCACCATCCATTCGGCGCAGGTCCGCGCCGTCGTGCCCTTGGAGGACACCCGCACCCGCACCCGCGTGGTGCGCTTCGTGCCGGCCTTCGGGGCTACGGACAAGCCGCTCGCCGGCAACCAGAGCGTCACCGTCGACGTCCCGGCGGGACCCGCCCGCTCGGTCGTGTCCGTGCACAAGGACGCCGTCATCGTCGGCCCGCAAGGGCGCATCGTCTATGTCGTGGAGGACGGCGCCGTCGCGCTGCGCCCGGTGACCCTCGGCCTCAGCGTCGGCGACCGGTTCGAGGTGCTGGACGGCCTGGGCCCGGGCGAGGTCGTCGTGGTGCGCGGCAACGAGCGGCTGTTCCCCGGCCAACCCGTCATGACCCAGCCGATCGACGACCCTGCGGCGTCACCGCCGGATGCCGCGCCGCCGCCGGATGCGGCTCCGGCGATGGGCGACGCCGGCGACCCGGAAGACGAGGCGGCCGCCGGCGGCTGATCCGGCCGGCCCCCGCCACCGCGAGAAGACGTCGGGAGCGACCCGCATGAACCTCATCAGCCTTGCCATCCATCGGCCGATCGCCGTGATCGCCGCCGTGCTGATGGTGGTGATGTTCGGCTACGTGTCGCTGCAGACCATCCCCATCCAGCTCACCCCCGACGTCAACCGCCCGGTCATCACCATCGAGACCAACTGGCCCGGCGCGGCCCCGGCGGAGATCGAGCGCGAGATCATCAACCAGCAGGAAGAGGTGCTGAAGGGCCTCGACGGGCTGCAGGAGATGGTCTCCACCAGCAATGACGGCGAAGGCGACATCACGTTGACCTTCGCCATCGGCACCGACATGAACCGGGCGCTGCTCCTAGTGGCGAACCGGCTGGACCGGGTCAGCGACTACCCCGACGAGGCGGACGAGCCGACGCTGAGCACCGCCGACGCCGACGACAACGCCATCGCCTGGTTCTCGCTGCGCCGCCAGCCGGGCGTGGATGCGCCGATCCACACCTTCGGGGAGTTCGCCGAGGACGTCATCCAGGAACGCCTGGAGCGCGTTGCCGGCGTCGCGCGCGCCAATGTCTATGGCGGCAGCGAGCGCGAGATGCAGGTGCTGGTCGACCCGACGCTGATGGCGCGCTACGAGCTGACCGTGGGCGAGATCGTCGCCGCCTTGCGCGCCGCCAATGTCTCCGTCTCCGCCGGGGATGTGGAGCAGGGCAAGCGCCGCTACGTCGTGCGCACCGACAACGATTTCACCCAGTTGGAGCAGGTCGGCGCCGTCGTCGTACGCAGCGATGCCGACGACGAGAGCGGGCGGGTCAGCCGCGTCACCGTCGCCGACATCGCGGAGATCCGCTTCGCCTACAAGGAGCCGTTTGCCCGCATCCGCCATCTCGGCGAGCCGGCGATCGTGCTGAACGCCCAGCGCGAGACCGGCGCCAATGTGATCGAGGTGATGGAAGGCATCCGCACGGCGGTGGAGGAGCTGAACGCCCAAGCCATACCCGGCGCCGGGTTGCATTTCGTCCAGCTTTACGACGAAACGATCTACATCAACTCGGCAATCTCGCTGGTCCAGCAAAACATCCTCATCGGCGGTCTGCTGGCGGCCGCGGTCTTGATCTTGTTCCTGCGTTCCGGCCGGGCGACCCTGGTGATCTCGGTGGCCATCCCGGTCTCGGTGATCGGCTCGTTCGTCGCCATGGCGGCGCTCGGCCGCTCGATCAACGTGATCTCGCTGGCCGGGCTCGCCTTCGCCGTCGGCATGGTGGTGGATGCGGCGATCGTGGTCCTGGAGAACATCTACCGGCTGCGCCAGAAGGGTCTGCCGGCCGCCCAGGCCGCCTATCAGGGGGCGAGCCAAGTCTGGGGCGCCGTCCTGGTCTCCGCGCTGACCACGGTCATGGTGTTCATCCCCATCCTGACCATGGAACTGGAGGTCGGGCAGCTCTTCCGCGACATCGCCGTGGCGATCTCCGTGGCGGTGCTGTTGTCGCTGCTGGTCGCGGTGACGCTGATCCCGGCGATGTCGGCGCGCATGTTCGCCCAGGCCGGCGTCGGCGACGCGCAACGCCGGCTGCACCTGCCGGTCGTCGACCCGGCGGCCCGCGCCTTCGTGCGCGGCGCGGAAGCACTGACCCGGTCCATCGTGTCGAGCCCGAAGAAGGCGCTGATCGTGGTCGCCGTCGTCGCCGGAAGCTGCGTGGCCTTCACCGCGGTCTTCCTGCCCAAGCTGGAGTATCTGCCGGACGGCAACCGCAACTTCGTCTTCGGCGCGATCCTGCCACCGCCCGGCTACAACCTGGAAACGACGACCAGCATCGCGGAACGGGTGGAGACCGCGACCGGCTATCTGTGGGTCACCGAGACGGGGCCGGAGGCCGTTCCCGGCGAGCCGCCGAAGATCGGGGACTTCTTCTTCGTCTCCAGCCCCGCCTTCACCTTCGTCGGCGCCAGCTCGATGGACGAGCAGCGCGCCGGCGAGCTGATCCCGGTCTTGCGCGATCCCGTCTTCCAGGAACCGGGCACCTTTGGCTTCATCCGCCAACTCTCGCTGTTCGGCCGCGGCATCGGCGGCTCGCGCTCCATCGAGCTGGACGTCTCCGGCGGCGATCTTGAGGTGATCCTCGGTGTCGCGCTGGACGCCACGCAGCGCATCACCGGGCTGATGCCGGCCGAGCAGGGCCACCAGTTCCGCCCGATCCCGGGGCTGGAGCTGGGCGCGCCGGAAATCCGCGTGGTGCCGGAGCCGACCCTGCTGGCCGACAACGGTGTCTCCGCCGCCGATCTGGCGGCGACCGTCGACACCTACAATGACGGGCTGCGGGTGGCCGAGATCACGGTGGACGCCAAGCGCATCGATCTGACGCTGCTCGGCCCCATCGATGCAATCCGCGAGACCCAAGGCATCGGGGCGATCCCGGTGGTGACCGAACGCGGCATGATCGTGCCCGTCTCGTCGCTCGCCAGCATCGACGTGACCGCCGGCCCGACGGAGATCCGCCACCGCGAGCGCCTGCGCACGGTGACGCTGGAGGTGGTGCCGGCGCCGGAGATGCCGCTGGAGGTGGCGCTGGACCTGGTGCAGGGCCAGGTGATGGCACCGATGCTGGAAGCGGGCCTGCCGCCGGGCGTCAGCCTCAACCTGTCGGGCACGGCGGACAAGCTGACGGAGACCTGGCAGGCCATGGTGCTGGACCTGCTGATGGCCGTGGTCATCGTCTATCTGGTGATGGCGGTGCTGTTCGAGAGCTTCCTGTACCCGCTGATCATCTTGATCTCCGTGCCGCTGGCGGCGGCCGGCGGGGTCGGCGGGCTGGCGGTGCTGAACCTGTTCGTCGCTCAGCCCCTGGACATGCTGACACTGCTCGGCTTCGTCATCCTGATCGGCATCGTCGTCAACAACGCGATCCTGCTGGTCCACCAGAGCCTCTACCATTTCCGCGAGGACGGGCTGGCGCCGGAGGCGGCGATCCTTCAGGCGACGCGCAACCGCATCCGGCCGATCTTCATGTCGACGCTGACCAGCGTGTGCGGGATGCTGCCGCTGGTGCTGTTTCCCGGCGCGGGGTCGGAGCTCTATCGCGGGCTGGGCTCGGTGGTGGTCGGCGGCCTGTCGCTGTCGGCGGTGCTGACGCTGTTGATCATCCCGCCGCTGCTGACCGTCTTCATGGGCGTTATCGAGCGGTCGAAGGACGCCCCCGGAACGACCCCCGAGACGGCGGGCGGCCCGCCGGCGACCGGCGATTCGGGCGGCGACGGCAAAGCCCCCGCCCCGGCCGGCGCGGCGGAGTAGCGGGCGCGGGCGCGGGCGCGTCCTGCGGCCGGCCGATCAGCCCGAGTTCGACGGCGGGTCCGACAGCGCGTCCAGCGCGGCGCGAAACGGCAGCCGCACGGACTCATGGCGGGTCGGCATGTCCGCGACCGGCGCCAGCACGTCGAGGTCCGGCCACGCCGCCGCCAAGGCCGACGCATCGCCCTGGCGGGCCAGCACGCGATCCAGCGCCACCAGGGCCGCCGCCACGGACTCCGGCCGGCGGCCGACGATGGCCGCAGCCAGCACGCCCGCCGCGGCGCGGCTGAGCGTGCAGGCCGACCGGAAGGCATGGCCATAGCCGGCGATCCGCCCCTCGCCGTCCCGCGAGATTCCGACGGTGATCCGGCTGCCGCACACACGGCTCAGCCGAGTCGCCGCGGCCATCGCCGGGCCGGGTGGCGGCACGGTCTCCGCGAACCGGGCGAAGCCCAGGAGCCGCGCCTCGTAGAGGTCGTCGTCGCCGTCCACCATATCGGGACCGTTCGCCGGGGGGGCGTCGCTGCGAAGGACAGGTTCAGCGGTCATGAACTCGGCGGTCATGGACGGGTCAATCTCGAACCGGGCGATCTTGAACGGGGAAACCGGGGGCGACCCTGCGCGCGCCTGCGCGTCGCTACACGGCCTCCAGCGGCGCATCCGCCACATAGTAGACGTAGTACCCGCCGCCCTCCGCGGCGGAGAGCGGCCGGCAATGCACGATGTCGCCGCGCCGCCAGGCCTGGATCAGCTTGCGGCCGACCGGCACGAACAGCGCCGGCCCGTTGGACGTCGCCTCCTGATCGAGGCGCACCCAGAGCGAGCGCACGCCCTGCTCCCGGCCGATGCGGATCAGCAGCTCCAGCCGGTCGAGCGCGTCGCACACCTGCAGACCGCGCAAATCGAGCTCGAACCGATCGACGGAGGCGGGTGCCACCCGCTCGATCGGTTCCTGGAAGGCTTCGGTCACCGCCGGTTCGTCCTTGGCTGATCGGCAGCGTCGCCGATCTCTGGTTTCCCTCCATAAACTTAGTTAGCTTTCTCATGAATTGAAAGAGCTGAATTCACGCCACAGCCATGCGCCCGCGGCGGGGGGACGGCGAACGGCCCCGCGCACCGAAAAACGGCGCGACCGTCCGTCCCTTGGACGCTCAAAAGCCCTCCCCCTTAGGGGAGGGTCGGGTGGGGGTGATCCTGGTCGGAGGAGTCGGCGCCGGCGAACGGCGACCGGCCCTAATCCTCCGCGCGTTCCAGGCGAATCGTCTCGCCGGACAGAACGGCGCGCAGCGGGGCCAGGTCCTCGACCGCACGACCGAACACGTTGCAGGGCTGCGCCAACGGCAGGTCGGCATCGGCATCGCTGCCGTCCGGCCCCATCTCGATGGCCACCAGCCGGCGGTCGACGGAATAGACCAGCTCCTGCCGGCGCGCCGACCGGCGCGCCCCGGGCTCTCGCCAACGATCCACCGGGGCGGCGAACTCCAGCTCCTCCCCCCAGGTCTTCAGGCGCGCCGAGAATGGCGCGGCGGAGTAAATGGCCTCCGCCGTCGGTGTGTCATAAAGTTCGGCGTGGACCACATGGTCCCCGATCGTCATGCGTAAACGTCGCATAGGCCGTCCCCCGAAAACGCAACGGATATGCGCCTTCTTCCTGCCGATCCCCCTGATGCCGTTCGGCGCCGCATAATCGTCGGCACCGGCGACGGGCCCGTTGGCCGGGCCTTGTCGGGTGGGTTCGTGGACGGTTCCGCCTTCTTCCCACCACAGGCCGTAGCTTGACTCAATATTGTGCAATGCACAATGGCTAACCATTCGGATCCGAACGACGTTACCCCGCCATCTCGCATCCGCGGCAAGGGCCGCCCGGAAGACGCGCCCGCACCGCCGGAGGCCGAGTCGGACCGCTGTCCGATCTGCGACCGTGCCCTCGTCCCCGGGCCCAGCGTCGACCGACACCATTGGCGACCGCTCAGCCACGGCGGCCGCGACGCCAGCCCGATACACGTCGTCTGCCACCGCATGATCCACCGCCTGTTCACCGAGCGGGATCTCGCGACCGCCTACGACACAGCCACCGCGCTTCGGGCGCATCCCGAGATGCGCCGTTTCATCGATTGGGTGCGCGGCCAACCCGCCACTTATGTCGACTGGCCGCGCGCACCAAAGAGAGGCCAACCGCGCCGCCGGTCAAGAGGGTGATCCTAGCGTCAAAGCGTCGCTATCTTATTAAGATCGCGGCAACCGCCCGCGCGGCCCAGCCACCGGGTTCCCGCCCCCGGCCCGAAGCGGCGCGCGCGATCTTCGCCCCACCCGTTCGCGCGGCAGGACCCCGCAGTGCCCGGCCATCGCGCCGCCACCACTGGGAAGGCTTGCCGATCCCGGGCCGCCATGTCATGCGAACGCCTTGTTCCTTCCGGCCGATGTCACCGGGTTGCCGTCATGTCCCTCGCCCCCTCCTGGCTTGCGACCGCGCTGGCGGTCGGCGCCGGCAGCGCCGTCGGCGGCGTCGCCCGCTATCTGGTCGCCGAATGGGTCGCCCGCCACCAGGCCGGGGTCTTCCCGTGGGGCACGCTGCTGGTCAATGTCGCCGGCTCCGCGGCGATCGGCCTCTTGGCGGCGGTGCTGGGGTCCGGCGGGCGATGGCCGCAGCCGCCGCTGGTCCAGGCCGCGCTGATGGTCGGCGTGCTGGGCGGCTTCACCACCTTCTCCGCCTTCAGCCTGCAGACGCTGGTCCTGTTGCGCAGCGATCATGCGGGCCTCGCCATCGCCAATATCGTCGCCTCGGTCGTCTTGTGCCTCTTGGGGGCCTGGGCCGGCCTGCGCCTCGGCACGGCGCTGTCGCGCTGAGCGCCGACCGAAGACCGGCATGGCAGGATCGAGACCGTGGCCGGGCGCACCCATCGGACGGCGCGCCGTGCTGGCCGGCGCGGCCGCCGCCGTGGCGGCAGGGCCGGCGACAGCGGGGCTCTACCCCGCGCCGCCGCTGCGCCGGCTGCTGTTCGTCGGCGACAGCCTGGCGCACGGCATCGCGGTGCATATGGATCTGCTGCTGACGCCCACCGGCCGGCAGGTGCGCAACGCCCGCCTCGACCGCCTGGTCTTCACCGGCGGCGGCCTGATCCCGCGGCCCCGCCAGGACCTCGTCGCGGCGACGGAGGCCCGGCTCGCCGGCATCCCGCCGGTCGACGCCGTCCTGGTGCTGGCCGGCATCAACGATGTCGGCATGCCGCTGGGGTCCGGCGTGTTCTACGGCGAGGATTGGTCGGCCCGCTATGGCGCGCAGATGAACCGCCTCATCGACGTTATCGCCGCCGCCGGCGCCCGCATCGCCTGGATCGGCGTGCCCGCCCTGGCCCACCGCCTGTTCGTCGGGCCGATGGACGCGCATATCCGCCCGCTCCAGGCCGCGACCGCGGCGGCCCGGCCGGAGGTGGCCTATATCGACGCCCTGGCCCTCACCACGGAGGACGGCGGCTTCGCCACCCATCGCGCGGACCGGGACGGCATGCCCGTGCGGTTCCGCGCGGAGGACGGCATCCACTTCACGCCGGCCGGCTACCGCCTGATCGCCCGCGACCTGCTGGTCAGCCTGGAGGCGGCGTTCGGCTGGCCCCTGCTGCCCGGCCCGGATTGGCGGATCCTCGGTGAGTAGACCCGCGCCCGTCGCGCTCGCCGGCGTGCGCTACGGCACCAGCGGACCGCCGGTGATCATCCTGCACGGCCTGTTCGGCTCCTCGCGCAACTGGGCGTCGGTCGCCCGCCGGCTCAGCCACCGGGCAGAGGTCCACGCGCTCGACCTGCGCAACCACGGCGCCTCGCCCTGGTCGGCGGCGATGGACTACGCCGGCCTGGCCGCCGATGTCGCGGCCTATCGCGACCGCGCGCGCCTGCACCGGCCGGTGCTGATCGGCCACAGCCTGGGCGGCAAGACCGCGATGACCGCGGCCCTGTCGCAGCCGGAAGATTGGGCCGCTCTGGTGGTCGTCGACATCGCGCCTGTCGCCTACCGGGAAAGCCTGCTCGGCCATGTCGACGCGGTGGCCGATGTCGTGCTGAAGGGCGCGACACGGCGTGCGGAGGTCGACGAGGACCTATCGGGCCTGATCCCCGATCCCGGCGTCCGGTCGTTCATCCTGCAGAACCTGGTCCAGGAGGACGGCCGCTTCCGCTGGCGGGTCAACCTGGCCGCGCTGGCGGCCCATGCCAACGATCTCGGCGACTTCCGCCCACCCGCCGGCGCCCGCTACGAAGGACCCACCCTCTTTGTCGCGGGCAGCCGGTCGGCCTATCTGGCACCACGCCACCAGTCGGGGATCGCCGCGCTGTTCCCCGACGCGGTGGTGACGATGGTTGAGGGTGCGGGCCACTACGTCCACGCCGAACGCACCGAGGCGTTCCTCGCCGTGGTGGAGACCTTCCTCGACCGCCTATAGCAGCCCGGCGGCGACCAGCCGGTCCTGCAGCCCGGCCGGATCGGTGAAGTGGTGGCCGGTCATGCCGGCCGCCTCCGCCGCCGCGATATTGATCGTCATGTCGTCGATGAACAGGCAATCCGCCGGATCGAGGCCGTAACGCTCCAGGAAGCACCGGAAGATCGCCGCCTCCGGCTTGATGATCCCGACCTCGCCCGACACGACGACCCCGGTGAACCGGTTGAGGAACGGGTAGAGCTGGCGGGCCAGCGCGAATTTGTCGGCGGAGAAGTTGGTGATGGCGTAGACGGCGTGTCCGCGCGCGGCCAGCGCCTCCAACAGCGCCACCGTCCCGTCGATGGCGCCGGCCACCATCTCCGGCCAGCCCTCGTCGAAGGCGCGGATCAGCGGCGCCTGGTCGGGGAACCGGGCGACCAACTCCGCCACGCCGTCGGCCCAGGGCCGGCCGCGATCCATCTGCAGGTTCCAGGCCGAGGTGCAGACCGTCGCCAAGAAATGCTCGCGCGCCGCCTCGTCGGGGATCAGCCGGCGGTAGAGATAGCGTGGGTTCCAGTCCAGCAGCACCCCGCCGACATCGAAGACGGGGATCACAGTCGCGGTCATCGCCGCCCGCTCGCCGCCACGGGGTCCTCTTCGGCGCGCAATGCCTCAACCACCCCGCGCAGCCGACACCGCCTGCTCCAGCGCCGCCTGCGGCACGGCGCCGGGGATGACCTCGCTGCCGACGATGAAGGCGGGCGTGCCGTTGATCTGCAGTTGGCGGGCCAGCTCCATGTTCGCGGCGATTTCGCCCACCACCTCCGCACGGTCCATGTCGGCGCGCAACTGGTCGACATCGAGCCCGACCTCCGCGGCGACGCGGAACACCGCCGGCTCGTCGATCCGCCCGTCGAAGCCCATCAGCGCCGCGTGGAAAGGCCCATAGAGGTCCTGCCATTGGGAGGCGAGCGCGGCGCGCGCCGCGACCATGGACCCCTCGCCGAGGATCGGGAACTCCTTGTAGACCACGCGCAAGCCCGCATCGGCCGCCACCACCGCCTCCACGGCCGGCAGCGCGCGTTTGCAGTAGCCGCAGTTGTAGTCGAAGAACTCCACCAGGGTGACGTCGCCCTCGGGATTGCCGCCGACCGGCGAGGTGCTGGAATGGAGGATCTGCTCGCTCAGCGCCTGCACCTGCAGGCTCTGCTGCGCGCGGGCGATTTCCTCCTGGCGAGCCTGGTAGGCCTCCAGCGCCTCCACGACGATCTCAGGATTGGTCACCAGCAGCTCCCGCACCACCTGTTCCACCGCCGCGCGCTGGGCGTCGTCGAGCGCCGAGGCGTCGTCCTGGGCCACGGCGGGGGTGGCGATGAGCAGACCAGCGGCAAGGGCCAGCGGCGCGAAGCGGCGGCCGGCGAAGGCGTGCGAGCGCATGGGATCGTGTTCCTAGGCGTTTTCAGCGGGGGCACCGCCACCATGGCGGCGCCCGGGCGACCCTGCAAGCCGGGCGGCCAGCGGGGTCACGACAAAGTGACGCGGCCGGCAATCACCGGCGCCCCCCTGTCAGTCGTCGCGCAGATCCTCCGCGACCCGCCGCAGGTCCTGCACGCGCAACCAGCCCGGCGAGCCATAGGGCAAGGTCTGCTCCGCGCGGATCGCCTGCTCCAGCGCATCCTCCGCCTCGCCCATCGCCAGTGCCTCCTCCGCCAGCGACAGCGCCGCCATGCCGAGATCGCCCTGCAAGCCATAGGCCCGGGCGAGCAGCCGCCAGGCGAACGGCATGGCACCGCGCCGGTCGGAGACCACGCGGTTCAGCTCGATGATCGCCGTGTCGATGCCGCTGCCCTCCTCCAGGCGGATCTGGGCCAGCCGAACCAGGATCAGCGGTTCGCCGGGCAGCGCCTGGGCGGCTCGCTCGTAGTACGGGCGCGCCTCGGTGATACGGCCACCATCCATCAGGATCTGGCCCAACATCTCGTTGTAGAACGGGTCGCCCGGCGCCTCGGCCAGGAGGCCGCGCATCACCGCCGCCGCGTCGTCGATGCGCGCCCGGCGGTAGAGCGCCACCGCATAGCCGTAGCGCACCGCCGGGTTGGCATGGTCAGGGGCGAACTGCGTCAACGCCACCTGCGGCTGGAAATAGCCGATCAACTTCGCGCGCACCCTGGCATAGGCCAGCTCCGCCGCCGGCGGCAGGACGTTGCCGGTCGCCGGGCTTTGGCCGACATGGTTGCGGATGAAATCGACGCGGTCGCGGGTCAGCGGGTGGGTGCGGACATAGGGGGATTGGCGCGAGGCCGGCAGCAGCTCCTGGTCCTCCAGCCGCGCCAGGAAGGCGAGCAAGCCCTCCGACGAGACCCCGACCCGATCGAGATAGGTCACCGAGGCCTGGTCGGCCGCGCTCTCCATGCTGCGGCTGAAGGCCAGGAAGTCGCGCACGGCGAGGTGCTGGCCCCCGGCCGTCGTCGCCGCCACCAGCTCGCCGCTGCCGGCGGCAATGCCGGCGGCGATGCCGACCAGGGTGGCGATCAGCGCCCGCGTCGTCGCGTCCTCCAGCGCATCGCTGCCCCGCGCCAGATGACCGCCGGCGATGTGGCCGGTCTCGTGGGCGATGACGCCGATCACCTCCAGCGCGCTTTCCGCCTGCATCAGGAAGCCGGTGGTGAAGAAGATGTTCTGCCCGGCGGCGACGAAGGCGTTCACCGCATTGTCGTTGACGATGATCAGGTCGACCGCCGACGGCACCACGCCGGAGACCTGGAAGATCGGCAGGGCGAGGTCGGCCAGCACCCGCTCCGTCTCCGCATCGCGCACCAGGGAGAGGCGTTGCGCTAGCGCTTGCAACGGCGCCACCGCCACGGCAAGCATGACCATTCCGACCAAGAGGCGAGTGATACGCGTGGCGACCATCATGCTCCGATCCTTCCGCGCAAGCGCGCCGGCTGCCCAGTCTAACGGCGACCACCAGGCCCCGATACCCGCGCGCCCCCGCCGGATTGTCGCGCGGATCGGGGCGCTGATCGGGATGGCGGCGCTGCTCGCCGGCTGCCAGACCTTCTCCGGCGGGACCGTCGGCAGCCGGGACCGCGTGCTGGCGGAGATCGACCGCCGGGCGGTGGTCAGCGACGACGCCCTGGCCACCGAGGTCGGTCGTCAGATACTCACCGACGGTGGCGGCAATGCGGCCGATGCCGCTGCGGCGATGGCCGCGAGCCTGGCGGTCACCCTGCCGTCGCGCGCCGGGTTCGCCGGCGGCGGCCTGTGCCTGGTCTATGACGGCGCGCGCAACGAGACCCGCACCCTGGACTTCCTGCCGCGCGGGCGGGACGGCGGCGGCGCCCCGGCGATGCTGGCCGGAATCGCCGCGCTGAATGCGGAGTTCGGCCGACTCGGCCTGCAGAGGGTGCTGATCCCGGCGGAGCAGCTTGCCCGGTTCGGCCATCCGATCTCCGCGGGCCTCGCCAACGACCTGCAGGCGATGGCGCCGGTGTTCACCGGGGACCCGTCGGTGACGGCGGTCTTTGCCGGGCCGTCCGGACGGCTGCTCAGCACCGGCGACACGCTGACGCAGACGGCGCTGGCCGACGCCTTGCGCGCCATCCAGCAGGGCGGCATCGCCGCCGTCGTGCGCGGGCCGCTCGCCATCGGTTTCGCGGATGCGGCCGCGCGGGCGGGCGCCCCACTGGCCACCGGGGCCGACGGCGTGCGGGCGCGCTTCTCCACCCCGGCGGCGGTGGAACTGGGCGATAACCGCCTCTGGTTCCCGGTGGAGGCAGAGGCCGGCGGTGCCGCCCCGGCCCTGCTGGTCGCCGCCTTGGACGAGGTGCGCGACTACGCCGACGCCGCGCCGGAGGAACGCCCCCATCTGATGGCCGAGACGCTGATCGGCGCGCTGGCGGTGCGCGGGGCGGCCGGCGGGACGATCGACGAGGACGCGGCGGCGCCGATCCTGGCCGGCTACGACCCGGCGCGGGCCACCGGTGCCGTCCCGGCGTCCGGCGGCGACACGGCCTTCGGCGCCTCGCTCGTCGCTTTCTCCGGCAACTACCTGCGCAAGACCGAGATGGCCGTCGCCTGCGGCTTCACCCTCAACGGGCTGTTCGGCAGCGGCCGCCTGGCGCCGGAGACCGGCATGTTCGTCGCCGCGCCTGCGCAAGCCGGCGTCCAGGCGATCGGCGGCGTCACCTTGCTGACCAACCAGCCGACCCAACAGGCCCTCTATGCCGGTGCGGGATCGGATCTGCCGGTGGCGCTGACCGCGCCCCTGGTAGAGGCGCTGCTGGTGGAGCGGCCGTTGCGCGAGGCCATGGCGGCGCCCCGGGTGATGCCGGACTTCTCCAGCCCGTCGGTGCTGGTGGAGCGGCCGGTCCTGGATGGCTGGCGGTCGCTTCTGGAGGGCCGCGGCCATGCCGTGCGGCCGGCGGCGACGCTGGGGCGCGGCACCGCCATCCATTGTGCCTTCGACGGCTTCCTGGCCGCGAAGAGCTGTGTCGCCGCCGCGGACCCGCGCGCCTATGGCAGCGCCGTGGTGATCACCCGATGACGCCGCGACCCGACCGTTCCGGGCGCCGGCGGGACGGCAGGCCATGGCGCTGAAGGTCGCCGCGCGCGGGCGCATCCCGCCCTTCATCGTGATGGACGTGATGCGTGCGGCCGCCCAGCGGGAGGCGGCCGGCGAAGGCGTCCTGCATCTGGAGGTCGGCCAGCCCTCGACCCCCGCGCCGCCCGGCGTGCTGGCCGCGGCCCACCACGCGCTGGATACCGACGTGCTGGGCTACACCCTGGCCTTCGGCCTGCCCGACCTGCGCCAGGCGATCGCCCGGCACTATGCCGCCTGGTACGGCGTGGACGTACCGGTGGAGCGCATCGCCGTCACCGTCGGCTCGTCCGGCGCCTTCGTGCTGGCCTTCCTGGCCGCCTTCGCGCCCGGCGACCGGGTGGCGCTGGCCGACCCCGGCTATCCGGCCTACCGCAACATCCTCAGCGCGCTGGACATCGAGGCGGTGTCGATCCCGACGGGGCCAGAGACCCGCTATCAGCCGACGCCGGCGCTGCTGGCCGCCGCCGGGCCGCTGGACGGGCTGATCGTCGCCAGCCCGGCCAACCCCACCGGCACGGTGCTGTCGCCGACCGCCTTGGCCGAGCTGACCGGCTATTGCCGGGATGCCGGCATCCGCCTGGTCAGCGACGAGATCTATCACGGCATCGTCTATGACGGCCGGGCGGAGACGGCGTTGGCCGCCGACCCCTCGGCCATCGTGATCAACAGCTTCTCCAAATACTTCTCGATGACCGGCTGGCGGCTCGGCTGGATGATCCTGCCGGAGGACCTGGTCCGTCCGGTGGAATGCCTGGCGCAGAACCTGTTCATCTCGCCGCCGGCGATCTCCCAAGCCGCGGCGATCGCCGCCTTCGACTGCACCGCCGACGCCGACGCCCATGTCCGGCGCTATGCGGCGAACCGGGCACTGTTGTTGGAGGCGCTGCCGGCCGCCGGGCTCGACCGCCTGGCCCCGGCGGACGGTGCCTTCTACCTCTACGCCGACATCGCCGGGATCGGCCTGGACAGCGAGACCCTGTGCCGCCGCCTGTTGGCGGAAACTGGGATCGCCATCACGCCCGGCACCGATTTCGATCCGGCGCGCGGGCACGCCACCGTGCGCTTCTCCTACGCCGGCAGCACCGACGACATGGCGGAGGCGGCGAACCGCTTGGGCGACTGGATGCGCCGGCTGCCGCCCAGGACGCGAACCGGATGACGGCGGCTGCGCCGGACGGAGTGGCCGACGCGGCGGCGATCGCCGATTGGCTGTTGCGCGAGGCCCGCGCGCTGAACGATGCCGATGCCCTGGTCCTCGGCCTCGTCGAACGGCTGGGCGCGGCCGGCGTTCCCGTCGACCGGCTGACCACGGCCTTTCCCACCTTGCACACCACCCGGCGCGGCCTCGGGCGCTTCTGGACCCGCGAGAACGGGGTGATCTCGCAAGACTTTCCCTGGGACAACGAGGCCGCCTATCAGGCCAGCCCGTTTCGCGTCGCCCATGAGAGCCGCGATTGGGTCCGCTTCCGCCTCGACGCGGTCGGCGACGAGACCTACGGCATCGTCCCCGATCTGCGGGAGGCCGGCTATGTCGACTACATCTGCATGCCGGTCTTCTTCCGCGACGGCAGCGAGGGCGGGTTGACGCTGGCCACCCGCCGGCCGGCCGGCTTCCAGGCGCGCGACCTGGCGATCCTGCGGCTGGTGGAGCCGGCGATCGCCGGTGTCTTGGACCTGGAACGGGCCTGGGTGCTGATCGACGAGACCTTTCGCATGTATGTCGGCGACGAGCCGCATGCCCGCATCCTGTCTGGCGAGGTGCGGCGTGGCGCGGTGATGCGCATCCGCTCCGCCATCCTGTTCGCGGATATGCGCGGCTTCACGGCGCTGTCGACGACGATGAGCGCGGAGGAGACCGTCGCCCTGCTCGACCGCTATTTCGACTGCGTCGTGCCGCCGATCGAGGCGCGGGGCGGCCAGGTCCTGAAGTATATCGGCGACGGCGTTCTGGCGATCTTCCGGGCGGGCGACGACCCCGTACCGGCCTGCGAAGCCGCGCTGGCGGCGGCGGAGGCGATCGTCGCGCGGGTCGCCGACGCGGCGCGTGAGGAGCCGGCGGCCCAGCGCTTCGGCGTCAAGACGGCCCTGCATTTCGGGGAGGTCGCCTATGGCAATATCGGATCGGGCGCGCGCCTCGACTTCACCGTGATCGGCAGCGGCGTCAACATCACCAGCCGGCTGGCCGATCTCGCCGGCAACCTCGACCGCCCGACCTTCGTGTCGGCTGCGTTCGCCGAGACCCTGCCCGACCGCCGCTTCCGCAGCCTCGGCCGGCATCCCTTGCGCGGCGTGCCGACGGAAAAGGAAGTCCTGGAACCGGTCAGCGAGTAGGTCCGGTCGACGCTTAAACGTCCCTCCCCCTTGATGGGGGAGGGTTCGGGAGGGGGTGACGGCGCCGCCCTCGCGCGGCCGTCAATTCGCCCGATAGCGCTCGTGCCCGGCCAACGGCACCGACGACAGGGTACATTTCATCCGCCTCCACTATCGACACGGATCACCCCCACCCAACCCTCCCCCATCGAGGGGGAGGGCTTTCGGTTGCTCGGGGTGGCCTGCGGTGAGGAGTGCCGATTGGCGCTGGTCGCACCCCTACCGGCCGATGCCGGCGGTGGACGGGGCGTCCAGCTCGGGCGGCGGTGCGGCGTCGCGCGACGCCGCTTCCGCCGACAGTGCTTCGGCAGTGCGGTCGCCGTAGAGCACGCCGGCCCGGGTCTCGAACGCCGCGGCCATGCGCCGGAACGCCTCGTTGAACAAGGCGCCGATCATCTTCTGCAGGACCTTCGAGCGGAACTCGAAATCGACATAGAAGTCGATGATGCACCCCTGCGGATGGGGCAGGAACTTCCAGTGATTGTTGAGGTGACGCATCGGCCCGCGCACATAGGCGACGTCGATCAGGTCGGGGCGCGACAGCGTCACCCGGCTGGTGAAGCGCTCGCGCACCATCTTGAAGCCGATCACTAGGTCGGCGACCAGGATCACCCCTTCGCGCCGCTGAATGCGCGACGCCTGGCACCAGGGCAGGAACTCCGGATAGCGCTCGACATCCGCCACCAGGTCGAACATCTGCTCCGGCGTATAGGGCACGATCCGCTGTTCGGCGTGGGTGGGCATTGCGCCTTCCTGAAGGAGACCTTGGCTCTAAGGGGGCTCTTGGGGGGTCGACGTCGCGTCTGGACAGCGAGAACCGGTGGGCAGTGGGGATCGATCGGGAACGGTCAGTGCTGCGCAGCCAGCCGCATCAGGTCGACCGTGTCGCCGGCGCCGGTGTCGCCGGCCGGCACCGCCGTCTGGCGCGCCCGCCGCGCTGCCTGTAGGCGCGCGAAGTCGTCGCCGGCGAGATAAGAAGACCGCGTCAGGGGCGAGGCGGAGACCATCAGGAACCCCTTGGCATAGGCCGTACCTTCCAGGCCGCGGAACTCGTCGGGCGAGACGAAGCGGTCGACCGGCGTATGCTTGGGCGTCGGCTGGAGATACTGGCCGATGGTCAGGAAATCGATATCGGCGGCGCGCTGGTCGTCCATCACCTGCAGCACTTCCTCGCGGCTCTCGCCCAGACCGACCATCAGGCCGGATTTGGTGAAGATCTCCGGATCCAGCGCCTTCACCCGGTCGAGCAGGGCCAGCGACGTGAAGTAGCGGGCCCCCGGCCGGATCCGTGGGTAGAGTCGCGGAACAGTTTCTAAATTGTGATTAAACACATCCGGCTGTTCGGCGACGACCATCTCGATCGCCCCGACCTTCCCCCGGAAGTCCGGGGTCAGCACCTCGATGGTGGTGGCGGGCGACGTCCGCCGGATCGCCCGGATGGTGCGGGCGAAGTGCCCCGCCCCGCCGTCGTCCAGGTCGTCGCGGTCGACCGAGGTGATGACGATGTGTCGCAGGCCGAGCGCGCCGCAGGCTTCCGCGACACTCTCCGGCTCGTGCGGGTCGAGCTGGTCCGGACGCCCGGTGGCGACATTGCAGAAGGCGCAGCCGCGGGTGCACACGCTGCCCAGGATCATCACCGTGGCGTGCCCGTGGCTCCAGCACTGGCCGATGTTCGGGCAGGCCGCCTCTTCGCACACGGTGTTGAGGTTGAGCCGCCGCATCAGCCGGCGCAGGTCGTGATACTCCGGCGAGACCGGCGCCTTGACCCGGATCCAGTCGGGCTTCCGCGCCACCGGATTGTCGGGTCGGTGCTGCTTTTCCGGGTGTCGCGCGCGGGTTTCGCTCGCCGTCATGGGCCGGGCCCTTCTCGCCCTTGCGGGCCGCCTGAAACCAAAGCGTCAAACATCAGAAATGGATGGCACGCCCATAGGCGTCAAGCACGCTCTCATGCATCATTTCCGACAGGGTGGGATGCGGGAACACGGTGTGCATGAGGTCCGTCTCGGTGGTTTCGAGCTGCCGGGCGATGCCATAGCCCTGGATCAGCTCGGTCACCTCCGCGCCGACCATATGGGCACCCAACAGCTCGCCGGTCGCCGCATCGAAGACGGTCTTGACCAGGCCCTCCGGCTCGCCCAGCGCCAGCGCCTTGCCGTTGCCGAGATAGGGGAAGCGCCCCACCCGCACCTCGTGGCCCGCCGCCCGCGCCGCGGCCTCCGTCAGGCCGACGCTGGCGATCTGCGGCGTGCAATAGGTGCAGCCGGGCACGGCCGACGTGTCCAGGGGGTGCACGCCCTCCACCCCGGCGATCTTCTCCACGCAGATCACGCCCTCATGGCTCGCCTTATGCGCCAGCCAGGGCGGACCGACGACGTCGCCGATGGCGTAGACGCCGGGCTCGCCGGTGCGCAGCCACTCGTCGACGACGATATGGCCGCGGTCGACCGCGACGCCGGGGGTGTTCTCCAGCCCGACATCCTCGACATTGCCGGTGATACCGATGGCCAGGATCACGCGGTCGACGCTGACCGTGCTCTCGCCGGACGGGCCGGCCAGGGTCGCCGTCACGCCGCCGCCATTGGGCTTCAGGCCGGCCACCCGGGTCTCGGTGTGGATGGTCATGCCCTGCTTCTCGAACGCCTTGCGGGCGAAGGCGCTGATCTCCTCATCCTCAACCGGCAGGATGCGGTCGAGGATTTCGACCACCGTCACCTCGGCACCCATGGCCCGGAAGAAGCTGGCGAATTCGATGCCGATGGCGCCGGAGCCGACCACCAGGACGGAGCCCGGCATGGCCTCCGGCACCATCGCTTCCTTGTAGGTCCAGATGCGCTGCCCGTCGGGCTCCAGCCCCGGCAGGGTGCGGGCGCGCGCGCCGGTCGCCAGGATGATGTGCTTGGCCTCAAGGCTGGCGCCATTGTCCAAGGCCAGCCGGCCGGCGCCGGCGAGCCGCGCCGTCGCCTCGATCAGCGTCACCTTGTTCTTCTTCAACAGATGGCGCACACCGCGGGAAAGTTGGCCAGCGACGCCCCGCGACCGCTTCACCACCTTCTGAAGATCGAAGGATATGTCTTTGGCGGAAAAGCCAAATTCATCCAAGTGATGCAGTAGATGGTGGATCTCCGACGCGCGCAGCAGCGCTTTGGTCGGGATACACCCCCAGTTCAGGCAGATGCCGCCGACATGCTCGCGCTCCACCACCGCGGTCTTCAGGCCGAGCTGTGCCGCCCGGATGCCGGCGACATAGCCGCCGGGGCCGGAGCCGACGACGACGACGTCGTAGCGGTCTTGGGTCTGATCGGCCATGCGACCACCCTTCCCGTTCGCAAAAGAGGAGGAACGAGGCCGCTTAGAGCATCATGCCCAGCGGGTCCTCGACGAGCTTCTTGAAGGCTTGCAGATAGCGCGCGCCGACCGCGCCATCGACGGCGCGATGGTCGACCGACAGCGTGCAGGTCATCATCGTGGCGATCTCCAGCGCGCCGTCGACCACCACCGGGCGCTGCTCGCCCTGCCCGACCGCCAGGATCGCGGCCTGGGGCGGGTTGAGGATGGCGGCGAACTCGCGCACGCCGAACATGCCGAGATTGGAGATGGTGAAGCCGCCGCCCTGGAATTCCTCCGGCTTCAGCTTGCCCTCGCGCGCCCGCGTCGCCAGGTCCCGCATCTCCTGGGAGATCCGCACCAGCCCCTTGTTGTCGGCGTCCTGGATGATCGGGGTGATCAGGCCGTCATCGGTGGCCACGGCGACCGACACGTCGATGCGGTCGTAGAGCAGGACGGCGTCATCGCTCCACGCGGCGTTGCAGTCGGGCACGCGGCGCAGCGCCAGGGCCACCGCCTTGATGATCAGGTCGTTGACCGACAGCTTCGGCTCTTCCGCTCGGCCGTTCAGGTCGCGCCGCAGCTTCAACAGCGCGTCGAGCCGGCAATCCACGCTGAGATAGAAGTGCGGCACCGTCTGCTTTGCCTGCAGCAGACGCCGCGCCACCGTCTTGCGAACATTGTTGTTCTTGGCGAGGCGGTAGGGCTGACCCAGCGCATCGGCCAACGCCTTGGCATCGACCGCCCCGGGGGCGGCCGGCGCCGCGGCGGGGGCGGCAGCCGGGGGGGCGGCGGGCGCGGCGGCGGGCTGGGCCGACGGGCGACCCGTGCCGGCGGCGATGGCGGCTTGGACGTCGGCCTTGACCACCCGGCCATGCGGCCCGCTGCCGGCGATCAGGGCGAGATCCAGCCCGGCATCCCGCGCCAGACGCCGAGCCAGCGGGCTGGCGAACACGCGGGCGCCGATACCAGCGGCGTGGCCATTGCCACCTGCCGCGGGTGCGGCGGTCGGCGCGGCCGGGGCCGGTGCGACTGGGGCCGGTGCGACTGGGGCCGGTGCGGTGGGGGCCGGAGCGGTGGGGGCCGGAGCGCTCGGCGGGGGGGGCGGCGTCGGCGCCGCCGCGGCGGCGGCCTTGAACCCGTCCAGCGCGGCGGCATCCTCGCCTTCCGCGAGCAGCAACGCGATCGGCGTGTTGACCGCGACGTTCTCCGAGCCGGCGGGAACCAGGATGCGGCCGAGCACGCCCTCGTCCACCGCCTCGACCTCCATGGTCGCCTTATCGGTCTCGATCTCGGCGATCACGTCGCCGGCACTGACGGTGTCGCCTTCCGCCTTCTGCCAGGTCGCCAGCGTGCCCTCGGTCATGGTCGGCGACAGGGCCGGCATCAGCACTTCGATCGGCATGGTGTTCGCGTTCCCTCGTCGGCTCGGAGCCGCCCGGCCGGATGGTTCAGGCCCGGTAGCAGACCTGCTTGGCCGCCGCGACGATGTCCGCCGCCTGGGGCAGGGCCAGTTGCTCCAGATTGGCCGCATAGGGCATCGGCACATTGGCACCGGCCACCCGCAAGACCGGGGCGTCGAGCCAGTCGAAGGCCTGCTCCATCATCACCGCCGCCAGCTCGGAGCCGATGCCGGCAAAGGCCCACCCCTCCTCCGCCGTCACCAGGCGGTTGGTGCGCTTTACGCTGTCGACGATCGTCGCGGTGTCGAGGGGCGAGATCGTGCGCAGATCGATGACCTCGGCCTCGATCCCGTCGACCGCGAGCGTCTCCGCCGCCTCCAGCGCCTTGCCGACGGTGATGGAGTGCGCCGTGATGGTGACGTCGCGGCCGGCACGCACCACCTTCGCGCGGCCCAGCGGCACCAGAAACTCCGGATCCTCCGGCACGTCGAAACTCTGCCCGTAGAGGATCTCGTTCTCCAGGAAGACAACCGGGTTGGGGTCGCGAATGGCCGCCTTCAGAAGGCCCTTGGCATCGGCCGCGGACCAGGGGGCAACGACCTTCAGGCCCGGCACATGCGCATACCAGCTTGCATATTCCTGACTGTGCTGGGCGGCGACGCGCGCGGCGGCACCGTTCGGGCCGCGGAAGACGATGGGACAGTCCATCTGCCCCCCCGACATGTACCGCGTCTTCGCCGCGCTGTTGATGATGTGGTCGATCGCCTGCATGGCGAAGTTGAAGGTCATGAACTCGATGATCGGCCGCAGGCCGCCGAAGGCCGCGCCGACGCCGAGACCGGTGAAGCCATGCTCGGTGATCGGTGTGTCGATGACCCGTGCGGCGCCGAACTCGTCCAGCAGGCCCTGGCTGACCTTGTAGGCGCCCTGGTACTCCGCCACCTCCTCGCCCATCAGGAAGACGGCCGGATCGCGGCGCATCTCCTCCGCCATGGCGTCGCGCAGCGCCTCGCGCACCGTCTGGCGCTGGGTCCGTGCGAAGAACGCCTCTTCATCCGCCCAGACCCGCGGCCCCGCCGGCGCGGGGCCGGCGTCCCCGGCGGATGGCGGCGCCGACGCCGCGGCGGGCGGGCTCGCCGGCGCTGCGGGCGCGGGGGCCGGCGGGGCCGTCGACGTCGGAGCGGACGACTTGCCGCCACCATTGTCCAGGCTGGCCGCCTCCTCGCCGTCGCCCAGAAGCAGCGCGATCGGCGTGTTGACCGCCACCCCTTCGGAGCCTTCGACCACCAGAATGCGGCCCAGGACGCCTTCGTCGACCGCCTCGACCTCCATGGTCGCCTTGTCGGTCTCGATCTCGGCGATGGGGTCGCCCGGTTCGATACGGTCGCCCTCGACCTTCAGCCAGCGGGCGAGCGTCCCTTCCGTCATGGTCGGCGAGAGTGCCGGCATCAGGATCTCGATCGGCATGGTCGAACTCTCTTGAATTGGCGCGCTGATCGCGGGGAACGGCCGAAGGGCGGAGACTGCGGATCGCCGAACCGGGGACCGGCGCGAATCAGGGGATCAGGCGTCGATCAGCACATCCGTCCACAGCTCGGCCGGGTCGGGTTCCGGGCTCTGCTGGGCGAATTCCCCGGCGTCGTTGACGATCGCGCGGATCTCGCGGTCGACCGCCTTCAGCGCGTCCTCGTCCGCCCCGGCCCCCTCCAGAAGCTGGGCCTTCACCCACTCGATCGGGTCGTGATGGCTGCGGACGTCCTGAACCTCTTCCTTGCTGCGGTACTTGGCCGGATCCGACATCGAATGGCCGCGATAGCGGTAGGTCATCATCTCCAGGATGACCGGCCCCTTGCCGCTGCGCGCATGGTCCAGCGCCGTCGCCGCGGCGGCGTTGACCTCCGTCACGCGCATTCCGTCGACCCGGTGGCCGGGGATGCCGTAGGCGGCGCCGCGCTGGTGCAGCTCCTGATTGGCGCTCGCCCGCGCCACGGAGGTGCCCATGCCGTATTTGTTGTTCTCGATGACGTAGATGACCGGCAGGTGCCAGAGCGCCGCCATGTTGAAGCTCTCGTACACCTGGCCCTGGTTGACGGCGCCGTCCCCCATGTAGCAGAGGCACACGCCGCCATCGCCCTTGGTCTTGTGGGCGAAGCCGAGACCGGTGCCGATGGAGACCTGCGAGCCGACGATGCCGTGGCCGCCGAAGAAATTCTTCTCGCGGCTGAACATGTGCATCGAGCCGCCCTTGCCCTTGGAGTAGCCGCCGCGCCGGCCGGTCAACTCGGCCATCACGCCGCGCGGATCCATGCCGCAGGCCAGCATGTGCCCATGATCCCGGTACGCGGTGATCACGCTGTCGCCGTCGCGCTGGGCCGACTGGATACCGACCACAACGGCTTCCTGCCCGATATAGAGATGGCAGAAGCCGCCGATCAGTCCCATGCCGTAGAGCTGACCGGCCTTCTCCTCGAAGCGGCGGATCAGCAGCATGTCGCGGTAATAGGCGAGAAGCTGTTCTGCGCTTGCGGCAGGGCTGGCGTCGGCCGTCTCTTGCGACGCTCGCTTCGTGGCGCCGGCGGGCTTCCTGGCCATGGCGTGTCCTTCTCAGGCGGCCGATCGACCGCCGGCCTTCCTCGGGTTCTCCCCCTTGCCTACAGCTACTGTGCGGACCGCCCGTTGACAAGGCGCCGCCTGGGGTTTGCGACGATAAAATTAGCTTTCGAGCGATCGGCGATGGCACGGCCCGGCGGCGCACCACCGGGGCGCGAGTCCGGTCGTGGACCCGGCCGTCAGTCTTCCGGCAGATGGATGATGACGTCGTTGGGATGCGCCCAGCCGAGCATGGCCCGCGCCCGCTCGTCCAACAGGTCGGGATCGATCGATTGCGGCGCTAGGCGCTCCACCTGGTGTTCCAGCCGCGCCCGCTCCGCCCGGCGCTCCGCCAGGATGACGGTCGCCCGATCGACCTCGACGATCAGCCGATCGCGGGCGATCAGCCCATGATCGCCCTGAACCAGATGAAAGGTGAAGTAGACGACCAGGAATGCCGACAGGCCCGGCACCCAGAGCCGGGCGAGACGGCGGCGGCCTGTCGTCGTGAGTCGCATGACTCGACTGAATCACGAGCGATTCGCCGGGTCAAGACGCATGGCTTGCGGCCGAGTCGCCGCCTCGGCCGCGGGTCCTGCTCAGGCCATGGCGGGGGCGGAGATCACCGCCCCCGGCCAGCGGATCAGCCGCGGATGATGCCGCGGCCGTGATAGCGCCCGGACGGCCCCAGCTCTTCTTCGATACGGATGAGCTGGTTGTACTTGGCGACCCGGTCGGTGCGGCTGAGTGAGCCGGTCTTGATCTGTCCGGCATTGGTGGCGACGGCCAGGTCGGCGATCGTCGCGTCCTCGGTTTCGCCGGAGCGGTGCGACAGCACCGCGGTGTAGCCGGCCTTGTGGGCCATCTCCACCGCGCGCAGCGTCTCCGTCAGCGTGCCGATCTGGTTGACCTTGACCAGGATCGAGTTGCCGACGCCCTGGCGGATGCCGTCGGCCAGCCGGTCGGGGTTGGTGACGAACAGGTCGTCGCCGACCAGCTGGACCCGCCCGCCCAGCGCCGCCGTCAGATCCTTCCAGCCGGCCCAGTCGTCCTCGGCCAGCCCGTCCTCGATCGACTGGATCGGGTAGCGGCCGCACAGATCCTCGTAGTAGCGGATCATCTCGTCGGCGCCGAGCACCTTGCCCTCGCCGTCGAGATGGTACTTGCCGTCCTTGAAGAACTCCGTCGACGCGGCGTCCAGCGCCAGGGTGACGTCGTCGCCGGGGGCGTAGCCGGCCGCCTCGATCGCCTTCATGATGAAGCCGATGGCCTCGTCCGCCGAGCCGAGATTGGGGGCGAAGCCGCCTTCGTCGCCGACATTGGTGTTGTGGCCGGCGTCCTTCAGCCCCTTCTTCAGGGCGTGGAAGACCTCCGCGCCCATGCGCACCCCATCGGCCAACGTCTCCGCGGAGACGGGCTGGATCATGAACTCCTGAATGTCGATCGGGTTGTCGGCGTGCTGGCCGCCATTGATGATGTTCATCATCGGCACCGGCAACAGATGCGCGGCGATCCCGCCGACATAGCGGTAGAGCGGCAGGCCTGCGTCCTCCGCCGCGGCCTTGGCGACCGCCAGGCTGACCCCGAGGATGCCGTTGGCGCCGATGCGGCCCTTATTGGCGGTGCCGTCAAGTTCCATCATCGTCTCGTCGACGCGGATCTGGTCTTCGGCGTCCATGCCGGCCAGCGCGTCGTAGACCTCGCCATTGACGAAATCGACGCTGTTGGTCACGCCCTTGCCGCCGTAGCGGTCGGCATCGCCGTCGCGCAGCTCCACGGCTTCGTGGGCGCCGGTGGAGGCGCCGGAGGGGACGGACGCGCGGCCGGTCGCCCCGCTGTCGAGCGCGATGTCGACCTCGACCGTCGGATTGCCGCGGCTGTCCAGAATCTCCCGGGCCAGGATGTCGGTGATGGCGGTCATCGGGCAGGTTCCTGTCGCTGGTGGGTTGTGATGGCCGAACGGGGCGGCGGCCGGATCGCGCCGCGCGAGACTATCGCCGTCTGGGTGTTTGCCCGGGATCGGGCGACGGGACCTTGATCCATCACAAGCCGGCGGCAAATCAAGCGGCGATCGGTCGGCTGGTGCCGCGCGGCGGCCCGAGCGGACCCGGTCATCGAGCGCGCTTCGCCTCGACATAGGCTTTCAGCACCGCGGCCATGCGCGCCGTGTAGCCCTTGGGGTTGTCACCCTTGAAGTAGGCCAGCACCTCGTCATCGACCCGCAAGCTCACATTGCTGCGGGCCTTGGGCGTGACCAATTCGGCATTCTGCCAGAACCACGCACCCAACGGTTCGCCTGCCGGCGCGTCCTTGTCGTCGTGCAGCTCTCCGCGACGATGCATCCGCTCAATCTCATCAAGCGTTGCCGTGCGGACATCCTCTTTCGGCGAGGTATCGTCGGTACTGCTCATGCTCGCTCCGACCACCTTTCCAGGCTGTGATGAGGCGTATGCAGCCGTCGCGCTCTGCATGAACCACGACGAAACACCGCTCATCGACGGAACCGATGGAAACAAAACGGTCTTCGCCGTAGTCCCGGCGCGTGTCACGGACCGTCAGCACGGGATTGCGGAAGATCTGCGCCGCCCGGAGCAGATCGACCCCACGTTCCTCGATGACGCGTCGCCGCTTGCGCTCATCCCACTCGAATTTCATGCAGCATGAATTGTATGACGATCTGTACTACAAGCTCAAGATCGATGTACTACACCCTGACCGGCGCCGCCTTGGCGGTGCGGTCGAGGCGGACGAGGACCGTCAGCAGGTCCTCCAGCTCGGCCAGCGGCACCATGTTGGGGCCATCGCTGGGCGCGCGGTCGGGGTCCTGGTGGGTCTCGATGAACACCGCGGCGACGCCGATCGCGACGGCCGCCCGGGCCAATACCGGAACGAACTCACGCTGCCCGCCCGAGGCGCGGCCCAGGCCGCCCGGCTGCTGCACCGAATGGGTGGCGTCGAACACTACCGGATCGCCGCCGGCCGCCAGGATCGGCAGCGCGCGCAGGTCGCTGACCAGGGTGTTGTAGCCGAAGCTGACCCCCCGTTCCGTCACCAGCACCCGGTCGTTGCCGGTCGAGCGCACCTTCTCCACGACGTTGGCCATGTCCCAGGGGGCGAGAAACTGGCCCTTCTTGACGTTGACTGCCGCGCCGCTTCGCCCGGCCGCCAACAGCAGGTCGGTCTGCCGGCACAGGAAGGCCGGGATCTGCAGGACGTCGACCACCGCAGCGGCCGGCGCGCATTGCCCGGCCTCGTGCACATCGGTCAGCACCGGGCAGCCGACGCGTGCCTTCACCTCGGCGAAGATATCGAGTGCCGCCTCTAGGCCGAGGCCGCGCGGGCTGTCGACGGCGCTGCGATTGGCCTTGTCGAACGAGGTCTTGAAGACAAAGGGTATGTCGAGGCGCCGGGCGATCCCGGCGATCGCCTCGGCCATCTCCAGCGCGTGGGCACGGGATTCCAGCGCACAGGGGCCGGCGATCAGCGCCAAGGGCCGGTCGTTGGCGAGGCGCAGGTCGCCGACCTCGACGACCCGCGCGCGGGCCCGCGCCGGGTCAGCAGTATCCGGGGTCATTGTCTTCGCGGTCGTAGAGTTCGTCGAGCGTGTACTCGACATCCGGGGGATAGGCTGCGCATTCGCGAAACCGCACATCGGCGGTGACGCAGCCCGGCCCGCACAGGAGGATGGCGACCTCCTCGTCGAACAGGTTCAGCCACAACCGTCCGCCCGGCGTGGCGATATAGCCGTCCACCGCCTCGTCGATATCGCTCAGCATGTCGTCGACCGACGGCACCTCGCTGTCGATGTCGTAGGCGGCGTGGGTGTGGTAGGAGGCCAGCGCGTCGAAC
The DNA here is from genome assembly GCA_028284045.1 of Alphaproteobacteria bacterium. Taxonomy (GTDB): domain Bacteria; phylum Pseudomonadota; class Alphaproteobacteria; order DSM-16000; family Inquilinaceae; genus JANQSN01. Next base: position 61,593 of record JANQSN010000018.1, on the reverse strand, counting down.
CCCGGCGGCGGCAGGTCCGGCAGGCAACCATGCGCATCGCCGCGCGTCGGCGGCGTCGCCACCCACTGGCCGGCCCGATCGAAGCCGAAATACCCGCAATACTCGACATTCTCCGCGATCGAGCGAACCTGCAGTTCGTCGAAAAACGCCGCGGCGAACCGGTCGAACTCGTCGGTCAGCGCGCTGCGGTCCTGGCCCGCCGCCGGCACCGGCGCCGCGGCCACGGCGACCGCAAGCCACAGCGGTCCGCGCAGCGCGCCCCTCATCCGCCGGCCTTCACCAGAAGGTCGAGGGGGGCTTGGGTCAGCGCCCGGCAGCCGGTGTCCGTCACCTCCACCGTCTGGCCGCTGGTCATGGCGAGGCCAGCATCGCTGTCGAAGACGATGATGTGGATGAAGATCACCATGCCGGGTTCCGCCAGGGTCGGGTTGCCGTGGAACAGCATGCTGCCTTCCGCCCAGTCCATCCAGTTCGGCGCGAAGGTGGCGCCGAGGCTGTAGCCGCACGCATTCATCCGATGCGGCGCGAAGCCGGCGTCGTCCAGCGTGCGCGCATGGGCATCGAACACGCCGCCCAGCGGCGCGCCGGGCCTTAGCGCCGCCTTCGCCGCCGCCAGCGCATCGACGGCAGCCCGGTGCATGTCGCGCTGGCGCGGCGGCGGCGCGCCGATCACGATCGTGCGCATCAGGCAGGCGTGGTAGTGGCGATAGACACCGGCGAACTCCAGCGTGAGCTGGTCGTTCGCCGAGAGATGCCGGCGCCCGGTGAAGTAGCGGCACATCAGCGCCCCGGGACCGGAACCGATGATCGTCTCGTTCGCCGGATCGTCGCCGCCGCCGCGGAACACCGCCGCCTGCATGGCCGCCAGGATGTCGCCTTCGAAGGCGCCGGGGGCGGCGAGGTCCGCCGCGGCGTCGTAGGCCGCATCGGCCAGCTCGGCCGCCCGGCGGACATAGGCCAGCTCGCCCGCGCTCTTCACCAGGCGCAGCTGCGAGACCAGGTCCGAGGCGTCCTCTAGCCAGCAGGTGTCCGCCAGCCCGTCGGCCAGCCGGAACCCCAGCTTGGCCGTCAGCCCGTAGGCGTCCCACTCCACACCGAGGCGGGCGCCGCGGCACCCCCGCTCCTCCAGAATCCCGCGCAGCGCCGCCACGGGATCGGCGCCGTCCTTGTCCACCCAGACGCGGATGTCGCCGATGATCGAGGTGAACTGCGCCTGGCGCAGGTCCGGCGCGCGGGTCAACAGCGTCATGCCGCCATCGGCCGTCAGCACCAGGCACTGGAAATAGACGTAGCCGAAGGTGTCGAAGCCGGTGAGGTAGTAGAGGCTCTCCTGACGGAAGATCAGCAATCCGTCGAGGCCGCGCGCCACCATCGCCCGCCGCGCCCGGTCCAGGCGGCCGTTCAGCTCATCTTCGGTGAAATGGATCGGCATCGGCTCGGGCGTTTCCCGGTTGGATCGACAGGGCGCCCGATCACACCAGACGGGACTGCTCGACGGCGGCGCGGATGAAGTCGGCGAACAGCGGGTGCGGATCGAACGGCTTGCTCTTCAGCTCCGGATGGAACTGCACGCCGACGAACCACGGGTGGTCGTGCCGCTCGACGATCTCCGGCAGCGTCCCGTCCGGCGACAGACCGGTGACCTTCAGGCCCGCCGCCTCCAGCCGATCGCGGTAGTTGATGTTGACCTCGTAGCGGTGGCGGTGGCGCTCGCCGATCTCGTCCGCCGCGTGGTAGATCGCCCGCACCCGGCTGTCGGCGGCGAGACGGGCCGGATAGGCGCCGAGCCGCATGGTGCCGCCGAGATCGCCGTCGGCCGCGCGCTGCTCGCGGACATTGCCGCGGGTCCATTCGGTCAAGAGGCCGACCACAGGATGGTCGCAGGCGCCGAACTCCGTGCTGCCGGCGCCGTCAAGCGCGCACAGGGTGCGCGCCGCCTCGATCACCGCCATCTGCATGCCGAAACAGATGCCGAAGAACGGCACCTTGCGCTCCCGCGCGAAGCGGATCGCCCGGATCATGCCCTCCGTGCCGCGCTCGCCGAACCCGCCGGGCACCAGGATGCCGTTGGCTTCCCCGAGCGCCAGGTTCGGTTCCTCGTCATCGAAGATGCCGCTGTCGACCCAGTTCAGCCGGACGCGAACATTGTTGGCGATGCCGCCATGGGTCAGCGCCTCCGACAGGCTCTTATAGCTGTCGATGAACTGGGTGTACTTGCCGACGATGGCGATGGACACCTCGCCTTCCGGCGCCACCTGCCGGTGGACGATGCGCCGCCAGCCGTCGAGCTTGGCCGGCGGCGGGTCGGCGATGGCGAAGTACTCCAGCACCTGATCGTCGAAGCCGGCTTCGTGATACTGGCCCGGCACGTCGTAGATCGTCGTCGCGTCCAGCGCCGGGATCACCCGGTCGTAGGGCACGTTGCAGAACAGCGCGATCTTGCGCCGCTGATCGTCGGGGATCGGCTGCTCGCTGCGGCACAGGATCAGGCCGGCCTGGATGCCGACGGTCAGCAGCTCCTTCACCGAATGCTGGGTCGGCTTGGTCTTCAACTCCTTCGACGCGCCGAGATAGGGCAGCAGCGTGCAGTGCACGAACAACGCTCGCGCCGGACCGACCTCGTTGCCGAGCTGGCGGATCGCCTCCAGGAAGGGCAGCCCCTCGATGTCGCCAACCGTGCCGCCGATCTCGCACAGAACGAAGTCCTCGCCGTCGAGATCGGCGGTGATGAACGCCTTGATGGCGTCCGTGACGTGCGGGATCACCTGCACCGTGGCGCCCAGATAGTCGCCGCGCCGCTCCCGCGCGATGACGTCGGAATAGATCCGGCCGGTCGTGACATTGTCGGAGCGGCGCGCGGCGACCCCGGTGAACCGCTCGTAGTGGCCGAGATCCAGATCGGTCTCCGCCCCGTCGTCGGTGACGTAGACCTCGCCATGCTGGATCGGGCTCATCGTGCCCGGATCGACGTTGATATAGGGGTCGAGCTTGCGCAGCCGCACCGAGTAGCCGCGCGTCTGCAAGAGCGCGCCCAGTGCCGCCGCCGCAAGGCCCTTGCCGAGCGAGGAGACGACGCCGCCGGTGATGAAGATGTACCGCGTCATGGGCCGGCACCATACCCCACGAGTCCGCGCCGCCGCGACCGGCAGAGCGCGCGCGACGGGCTTGCGCCGCCGTCGGCCCGGCCGGCGACCGGCGTCACCTGAGCCGCATCAATCGGTTGTCGGAATGACCGGAGGCTCCTCGGCAGGCGCCGCCGGGGCCTCTTCGATCGGGTCGGTGACGATCGCCCGGCCGGAGCCGTCGTCGCCCGCGAGAATCGCCAGGATCAAGCTGGTGGAGAAGAAGGCAACCGCGAGAAACGCTGTCGTCCGGGTCAGCAGGTTGGCCGTCCCGCGCACCGAGATCAGGTTGCCGGGACCGCCCCCGCCGCCGCCCCCGCCCAGGCCGAGGCCGCCGCCTTCGCTGCGCTGGACCAGGATGATGGCGATCAGCGCGACCGCCACCATCAGGTGCACGACAAGCAGAATGGTTTCCAAAACGTCCTCGCTCAAACGGCGCGATCGCCGGTATCACCGGCCCGCGCCCGTCTCCTCAGTCTCGCCGTCGGTCGGGGTGGCGCAAGTCGCGGCGCGCCCGCGCCCTCACTCGCTCGCCTTGGCGATCGTCCAGAAGTCCTCGGCCTGCAGGCTGGCGCCACCGACCAGGCCGCCATCGACATTCGGCAGCGTCAGCAGCTCACCGGCGTTCGACCCCTTCACCGACCCGCCGTAGAGGATGCGCACATCGTCGGCATCCGGCACCTTGCGGGACAGCTCGGCGCGGATATGGGCGTGCATCTCCATCACGTCGCGCACCGTCGGCGTGCGTCCGGTGCCGATGGCCCAGACCGGCTCATAGGCGATCACGGTGTTCGCCGCGGTCGCCCCGTCCGGCACGGAGCCGGCGATCTGCCGGGCACAAACCGTCAGCGCCTCGCCGGCGTCGCGCTCGGCTTCCGTCTCGCCGATGCAGATGACGGCGATCAGGCCGGCGCTGTGCGCCGCGGCCGCCTTCTCCGCCACCATCAGGTCGATCTCGTTGTGGTACTGCCGCCGCTCGCTATGCCCGACGATGACGAAGCGGCAGCCGATATCGGCCAGCATCGCCGCGGAGAGGTCGCCGGTGAAGGCGCCCTTGGTCTCGCGATGGCAGTCTTGGGCGCCTAGGGCCACGCCGCTGCCGGCGATCACCTGGCCGATGCTGTCGAGAAGCTGCGCCGGCGGGCAGATCAGCATGTCGAAGGCCGGCTCCTTCTCCGTGGAGAAGCGCAAGGCCAAGTCGCGCGCCAGGGCGTGCCCGTCGCTCCTCAACCCGTTCATCTTCCAATTGCCGGCGATCAGCTTGCGGGGCATCGCAGGGGGGTCCAGCCAGTTGTTCGGGGTCCGGATCGGACGGCGCCCGGCGCCAAACGCGCCCGGACGAGGCGGACGACATCCCGGCGCCATCAAGGCCCCGGTCCTCCGGCCGCGCCCGTCATAGCAAACCCCGGCCGGACCTGCCAGCCCCGACCGCCGCCGCGCCGCCGCCGGCGTTCGGTTGCCGGGGCTGGCCGGGCTACCTATGATCGCGCGCCCGAGCGCCCTTGGCGCCGACCGGTCTCTAACGATCCGAAGACACAGAAGCCCGACGCGACATTCCCATGCTGCAAGCCATTCGTGGACGCACGGCGTCCTGGATCGTCCGCATCCTGTTCGCGCTGTTGATCCTCAGCTTCGCGGTCTGGGGCATCGGCGACATCTTCCGCGGACCGTCGCCGGACGATGTGGTGGCGGAGATCGGCGACGTGGAGATCACCGCGCGCACCGTCGACGAGCTGGTGCGCGGGCGGGTCGACCAATTGCGCCTCCAGTTCGGCCCTGAATTCGACCTGCGAACGGCGGTCCAGCTCGGCCTGGCGGACGGCGTGGTGCAGAACCTGGTCGACCGCGCGCTGATCGTCCAAGCCGCGATCGACGCGGGCGTGACCCCGTCGACGGCGCTGGTGGCGGGGGAGATCAGCCAGGATCCGGCCTTCCGCTCCGCCGAGACCGGGCGGTTCGACCGCCAACTCTTCGAACAGGTGCTGTTCGCCAACCGGCTGACCGAGGCCGGATATGTCGCCGAGCGCCAGCGCGACGTCGCCGGGGAGGTCATCCAGCGCGCGGTCACGGCGCCGGTCGCCGTGCCCGACGCGCTGGTCGAGGCGATGTGGCGCCACCGCGACGAGGCGCGGGTCGGCCGCTATCTGACCGTCCGGGCCGATACCGCGGCGGTGCCGGAACCCGATTCGGCGACGGTCGATGCCTTCTATGAAGAGAACATCGCCGACTACCAGGCGCCGGAATACAGGGCCTTCCGGATCGTCCGGCTGACGCCGGAACTGGTCGCCGGAGAGATCGTCATCCCCGAAGACGTGCTGCGCGCCGAGTACGAGGATCATCGCAGCTTCTACGTCATCCCCGAGCGGCGGACCTTCCGCCAAGTCCGACTGCCGGACGAGGCGGCGGCGGCGGATCTGGCCATGGCGGCCCGCACGGCGGCGGGCGGGCTGGAGGCGGCGGTGGCGGCGGCCGACCTGGACGTTCGGGTCTCCACGCTCGGGCCGGTCACCCTCGACGAGGTGCCGGTGGCGGGTTTGGGCGAGGCCGGCTTCGCGCTCGACGACGGTGCGATCGGCGATCCGGTGGAGACATCCTTCGGCTGGGTGGTGCTGGAGGTGGTGGCGGTCGAGCCTGGCGGCGACCAGCCCTTCGACGCGGTGCGCGACGAGATCGAGGCGGAGTTGAAGCTGGAACAGGCGGTCGACGGGCTGTTCGAGCTGGCCAATGTCTACCGCGACGCGGCCGCCGGCGGCGCCTCGCTGGCCGAAGCGGCGGAACGCCTGGGCACCGAGGCGATCGCGGTGGCGTCGACCGATGCGACCGGCACGCCGCGCGACGATACCGTCGCCCCCCCGGACATTCCGGAATGGCCAGAGGCGTTGCAGAGCGCCTTCCGCCTCGCCACGCCCGGCGAGACGAGCGACCTGATCGAAACCGACGAAGGCGGCTATTTCGTCGTCGGTCTCGACGAGATCGTGGAGCGCGCACCGCGCCCGCTGGACACGGTGCGCGACCAGGTGGTCGCCGACTGGCGCCGCGTCGAGGCGCGCACCGCCGCGGAGGCGGAAGCCCAAGCGCTGGCGGAGCGGGTGCGCGCCGGCCAGAGCCTGGACGCCCTCGGGGAGGACCGGGAGGCGGCAGCCGATGCCTCGACGGCCGACGCCGACCCCGCCGCGGGCGAGGACGACGCGTTGGGAACGCTGCTGGAGGACCTCGGCGCGCCGCCCGAGACCACGGCCGGGGTGGTCGAGACGGCCCCGATCCTGCGCACCGGCGACGGTGCCGTCCGGCTGACGGGGACGGCGGTGGCGACGCTGTTCGACTTGGCGACGGGCGACGTCTCGGTGGTGGCGGCCGGCGACGACTGGCTGGTGCTGACCCTGGGCGAGGTCATCGCCGCCGACGCTCGCCTCGACGACGCGGAGGCGGCAGCCCGCCGCGACGCCGTGCGTGCGGAGCTGCGGGGCGGGCTGGCGGAGACGCTGTTCAGCCAGTTCCTGGCCGCGTTGGCGGTGGAGACGGACGTGTCGATCGACCGGGAACGGATCGACCAACTCTATGTGCTGGAGCCCTGAGGGGGCCCGCGCGATGCACATCACGCCAGACGCGGCGGCGTTCCGCGACCACTACCGGCAAGGCCGCCCCCAGATCGTCAGCACCCGGCTGGTGGCGGATCTGGAAACCCCGGTCTCCGCTTTCCTGAAGTTGGCGGAAGGCCGCCCGCACAGCTTCCTGTTCGAGAGCGTGGAGGGCGGCGCCACCCGCGGGCGCTATTCCTTCATCGGGCTGAAGCCCGACCTGATCTGGCGCTGCGACGGCGGAACCGCCTGGATCAACCGGTCCGCCCGCATCGACCCCGACCGGTTCGAGCGCCTCGACCAGGCCCCGCTCGACAGCCTGCGGACGCTCGCCGACGAGAGCCGGATCGACCTGCCGCCCGGCACGCCGCCGATGGCCGCCGGCCTGTTCGGCTATCTCGGCTACGACATGGTGCGGCATATGGAGCGCCTGCCGGACGCCAATCCAGACGGGCTGGGCGTGCCCGACGCGGTGATGATGCGCCCGACCGTCGTGGCGATCTTCGACACCATCGAGGACGTGGTGACCCTGGTCACACCGGTGCGCCCCGACGACGCCATCGCCGCCGATGCCGCCTGGCGGCTGGCCCAGGAGCGGCTGGCGGAGATCGTCGACGACCTGGAACGCAGTCTGCCCTACCGACGCGAAGGCTTCGAGGCGCCGGAGGCGCCGCCGGCCCCGCAGTCGAACATGACCGAGGCCGATTTCCACCGGATGGTGGAGCAGGCCAAGGCCTATATCCGCGCCGGCGATATCTTCCAGGTGGTGCCCTCCCAGCGCTTCGCCCTGCCCTTCCGCCTGCCGGCCTTCAGCCTCTACCGCGCGCTGCGCCGGCTGAACCCGTCGCCCTTCCTGTTCCATCTCGATCTCGGCGGTTTCGCCATCGTCGGCTCCTCGCCGGAGATTCTGGTCCGGGTGCGCGACGGCGAGGTGACCATCCGCCCGCTGGCCGGCACCCGCCCGCGCGGCGCCGATGCCGCCGCCGACGGCGCCTTGGCGGCGGACCTGCTGGACGACCCGAAGGAACGGGCGGAGCATCTGATGCTGCTCGACCTCGGTCGCAACGATGTCGGCCGGGTGGCCGAGATCGGCTCGGTCCGGGTTACCGCCCAGTTCGACGTGGAGTACTACAGCCACGTCATGCACATCGTCTCCAACGTCACCGGCCGGTTGGCCGAGGGCGGCGATGCGCTGGACGCGCTGATCGCCGGCTTCCCCGCCGGCACGGTTAGCGGCGCACCCAAGGTCCGCGCCATGGAGATCATCGACGAGCTGGAGCCGGTGCGCCGCGGCGTCTATGCAGGCGCCGTCGGCTATCTCGGCGCCGGCGGGGACATGGACACCTGTATCGCTTTGCGTACCGGCGTGGTGAAGGATGCGACGCTCACCGTGCAGGCGGGCGGCGGCATCGTCGCCGACAGCGACCCGGCGACGGAGTATCAAGAGAGCTGCAACAAGGCCCGCGCCCTGGTCCGCGCTGCGGAAGAGGCGGTGCGCTTCGCCAGCCGGCGGCGCTGAGGGGGCTGCCGCTCCAGGGTCTCAGCCGGGCACGCCGCTCGCCACCTGCGGTACGCCGCCGTCCGGTGGGGCGGGCAACAGCCGCTCCACGATCGTGCTGATCGGCACCAGGGCGAACCCCTTGTCCGCCAGGGTCGGCAGCCAGGCCTCCAGCGCCTCCAGCGTCGCCGTGTGCGGATGGCCGATCGCCACGATCTGCCCGCGGGAGCGCGCCAGGCGCTCGATCCGGTCCAGCATGCCGCGGATCGCCAGCGCGTCGATCTCGTGGTCGATGAACACCTGGTTGACGGCGTGCGGCAGACCGATCGCCTCTGCCAACGCCGCCCCTTCGGTGTCGATCGAGGTCCGGCTGTCGAGGAACAAGAGGCCGCGCCGCTGCGCCTCGTCGAGGATCGGCGCCAGTGCCGCGCGGGTGCTGGTGAAACGGCTGCCCATATGGTTGTTGAAGCCGACATAGCCCTCGAAGCGCGACAGGGCCCAGTCGAGATGGGCCAGGTTCTCCTCCGCGCTCTGGGCGACGCGCAACGCGTTGGGGCCGGTGTCGATGTCGCTGCGCATCGGCTCCATCGGCACATGGACCAGCCGTTCGTGCCCGGCGTCTCGCGCCGCGTCGGCCAGCGTTTGAAGCTGCTCGCCATAGCTGATGAAGGCCAGCGTCAGCGGGCCGGGCAGCGCGATGGTGCGGCGCGTCGCCGTCTGGTTGAGGCCGAGATCGTCGATCACCACGGCGATCAGCGGCCGATCCCCCGGATCGGCGATGGCGACGCGGTGCTGACGCCACGGCGGATCCGGCGGCGGATCGGGCACCGGCAACGCGGCCAGAAGGTCCAGCGACGGCTTGTCGACCGGCGGTTCCGGGCGCGCCGGCAAGGTGGAGAGCACCTGCGGTGGGGGCGGGGCCGACAGCGTCGTCACCGCCGCCTCGCCCGCCGTGCGGATATCGGCCACCAGCGCACCGACGCCGTGGCGCCCGATCAGATGGCCGGCCACGAACACGGCGCCGACCACCGCCAGGACCACCGACCAGCGCGTCAGCCGCTCGCGCGCCCGCGCCCTGAGGCGCGCCCGGGCATAGTCCGCCCCCGGCCCGATCCTCGGCAACGGGCCGCGGCGGCGGCGGCGCGGCGGTGGCGCCGGTCGCAGGAAGTCCCGATCGGCCGACATGGATCAGCCCGTCACCCGCGATCCTCTTAAGAACGTCGGCGCCCGCCCCCTCGGCCGGCGCTTGCCGATGCGCGGCGGCGGCGGCTAGAGTCCGGCCGCGGTCCGCGCTTCGTGCCCGTCAGTCCGGATATCATGCGCCATGCTTGTCGTCATCGACAATTATGACAGCTTCACCTACAACCTCGTCCATTACCTGGGCGAACTCGGCGCGACATCCAAGGTCTTCCGCAACGACCAGGTGACCCCGGCCGAGGTCTTGGCCTTGTCACCCCGCGCGGTGGTCCTGTCGCCCGGCCCCTGCGATCCGGACCGGGCGGGCATCTGCCTCGACATGGTCGCCGCGGCGGCGGAGGCCCGGATGCCGCTGATGGGCGTGTGTCTCGGCCATCAGGCGATCGGCCAGATGTTCGGCGGCCGGGTGATCCGCGCGCCGGAGATCATGCACGGCAAGGTCTCCGCCATCGAGCATGACGGGCGCGGCCTGTTCGCCGATCTGCCCACGCCCCTGGTGGCGACACGCTACCATTCGCTGGTGGTCGACCCTGAAAGCCTGCCCGGCGACCTCGACGTCACCGCCCATAGCCAGGCGGCGACCGGCACCATCATCATGGGCCTTCAGCATCGCACGCTGCCGATCCACGGCGTGCAGTTCCACCCCGAGAGCATCGCCACCGTCGACGGCAAGCGCCTGCTGGCCAACTTCCTCGCGCTGGCTGGCATCAACCCGACGCTGCCCGACTGGGCCGGATCGGCGGCATGAGCGCGCCGCCGCCCGGCGGCCGGCTGCGGCCGTTCATCGCCCAGATCGCGACCGGCGCCCGGCTCAGCGAGGCGGAAGCCCGCGACGCCTTCGACATCATCATGTCGGGCGACGCCACGCCTTCGCAGATCGGCGGCTTCGTCATGGCGCTGCGGGTGCGCGGCGAGAGTGTGGAGGAGATCACCGGCGCCGCCCAGGTGATGCGCGAGAAGGCGACCCGTGTGGCCGCCCCGCCGGATGCGGTGGACTGCTGCGGCACCGGCGGCGACGGCGTCGGCAGCCTGAACGTCTCCACCGCCGTCTCCTTCGTGCTGGCGGGTGCGGGCGTGCCGGTGGCCAAGCACGGCAACCGCGCGCTGTCCAGCCGCGCCGGCGCCGCCGACACCCTGATCGCGCTGGGCGTCGACATCGACTGCGCGATGGAGCGGATCGAGCAGGCGATCGCGCAAGCCGGCGTCGGCTTCCTGATGGCGCCGCGCCATCACACGGCGATGCGCCATGTCGGCCCGACCCGGGTCGAGCTGGGCACCCGCACCATCTTCAACGTCCTCGGCCCGCTGGCCAATCCGGCGGGCGTCGACCGCCAGCTCGTCGGCGTCTTCTCCGCCGATTGGCTGGAACCCATGGCGACGGTGCTGCAGCGCCTGGGCACGCAGCGCGCCTGGGTGGTGCACGGCGCCGACGGTCTGGACGAAATCAGCCTGAGCGGCCCGACGGAGGTGGTCGAACTGGCCGAGGACAAGCTGTCGCGCTTCACGCTCAGGCCGGAAGATGCGGAGCTGGAGACCCGGCCGCTGGACGCGGTGCGCGGCGGCGATGCAGAGACCAACGCCGCGGCGCTCGCCGACCTGCTGGGCGGCGAGCGCGGCCCCTATCGCGACATCGTGCTGCTGAACGCCGCCGCGGCGCTGATCGTCGCCGGCCGCGCCGGCAACCTGGTCGAAGGGGTGGCCATGGCGACGCAATCCATCGACGGCGGCGCGGCGCGCCAAGCGCTGGACCGCCTGGTCGCCATCAGCCGGGCGGGTGTGGCGGAGGCCGCCGGCTGATGTCCGACACGCTGGCTCGAATCCTCGCCGACAAGCGCACCCATGTCGCCCGTCGGCGCCGCGAAACACCCCTGCCGGCGCTGGAAGACGCCATCGCCGCCGTGTCCTCGCCCCGCGGCTTCGTCGACGCCCTGGCGGCCGTCCGGTCGGCCGGCCAATACGGCCTGATCGCCGAGATCAAGAAGGCGTCGCCGTCGGGCGGGCTGATCCGTCCGGACTTCCACCCCGCCGCTCTCGCCAAGGCCTACGCCGCGGGCGGCGCGACCTGCCTGTCGGTGCTGACCGACACACCGTGGTTCCAGGGTGCCGACGGCGACCTGACCGCCGCCCGCGACGCGGTGCGGCTGCCGGTGCTGCGCAAGGATTTCATGATCGACCCCTATCAGGTGGCGGAGAGCCGCGCCATCGGGGCCGACTGCCTCCTCCTGATCATGGCAGCCCTGTCGGACGGCCAGGCGGCGGAGCTGGCGGCGGCAGCCGGCGGCTACGGGCTGGATGTGCTGGTGGAGGTGCACGACCCGGCGGAGCTGGACCGGGCGCTTCGCCTGAAGATACCCTTGGTCGGCATCAATAACAGAAATCTCAAGACGTTGTCGGTCGATCTTCAGATGACGATCGACCTAGCACCGCGCATCCCGGACCGGCTGGTGGTGGCCGAGAGCGGCCTGAAGACGCCGGCCAACCTCGCCCGCATGGCCGCCGCCGGGGTGACGACCTTCCTGATCGGCGAGAGCTTGATGCGCCAGGGGGACGTGACCGCGGCGACGCAGAGCCTGCTGGGCGAGCGGTCGCCGCTCAGCGCCGCCGACACGCCCGCGGCCTGACCGACACCGACACCGAGAGACCGGGTGCCATGAGCGGCGAGTTCACCCATTTCGACAGCGACGGGCACGCCCGAATGGTCGACGTCTCCGCCAAGCCGGAGACGGAGCGCATGGCCGTCGCCCAATGCCGGGTGGAAATGGCGGCGGAGACCGCCCGGCGCATCGGCGACGGTGGGCTCGCCAAGGGCGACGTGCTGGGGGTGGCGCGCCTGGCCGGGATCATGGGCGCCAAGCGGACGGCCGAGTTGATCCCGCTGTGCCATCCCTTGCCGCTGAACGCCGTGGAGGTCGACGTGGCGGTGGAGGGTGCCGGCGTCACCATCCGCGCCACGGTCAAGACCAGCGGGCGCACGGGCGTGGAGATGGAGGCGCTGACGGCGGCCTCCGTCGCCGCGTTGACGGTCTACGACATGGCCAAGGCGGTCGACCGGTCGATGCGCGTCGCCGACCTGCACCTCGCCTACAAGTCCGGCGGCCGGTCGGGCACCTACGAGGCACCGGCGGCGGACGACCCTTCGTGATCACGGTTGAGGCGGCGCGGGAGCGCATTCTGTCCGCATTGGCGCCGGTCGGCACCGAGGTCGTGCCGGTCGCTGACGCGGGATCGCGGGTGCTGGCCGCCGACGTCGTGGCGCGCCGCACCCAGCCACCTCGCGCGGTCTCGGCCATGGACGGCTATGCCGTGCGGGCCGCCGACCTCACGGCGCTGCCGGCGACGCTGGCGGTCACCGGATCGGTTGCCGCCGGCGCGGTGTTGGACGACCCGTTGGCCCCCGGCGCGGCGGTGCGGATCTTCACCGGCGCGCCGCTGCCGCCCGGCGCGGACGCCATCGTGATCCAGGAGGATGCCGAGCCGATCCCGGCCGACGCCTCCGCCCCCGCCCGCATCCGCGTCGCCGCAGCGGTGGCGGCCGGCCGCCATGTTCGCCCGGGCGGGCTGGACTTCCGCGCGGGCGACCGGCTGGTCGCCGCCGGGCGGGTGCTGACGGCGCGGGATATCGGCCTGATCGCCGCCGCCGACACGCCCTGGGTGACGGTGCGCCAACGACCGCGCGTGGCGCTGCTGTCGACGGGGGATGAGCTGGTGCGGCCCGGCGAGCCGGCGGCCCCTGGCCAGATCATCAGCTCCAATGCCCTGGCGCTGGCGGAGATCGTGCGGGCGGCCGGCGGCGCGCCGGTGGACCTCGGCATCGCCCGCGACGACGCCGCCGCGCTTCGCGAGGCCGCGGCCGGCGCGGCGGGCGCCGATCTGCTGGTGACCAGCGGCGGCGCCTCGGTCGGCGATCACGACCTGGTCCAGGCGGTCCTGGGCAGCGATATCGACTTCTGGAAGATCGCCATGCGGCCGGGCAAGCCGCTGATGTTCGGCCGCAGCGGCCGGGTTCCGCTGCTCGGCCTGCCGGGCAACCCGGTCTCCAGCCTGGTCTGCGCCCTGGTCTTCCTGATGCCCGCGCTGGCCCGCCTGCTCGGCCGCGACGCGAGCGACGTGCCGGTGGAGCGGCTGCCGCTCGGCGTCGACCTGCCGGCCAACCAGCAGCGCCAGGACTATCTGCGCAGCCGCATCGAGCACGATGGCGCCGGCCGGCCCGCCGTCGTCCCCGTCGCGGTCCAGGACAGCGCCATGCAGCGCCCGCTGGCCGAAGCCGACGCGCTGGCGATCCGCCCGCCGCTGGCACCGCCGGCTCCGGCCGGCGAGCTGATCGAGATCCTTCGCTTCCCGACGGGCATCGGTGGCGTCTGATCATCTTTTCGCTTGTGTTGGCCGGCTTGACGTTTATCTTTTGTTCCTGCACTGTCGAATAGGTCAAACGGTTCATCTTTTCCCGCGTCCGGTGCCGGCCGGGCGGGGCCGATCCGACTATGACGGGTATTTGGAGGACGATCGCCGCATGCTGACGAAGAAGCAGAGCGAGCTGTTGCTGTTCATCCACGAGCGTCTGGCGGAGGGCGGCGTGTCGCCGTCCTTCGACGAGATGAAAGAGGCGCTGAACCTCCGATCCAAGTCGGGCATCCACCGCCTGATCACCGCCTTGGAGGAACGCGGCTTCCTGCGCCGCCTGCCCCATCGCGCCCGGGCGCTGGAGGTGCTGCGGCTGCCGGACCGGCAGATGGCCGCCGCCACCGCGGACGGCACCCGCAACGACCGTCGGGGCGCCGATGAGGCGGTGGCGGAAACGGCGCTGCCCTTCCGCCCGCCCCTGATGCGCGCCGACCGGTCCCCGGCGGCGCGCGCGGCCGGCGCGCTGAGCCTGCCGATGGTCGGCCGGATCGCCGCCGGCAACCCGATCGAGGCATTGAGCGATACCAGCCAGTTCGCCGAGGTGCCGGGCCATATGGTCGGGCCGGGCAACCACTATGTGCTGGAAGTCACCGGCGACAGCATGGTCGATGCCGGCATTCTGGACGGCGACCTGGCCGTCATCCGCCAGTGCGACACGGCGGAGAACGGGGCGATCGTCGTCGCCCTGGTGGAGGAGGGAGAGGCGACGTTGAAGCGCCTGCGCCGACGCGGCGCGTCGGTCGCCCTGGAAGCCGCCAATCCGGCCTACGAAACCCGGATTTTCGGCCCCAATCAGGTCAAGGTGCAAGGACGGCTGGTCGGCCTGATGCGCCGCTACGGCTGAGCCGCCGCGGCCCCCGGCCGCTCGATCTCTGCGAAGCCTGGCCAGCCGCGGTTCCAGGGCCGGCCGCCGGCATCCGCAATCGACGTGTCGACGGCGATCCCCGCCGGTGCCAGGGTCAGCGCATGCGCGCCGTCATCGGCCAGGGTGCCCCGGTCGATGACCAGGGCCGGACAGCGGTCGGTGAAGCGATCGTCCAGGAAGAAGGGGGCGATCACGATATCGGCGTGTCGGCAGTCGTCGTCCAGCGCGGCCCGCGCCGCGGCCACCGCGACGCGCCAGCCGTTGCGCGTATAGACGCAGCCCAGCGCGTCGCAGCCGAGCCCGACACCCTCCAAGCCCGGATCCCCCAGCCCGTCCGCCCAGGAGGCGGCCGGTCCTTGGGCGCGTCGCTCCGACCACTGCTCGGCGACGAAACGGCCGCGGCGGGTGGACGACAGGCGCAGCTGGCCCGCCGCATCGCGGACCGCGACCAGGCGGGTATCCTCGCTGATCAGCACGTCGTGCGCCGGCGGGCTCGCCGGACCGGCCAGCGCCGGCAGGACGACAAGCAGGCCCAGCCAGCGCAGCCGATCGCGCCACAGGCACAGCCACAACCCGCCGGCAACCATCGCCAGCAGCGACCAGACAGGCACCGCCGGCACCCCCAGCATCGCGCCCGGCAGGCCGGCGATCCACCCCGCCCAGTCGATCAGCACACCGATGCCGCCGGTCATCGCCGCCAGGGGCAGGGCGGACAGCCCCAGCGGCAGGGTGACCAGAACCACCAGCCCCCAGGGCATGATCCACAGGGCAGTCAGCGGCACCGCCACCAGATTGCCGAGCAGGCCGTAGAGCGCGATGCGGTTGAAGTGATAGGCGGCGAACGGCGCGGTCGCCAGCGTGGCGACCAGCGTGGTCAGCAGCACCGCGCCGAGATAGGCCAGGATCCCGGCCATCGGCAGGTCGCGATGGCTGAGCCGGGTCAGGGGCTGCTGCAACCGCTCGAACGCGGCGACCAGGCCGATCACCGCCGCGAAGCTCATCTGAAAGCTGGGCTCCAACAGGCTGTGCGGCGCGATCAGCAGGACCAGCGCCGCCGCCCAGGCGACCAGCCGCAACGAGAAGGGCGAGCGGTCCAAGAGGATGGCGGTGAGCGCCAGCCCCGTCATGACGAAGGCGCGCTGGGTCGGCACCGGCGCCCCGACCAGCGCGGTGTAGACGAAGGCCGCGACGATCGCCGCCGCCGCCGCCCACTTCTTGATGGGATAGCGCAGCGCCAAGCCCGGCACGGCCGCCAGGGCCAGGCGCAGGGCGAAGAAGACGGTGCCGGCCATCAGCCCGACATGCAGGCCGGAGATCGCCATCAGATGGGCAAGACCAGAGGCCCGCAACGCCTCCATGACCGCCTCGGGCACCGCGCGCCGCTCGCCGGTCAACAGCGCCGCGGCGACCGCACCGACGGCTTGACCGTCCGCGCGGTCGCGGATCGTCGCCGCAATCTCCAGCCGCAGCCGGTCGAGCGGCGCGGTCAGCGGCGCCGACCCGGCGGGGTCCGGATCTACCGCCTGCCAATGGCCGACGGCGAAGCCCAGCCCGCCGATCCCGCGATAGAAGAGATAGCGCCGGAAGTCGAAGGCGCCGGGCTCGGCCGGCCCGCTCGGCGGCGTCAGCACCGCGCGCACGCGGATCGCCGACCCG
The DNA here is from genome assembly GCA_028284045.1 of Alphaproteobacteria bacterium. Lineage (GTDB taxonomy): Bacteria > Pseudomonadota > Alphaproteobacteria > DSM-16000 > Inquilinaceae > JANQSN01. Next base: position 45,276 of record JANQSN010000018.1, on the reverse strand, counting down.
ATCGGCGGCGCGCCGTCGCCGGAGACCAGCCGGACGCGCACGGCGTCGGGGATCGGGCGGCCAGCCAGCCGCGGCCCCGCGATGCCGGTGAGAACGACGCGATAGGCCCCCTGCCCCAGCGGCTGGACCGCGCGCACCTGGCCGGTGACCGGCCCGGCGCTGACCCGCCAATCCAGCATCGGCGCGGCGACCAGGCGGGTCTCCAGCGCCGCGCCGGCGAACCCGCACGCCAGCGCCGCAGCGATCAGCAGCCCCGCCGTGCCGCGCCGGCGCCACCACAGCGCCGCCCCACCCGCCAGGACCGCGAAGCCCGCCGCCCCCCAGATCAGGAGGATCGCCGGTTCGCGGTCCAGCCCGGCATAGACGGCGATGCCGATCGCCAGGGCGACCGGCAGCAGCAGTCCAGCGGACGGACGGCCGGCGAGCCAGGTGGTCCGCCGCGGTTCCCGCCGCGCCGCGGCGCCATCGGCGGTCAGCGCGGACGCCAACCGGTCCCTCCGGCGATCACCGACAGTTCCGACGGCCGCGCGCCTATGCTATTCCGGCCGCTCCGGGCGAGCGGTGCGGGAGACGCCATCGTGCCTCTTGCCCCCCTTACCGACCCGGTCCCCCGATCATGAGCACCCCGACCGCCGCCGCCCAGGGCGCCCCGCTCGTCACCCGCTTCGCGCCGTCGCCGACCGGATTCCTGCATATCGGCGGCGCCCGGACCGCGCTGTTCAACTGGCTGCTGGCGCGCCGGCACGGCGGACGTTTCCTTCTCAGGATCGAGGACACCGACCGGGCCCGCTACAACGAAGCGGCGGTCGCGGCGATCATCGACGGTCTGACCTGGCTCGGCCTCGATTGGGACGGCGAGCCGGTCTCTCAGTTCGCCCGGCGCGACCGCCACCGCGCGGCCGCCGACCGGCTGCTCGCCGCCGGCCACGCCTATCGGTGTTATGCCACACCCGACGAACTCGCCGAAATGCGCGACCGCGCCCGGGCGGCGGGTCGGCCCGTGCGCTATGACGGGCGCTGGCGCGACCGCGATCCGGCCGAGGCGCCGGCCGGCGTCGACCCCGCCATCCGCCTGAAGGCCCCGACGGACGGATCGCTGACCATCGAGGACGCGGTTCAAGGACCGGTGACCGTCGCCGCCGACCAGCTCGACGACATGGTCCTGCTGCGGTCCGACGGGACGCCGACCTATATGCTGTCGGTGGTGATCGACGACATCGACATGGGCGTGACGCATGTCGTGCGCGGCGACGACCATCTGACCAACGCCTTCCGCCAGACGCTGCTCTACCGCGCGCTCGGCGCAGCACCGCCGGTGTTCGCCCATATCCCGCTAATCCACGGACCCGACGGGGCCAAGCTGTCGAAGCGGCACGGCGCCTTGGGCATCGAGGCCTATCGCGACATGGGCTATCTACCGGAGGCGCTGCGCAACTATCTGTTACGGCTCGGCTGGGCGCATGGCGACGACGAGATCATCTCGACAGCCGATGCCCAGGCATGGTTCGACCTCGACGGCGTCGGCCGGGCAGCCGCCCGGCTGGACCTGGCCAAGCTGGACCATCTGAACGGGCACTATCTGCGCGAAGCGGCGGACGACCGGCTGGCCGCCGACATCGCGCCGCGGCTGGCGGCGGCGCTCGGCCGGCCGCTCGACGACGGCGACGGCGCGCGGCTGCTGGCCGGCATGGACGGCTTGAAGCAGCGGGCGCGCACGCTGGATGAGCTGGCCCGCAGCGCTATGTTCTATGTCGTCCCGCGACCGATACCGTTTGACGACAAGGCCACGGCTTTGGTGGTACAGTCCGCCCCACTTCTGCAGGATGTCGTGGCGCGGCTGGGCGGGCTTGAGACCTGGTCGCAAGAGACGATCGAGGAAGCGGTGCGCGGCGCCGGCGAGGCCGCCGGCGTGAAGCTGGGCAAGGTGGCACAGCCTCTGCGCGCCGCGCTGACCGGGTCGACGATCTCACCCGGCATCTTCGAAGTCGCGGACGTGTTGGGGCGGTCTGAGACGCTGGGCCGGTTGGCGGACGCCGTCGCCGGCGCCCCGCCGCCGGCCGGCGGCGGCTGAGGCGGCACCGGCTCCGCCCGCGCGGGCCGAACCGCCCGCGACCCCGCGCCAGGAACCCCGGCAGGCCGCGACGCCCGCGGCCGCCATCTTGAACATCGGACCCGCCCGACGCCGGGCGGACAGATTGGGAGTGTCGTTAATGGCCGAAACGCAACTCGACGTGAAGGGCGCCCAGGGCGCACCCGCGACTGCCACGCTGGTCGACAATACCACCGGCAAGTCGGTGACCATGCCGATCATCGAGGGCAGCGAAGGGCCGAAGGTGATCGACATTCGCAAGCTCTACGGCGAAACGAAGATGTTCACCTTCGATCCCGGCTTCACCTCCACGGCGAGCTGCGAGAGCGGTCTGACCTTCATCGACGGCGATGTCGGCATGCTGCTGCATGGCGGCTACTCGATCGACGAGCTGGCCGACAAGAGCGACTTCATGGAGGTCTGCTACCTGCTGCTCTATGGCGAGCTGCCGACCCGCACCCAGAAGGCGGACTTCGTCCACGCCATCACCTACCACTCCATGCTGCAGGAGCAATTGCGCAGCTTCTACAGCGGCTTCCGGCGCGACGCCCACCCCATGGCGATCATGGTCGGCGTCGTCGGCGCGCTGTCGGCCTTCTATCACGACAGCACCGACATTCGCGACGAGCATCAGCGGATGGTCGCCAGCCGCCGCCTGATCGCCAAGATGCCGACGATCGCCGCCTGGGCCTACAAATATTCGATCGGCCAACCCTTCATCTACCCGAACAACAAGATGGGGTATGCCGAGAATTTCTTGCATATGATGTTCGCGACGCCGTGCGAGGATTATGTTGTCCACCCGGTCCTGTCGCGGGCGATGGACAAGATCTTCATCCTGCACGCGGACCACGAACAGAACGCCTCGACCTCGACGGTGCGGCTGGCCGGCTCGTCGCACGCCAACCCGTTCGCCTGCATCGCCGCCGGCATCGCCTGCCTGTGGGGCCCCGCCCATGGCGGCGCCAACGAGGCGGTCTTGAAGATGCTGGAGGAGATCGGCGACGTCAGCCATGTCGACCAATACGTCAAGCGCGCCAAGGACAAGGACGATCCGTTCCGCCTGATGGGCTTCGGCCACCGGGTCTACAAGAACTACGACCCGCGGGCCACGGTGATGCGCCAGACCTGCCACGAGGTGCTCGACCATCTCGGCATCAAGGACGAACCGCTTCTCAAGCTCGCCATGGCCTTGGAGAAGATCGCCCTGGAAGACGAGTACTTCATCGAGAAGAAGCTGTACCCGAACGTCGACTTCTATTCGGGCATCATCCTGCGGGCTATGGGCTTCCCGAACACCATGTTCACGGTGATCTTCGCGCTGGCACGGACCGTCGGCTGGATCAGCCAGTGGAAGGAGATGATCGAGGATCCGATCCAGAAGATCGGCCGGCCGCGCCAGCTCTACGTGGGGGAGCCGCGGCGGGGCTATGTCCCGCTGGACGATCGTGGCTAGGCCATCGCGTCGTCCGCCCGCGCCGCGGCCGCAGCACCCCACCCCGGTTCGCACCGGCTTCGTCCAGGCGGCCCTGCGCGGCGCGATCGGGCGGAGGGCCAACGACAACCCGATGCCGGCCTCGCGCCGCCTGCGCGCGGCGGTCGGCATCCTGGCCGTGCTGGGGATGCTGGCCGGTCTGGTCTATCTGATCGCCGTGCCGGCCTGACCACCGTCCCGACCGGCGGCCAGCGCCAGCACCTGCCGTGCGGCCCGCAGGCTCGGCGGCTCCTCGCCGGCACCCAGCGTGCGGGCGATCGCCTGGGCCGCCACGCCCTGGGCGCGGCGCGCGGCCTCGTCGTCGAGCAGCGCTTCGGCGGCCGACAGAATGCGCGGCGGCGTGCAGGCGTCCTGCAATAGCTCCGGCACCACCGGGCGGTCGGCGATGATGTTGATCAGGTTGGCGAAGCGCACCTTCACCAGCCGGCGCACCACCCAGGCGGTCAGCGGGTTGACCCGATAGACGACGATCGTCGGCAGGGCGGCGAGCGCCAACTCCACCGCCACGGTGCCCGACGCGGCGATCGCCAGATCGCTGGCGGCGAAGGCGTCGTATTTCTCGCCGTCGCCCTCCACCACCACCGGCCGGCCCGGCCAATCGGCGGCGGCGGCGCGCACCCGCTCCGCCACCGTCCACAGCGTCGGGACGACGATGCGCAAGCCCGGCCGGTCGGCCGTCAGGCCCGCGACCACGGCGCCGAGGACGGGCAGCAGGCGCGTCACCTCGCTGCGCCGGCTGCCGGGCAGCAAGGCCACCAGCGGTGCGTCGGGGTCGATGCTATGGCGCGCGCGAAACGCCGTGCCGTCGCCGGCATCGGCACCGCTCTCCACGATCGGATGGCCGACGAAGCTGGCCGCCAGCCCGTAGCGGGCGAAGAACGCCGGCTCGAAGGGAAGCTGGGCCAGCACATGGTCGACCATCCGCGCCAGGCGGCGCGCCCGCCCCTGGCGCCAGGCCCAGACCTTCGGGGCGACGAACTGCACCATCGGGCAGCCGCGCCGGCCAACCAGCCGTGACGCGACGCGCGTGTTGAACCCCCAACTGTCGATGGTGACGATGATGTCGGGTTGCGCCGCCAAGGCCGCCGCCGCCGTCTGGTCGACCCGGCGCAGGAGGCGGCGCATCTGCGGCAGCAGCTCCACCACCCCCATCACCGCAAGCTCGGCGATGGGAAACAGCGGCTGCAGCCCTTCCGCGGCCATGCGGTCGCCGCCGAGCCCGGCGAAGCGGACCCGCCCGCCCGTCAGCGCCTTCAGCGCGCGCATCAGCCCGGCCCCCATGAGGTCGCCGGACGCCTCGGTCGCCGACAGGAAGACCAGCGGCCCGTCTGTGTCGGCCGGGATCGGCGCGCCGCTCACCCCTCCAGCCCGACGACGAACAGCCCGCGCCGATCGGCCAGCCGCCCCACCGCCTTGCGGTCGATGATCAGGCTGGCGCCGGCCTCCACGCCGATCCCGGCAAGCCCGGCCGCCGCCGCCGCTTCCACCGTCGCCGTGCCGATGGTCGGCAAGTCGAGGCGCGGGTCCTGCTGCGGCTTCTTCACCTTGACCAGCACGCCGCCGCGGCCCTTGCGCGCCAGCTCGCCGGCGCGCGCCAGCATCCGATCCGTGCCCTCCGCCGCCTCCACGGCCAGCACCACGCCCTGCTGGACGACCGCCCCCTGCCCGGCGTCGAGCCGACCGATCGCCGCGGCGACCTCGCGGGCCCGGGCGAGATCCGCGCGCAGGCCCTCGTCGGGAAATCGGGCACCGACCGGTCCGACCGGCGCCAACAGGTCCGGCGCTACCTCGTGCGGCCCGACGATGCGGAAACCTTCGCCCTCCAGGCCCTCGGCGATCACCGCCATCAGGGCATGGTCGCCCAGCTTGTCGAAGCCGATGCGCGACAGGAACTGCGCGCCCCGCGGGTCGGGCAGCAGATCCTTCCAGGACGGGCGGTGGATGCGCCCGACCAGGCACAGATCGGTGACGCCGGCCCCTCTCAGGCTGTCCAGCGCCTTGCCGATGGCGCCGAGGCGCACCCAGTCGTGATCGAGGCCGTCGGCGACATCGTCGTCGGCGAAGTTGCGGAAGGCCAGGACGTAGGGGTTGCCGCCATGCTCGACCGCTGCTGCCGCCACCAGCCGCGGCAGCTCGCCCCCGCCGGCGAGAATGCCGAGCCTAGGCGGACCCATCGGCGTGATCGCTGCGCATCTTCAGGATCTTGCGATCGCGATCGGTGGTCAGGAAGCCGAGCAGCGTGCGAACCGTGGCGCAGTGCCCGAAGCTCGCCTCGACCTGGCGGACGCGCTGGGACATCTCGCCGTCGGCGGCGAACAGCGCCTCCACGGCCGCCTGCAGGCCGCGGATCTCCTCCCGGTCGGTGCCGCCGCGCCTGAGACCGACAAGGTTCAGCCCGACCAGGTCCCCGCGCCCGCCCATCGCCATGCCATAGGGGATGACGTCCTGGTCGATCCCGGTCATGCCGCCGATCATCGCGTGCTCGCCGATGCGCACGAACTGGTGGATCGCCGACAGCCCGCCGATCCGCGCCCCGTTGCCCACCGTGACATGCCCGGCCATGGTCGCGTTGTTGGCCAGGATGACGTCGTCGCCCACCCGGCAGTCATGGGCGACGTGGCTGGCCACCATGAACAGGCAGCGGTCGCCGACCCGGGTCTCCAGGCCGCCGCCTTCGGTGCCGGGGTTCATGGTGACATGCTCGCGGATCACCGTGTCGGCGCCGATGGTCAGGGTCGACGGTTCCCCGCGATACTTCAGGTCCTGCGGCGGCAAGCCGAGGACGGCGAAGGGATAGACCTGACAGCGCGCCCCGATGGTGGTCGTGCCGTCGACCACGACATGACTGATCAGCCGGACCCCGTCGCCCAGCCGGACGCCCGCGCCGACCGTGCAGTAGGGACCAATCGAGACGTCGTGACCGAGTTCGGCGCCCTGGGCGACGATGGCTGTCGGGTGAACGTCAGCTCCCGCCATCGTAATCCGCGATCATCGCCGCGTAGGTGGCCTCGGCGCAGACGCGGCCGTCGACCTTGGCCTCGCCGTGGAACTTCCAGACATTCTTGCGGTGGTGCATCTTGGTGACCTGAATGTGGAGCTGGTCGCCGGGCACCACCTTGCGCCGGAACCGGGCGCTGTCGACCGACATGAAGTAGACCAGCTTGCCCTCCGCATTGCCGCCCAGGGATTCCACCACCAGGGCGGCCGCGGTCTGGGCCATGCTCTCAATGATCATGACGCCGGGCATCACCGGCTGCTTCGGGAAATGGCCTTGAAAGAACGGCTCGTTGATCGACACGTTCTTTATCCCGACCGCGCTGATCCCCGGCACCACGTCGACCAGACGGTCGATCATCAGCATCGGATATCGGTGCGGGATCATGTCCATGATCCGGAGAATATCGAGATCGTATCCCGACTCGCTGGTTGCGGCGGCGTCCATGTGCGCGTTCAACCTTTCCCTTCCAGCAATTTCATGAGCTTCGCGTAATTGCGCCAGAATTTGCGAGCCGGCATCGCCGGGGTGCCGGCCCATTCCTCGCCCGCGGGGATATCCCGCATGACGCCGCTGGACGCCGCCAGTTTGGCGCCCGTCCCGATCCGGAGATGGCCCGCCAAGCCCGTCTGAGCCGCCAGGACGACGAAGTCGCCGAGTTTCGTGCTACCGGCAACCCCGGATTGGGCGACAAGGACGCTGCCGGCACCGACTTCGACGTTGTGCCCGATCTGCACCAGATTATCAATCATCGCCCCGCGGCGAATGATGGTGTCGTGGCCGGCCCCGCGGTCGATGGTTGAGTTGGCGCCGATTTCTACATCGTCTTCGACGAGGACTCGGCCGGTCTGCGGAATGCGCAAGTGACCATCGGCATCCATGGCGAAGCCGAAACCGTCCTGCCCGATACGCGCGCCGGCATAGATGGTCACCCGCGCGCCGATCAGGCAGTGGGTGAGCGACGCCCCGGGACCGACCGCCGAGTCGGCGCCGACAACCACGTTGCGGGCGATCACGGCATTCGCGCCGATGCGCGCGCGCGGCCCGATCTCCACGCCGGCCTCGATCACCGCGCCGGCCGCCACGCTGGCCGACGGGTCGATCCGCGCGCCAGGATCGACCACCGCCCGGTCGGAGATGCCGGCGACCGTCTGCTGCTTGGGAAAGAAGGCCTGAGCGGCCAACGCATAGGCACGGTAGGGCTTCTTGGACAGCAGCACCTCGGTACCCGCCGGTGCCCGGTCGGCAAAAGCCGGATGGACGAAGCAGGCGCCGGCCTTCGTCTCCAGGAAGGACGGCAGGTAGCGCTTGTTCTCCAGGAAGCTGAGATCGCTTGGACCGGCGACCTCCAAGGGTGCGATGCCGGCAAGCTCGATCGCCCCGTTGGCCCCGTCGGCGAGCGCCGACTCCGTCATCTCGGCCAGTTGCGCCAGGGTGAACGGCCCGGCGACGTCGAAGAAACGGGGATCGGCGGTCATGGCGGTCTTCCGGTTGCCTGCCGCGACACGGGTCGCGGTGGTCCCAATTCGGGATGCGGGGACGGGAAAGGGCGGTGGGCCAGGCGCCCCGCAGGGCAGCACCCGCCCGGCGGACGGGGGCAGGCCGAGGCGCACCGCGCTACCGGTCGTCGTCGTCGTCGTCGTCGTCGTCTTCGACGGCAATGGCGACGCTGGGCAGCCTTTCGTTAAGACGGGAGATCACCTCATCGGTGATGTCAAGCGCGCGGTCGACGACGACCACTTGGTTCTTCGCCAGGACCAGCTGGGCCCCCTGATCCTCCGCGACTTCGGTGACGATCTCCAGCAGCACGCGGCGAATCTGGTTCACCGCCTCCGCCTGCCCCCGATCGAGCGCCATGCGCCGATCCTGCACCCGGTGTTGCGCCTCGGAGACCCGCAGCTCGAACTCCCGCCGCCGTTCGCGAAGTTCCGCCTCGCTCAGGCCTTCGTCCTCGCGGGTCAGCCGCTGCTCGATCTCGCGGAATTCCTGCTCCAGCGCCACGAACTCGTCCTGGTAGGACTGGCGCAGATCCTGCAACTCGGTCTGAACCGCTGCCATCGCCAGAGAGCGGCTCATCGCCTCCTGCAGATCGACCACCAGGATCAGGGACGGGGATGTCGCCTCGGGCTCATCGGCCCGGACGGCGCCGAACACCACCAGCGCCAAGGTCAACGCGAGCGTCAGGATGGCCCGGCCGCGCCTCCACCCCACGGCACCGTCGCCGGATGCGCGCGGCACCGAACCGTCAGAAGCTGGTGCCGAAGCTGAAACGGAACCTCTCCTCCTCGTCGAAATCCTCCTGGATCACCGGGAAGGCGAAGTCGAGCCGTACCGGCCCGAACGGTGAGTCCCAGGAAAGCCCGGCACCCACCGACGCGCGCGGACTGCCGGTGGACAGGACGACGTCGGCGGCATTGCCGGTGTTCAGGGTCTCTTCCTGAGGCTCGCGCAGGATGCCGATATCGCTGAAGGCGCGGCCGGTGATGCCGAACTCCTCCGGCAGGCCCACGGGAAACTCCACCTCCACCGAGCCGGTGGCGAACTGCCGCCCGCCCAACGCATCGCCGTTACCGTCGCGCGGTCCGATGCCGCCGGTCTCAAAACCGCGCAGCGAACCGCCGCCGACGAAGAAGCGGTCGCTGATCCGGACATCCTCGCCGAGGCCGAAGACGATCCCGGTCTCCGCACTCACCGACAGGATCACATCCTCCACCACCGGCACGAAGTAGGAGCCCGACAAGGTCGTGCGCACCAGCCGGACATCACCGCCCAGGCCGGTGAAGTCGTTGGCCAGGCTCACGACAAACCCGTCGGTCGGCCGGATGCGGCTGTCGAGATCCCGGTAGGTCAGCGCCTGGCTGACGGTGGAGCGGACCGTCACGCCTTCCTCGTCGCGGATGAAGGCCGACGCCGACGGCAGGACGTCGCTGATCTCCCGGCGCTCCAGCGAGTAGGTCCAGACCTGGAACAGGTTGCGAGTGATCGGATAGCCGAAGCGCAGAGCCCCGCCGAGGCGGCCCTCTTCGAAGGCCGTATCGTCGTCGTTCTCGTCGATCGTCCGGAACACGTCGAAGCCCGCCGACAGATTGCGGCCGAGGAAGTAGGGCTCGGTGAAGCTGACATCGACCTCGCTGCTGGAGCCGCTGATCGACGCGCCAACCCTGAGCTCCTGACCGCGGCCCAGCAGATTTCGCTCGCTCAGCGTGAGGTCGCCGATCGGCCCGTCTTCGGTGGAGAACCCCGCACCGAGGGTCAGCTCGCCCGTCGACTGCTCCTCCACCTCGACCCGCACCACCGCGCGATCGGGGCTCGAACCGGGCACAGTGCTGACGTCGACGTCGCGGAAGAACGCGAGGTTGCGGATCCGCGCCTCGGACCGGCGCAGCAGGCTCTCGCTAAACGGATCGCCCTCGACCAGCTCCATCTCGCGGCGGATGACGCTGTCGACGGTGCGGACGTTGCCGATGATCTCGATGCGTTCGACAAACACCCGCGGGCCCTCGCTGATCTCGTAGGTCACGTCGATCAGAAGTTCGTCGCGGTTGCGCGTCACCTGCGGGCGGATGTCGACGAAGGCGAACTGCTGGTCGCTGACCTCGGCCGCCAGCAGATCGATCGAGTTCTCGATCTGATCGGCGTTGTAGACATCGCCCTCCTCGGTGATGACGACGTCGAACAGCGGATCGAAGTTCAAGTCCCGCAACGACGAAACGATGTCGATCTGCCCGAACCGATAGCGCTCGCCTTCCTCGATGGTGAAGGTGACGAAGAAGTCCTCGCGGTCGGGCGTCAACTCGGCGACGGCGGAGATGACGCGGAAATCGGCGTAGCCCTCGCTCAGATAGAAGGAGCGCAGCAGCTCACGGTCGAACGCCACCCGGTCGGGATCATAGGTATCGTCGGAGCTGAGGAAGCTGAACAGGCCGCTCTCTTCCGTCAGGATCTCGTCGCGCAACGTGCTGTCGGAGAACGCCTCGTTCCCGATGAAGGTGATCCGGCTGATTCCGGTCAGCGGTCCTTCGTCGATCTCGAACACCAGGTCGACGCGGTTCTGGTCGAGCTGAATGACCTTCGGGTCGACGGTCGCGGCGAAGCGGCCGCTGCGGCGGTAGATCTCCAAGAGGCGCGCGACATCGGACTGCACCCGAGTCCGGGTGTAGACGACCCGCGGGCGCGAGCTGATCTCCGCCTCCAGCGTATCGTTGTCGAGGCGGTCGTTCCCCTCGAAGGCGATGCGGTTGATGATCGGGTTCTCGACGATCGAGACCACCAGGATCGACCCGTCGCGCCGCAGCACCACATCGGCGAACAGGCCGGTGCGGAACAGGCTGGTCAGCGAGGCGTTGAGCTCCGCCGGATCGAACGGATCCCCGGCGCGCACCGTCAGGTAGGAATAGACGGTGTTGGGGTCGATCCGCTCCGCCCCCTCGATGCGGATTTCGGTGATGATGATTTGCTCGTCAGGCGTCTGCGCGGCGGCGCGGTGCGCCGGTGCCGCGATCACGAACGCGAGCGCCAGCAGCGCTGCGACCACCAGCCGGTTCAACGCGGCCAGGCGCAGGGTCTGCCTTGCGTTCACGGTTGCGCCCATGTCCGCCACCCGTCTCGTCCCTTGGATCCGGAGCTTACCGCCGACGGTCGCCGGGCGGCCGAGCCGCGAAAGCGGCCGGAATCAAGACGGACTGTCGCGCAAGAAAGAGAAAACCTCAAGGTGCACCAGATCATTCCACGTGACGAACACCACCAGCGCCAGCACCAGGGCCAGGCCGATGCGGAAGCCGTACTCCTGGACCCGCGGCCCCAGCGGACGGCCGCGCACCGCCTCCGCCGCATAGAACAGCAGGTGCCCGCCATCCAGCATCGGCACGGGGAAGAGATTGATCAGCCCCAGATTGATCGACAGAATCGCCATGAACCACAGGAAGGGCGCGATCCCGACCTGGGAGAAATCGCCCGACATCTGCGCGATGCGGATCGGACCGCCGAGGCCGCTGGCATCCTCCGCGCCGATGATGATGCGGCCGACCACGACCAATGTCTGCCAGGTCAAGTCGACGGTGTCGGTCACCGCCAGCACGACCGCGTCGACCGGGCCATACGGCCCCCGCTCCGCGACGATGCCGAGGCGCCAGACCTCCGTGACCGTGCCGTCTTCGCCCTCCACCGCGACCGGTTGGGGGACGACCGTCACGCGTACCGTCTCCGTCGCCCGATGGATGTCGAGGTCGAGGCCCGCCCCCTCGCTCTGGCGCACGGCGGCGGCGATCTCCACGAAGCGGCCGATCGGCTGATCGTCTATCGCGACGATGCGGTCGCCGGCCCTGAGATCCGCCAGCGCGGCGGGGCTGTCCGGCTCGACATCGCCGATCAGGGCCTTGGGATAGGGCGAGCCGGCAACGGCGTAGAGTCCCGCCAGCAGGATGACGGCGAACAGGAAATTGGCCAGCGGCCCGGCGGCGACCACCGCCGTGCGCGCGCCCAGCGGCTTGTGCGGGAAGGAGACGGCGCGTTCCGCCTCGGTCAGCCCGTCGTCTTCTGTGTCGCCCGACAGCGCCGGATCGGGGCGCGAGGCGGCGTCGGCATCGCCGAAGAACTTCACATAGCCGCCGAGCGGAATGGCGCTGACCTTCCAGCGGGTGCCGACGCGATCGGTCCAGCCGGCGATCTCCGGCCCGAAGCCGATGGAGAAGGTCTCCACGCGCACGCCGCAGCGCCGCCCCACCCAGTAGTGGCCCCATTCATGGACGAAGACCAGGATGCTGAGGACGATGAGGAACGGGATGAAATAGTCGATCACCAGGGTCATGGGGCCTCCGCCAGGCGGGCCGTGCAGGCATCGGCCAGGGCGCGCGCCTCCGCGTCGACGGCGTAGACGTCGTCGAGGCTGGCGAGCGGACGCACGTCGTGGCGGCCGAGCGTCTCCTCCACCACCCGCACGATGTCGAGGAAGCCGATGCGCCCGGCCAGAAAGGCGCCGACCGCCACCTCGTTCGCCGCGTTCAGCAAGGTCGGCGCGCTGCCGCCCGCCTTCAGCGCCGCGCGCGCCAGATCCAGCGCCGGAAAGCGGCGCGGATCGGGCCGCTCGAAATCCAAGCGGCCAATTGCGGCGAGGTCGAGGCGGGCGCTCGGCGTCACCATGCGCTCCGGCCAGGCCAGGGTGTACGCGATCGGCGTACGCATGTCCGGTGTGCCGAGCTGGGCGAGGACCGAGCCGTCGGTATACTCCACCAGGCTGTGGATCACGGATTGGGGGTGGATCAGCACGTCGACCCGGGATTCCGGCATGTCGAACAGCAACGATGCCTCGATGATCTCCAGCCCCTTGTTCATCATCGTGGCGCTGTCGACGGAGATCTTCGCCCCCATCGTCCAGGTCGGGTGCGCCACCGCTTCGGCCGGGGTGGCGGCCGCCATGGCTGCCGGATCCGCGGTGCGGAACGGGCCGCCGCTGGCGGTCAGGATCAGACGCTCGACGCGCCCCGCGGCATCGTCGAAGACCTGGTAGATCGCGTTGTGCTCGCTGTCCACGGGCAAGAGCGTCGCCCCGCTCGCCCGCACCACGTCCAGCATCAGCGGGCCGGCCGACACCAGGCATTCCTTGTTGGCGAAGGCGACGAGGGCGCCGCGCTCCGCCGCCGCGACGGTCGAGGGCAGGCCCGCCGCCCCGACGATCGCCGCCATCACCAGATCGCTCGGCCGGCGCGCGGCCTCGACCACGGCGTCGGCGCCGGCAGCCACGGCGACACCGGTGCCGGCAAGCGCCTCCTTCAATGGCCGGTACGCCCGCTCATCCGCGACCACCGCCACGGCGGGGCGGAGTGCGCGGGCCTGCTCGGCCAGCAACGAGGCATTGCTGTTGGCGGTCAACGCCTCGACGCGGAACCGCTCCGGCGCGCGGGCGATCAGGTCCAGCGTCTGCGTGCCGACCGATCCAGTCGAGCCGAGCACCGTCACGCTGCGCGGCGCGGCGGTCGCGCTGCCCGGTACTTCCGCTACCACCATACCAACGCCTCTCCCAACACGGCGTGCAGCCCGGCAACGACGGGGGCGGCCGCCAACAGCCCGTCGATGCGATCCAGCACGCCCCCATGGCCGGGGATCAGCCGGCTGCTGTCCTTTACCCCATAATGGCGTTTCACCGCACTCTCAAAGAAGTCGCCGGTCTGGGCGCTGACCGATGCGGCCAATGCCATCGCGATGGCCACGTCCGGCCGCGCGGCACCCAGCGCCAAGGCTGCCGCCCAGCCGACAAGACCGGCGGCCAGGCAGGCGCCGACCACGCCGGCCCAGGTCTTCTTGGGGCTGACCGCCGGCAGGAACTTCGGTCCGCCGATCGCACGACCGGCCGCATAGCCGCCGATGTCGGTGGCCCAGACGACGAACAGCAACCAGGCGACCAGCGACCATCCGGTGCCGCTCTCCAGCCGCAGCCACACCAGCGCCAGCACGGCCGCCCCGACATAGGGCAGCCCGCTGATGCCGATGACCACGCGCCGCGAGCCGCCGAGCTTGAGGATCGCCGCCGTGCCGGCGAGGAACGGCACCGCCGCGGCGACCGCCACCTGTACCTTCCAGACCAGCGCCACCAGCGCGATGGTCCCCAACCCCAACAGATTGGTCCACCAGAGCAGGCGTGACAGCCGGCCGAGCCGCCCGGCCATGCGCAACCATTCGCCCAGCGCCGCCGCGCCGGCCACCAGCACCACCGTCCAGAAGGCCAGGCCGCCGAACCAGACGCCCGCCATCACCAGGGGACCCAGGACGGCGGCGGACAGGACGCGGCGGCGCAGATCCCCGGAGACGCGCTCAGTCACGCTTGGCCCGGGTGCCGCCGAACCGTCGTTCGCGTTGTCGGTAGGCGGCCACGGCCTGGGCCAGATCGGCCCCGGTGAAGTCCGGCCAATGGGCGTCGACGAACATCAGCTCCGCATAGGCCATCTGCCACAACAGGAAGTTGCTGATGCGCTGCTCGCCGCTGGTGCGGATCAGCAGGTCGGGGTCCGGCAGGCCGGCGGTGAACAGCCGGCCGGCGACCGCGGCCTCGTCGATGTCTTCGGGCGCGAGATGCCCTTGGGCGACGTCACGCGCCAGCGCGCGCGCCGCGGCGGCGATCTCCAGGCGGCCGCCATAGCTGAGCGCGATGGTCAAGGTCAGCCGCCGATTGTCGGCGGTCAGCGACTCGCCGTGGCGGATCAGCTCGCCGATATCGGGCGCCAGGCGCTCGCGGTCGCCGATCACCGTGAGGCGGACGCCGTTGCGGTGCAGGTCCGCGATCTCGCTGCGCAGGTAGAAGCGCAGCAGGCCCATCAGCTCCTCGACCTCGTCGGGCGGCCGGATCCAGTTCTCCGAGGAGAAGCCGAACAGCGTGAGATAGCGGATCGACAGGTCGGGCGCCGCCTCCACCACCCGGCGCACCGCCGCCGCCCCCTGGCGGTGGCCGTAGATCCGCGGCCGCCCGCGCGTCTTCGCCCACCGGCCGTTGCCGTCCATGATGATGGCCACGTGGCGGGGTGGATCGCGATCTGCGGAAACGATGGGCGTGGTCATGGCGGGTAGCGCTCGAACCTGCCGGTCGGACGGTTGATAGGCGAAGCGGCGCGCGGGCTCGGCCGGGCCGCCACGACCTTAGACCTGCATGATCTCCTTTTCCTTGGAATGCAGGGTTTCGTCGACCAGCTTCACGTGATCGTCGGTCAGCTTCTGGATCTCATCTGCCAGGCGTTTGTGTTCGTCTTGTGAGATTTCATGATCTTTTTCCAGGCGCTTGAGCTGATCCATGCCGTCGCGACGGACATTGCGGACGGCGACGCGCGCCTGTTCGGCGTATTTGCCGGCGACCTTGGCCAGCTCGCGGCGGCGATCCTCGCTCAAATCCGGGATCGGCACCCGGATGACCTGGCCCTCGGGCTGCGGGTTGAGGCCGAGGCCGCTGTCGCGGATCGCCTTCTCCACCGCCTTGACCATGGAGCGGTCCCAGACCTGGACGGTCAGCAGGCGCGGCTCCGGCACGCCGACCGTGCCGACCTGGTTGAGCGGCAGCGCGCTGCCATAGGCGTCCACGGTGATCGGCTCCAGCAGATTGGTCGACGCCCGCCCGGTCCTGAGGCCCCCGAATTCCCGCCGCAACGTCTCCAGCGCGCCGTCCATGCGGCGCCGCAAATCCTTGATCGCAAACCCGGACATGACGTGACCCTACTCCTCCGCGATGATCGTGAACGTCCCCTCTCCGGTCACCACACCGGCCAACGCCCCCGGCCGGTGCAGCGAGAAGACGATGACCGGAATCCGGCTGTCGCGCGCCAGCGAGATCGCCGAATGGTCCATCACCTTCAGGTCCTTCGACAGCACCTCCAGATAGCCCAGCCGCTCGAACCGGCGGGCATCCGGGCGGACCGACGGATCGGCGTCGTAGACCCCATCGACCTGGGTGCCCTTCAGCAGCGCGTCGCAGTTCATCTCCGACGCGCGCAGGGCGGCCGCCGTATCGGTGGTGAAGAACGGATTGCCGGTGCCGGCGGCGAAGATGACGACGCGTCCCTTCTCCATATGCCGGATCGCGCGCCGCCGGATATAGGGCTCGCATACGCTCTGCATCGGAATGGCGGACTGAACCCGGGTCTGCAGGCCCTTGCGTTCGCAGGCATTCTGCAGGGCCAGCGCGTTAATGACGGTGGCCAACATGCCCATGTAGTCGGCGCTGGCGCGGTCCATGCCGCTGGCCGCCCCGGAGACGCCGCGGAAGATGTTGCCGCCGCCGACGACGATGGCGACCTCGACGCCGCGGGCATGCACGGCGCCGATATCGTCGGACAACCGGTCGACCATCCCCGGATCGATGCCGTAGGCGTTGGTGCCCATCAAGGCCTCGCCGGACAGCTTCAGAAGGATCCGGCGATAGTGCGGCTCTGACCCCATGGGATGGTGTGCCCGTCGTCTCTTCGTGCCTGTGGCCGGTGAATGGCGCCGGCCCGGAACCGCCGCGCGCCGCGGCGCCGGGCGGGACCCTTGGCGGTCAGCCGCCGAGGGTCGCCGCCACCTCCGCCGCCAGGTCGCTTTCTTCCTTCTCGATGCCCTCGCCCAACCGATAGCTGACGAAGCCCGTCACCGCCACCGGCGCGCCGCCGGACGTGGTCGCCTTCTCCAGCACCTCGCGCACCCGGCTTTCGCCGTCGACCACGAAGACCTGCTCCAGCAACACCACTTCCTCGTAATACTTGCGCAGGCGCCCTTCCACCATCTTCTCGATGATCGCCTCCGGCTTGCCGCTGGCGCGGGCCTGGTCGGCCAGCACGGCCCGCTCGCGCTCCAGATGGGTCGGATCGACGTCGGCGACGTTCACCGCCTCCGGACGCGCCGCGGCGACATGCATGGCGATCTGGCGACCCAGCGTCGGCAGGTCCTCGCCGTCGCCGGCCAGCGCGACGGCGATGGCGATCTTGCCGAGGCCCGGCGCCACGCTGTTGTGGACATAGGTGGCGACCTGCCCGCCGGGCTGGGCATGGCAATGGGCGACCCGGCGCAGGCTGAGGTTCTCGCCGATGGTGGCGATCATATGGGTCAGCTCATCCGCGACGTTGCGCTCCGTGCCGGGAAAATCGGCGGCGTTCAGCGCGTCGAGCCCGCCGTCCACCGTCAGCGCCAGATCGGCCAGCGTGCGCACGAAGCCCTGGAAGGCGTCGTTGCGCGCGACGAAATCGGTCTCGGCATTGACTTCGATGATCGCCGCCCGGTCGGCCCCGGCGGCGACCGCCACCAGGCCGTCGGCGGCGACGCGCCCGGCCTTCTTGGCCGCGGTCGCCAGGCCCTTCTTGCGCAGCCAGTCGACTGCGGCCTCGACGTCCCCGTCGCTCTCGGTCAGCGCCTTCTTGCAGTCCATCATGCCCGCGCCGGTCTTGTCGCGCAGCTGCTTGACCAGACCGCTGGTGATCTCCGCCATGGGTGGCCCCCGTTCCAGATGGTCGTGCCGACGGGCGAGAAAAGCCGCGCCCAACGGCCGGGCGGTTCGGCCCGCGGCGATGCGGGCCCGCCCTCTAAACTAGTCCCGGCGCCGGCCCGCTTGAGGAGCCGACGGCGAATGCGTGTTGCAACCCGAACCGGGCGCCGATCAGGCGCCGGCGGCGGCCTTCGCCGCGTCGGCGCCGTCGCCGCCTTCGGTTGCCGTGTCGGTATCCCCGGCCGGCGCCGCCGCGGCATCGCCCTCAGGGGCTTCCGCATCGGCGTTGGCGGTGGCATCGGCCTCGCCCTCGGCTGCCGGCGCGTCCGCCTCGTCGACGCCGTCGAGGTCTTCCGCGGGCGCCTCGGCGCTCTCGCCGAGATCGCGGCCGGAGGCGACATACTCCGCCTCAAGCCCGGCCAGCACCGCCTGGCTGATCAGCTCGCAATAGAGGTCGATCGCGCGCAACGCGTCGTCGTTGCCCGGCACCGGGAAGGTGATGCCCTCCGGATCGCTGTTGCTGTCGATCACCGCGGCCACCGGAATGCCGAGCTTGCGCGCCTCCTGCACCGCGATCGACTCCTTGTTGGTGTCGATGATGAACAGCAGGTCGGGCAGGCCGCCCATGTCGCGGATGCCGCCCAGCGCGCGGTCGAGCTTGTCGCGCTCGCGGGTCAGCTCCAGCGTTTCCTTCTTGGTGAAGCCGAGATCGGGCTTGGCCAACTGCTCGTCCATCTCCTTCAGCCGCTTGATCGACTGCGAGATGGTCTTCCAGTTGGTCAGCATGCCGCCGAGCCAGCGGTGATTGACGAAGTGCTGGCCGCAGCGCCGCGCCGCCTCCGCGATGCGCATCTGCGCCTGGCGCTTGGTGCCGACGAAGAGGATGCGCCCGCCATTCGCGGTGACGTCCCGCGACACCTCCAGCGCGCGATACAGCAACGGCACCGTCTGTTCGAGATCGATGATGTGCACGCCATTGCGCACACCGAAGATGTAGCTCTCCATCTTCGGGTTCCAGCGGCGCGTTTGGTGGCCGAAATGCACGCCGGCTTCCAGGAGCTGGCGCATGGTGAAGGTCGGCATCGGCATCGGGCAACGGGTCCTTGTTCCGGTTGGTCCGCCGCGGAGCCGAAAAGCCCCGGCCCGTCAGGACCAGGACACCGGAAAGGCCGGTCAGGCGCCAAAGCGCCCCCGGCCGAAGCCCCGCGTGAGGGATCGATTGAGACGGCAGCTTGATAGCCGCCCAGCCCGCCGGATGCAAGCCGCGCTTCGCGCTTGTCGGCCGATGGGCTGGTCCAGCGACCTTCAGAATTCCCCTCCCCCTGGATGGAGGAGGGCCAGGGTGGGGGTGATGTCGGGATGGGGCCAGGTATCACCCCCACCCAACCCTCCCCCATCGAGGGGGAGGGCTTTTTGACTGTCGATGCGGCCCCTTATGCCACCCGCACGTCGGCGACGCCGGCGATCGCCTTGATGGCGGCGCGGCTGCGCGGCCCCAGGGCGTAGCCGCCCGGCAGCTTGACTTCTACCTCCTGCGACCAGTCGGTGCGCACCCGGACATGCACCGGCGACCGCCCGCGTCCCTCGCGCGCCAGCAGGGCTGCCAGATGCGCCAGCGCGTCCGCCGCCTCGACATGGATCTCGAAGGCCATCGCCGCGCGCTCCACCGCCTGGTCCAGGAGATCGATCCCCTGTGCCGTCAGCCGCACCGTGCCGTCGGGCAGCGCCTGGATCTCCGCATTGATCAGCACCGCCGTGCCGGCCTCCAACAGACGCCGGGCGGTCGCCAGCACCTCGGAGAACACCGTCACCTCATAGCTCGCCGAGGCATCGGACAGCCGCACGAAGGCATAGCGCTTGTCGGACCGGCTGACCGCCTCGCGCCGGCCAAGCACGATGCCGGCGAGCAACGCCGTCTCCGACGTGCCGGGCCGGACCCGCGCGGTCGCCTCGGCGAAGGAGCGCACGCCCACCCGCTGCACCGGATAGCTGTCGATGGGATGGGCGGAGAAGTAGAGCCCGATCGCCTCATGCTCCTGGTTGAGCCGTTCGATCGGGTCCCAGTCGGGGACCGCCGGCAGGGGCGGATAGTCGGGCTCCCCGGCCTCCGCGAACAGGCTGACCTGGTTGCTCTCGCGGTCCTCCTGGGCGGCGTGGCCGATGCGCACCAGCATGTCGACCCCTTCGAAGAGGCGCGCGCGGTTGCCCTCCAGCCGGTCGAAGGCGCCCGCACGGGCCAAGGTCTCCAACTGGCGGCGGTTCAGTGCCCGCATATCGGCGCGCGCCACGACGTCGTAGACGCTGCGATAGGCGCCGCCGGCCGCCCGTTCCGCGACGAGCTGGCGCATCGCCTCGCCGCTCGCCCCCTTCAGGGCGGCCAGCGCATAGCGGATGGCGGGCTTGCCCTCGGCGTCGGTCTCCACGGAGAACAGGGCCTCAGACGCGTTGATGTCCGGCGGCAGCAGCGTGATGGCCAGGCGGCGCAGCTCCTGGCGGTAGACGTCGAGCTTGTCGGTGTTGGCGAGGTCGAGGTTCATCAGCGCGGCGAAGAAGGCCACGGGGTGGTTCGCCTTCAGATAGGCCGTCTGATAGGCGACCAGCGCATAGGCGGCGGCGTGGGCCTTGTTGAAGCCGTAGCCGGCGAATTTGGCGACCTGGTCGAAGATGCCGGCGGCCTGGGCCGGGTCGACGCCGCGGGCCTTCGCGCCCTCCACGAAGTCCTCGCGCTGGGCGTCCATCTCCGCCTTGATCTTCTTGCCCATGGCGCGGCGCAGCAGGTCGGCCGCACCCAACGAATAGCCGGCCAGCACCTGGGCCACCTGCATCACCTGTTCCTGATAGATCATGATCCCGAAGGTTTCTTCGAGATAGGGCTGCAGCGACGGATGCAGGTAGTCCGGCTGCTGCTCGCCGGTCTTGGCCTTGATATAGGTCGGGATATTGTCCATCGGCCCCGGCCGGTAGAGCGCGACGAGCGCGATGATCTCCTCGAACCGGCTGATCTTCATGCGCCGCAGGATGTCGCGCATGCCGCTGCTTTCAAGCTGGAAGACGCCGGTGGTCTCGCCCTGGCTGAGCATGGCGTAGGTCGCCTCGTCGTCGAGCGGCAGCCGGTCCAGCGCCAGGCGCGGCGCCCCGGTGGTCTGCTCGATCAGCTCCGCCGCCTGCTGCAGCACGGTCAGCGTCTTCAGGCCGAGGAAGTCGAACTTCACCAGGCCGGCCTTCTCGCAGAAATACATGGAGAACTGGGTGACCGGCATGTCGGAGCGCGGGTCGCGGTAGAGCGGCACCAGCTCCTGCAACGGCCGGTCGCCGATCACCACGCCGGCGGCGTGGGTGGAGGCGTGGCGGTACAGCCCCTCCAGCTTCAGCGCGATGGCGATCAGATAGGCGACCTGCTCGTCCTGGTCGCGCTCCTCGCGAAGCTGGTCGATGGTCTGCAGCGCCTCGCCCAGCGTCGTCGGTTTGGCCGGGTTGTTGGGTACCAGCTTGCAGATACGGTCGACCTGGCCATAGGGCATCTGCAGGACCCGGCCGACATCGCGCAGCACGGCGCGGGCCTGCATCTTGCCGAAGGTGATGATCTGGGCGACCCGGTCGGCGCCGTAGCGCTCCTGCACATAGCGGATCACCTCGTCGCGCCGGTCCTGGCAGAAGTCGATGTCGAAATCCGGCATCGATACGCGTTCCGGGTTCAAGAAGCGCTCGAACAGCAGGCCCAGCTTCAGCGGGTCGAGATCGGTGATGGTCAGCGCCCAGGCGACCACCGAGGCGGCACCCGAGCCGCGCCCCGGCCCGACCGGGATGTCGCGCGCCTTCGCCCATTGGATGAAGTCGGCGACGATCAGGAAGTAGCCGGCATAGCCCATGCGCGCGATCACCGAGATCTCGAAATCGAGACGCTCCCGGTAGGGCGCGGTCGCGGCCTCGCGCGCCGCGGCGTCCATGTCGTCGCTCAGCACATGGGCGGCCAGCCGCTCGTCCAGCCCCGCTTCGGCCGCGCGGCGGAGCATCGCCGCCTCGTCCGCCTCCCCCCCATCACCGCTGCCGACATGCGGCAGGATCGGGTTGCGCTTCTCCGGCATGTAGGCGCAGCGCCGGGCGATCACGACCGTGTTGTCCACCGCCTCCGGCAGGTCGGCGAACAGCGCGCGCATGTCCGCGGCCGGCTTGAACCAGTGCTGCGGGGTGACGCGGCGCCGGTCCTCCTGCCCCTGATAGGCCCCGTCGGCGATGCACAGCAGCACGTCATGGGCCTCGTAGAGGTCGGGATCGAGGAAATAGGCATCGTTGGTGGCGACCAGCGGCAGGTCGTGCGCGTAGGCGAGGCGGATCAGCTCCGGCTCGATGCGCCGCTCCGCCGCCCGGTCGTGGCGCATGACCTCGACATACAGCCGGTTCGGAAAAATCTCCGCGAGCCGGCGCAGCGCCTCGTCCGCCTGGGCGGCGGCCGCCCCCTCGGCGAGCGGGCGGGCGACCGGCCCGTCGAGCCCGCCGGTCAGCGCGATCAACCCCTCGCCATGGGCGGCCAGCGTCGGCCAGTCGACCTCCGGCTCCCGGTCGCCGGCACTGTCCAGATAGGCGCGGCTGACCAGCGCCATCAGGTTGCGGTAGCCGGCCTCGCTCTGCACCAGGAGGCCGAGCCGGTCGGGCTTCGCCGGCAGATGCGCACGGCCGGCCGGGCGGTCGGCGCCGGCGCGCTTCAGGCCGAGCGCGCAGCCGATGATCGGCTGCACCCCGGCGCCGGCGGCCAGCCCAGCGAACTCCAGCGCCCCGAACAGGTTGCCGGTATCGGTGACGGCGACGGCCGGCATCGCCAGATCCGCCGCACGCCGGACCAGATCGGGCAACCGGATCGCCCCTTCCGCCAGGGAGTAGGCGGAATGCACGCGCAGGTGAACGAAATCGGCAGGCGGCATAGGCGGCGGCTCCGGCGGCAGGCGCGGGGTGGCGGGGGACGCACTGTCGCCCAATCACCCGCCCCCACGCCATCGTCGCGTGGCGGGGCTGGCGAGTGGTCAGGTGGCAATGATCATGACAGTCATGCCAGTCATTGGCATTATACCATTGTTATGCCTTTTCGGCATTTCTGGTTCTGCAATGGCATTTCCCGGAGGCTACCCGATGACCTTACCGCCCCGCCCGGCCGCTGAGGAGACCGGCGCCCTGCCCCGCCTGATCCCGGCGCGCGAAGTCCGGCGCCGCTGCGCCGGCATCTCGCAAGTCACGCTCTACCGCTGGCTGCGTGACCCGAACCTCGGCTTCCCGCAACCGATCCGCATCAACAAGCGCATGTTCTTCGCCGAGGAGAAGATCGCCGATTGGCTGGCGCGCAAGGCCGACGCGTAGCCGCGGTCGGTCAATACCACTTCACGCCGCCGGCGGCCGTGAGGCCATACCATCATCGCTGCCCGTCCGGTCCGTCGGCAGGCCTTCGCTCCATCGGCGCAGCGCGTCCAGCAGGCTCAGCGCCGTTCTGCCGAGCGGCGTCAACGAGTACTCGACCGAGAACGGGGCCGTATCGACGACTCGGCGATCGACCAGGTCGTGCGCCCGAAGATGCTTCAAACGGTCGGCGATCATCTTCTTGCTGGCCCCGGCGATCATGCGCGCGAGATCGTTGAACCGCACGGGGCCGTCCTTGAGGTGCCAGAGGATCGAGCCGGTCCACTTCCCGCCGATGATCCGCATGCCCTGCTCGATCGCGCAAGGGCGCGCGCAGGCATCCGCGGCGGCGCGGCGACCCGTCTCGTCTTCGATCACACGTGCATCCATCGCTTCTATCCCCCGCACCGGCGGCTGGGCGGCACGGCACCCAGGTTACAAAATATATACTGGTTGTTTTTCGGTATCACGCAGCGCAGATGACCGTTGAACAGCCTGCCCCTTTGCGACGGAGACCGACCATGTCGCAGCCTGACATCCACCTCTATACCGCCGCGACGATGAATGGCTACAAGCCGGTCCTCTTCCTGGAGGAGGCCGGCGTTCCCTACGACCTGACCTTCATCGATTTCGCCAAGAAGGAACAGAAGGCGCCCGACTATGTGAAGCTCAACCCGAACGGCCGGATACCGACGATCGTCGACCGGTCCAACGGCGATTTCGCCGTCTTCGAGAGCGGCGCGATCCTCTGGTACCTGGCGGAGAAGTACGGCCAGTTCCTGCCGACCAAGCCGAAGGCCCGTTCGGAGACCTTGCAATGGCTGATGTTCCAGATGGGCAATGTCGGTCCGATGATGGGCCAGGCCATGTATTTCCAGCGCATCGCCGCGCCGAACGGCCATAAGGAGCCGTTCTCCATCAAGCGCTACGTCGACGAGACGCGGCGCCTGCTTGAGGTGCTCGATACCCGATTGGCGGGCCGCGACTGGCTGGCCGGCGACGCCTATTCCATCGCCGACATGGCGACCTATCCCTGGGCGCGCGCCTATGTCTGGGCCAAGGTCTCCGTCGACGGGCTCGACCATCTGAAGGCCTGGTTCGATCGGCTGGACGACCGCCCGATGGTGCGCAAGGCGCTGACCATCCCCAAGGCGCAGCCGGCCTTCTGGGGACTGGCCGACGAGAGCGAATTCCTGAAGGAGAACGCCGCGCGCTTCGCCGCCGACGTCAAGAGCGCGGCGCCACAGGCATGAGCCCGTCCCCCCTGGGTCGACAGGGACAAGACGCAAGAGGATCCCGGCTACACGTCCAGCGTGCCGTTCATCACCGGGACGCAGGTTCCGGCGATGCGCACGGCCGTGATCTGGCCGCCGGTGAACGCCACCACGCTGTCCAGCCGGCTCGGCCGGCCCATGTCGACGCCCTGGGCGAAGCGCCGGCGCACCGGACCGTCCGGCGGCGCGCCGAGGGTCGCCATCAGCGCCGCGGCCGCCGCCGTGGCGCTGCCCGTGGCCGGATCCTCCACCACGCCGTCCCAGGGCGCGAACATCCGCGCCGTCACATCGACCTCCCCGTCGGCCGCGCCGACATCCCGGGTGTAGAGGTAGATGCCATCCGCCCCCTCAGCCGGCAGGACGGCGCCGATCGAGACCGGGTCCGGGCGGGCCCGCGCCAAGGCCGACCGCGACGCCAGTTCCACGACCAGGAACGGCAGGCCAACCGATGCGACCACCGGCGCATGGCCATCGGTGCGCAGATCGCCCGCCGCCAGGCCGACGCCCGCCGCGACGACCGCGGGGTCGAATTGGCCGGCCAGCGACAACGCCTCCGGTGCCGTCAGCTCCGCACCAACGACGCGGCCGCCATCGGTCCGCACGGTGACCGGCACCGGCCCCGCCTTCTCGTCGAAGACGTACCGGTCCGGCGGCGCATCGGCCGCGGCGGCCAGGACGAAGGCGGTGCCGATATTCGGATGGCCGGCGAACGGCACCTCCGCAACCGGCGTGAAGATCCGCACCGTCGCGTCGGTGCCGGGCGCGCCCGGCCGACAGACGAAGGTCGTCTCCGAATACCCGAACTCTCGCGCGATCGCCTGCATGGTGGCGTCGGCCAGCCCCTCGCCGTCGAGCACGACGGCCAGCGGGTTGCCGGCGAACCGCCGGTCGGTGAACACATCCACCGTCTGGTATCGCCGCATCGGCAATCGCCCCTCTTCCGGCCCAACGGATAAGCGGGAGCGCCCGCCCGAGCGCTCCCGCTTCCCACCATAGCGAAGGAGAAGACGATGGACAGGCCGGCCGGAAACGCGGGCGCTTCCGGCCGGCCTGACACGCGTGCCCGGCCCTAAGCGGCGCGCACGTCCTTCAAGAAGCCCTCCACCGCCGTCTGCAAACCGGACGCATGCCGGCTGAGATCGTCGGCAGCGCGGTGCACCTCGCCCGACGACCGCGACGTGTCGGTCGCCGCTATGCGCACGCCCTCCATATTGTTGGTGACCTCTTCGGTACCGACAGCCGCCATCTGGGCGTTGCGGCCGATCTCCGCCGTCGCCGCGCTTTGCTGCTCCATCGACGAGGCGATCGCGGCAGCCGCCTTGTTCACCGCGTCGACGTCCTGAACGATGCTGCGCGACACCGTGATCGCGCTCTCCGACGCCGATTTCACGGCAGAGAGCTGCTGGGAGATGCTGTCCGTCATCTGCCGGGTGTTGGAGGCCAACCCCTTGACCTCGGCGGCGACGACGGCGAAGCCCTTGCCCGCCTCGCCGGCACGGGCCGCCTCGATCGTGGCGTTGAGGGCCAGAAGATTGGTCTGCTCGGCCACGTCGTTGATGGCCGTGACGACCTGATCGATCTCCGCGATGGCCGCCTGCAGCTCGTCCATGCGGGTCTGCGCCGCCCGGGCACCGGTCGCCGTCGACTGAAGCTGCGTCGCCGCGTTGCGGAGCTGGCCGGTCACCTCGTTGATGGCCGAGCTCAGCTCTTCCGTCGCCGCCGCCATGGTCTGCACATTGCCCGATGCCTGGCCCGCGGCCGCCGAGGCGGCCCCGCTCTGGCCTTCGGTCTTCTCCACCGCGCCGGCCAGCTTGGTCGCCGTCTCCTGCAGATCCACCGCCTGCTGCGTCACGGTGGAGACGATGGCGCCCACCGTCTGGTCGAAGCGATCGGCAAGCTGCTGCATCGCGCGGCGTTTCTCGGCTTCGGACTCCTCCTCCACCGCCGTGCGTTCTTCCTCCAGGCGCGTCTTCTCGATGGCGTTGTCCTTGAAGACCTGCACGGCCTTCGCCATGGCCCCCAGCTCGTCGCGCCGGTCCGCGCCCAACACCGTGACGCCGGTATCGCCGACAGCCAGGCTTTCCATAGTCGAGGTCATCGACTTGATCGGCCCGGTCACCGTACGGACCACCATCAGGACCAACAGCACCGCGGCGATCAGCGCCGCCACGAGCGTACCGATGATCAAGGCCGAGGCCCGATTGACCGAGGACGCGGCCTCCTCGTCGGCGGCGTCGCTGACCGCATCGGCCGTCGTGGCGATGACGTCCAAGATCTCCGCGACTGCGTCGGCACCGTTCTCCAGCTCCGACAGGGCTTGGTCCGCGCGTCGGGCGACATCGATCGTGCCGCGATGCGCGGCGAACAGCATGCCGTCGCCCAGCGCCGCCATGCGAAGCGACTCGAAGCCAGCCCGCAGGCTGAGGAGCACCTCACGCTCGCCATCAGTCTCGGCGAAGCGGTCCAGCAGGTCGAGTTGCGGCGTAACCGCCGCATAGATCGACTCGAACTCGCCTCCGATGGTGTCGAGTGCGACCGGCGTGATCTCATCGAGATACTCGCCGGCGGTGTCCTGCAGCTCGATGACGACCCGCTGGAGGACCAAGGCCGCGCGGACCATCGGATAGTCGCGCTCGAACAACTCGCCCAGGATGGCGTTCACCTGGGCGGCCGAGGCGTCGCGCAGCTCCAGCGCATCGCCTTCGTCCTCGGCGGCGGCCATCTCCGCCTCGTTGGCGCTGACCAGGTCCTGCAGAATGGCGTTCAGTTCGGCCCCGGCGTCGTCGAACGCCTGCAGGCGCTGATAGATCGACGCCTCGGCCGACAACCACTCCCGGCGCAGCGCAAACAGGGTTTGGGACCGGGCCACCAGCTCTTCTTCCGCGGCACCGGCCGAGTCGAGCTGCGCGATCGTCGCCTCGTCGATCAGCAGCGACCGCAGTTCCAGCTCGGCGTCTTCGAACTCGGCGATCAGCGTTTCGTACTCGGCGATCAGGACGGCGATCTCGTCTTCGTCGAGCGAAGCCGCCACCTCTTCCGCGACCTTCGTGGCCTCCCAAAGGCCAATCGCCAGGTCGTCCGAGGTCTCGACCGTCGGTGCCGATATATCAGTAATGTTGTTCAGAGTCTGGTTGATAGCAGCAATTGATACCCATCCGGCCCCGCCGACCACAGTTGCCAGCACGGTCAATGCCGAGACGCCGGCAATCAACCGGCCTTTGATGCTCCACGACGTCATCACCAATGCTCCCCATTTCTGCAGGTGGAGCGCCGATTATCATGACGACCAGTAAAAGGTATCTTAACTCTCAAAATACTATAGTGAGAAGCGATTCAACTACTCGGATTCCTATCTATCTGTTTGCGAATTGCATCCATATCGGCGATGACTCATCCCCAATGCATCGTCGTCGGCACCGTGCCGGCCAACGCCACAGCATGCGGTTCACAGCCGCATGCTCAACTTCTCGGGCATTAGGGTGGACACCGATCGACAGTGCCGACATGGCGAGCGGTCCGAGACCCCGTCGCGGACCGCTCCACCATGATCGCTGGCGGCGCGCGGCGCCCCTGAGACCTCTCAGGCGATCATGTCACCGTCGACGCCCAGGTCGAACCGGCCGATGATCGGCTCGTGATCGCTGGCCACCACGATGTCGGAGAACTCGGTCCGATTGTCGTCGCGGGTGAAGTCGTTGTTGACGTGGACGATATCGAACTCGGCCTCGTCCAGCAGGTTGCCGGTGACGAACATGTGGTCGAGCACCTGGGAATTGCCGTCGAAGATGAAGGTATAAGCTTCCTCTTCATCCACCGACTGGTCGACCAGGTTGCTCAACACCTGCTCAGACCCGGTGCCGGGCAGGATCTCGCTGAGATCGTTGGTGAACTCGAAGGTGTTGAGGTCGCCGGTCACGACGATGCGTGCGTCGGGATCGGCCGCCAGCAGGTCATCCACCACCTCGTTCAGCGCACCGACCTGCGCTTCGCGCGCATCCTCGCCGGCCTGCACGAAGGGCTGCGGCCCGCCGAAGATCGGCGTGGAGCCAAAGCGCGACGACAGGTGGTTGTTGATGACGGTGATCTCCTCGCCGTCGAAGGAGAAGGTGGCCATCAGCGGATCGCGGGTTCCGTCGAAGGCGGTCGGGTCGGTGACCTCGATGCCGTCGGCCGGGTTCGATCCGTCCAGCACGTCGGGGGTCAGCGACAGGAACTCAACCAGGTCCACCCGGTCGGGGTTGTAGAAGAAGGCGTTGCGGATGTTGCCACCCGGCACGCCGCCGCCGGTGCCGTCCACCGGGTCGACGTCGAAGAACGCGTAGACCAGGCTGTCGTCATCGATCCCGTTGTCCGCCAGGTCGATGGCGTCGACCAGGGCCTGCAAGGTCAGATCGGCATCGACGGTGCCGTCGTCGACGGTGCCGTTGTTGTCCTGGATCTCCTGCAGCGCGATGATGTCGGGCGACCCGAGATTGTTGACGATCTGCGCCGCCAAGAGCGCGATCTGATCGGCGTCGCTGCCATCGGCGCTGACGTTCAGCACGTTGTAGCTGGCGATGGTCAGCTCTTCATCGGTGCCGACCAGTTCGGTCGTCTCCTGGGTCAGGCCCGACGGCGTGACGGTGATCGGGTCGGTGACGTTCACCTCGAAATTGCCGAAGCTGTAGCCGACGACCCCGGTCACGTCGCCGACCAGGTCGCCCATGGTGATCGCCAGCGGCGCGCCACCGGTGCCGCCATCGGCGAAGAGGGTCGGGTCGAACTGGACCTGGACGCGTTCCGGGTTCTGGTCGCCGGTGTTGAGCGGGCCGCTGTCGAGGTTGATGCCGCCGCGATCGTGCAGTTCCTCATCGGAGGTCGCGCCCTGGTTCGGCAGGGTGAAGAACTCCGCACTGAAGGAATTGAACACCCGCGTCGGCGAGACGGCCACCGCGTCCTCGATGGTGACGCGCATGCCTTCCAGGCTCTCGTAGAAGTCGATGGCGTCGGTCTCGGGATTGAACACGCCCGGATCGGTCTGCAGGTTGACCGGCTGCTCGCTCTGGCTGATCACCACCTCGTTGGGGGCGACCCGGCCGCCGAGGCCGATTACCGTGGCCTCGGGCAGCGCGTTGCCGCTGCCCAGCACCTCCCGGGACGCGGCGGCGATCCGCGTGATGGAGAGGTTGCCGGTACCGGCGCCGCCGGAGATGGTCTCCTCCACCACGCCGACGACCCGCACTTCGTCGCCGACGGCCACCGCATCATCGCTGAGAACGAAGATGCCGTCCGACGTCGCGTCGTCACCGTCCCCGTCGGGGTCTTGCAGGTAGAAGCCGTTGAAGGCGACGGCGGTGACGATGCCGGTGGTCGAGACCGTCTCGCCCTGGCGCGCGGAAACATGGCCGGCGCCCTGGATCTCATAGATCGCCAGCGCCGTCGGATCCCCGATCGCGCCGTTCTCGGCGCCGGGCGTGTCGTCGGTCGGCTCGAACGCGCCGATCTCGAAATCGCCGGTGCCGTCCGGCAGCCGGAAGACATGCGCCGGGCGGAAGCTGCCGTCCGGCCCGACCACGGTGTCGCTGTAGACCTGACCCGTCTCGCTGTCGTCGAACAGGGCGACCGAGTCGATCACCGCCGTCCACGGCTCCAGGTCCAGCATGCCGTCGTTGTCGGTGTCGAGGTCCTGCCCGCTCGACCCGGTGAAGCCCTCGACCAGCAGATGGGTGACGTTGTCGCCATTCTCGAAGTTCAGGTTGGTGACCAGATCGAAGGTGCTGAGGAAGCTGCTGGTGTCCTCACCCGCCACGAAGATCCCGTCGTCGCCGAGGCTCAGGCCGTCCAGGCTGACGACCGCCTCGACGACACCGCTGTCGTCGCCGCCGGTATCGCCGATGACGACGTAGCTGAGGCCGTCGAGCGAGGCGCCGGGATCGCCGAACAGCTCGAAATACTCGTCGGTGTCGCTGCTCGGCTGGTCGACGCGGATCTCGTTGATCGCGATGGTCGGCGTCGGCTGCTCGATCGGGATCTCGTAGATCGCGACCGTCAGGCTGTCCTCGAAGGCGACGGCCAGCAGCGGGTTGCCGGTCGGGCTGTCCTCTGCGGCGATGAAGGCCAAGCCCTCCGGCGCGCTGTCGCCGGCAATATCGGCGGAGAAGTCACGGCTGTTGATGTACTGGACGAAGGTGGGATCGGCCGGGTCGGTCACGTTGTAGACCATGATGCCGCCGATCCGCTCCAGACCGACGAAGGCGTAGAAGTCATCGCCGATCTGGCCGACGACGACGCCTTCCGGCTCCGGCCCCTTGGCGTCGGAGCGGCTGTCGAACTCGACCTCGTCGTTGGTGGTGTTGAAGACATCCGGCAAGGCCAGCGCGGTGATGCTCTCGAAGTCGTCGCCGCTGTCGAACACCAGGTTGCCGGCGCTGTCCCAGATCGAGAACGACCGCGTGCCGTAGCTGAACAGCACATCGATGTCGCCGTCCTGGTCGGGGTCGGCGTCGATGGTGGTGGAGACCTCCAGCCGGCCAAGATCGGCCTCGTCCTCGAACCGCGTGGTGTCGGGGAAGGCCGTCGGATCGAGGGTCAGTCCGGCGATCCGTCCATCTTCGTCCCGCGCATCGCCCTCGTTGGCGGTGACGTAGTAGGTCCGACCATCAACCGCGTAAGACGCGATGGTATCGGGCATGAACATGCCCTGCACCGGGGCGGTATCGATGAAGATGCCGCCGTCGCGGTCGCTGGTGTCGAGGCCGTTGCCGGCCAGGCTGTGGTCGATGGTGCCCAGCGGCACGATGTCGGTCACCGTGCCGGCGGCGATGTCGACGACGGCGACGGCGTTGGCCTCCTGCAGGGTGACGAAGGCCGTCGTGCCGTCGGGGGAGACGGCGATGTATTCCGGCTCGACATCCTCAGACACCGATTTGCCGGGGAAGATGCGCACGCCGGCGTCGCGAAGCGCCTGCTCCTGCCCGTCGAAGCCTTCGAAGCCGGCGGTGGTGACGGTCTCGGTCGCGACGTCGATGATGGCGACGCCGCCCACCGGATCGATGCCGGTGTCGTCGTCGGGCTGCCCCTCGATCGCCGCGAGCGCGGCGCTGCCGTCCGGCGTAAAGGTGACGGCATCGGGCAACGCGCCGACCGCGACAGCGAAGTGGAAGACGCCGTCGGCGTCGTAGAAGGCGACCCGGCCCGGATCGGTCTCCGGATCGGCGGCGACGGCGACGGCCACCAGTCCGGCCGACGAGACGGCGACGCTGGTCACGTCGCCCGCGGCAAAGCCGGCCAGATCCGTCGCCACATCGATGAAGAAGGCATCCGTCGGGTTCGCCGGATCGCTGATGTCGAGCGCCCGGACCCCGTCGCCGGTGGTGACGAACAAGCGCTGGGTGCCCGGATCATGGGCGACGATCTCCGCCCCGCCATCGCCGGACAGGTCGGCACGGCCGGCGAACTCCAGGGCGATCTCGCCGGTCGCCTCCGGCGGTACCGGGATCTCCGCGTCGTCGAAGCGCAGCACCTCGACATCGATCAGCGTCGTGACCTCGCCGTCGGCGACGCGAGTCAGCGTGATCTCCGACCCGCTGCGCTCGATCAGGAAGTCGGCACGGTTGCCGCCGATCACCGCGGTGTCGAAGCCCTCGCCACCGTCCAGCGTGTCCTCGCTGTTGCCGCCGCGCAGCGTGTCGTTGCCGGCCGCGCCGAACAGACCGTCGTTGCCGGCACCGCCGTCGAGGTCGTTGTCCGCCTCGTCGCCGACGATCGTGTCGTCGGCCCCGGTGCCGATGACGTTCTCGATGCTGGTCAGGCTGTTGGTCTCGCTGCCCGCCACGGTCGCACTGCCGGCGTCCAGATCGACATCGACCGGTCCGGTACGGTCGGAGAAGTCGGCTGTGTCGATGCCCTCGCCGCCGTTGAGGTCATCGTCGCCTTCGCCGCCGATCAGGGTGTCGTCACCCAGCCCCCCGGCGATGTCATTGTCGCCGTCGTCGCCGATCAGGCGGTCGTCGAAGTTGGAGCCGGCGATATCCTCGATACGCCGCAGCGTGTCGCGCTCAACCCCGCCCTGACCGTCGTCGGTGGTGGCCTCGCCGCGTCCCAGATCCACCGTCACCGCGGCGACGGCGCTGGCGAAGGAGACGGTGTCGCGGCCGCGCCCGCCGTCGATCCGGTCGCGGCCGGCGCCACCGTCCAGCAGGTCGTTGCCGGAGCCGCCCTCCAGGTCGTCGCGCCCCGCACCGCCGAACAGCCCGTCGTCGCCCGACCCGCCCGCGAGATCGTCACGGCCGGCGCCGCCGAACAGCCAGTCGCCGCCGCTGCCGCCGTTCAGCCGGTCGTTGCCGTCGCCCCCCACCAGCACATCATCGCCCGAGCCGCCCAGCAGGACGTCGCGTCCCGCCCCGCCGAACAGCCAGTCGTCGCCGGAGCCGCCGAGCAGGAAGTCCCGGCCGCGACCGCCGATCAGCAGGTCGTCGCCGCTCAACCCCAACAGGGTGTCGTTGCCGCGCCCGCCATACAGAAGGTCCGACCGGAAGCTGCCGAACAGAAAGTCGCGCCCGTTGCCGCCCTCGCGGATCCGGGCGAAGCCGCCGACCGTGATGGCGCTGTCGTCGACATCGACCGCCGCCTCGATGGGGCCGCCGGCATCGCCGATCACCAGCAAGGTCGGCCCGAGCGGCGGCAGAGTCGGCTCCCCGAAGAGTTGAACCAGACCGGTGAGATCGGTGCTCGGGTCGTCGATCCGGACTTCGTCGATGCGGATGCTCATCGCTCTTCGGCTCCTCGTGCGCAGCTTCGGGTCGACGCCGTACGGCTTCCGTGCGGGCCGACGTCACCGTGGCCCGTTGGTGGAAGAGCGATTCATAGGCGATGGGGTACGACAGCAGTTTGAAGTTTTAAGGAATGATATCGGTCGACGAGGCTTCAAATTGGTTAAGATATTGTTAACGCCAAATAAAAATCTTCAATAATCAAACAAGAATTACGATGCGCAGCTCATGCCGCATCCCAGTTATTGAGATTTCGAGAATCAAGCCATCGAACACATGGTCCTTTGCTCGAACTCACAACAGGGATCCAAGCCCGCTACGGCGGCGGCGGGCGTCCGACCTCGAAGAGCGTGCCGCCGGGGTCGGCCGAGCGCGCGCCCAGCACCGACAGCGTCGGATCGGCGGCCAGAATCCGGTCGAGGCGCGCCGGGGTGTAGACAAAGGCTCGGTATCCTTGGGCCAAAGCGGCATCGATCAGCGCCGCGTCGACCGTCTCCTGACCCCACACCTCCCCGGCCAGCAGGCCGTCCGGCCGATCAAGCTGGAAGGAGAAGGCCTCCAGCGGCTTGCCATAGACCAGGCTGCGCGGCGGCAGGTCGGAGAACGCCGCATTCAGGCGATCGATGCGGTCGCGGACATGCTGGGAGACCAGCGGATCGAGCCCGACGCCGAAGATGAAGGCGACGCAAAACCCCGCGGCGATGGCGACGCGCGCCAGACGCGCGCGCAGCACCGCCGCCCGGCCCGGCACGGCGGCAGCGGCGCTCGCCACCGCCACGGCGCCCAGCAGCCAGCTCGCCGCCACCTGCTGGGCGGCGTTCAGGCCGCCCGGATGCAGGCGCACCACCAAGAGCAACCCGGCCAGTCCCAAGGCCGCGCCCAGCAACGCATCGGCCGACCGGCCAGATGCTGCGGCGCGCGCCGCCAGTGCCCGCCAGACATAGGCCGCCAGGATGGCCAGCGCCGGCAGCATCGCCAGGAAGTACCGCATGTTGCTGCCCAGCCCGCCATGCCACTCGCGCAACAGGAAGGGCAAGGGCCACAGCACCAGCACCAGCAGGCACAGCAGATGCGCCGCGCGGTCCTGCCGCCGCCAGCCGGCCGCCAGCAGGAAGGCCAAGGCGCCGATCCATGGCAGGCTCTGCCCCAGCGCCTTCTTCGTCAGCCCCCAGAAGGACAGCGTGCCGTCCGCCCGCACCGTCGCCCGGGCCCGCTCCACATCGATCGCGGTGATGTCGATGAGCAAGGCCACCGCGCCGTCGGCCAGCGCCGCCAGCGGCTGGCGAATCTGGGGACTGAACAGGCCGCCCGCCAGCAGCAACAGCGCCACCGCGGCCGCCGGGGCATACCATCGCGGGCGCTGCCACACCCAGCGCAGCGCCAGCGCCGCCAGGAGCGCCAGCACGCCCACCGCGGCGAGCCCCAGATAGCTGGCCGGATCGACATTGCCGCCACCGCCGGCGCCATAGGAGATCGGCGTGGCCTCGCCGAACTTGATCCAGTTCAGCAGCGCCCCCGCGGCCAGCCCCGGCAGGAGGCCGAGCGCGGCAGCGGCCAGCAGCAAGACCGGCCGGCGGGCGCACAGCACGACCCAAAGGGCCAGCGGTGGGACGATCAGCACGGTGTCGACACGGACCAGCATGCCGGCGCCGATCATCAACCCCGCCAGGACGGCCGAGCGCACGGCCCGCGTCGGCCGGTCCAGCACCGCCCCGGCCGCAAACAGCATCGCCGCCGTGACGAAGGCCATGGCCAGCGCATGCGGCCAGATCGCCAGGGCGTAGTCCGCAAGGAAGGTCGCCAGCGCCAGGATCAGGGCGGCGCGGGTGGCCAGCGCGTCGTCGCCATAGAGCCGGCGGGCCAGCGCCCGGCACAGGAAGACCGTCGCGACCGCCGCACCCGCGTTCAGCAGGATCAGACCGCGCGGACCCAACAGCGCGACCAGGGGGGCGCCGGCCAGCGCGTATCCGGACGGGTACTGGGGCGCCAGTCCGTTGGGGCCGGCGACCAGGAACCAGAGCCTCAAGCCCTCCGCCCCGAAGACCTCGTAGCCATTGCGAACCTCGAAGGTCCCGGTCGCCGCGACCGCGCGTGCGGCGTGGTAGTAGATCAGCTCATCCGTGTTGAAGAACCCAGGGGACGATACCATCGCCGCGAGGAAGACGGCCGCCGCCACCCACCAGAGCGGCGACAGGCCGGCGCCGATCATGCGCGCCCGCAGCGCGGTCGGCGCCGAGGTTGCGCTCCGCTGCATCATGGCGCCGGTGCCCGGCCGATCTGGTAGAGCGTATGGAGATCGCCGGCCGCCAGCGACCCCACCACCGACAAGGCCGGGTCGGCGTCGAGCACCCGGCGCAGATGCACCGGGCCGGAGGCATAGACGCTGTACCCACGCTCAAGCGCCGCGTTCAGCAGCGCCGTATCGATCCCCCCGCTGTCGCGCGCTTCCAGGGCCAAGAGACCCTCCGGTCGCGACAGTTGGAAGGCGTAGGCGGCGGCGGGGCCGCCATAGACGAGGCTGCGCTCTGGGATCGCCGCGTAGGCGGCGTTCAGGTGGTCGAACTGGGTGCGGCGCACCTGCGACATCATCGGATCGAGCAGGGCGCCGAAGACGAACCCCGCCGTCAGCCCCATCGCGATCGCGACCCGCGCCGCCCGCACCCGCAGGACAAGAAGGCGTCCCGGTGCCGCCGCCAGAAGGCCCAGCACCGCGATCGCGCCGAGCAGCCAAGTCGCGGCGATCTGCTGGACGGCGGCGAGGCCGCCCGGATGCAGCGCCGTGACCGTCACCAGGCCGGCCAGCGCGAGCCCCACCCCGATAAATCCGTCGCGGGCGCCGGCCGCCCCCTCCCGCGACGCGAGATCGCGCCAGACGACCGACAACAGGATCGCCAGCACCGGCAGGATCGGCAGGAGATAGCGCATGTTGCTGGCCAGCCCGCCATACCAGGCGCGCATCACGAAGGGCAACGCCCAAAGCACGATGACCAGCAGGCACAGGACATGGCGCGACCGCTCCTCCGGGCGCCAGCGGACCGCCAGCAGGAAGGTCAGGGCCCCGATCCAGGGCAGGCTCTGCCCCAGCGCCTTCTTGGTCAGGCCGGAGAAGGAGACGGTGCCGTCGGCCGCAGCGACGATGCCCCGGTGGTCGGCCTGGATGACGGTCGCATCGACGATCAGCGCGACTAAGCCATGGGCGGCGCGGGCGAGATGGGGTTGCGCCGCGGGCAGCGACGCCGCCGCGATGAGAAACGCCGCCGCCGTCCCGAGCACGAGCAGGCGCCCCCTTGGCTGCGCCCCGGCGGCGCGCACGCCCAGGGCCGCCAGCCCGGCGATCAGGCACAGGCCAAGCGCGCCGAGATGGCCGGCCGGATCGACCCCGCCGGAGGACAGGCCGTAGGTGACCGGGCTCGCCACGCCGAACTTGATCCAGTTCAAGAGGGTGCCGACCGCCAGCCCCGGCAGCATGCCCAGCCCCGCGGCGGCCAGCAGCGGCGCCGGCCGCGCCGCCACGACGACGGCCCAAAGCGCCAGCGGCGGCACGATCAGCAGCGTGTCCAGCCGGAACAGCATGCCGATCCCGACCGCACCCCCTGCAAGAAGCGCCAGCCTTAGCGATCCCTCGGCGGGATCGAGGACGGCGCGCACACCCCATAGGAGCGCCGCCAGGACGAAGCAGAGGCCCAGCGCCTGCGGCCAGATGCCCAGCGCGTACTCCGCCAGGAAGGTACACACCGCGAAGATCAGCGCCGCTCGCAGCGCCAAGGCCTCGTCGCCGTAGAGGCAGCGGGCCAGCCTGCGGCAAAGGAAGACCGCCACGACGGCCGCCGCGGCATTCAACAGGATCAGGCCGCGCGGTCCGAGCAGCGCCACCAGGGGCGCCCCGAGCAGGGCGTTGCCGGCCGGGTATTGCGGCACCAGCCCATGCGGGCCGGCGACCAGCAGCCAGACGCCGAGCGACGCGGACCGGAAGGTCTCATACCCGTTGTCCACGACGAAGGAGCCGGCCTCGGCCACCGCCCGCGCGCCATGGTAGTAGATCATCTCGTCGATGATGAAGAAGCCGGGCGACGAGAACAGCGCCGCCGCCGCGACGACCGCCGCCACCAGCCATAGGAGACGGGGCTGCGCCAGGGACGCCGGCACCCTCGTCACTCTCCGGCCTCAAGCAGCTCCCGTCTTGCCGGCCGGCCGCCGGATCTGGGCGGCCCCACGGCCGAGCGGTCGCCGTCCAGCAGCTCCCGTTTCAGCAGCCGGCCGCGGATCTCCGCCAACAGGACCCGGTTGGCCGCCACCAGGTCGGCGATCAGCCCACCCATGGCGACCACCGTACCGGCGGCGATCAGCGCGGCGCCGATGACCAGCGACTGCACATTGCCGTCACCCTCGCCCATCGCCAGCAACACGAGGAACCGCAGGAAGGCCAGGATGCCCGGCAGTGCCACGATCGCGCCCAGTATGGCGAACAGGCGAAGCGGGCAGTACAGCGCGAAGATGCGCAAGATGGTCAGCGAGGACTTCACGATGTAGCCGAAGACCGAGCGGATCAGCCGCGAGTCCCGGGTCGGCGGGTTGACCTCGACGGGCACGGAGACCATCGGCACCCGCAACCGGCCCGCCTGAATGATGGTCTCCAGCGTATAGGTGTACTTGCCGAAGACGTAGAGCTGCGCCGCTGCGTCGCGATGGATCGCGCGAAACCCGCTGGGGGCATCGCGCACGGTGCTGCCGCTGGCCTGGCGGACGACCCAGCTTCCCAGCCATTGCAGGCGCCGCTTGAGCGGAGAGAAATGGGCGATCCGGCCGATCGGGCGTTCGCCGATGGCGATCTGCGCCTGGCCGGCGAGGATCGGCGCCGTCAGGGCGGCGATGCCGTCCGCTCTGTACTGGTTGTCGCCGTCGGTGTTGACGATGACGTCGGCGCCGAGCCGCAAGCTGGCCTCCAGACCGGCCATGAAGGCCTGCGCCAAGCCGCGATTGTGCCCGAGGCTCAGGACGTGATCGGCGCCGGCAGCGCGCGCGACAGCGGCGGTGGCGTCGATGGAGCCATCGTCGATGACCAGCCATTCGACCTGATCGAAGCCGGGCACCGCGCGCGGCAGGCAGGCCAGGGTGTCGGCGAGTTGGTCGGCCTCGTTGTAGCAGGGGATTTGAATGATCAGCTTCATCACGGAGGCGCCCCGCCGAGTGACCCTTGACCTGGCCGCACGGCCGCTGACCGGGCCGCAGGCTCGGTGATCGGCGACCAACAGACGGCGGCCCGCGGGGTTACTCTGGCAGGGTGTCGTGAACGAGCGCTTAACCCATCCGGCCGCATCGCATCCCGGTTCCGGGCGCCGGCCGAGCGCGCCTCAGGCCGCCCGGGCATGCGCGTCGGCGGTCGCGATCACGGCATCGGCCCAGTCCGGACAGCGGGCAAGCCAGGCGTGCCGCGCCTCGTCGAAGCACGCCCGACGGTCCAGGAGGGCGAGCGACGCCTCCGGCAGCCGATCGCGCTCCGCCGGCGCCAGCAGGGTCAGCAGCCCGCGCCGCGCCAGACCCTGAACGTAGCCGGGGAAGTCAACGCCGGCATAAAGGGCAGGAACCCCCAACGCCACCGCCTCACACGCCATGGTTGCGCTCTCGCCGGTGACGGCATCGCAGAACGCCATCAGGTGGTGAAGCGCCGCCGGATCGCCGCGCCAAACATACGGTGCCAACGCGGGGGGCACCTGATCCTCCGTCGACACATGCAGTCGCACGCGCGACGCCAAAGCGGCGACGAGCCGACCGGCCTGGTCCGCCGTCCAGCCCGACTTGCCGAGATCGTGGTTGGCGCGCCAAGAGACCAGTCGCACAAGCACGTTTGCGCGCTCGGGATCGAGCCCGGCCGCGATCGCCCGCGACCGATCGGGCCGAAAGACGGCGGGATGGAAGTAGCTGAGATCCTTCGTCCCGGGCAGGCGCGTGGTGCGGCCGGCGGGGACCGGTCCGCCGTAGTCCTCCGGTACCGTCAGATGCGTCACGAAGGGCCAGGCAAGGCGCGTCTGCAGATGGGCGTTCTCATGATCGTAGAAGACGACGGACGGTATGCCCAGCAGCCGTCCGGCGTGCGAGATCGCCACGCCGCCGAAACCCAGCATGACCTGCACCTTGCGCCGCCGGGCAAGCCGCGCCAGCGCGAGATCGCGCGCCGCGAGTTCCCGCGCCAGACCGACAAGACCACGGCCCGCCGTGGTCAGCGGCTGATGCGGAATGCCAAAACGGTCGAGAAGGTCGCAGGCGATGTCCTTGTGCCGCGAGGCGACGGTGACCTCGTCGCCCCGCGCCAGGAAGGCACGGATCGGCCGCAAGAAGAACAACACATCGGCCGGATGGACGATCTCGACCAGGATCCGCACGCGCCCCTCCGAGAAAGACCATGGCGACGCGACCGGGGCCGTCCGACCGGCCCGACGCCCGCCCGACCCGCAGGCTGCCGCCAGCGTGTGAATTTCTGGTGAGCAAACGCGCGTAAGGAGCGCGACGGGCGGTAGCGCAAACGATGAGGGCCACGGGTTCGTGACCCTGTGCGCACCGAGCGCTACGCGCTCAAGTAGCGCGAAGCGCGATAGCGCAAAGAAGACTGGCGACCCCTACGGGATTCGAACCCGTGTTGCCGCCGTGAAAGGGCGGTGTCCTAGGCCTCTAGACGAAGGGGTCGCAGGCGGGTGTCCGCGATTTCCGGACATAGCCCGCCCGCCTCTCGAAATCAAGCCGGGCGCCGAGCGGCACCCCGCGTATCACCCACGGCTGAGGATCTTGTCCACCGGGTAGTTGCGCAGCCGGAAGGCGTCCGGCAAGCCGCTGCCCAGCAACGGCCGCAGATACAGGAGGTAGTTGTCGGTGACGTTGGTCCCGGCCTCGTTGACGAAGTTGTCGGGCATGTGCCGGGTCTTCCCGGCGATCTCCTCCAGGTCCACCAGGTGGTATTCCACGGAATAGAAGCCGGTGCGCTGGATGATCACCGAGCCGCTGGTGTCGCGCCAGCGCGCATACTGCACCGCCTTCTCGCCGACCTCGCGGGCCTCGCGCTGATCGACGTCGGACACGCAGCCGAGGAAGGAGCGCTGCATGTAGCCCAGCGTGTCGGCCCGCACCCGCTTGATCTGCAGCTTCTCGCGGATCTGGTCGCACAGCAGGTCGGCCAGCGCACCGGTGCCGGAAAGCTGCACGTTGCCATGGGCGTCGTGCTCGACCTGCTTGGCCAGCTTGGCGACGATCGGCAAGCCGTCGCCGTCGTGGATGCCCTCCGACACCGCGATGACGCAACGGCCGTGGCGGTCATAGGTCGTCTTCACATCGGACAGGAACTGTTCGACGTCGAACTCCCGCTCCGGCATGTAGATCAGGTGCGGACCGTCGTCGGGGTATTTGCGCCCCAGCGCCGCCGCGGCGGTCAGGAAGCCGGCATGCCGGCCCATCACCACGCCGAGATAGACCCCCGGCAGCGCGAAATTGTCGGCATTGATGCCGGCAAAGGCGCTGGCAACGAACCGTGCGGCGGACGGGAAGCCCGGGCAGTGGTCGTTGACCACCAGATCGTTGTCGACCGTCTTGGGGATATGGATGCACTTCAGCGGATAGTCGGCGGCGTGCGCCTCCTCGGCGACGATGCGCAGCGTGTCGGAGCTATCGTTGCCGCCGATATAGAAGAACGTGCTGATCTCGTGGGCGCGCAGCACCTCGAAGATCTGATGGCAATAGGCCCGGTCCGGCTTGTCGCGCGTGCTGCCCAGCGCCGAGGACGGCGTCCTGGCCACCGCTTCCAGGTTGTGGGTCGTCTCCTGGGTCAAGTCCATGAAGTCTTCGTTGATGATCCCCTTGACGCCGTGATAGGCGCCATACACCCGCTCGACCTCAGGATACTTGCGCGCCTCGATGACCACGCCCGCCAAGGACTGATTGATTACGGCGGTGGGACCGCCGCCTTGCGCGACAACGACTTTGCCTTGCAGCATGTGTTCTTGCCTCCGTTTGGGCGGGCGCGGCTGTTCTTGGCACTCCTGACCCACCGATCGGCCGCAGATCGGCGCGGGTGAAACCTGCGCCGACCCTACCCGATGCCCCGCCCGGAACAAGCGGTTTTCGCGGGAGTCCGATTAACGGCCGGGTTCGGATTGCCAGACCGGCCGGGCATCCTCCACCACCAGCTCGACCCGGGTGCGCCCCTGCCAGGTGTTGCGCTGCAGCGTGCCCACCAGGTCGAGCGGCGCGCCGGCCCGGGCCAGCAGCAGATCGCCCAGCGGCTCGCCGGCCGCGCGGAAGGCGATCCCGACAAGCCCGCCGCCGCGTTCGTCGGCGAAGCGGCAGCGGACATGGCGCCCGCCGACGACGTCGCCATGCGCGACGCGCACCGCCGGCACCAGCAGCCGCGGCTCGGGATTGCCGGAACCGAAGGGCGCCAGCGCCGCCAACGCCTCGGCCAACCGGTCGTTGAGGCCCGACAGCGCCGCCGCCGCGTCGATCGCCAAGGGCGGTAGTGGCCGCGGACCCGGCGACCGGAAGGCCTCGTCAAGCGCGGCGGACAGCGCGGCGAAACGGTCGCGGCGCACGGTGCACCCGGCCGCCATGGGATGACCGCCGCCGGCCTCGACCAGACCGGCGGCGCGCGCCGCGGCGATCGCCGCGCCGATATCGAAGCCGGGGATCGAGCGCGCCGACCCGCGCCCGGTGTCGCCCTCCCAGCCGATCACCAAGGCCGGCCGCTGGAACCGTTCCTTCAACCGGCCGGCGACGATGCCGACGACGCCGGGATGCCAGCCGTCTCCGGCGACGGCGACGACGCCCGCCTCCGGACCCGTCGCGTCGCTCGGCACCTGCGCCAGGGCGGCCTGCATCACCGCGTGCTCGACCGCCTTGCGCTCGCCGTTCCAGCCTTCCAGCGCCGCCGCCAGGTCGCCGGCCTCGGCCGGATCCCGGCTGGCGAGCAGCCGCGCCCCCAGATCGGCTTGCCCCAGCCGGCCGCCGGCATTGATCCGCGGGCCGAGGGCGAAGCCCAGATGTCCGGCCTCGATCGGCCGTCCCGCCTCGCGCCCCAGCCCCGCCGCGTCGGCGAGCGCGGCCAGCCCGGGCCGCGCCCGGCGCGCCATCACCTTCAGCCCCTGCGCGACGAGCGCGCGGTTGAGCCCGGTCAGCGGCACGACATCGCACACCGTGCCGAGCGCCACGAGGTCGAGCCCGCTCATGAGGTCGCCGCCGGCCGCCCCCTGCCGGCGCAACGCCCGGTCGGCCGCCACCAGCACCAGGAAGGTGACGCCGACGGCGGCCAGCCCGCCCAGCCGATCCCGCACCGTCGGATCGCCGTCGCAGCGATTGGGATTGACCAGCGCCGTCGCCGCCAGCGCGCCGGAACAGGGGTGATGGTCGATCACCACGAGGTCGAGGCCGGCCTCTCGCGCCGCCAGGACGGCATCGCGGTCCTGGCTGCCGCAATCGACCGCGATCACCAGGGCGGTGCCCTCGGCGGCCAGGCGGCACAGGCCCTCCGCATTCAGCCCATAGCCTTCACTCAGCCGGTCCGGCACGTGCAGCCGCGGCGGCGCGCCGCCGCGATCTTCGATGAAGCGCAATAGCAGGGCGCCGGCAGTGGCGCCGTCGGCGTCGTAGTCGGCCCACACGGCGATCGGCCGGCGGGCGCGGATCGCCTCGGCGATCACGTCGGCG
This sequence comes from Alphaproteobacteria bacterium, assembly GCA_028284045.1. Taxonomy (GTDB): domain Bacteria; phylum Pseudomonadota; class Alphaproteobacteria; order DSM-16000; family Inquilinaceae; genus JANQSN01. Next base: position 2,671 of record JANQSN010000018.1, on the reverse strand, counting down.
GCCCGGTCCATGTCGGCCAGGCAGGACGGATCGGGCAGATGGTCGCGCAGCCGCGGCGCCAGGAAACCCGGCACGGCGTCGGGCGCGACGCCGCGCGCGGCCAGGGCGCGGGCCACCAGGTCCGGCAGCCCATGCTGGCGGGCGATCGTCTCCGCCGCCGGGCCGTCGGCGGCCCGCCAGATCCACGGCCGACCGCTGACCCCGGGTGCCCCGGCCGACGTCTCGGGCTCCCCGTGATCCGATCCGACGGCGCCCGCGTCAGGCATCGTGCACCACGCCGGGCCCAAGCCCGCCGGGCGGCACCCGGTGATGACCCTCGATCCAACGCATGGTTCCGGTGCGCGAGCGCATGACCAACGATTGCGTCACCATGCGCTCTCCGGCCCGGCGCACGCCGCGCAGCAGCGATCCGCGGGTGACGCCGGTGGCGGCGAACATCACCTCGCCGCCCGCCAGATCGCGCAAGGTCAACAGCCGGCCCGGATCGCCGAAATCGACATCATGCGCCGCCCGCCGGTCGGTCTCGTCGCGGATGACCAGGCGCGCCTGCATCTGCCCGCCGACGCAGGCCAGCGCCGCGGCGGCGACGACGCCCTGCGGCGCGCCACCCGACCCGAGATAGACATCGACAATGCCGTCGGGGATGGTCGTGGCCACGACGCCCGAGACGTCGCCATCGGCGATCAGCATGATCCGCGCGCCGGCCTCGCGCACCGCGGCGATCAGCGCGCCATGGCGCGGCCGGTCGAGGATGCACACCACCAGCTCCGACACCGAGACGCCGCGGGCGTCGGCCAGCGACCGCAGGTTCTCGCCGGCCGGCCGGTCGAGTTCGACCACGCCGTCGGGCAAGCCCGGACCGACGGCGATCTTGTCCATATAGATGTCGGGCACGCGCAGCAGCCCGTCCTTGTTGGCCAGCGCCATCACTGACAAGGCGTTCGGCCCGCCGGTGGCCGTGATGGTAGCGCCCTCCAGCGGGCTGACCGCGAGGTCGACCGGGATCCCGTCACCGGTGCCGACGACCTGGCCGACGGCCAGCGGGTCATGGTCGCTGGCCGGCTTCTCGCTGACGATCACCTCGCCGCGGATCGCCAGGCCGTCGAGGGCCTCGCGCATCGCCGCCGCCGCTGCCTGGTCGGCCAGCCGCTCGTCGCCATGCCCCATGAAGCGGGCCGCGGCCAGCGCCGCCGCCTCGGTGACCCGCGTCGCCTCCAAGGCCAGATTGCGGTCCATCGGGCACCCTCCTCGCCTCGCCGGCCCCAGGGCTCATTGCCTGGGAATGGCATAGAGGGATCGGCCCCCGGTGTCACGCCTCGTAGTCGACGACGATCCGCTTGTCTCTTAGCGGTCGCACAAACTCCGTGGTTTCCTCGTAGATCGGATGCGATTGATAGGCATCGAGATCCGACCAACTCGCGAACTCGGAATACAGAACGACATCCATTTCCTTTGAGTATTTGTCTCTTTTGGAATTGTACGAGACACTGAAGGACAGTACTTGAGGAATCTGCGACATTTTTTCCAATGCCGCCTTGATGGTTCCGGCATCCTTTGAGTGTTTGGCGCTGAACAGTACGATATGCTTGATCATCGACCTTCCTGCCTGGTTCTCCCCGCGCCCCGCACGGCGGCTCGGGCACCCCGCACCTCAGTCGCCCGGCGCGGCTTCGTCCAACGATTCGATCCGGATGACCCGCGGCCGCTCCAGGACCGCGTCCAAGGCGGCGACCCGCTCCAGCGCCGCCTGCATCGCCGCTTCCGTCGTCTGGTAGGTGGTGATGACCACCGGCACCGCGCCACCCACCGACTGCGACCGGCCTCGCTGGAGGAAGCCCTCCAGCCCGATCTCGCAGGCTCCCAGGACCGCCGCGATGTCCGCGATCACGCCCGGCCGGTCCATCACCTGCAGCCGCAGGTAATAGGCGCCGTAGCGGTCGCCGATCGGCGCCGTCGCCAGACGGGATAGCCGGTGCACCGGTATGCCCAGCGGCGGTGCGTGCAGGCCGCGCGCGATGTCCAACAGATCGGCGATCACCGCCGAGGCGGTGGCGCCCGCGCCCGCCCCGCGCCCGACCATCATCAGCTCGCCGATCGGCCGGCCGACCGCCAGCACAGCGTTCAAGACCCCGTCGACCGCGGCGATCGGGTGGCCCGCCGGGATCAGGCAGGGATGCACGCGCAGGCTGACCCCGTCGCCGGTCCTGTCGGCGATGCCCAACAGCTTGACCCGGTAGCCCAGTTCCGCCGCATAGGCGTGATCGGCCGCGGCGATGTCGCGGATGCCCTCGATATGGACCGCGGAGAAGGGGATCGCGCCGTTGAAGGCAAGCTGGGCCGACAGCACCAGCTTGTGCGCGGCGTCGATGCCATCGATGTCGGCGCCGGGGTCAAGCTCGGCATAGCCCTGATCGGTCGCCTCGCCCAACACCTCGTCGAAGTCGCGGCCGCTCCTGGCCATCCCGCTCAGGACATAGTTGGAGGTGCCGTTGAGGATGCCGCAGATGCGGTGAATGCGGTTGGCGGCCAGGCCCTCGCGCAGGCCCTTGACGATCGGCACGCCGCCGGCGACCGCCGCCTCGTAGGCGAGCACCCGGTCGGCCAGGTCGGCGGCGGCCATCAGGTCGCCCCCCTTCTCCGCCAGCAGCGCCTTGTTGGCGGTGACGACGTG